>QUFP01000035.1 GCA_003478935.1 Firmicutes bacterium AF25-13AC
ATTTCGTTCCATAATACCGAGGAGTTCATTTCCACATTGGCGCAGATGGTCGGCATCCGAAAAAATGCGTCGCTTTTCATCTTCGCTTATATCAGCTTCAAACACGACAACATGTCGATTTGATTTTTTATGGAACTTACGTAATGCTTTTTGATATTCGTCTGGCTCCTGCTTTTTCCGAATCGCCATAAAACTCCTTTCTTTCCCGGTAATCAACTTAGGAATCTATCGATTGCTTTTTCTTATTAATAGTGAATATATACTCCTCATTACTATAATTAGTATATCATACTTTACAAGAAATCACAAACACGAAATTGATAATTGCCTGTATAATAATTCGACAAAATTCGACATCATTGTCTAATTATTCAACAAAATTTCTTAGCCTGCTAACTGACTTTTGTAATTGGTAAGAATTAGAATCGTTTAACGTCAGGCTCTCCAAACGACAGGATGTTTCATTTGATAGTTACAATGGTTATTACTATGATATTTATTGTCAGTCACGTTCTTCATCCGTCAACTGGCATTTCCCTTTAATTTCTCAATGTGCAAGTTCAAAGAATGTAATTTTTTCCCGATTTAATAGCATAAATTTTTTAATTAAATGTGCCTTTTATGCTGTTAGATCTGTTATATTCAGAAGATATCGACATTAAAGATTTAGAAAAATATTTCTTGCTTCATCCCAGGGGCAAGCCCTGGGTTTTCGCCTAAAAATTTTATAACAGATCCAAGTGACTCTGGCAAAATAAATTTTGTAACAAGCTGCAGCGGTGTTGCCCCCATTGCCAGTGCAGCTTCTAAAATGCCATTTCCTGTATCGAGAAGGGAATTTTCAAATAAGCGTGTCAAAAGCGGTATCGCGTTTACTGTAAGAGGCACAATTGCTGCTGTTGCTCCAATTCTCGTTCCTATTAAAAACTTTGTAACTGGCATAATTGCAACCAGAAGAACAACAAATGGTGTACTTCTTACAATATTAATTATCACATTGATGATATTATAAATCACCACATTCTGGTATAACCCGCCCTTTCTTGTAAAGATCAGCACGATTGCCAGAACAAATGCGACAATCGTTACAATAATCAGGGCTATTCCAACCATGTATAATGTCTCTGCAAATGATGTTAACAGCTTATCATTTGATATTCCAAGAAATTCTTCAAGTGCCATATTTTTTCTCCTTTGCGTCTTCCTTATTGATTCTCTTTAACAGCTTGAGGATCGCTTTTGTCGTTTTTGGATCAAGTGCACTAGTTGATTCATCGCTAAGCAAAATAGATGGATCTGTTGCCAAGGCTCTTGCAATTCCTACTCTTTCTGCACAGAAAAGATAAAATTTGTTTTCTTTTTGTTTTCTTTTCTGTTGGTTGAAAGTATAGCAAAAGCCCACGATTTTCATCGTGAGCTTTTACTTTAACTATTTATTTTGATACCAGATTGCTACGTGCTTTGCACTCTCGCAATCTTCAAAAACATTCGTAATCCGCTCATTTTTCTTTGAAAAATGGCTACTTACTCATATTTTTGGCGAGTCAAGAGTTCAAAAAACCTCTTGTAAGCAAGCTTGCATCGGCTTTCTGACCTTTTGACCCTGGTATCATTTATATTTCAGCGTAATAATATCGCTGTCCTTTTTTTGTATCCATATGAAAAAATGATATATCATAAAGTTTCTTTAAATTTTCTTCACATAGACATTCATTTGTATTTCCTGCTGCAATTACCTGCCCGTCTTTTAGCATAATCAGACGATCACAATAAATTCCAGCCAGATTGATATCATGAAGCACCATAAGCACAGATACGCCTTCCTGTCTGTTTAATTCCAAAAGCGTCTGCATGATTTCAATTTGGTTTTTAATGTCAAGGCTTGCAATCGGTTCATCAAGAAGCATCCAGGGTGTGGTTTGTGCTACTGAGCGTGCAATCACAATCTTTTGTTTTTCGCCGCCGCTTAAGACAGCAAATTTTTTATCCTTAAGTCTATTTGCTTTGGTGAGCGAAAAAGCGCGTGAAACTGCTTCTTTATCATTAACAGATGTTCCCAAAAAGCGTCCCTGATATGGTGTACGCCCTGTCATAACGATCTCCTCTGCCGTAAAGTCTGTCTCAAGATCTGTTTTCTGCGGCACAAAGGATAACAGCCTTGCAAGCTTTTTTCGCGAATAATCGTCAGCCGGCACATCACCAATTTTCATACTTTCTTTACTCTCTGTTTTTAAAAATGCGAGTACATGACGCAGAAAGCTCGATTTCCCGGCTCCGTTTGGCCCGATAATTCCATAGATATGACCTGGTTCAAGAGTAAGCGTGATATCTTTTAAAATTGGATGATCCATCCCTTCTGGTGTCCAAGTTAAATGATTGCTTACAATGTCTACTGATTTGATTGAATTCATTCCTAGTGCAGATTCTTTTTTGCCTCTTTGCCCACTAAAACACATTTTCTCTTTTTTCATGCCATCTTCCTCTTAATAAGCAGAATCAAATATGGTGCCCCGACAATTGCTGTCAGCACACCAACTGGCAGTTCTCCCGGTGCAGTCACAGTACGCGCTAACGTATCGCAAATCATCAAGAAAAATCCGCCTCCAAGAATCGCCCCAGGCAAAATTCTTCGATAATCATCACCAAGCAAAAATCGTACAATATGAGGAATCACTAGTCCGACAAAACCAATCACACCGCTGACGGAAACACATGCGGCAACCATCACCGATACTACTAAAATCAAAATTCGGCGTATACGCGCTGTCTCGATACCAAGACTCTGTGCCGTCTCCTCACCCATCGCCATCAAATTCAGATCCTTTGACAAGACAATGCAGACACAAAGACAAACCATTTCACAGATCGCCACATAACAAACCTTCACCCACACTGCAGCTGAAAAGCTTCCCATCGTCCACAGATAGACTTGTTCAATCTTATCATGATTAAGAGACATAAGAAGTGACATCACAGCTGAAAAAAACGTACTGATTGCCGTTCCTGTAAGAAGGATACCTATTGTCTTTGCTCCCTTTTTCATGCCTCCAATCAAATATACTAGCATAATTGTTAAAATCGCACCAATAAAAGCACACACACCAATAGTTCCAATCCCCAAAACACTCACCTGTACACCAAAAAGAATAGCAATCGTTGCGCCAAGTGCGGCACCTGAGGATACACCTAAAATATGCGGATCAGCGAGTGGATTTTGAAAAATCCCCTGAAACACGCCTCCCGCTGCCGAAAGTCCTGCACCAACAAGTGCTGCAAGCAAAACTCGAGGCAGGCGAACCTGCAAAATTATATAGCGCTGCATCGTGCTATACGCTGATATATCCACAAATTGACCTATACCTGGAATACCAGACAGCGCAAGCTTAATGCTCCCTATTATGCCAATCTCTGCAGATCCAACACTTAGGGAAATGGCAGCTCCCACAAAAAGAAGAGCTGCCATGCAAACATAAATATACAAATATGTTTTTTTCTTTTCCATTACTTTACTAATGCTGCCTTTACGTAAGCAACCTCATCGGCTTTTGCGTTACAGTTAAAGATCTGACCAAGTGTGATTACAGCTTCATCATCTTCTGCATCAACATAGATAACAGGAATATTGGCATCGTCAAACTTTGCCTTTTCCTCAGCAGAATACTCGGCATCTGCAACAACAACTGCCGGAGCCTCTAAAACAATGTCCTCAACACTTTTTTGTTCATACTCGGCATCCTCACTAACTACACCGATTTCCTTTAACAGATCGAAAACTTCCTCGCTTGCAGCGTAAACGCTCTCTGGGCAAGATTCGATATTGTACTCTACAACACCGCTTTTTACATTAACCGGATACTCGGTCTCTGATGGGAAGCACTCTGGATGAAGCATCTGTGCTAACTCTACAACAGCATCTGCATTTCTCGGTCCCTGACGATCAAGCATGTTAGTATCAATAGTCTCTACAAAACCATTCTTTACTGCACTCAGCTCAGTATACGGATCTGTTGTGCAGAAACCTTCCTCATTATAAGCATTTAAGATAACATACTGCGGATCCTTCTCCAGAAGTGTCTCTGTGGAATATGACCATCCCTCCACATCTGATGCAATGTTGTCACCGCCTGCCGCTGTCAGAATACCATTTACGAAAGTATCTCCTCCAGCTGTATAATCGCCGTACTCACCGTATCCAACTACATAATAAACTGTCGGATTCTCATCAGCATTTGCCAGACGATCAGAAACATAGTCCATCTTTGTCTGCATTTCATCAACGGTCTTTTCTGCTGCTTCTTCACAGTTTACAGCCTCGCCAACCAAACTGATCATATCATAAACGCCTTCCATATCGCCCTCATCATAGAGATACAAAACAGGAACACCAGCATCATCAAGCTGCTTTACTGCATCATCTGAAAAATGAGTAGAGGCAAGAACCAAATCTGGCTCCAGGCTTAAAATCTTCTCAATATCTGCATTTGAAATACTGCCAACAGACTCAACCTCGCTGACTGCTGCCGGATAATCGCAGTAATCGGTTCTTCCGACTAATTTATCACCTGCACCGATTGCATACAGAATCTCTGTCATATTGGGTCCCATGGATACAATCTTTTCAGGCTCCTCATTAATTGTAATTTCAGTGCCGTCTGTTCCTGTTAATGTAAGCGGATAGCTAACCTCGCCAGACTCCTCAGATTCGCCTGCCTCAGATACTGCTTCTGTCGCTGATTCAGACTTAGCTTCGCTGCTTGCCTCCTTTGCTGCCAATACAGATGTACTTGACGCCACAAGTGCTCCACACATAATAATTGCCTGCATCTTCTGATACTTTCTCATAAAACTCCTAACTGCAGATTTTTTCTGCATCACATATTCTTTTGCGCTCTATATTATAACGAACTATGGCCTGTATTTCAAGCAAATTATTTTGACTCCTAGTTTTGACAAAACCTTATCTTATTTCATATGGCATGATTAACATATCACAAATGGAATGAAGCGGCAGCATTGACAATTACAAAACTATCTTTTTACGCCAACTAATTTGCAAAGCTTTTCCATTACGACGTCTCTCCAATTCGAATTTCTTATTTCATCCTGCAACAGTTCCCTCCACTTCTCATCATTCACAATATTATCTTCATATCGTGCTTTCTGCCACTCTGTCTCTTTAAGAACACAGAATACATTATTAGCAAAATGAAAATTTTCTCCTTCATCAAAGCAGCAAATTTGTATCGGATTTTCATTATAAAACAGATTTCCATACCATTCTGCTAAAATTCCCTGATCATATACGGCAATGCCTCTTCCATCTCTCATACTGATATTGTAGCGCAGAATGGTCTTTTCACAGTCTCTATTGTGATTAAGCTTCATGCAGTCCAGCCAAAATCCACCTTCATTGTCATGCGAATAGTTATACTGAAATACTGTAGTCCCCGCAGTTCCCCAATCCGTATCAAATGCTGTTCCATCATTTTCAAACATTCTGGTTCGTGCCACTTCATTTCGCTGAATCAGCGCATCCCGTGTCGCGCAAACCCAGATACCAGCAATCAGCTGGGTATCTTCAAGTGTACCAAGTGCTCCTGCATCAAAACAAACATTACTATCAATCAGCGGTGATATGCAATTTGCCACAATAACTCCATCTGATCCAGTTCGTTCAATCCTATTTCCACGCACAACTACATGTGTATGATGAATATCATTTATAAAATCTTCCTGCTGATTTACACGTATACCACTTGTTCTAACATCGTGAATGTAGTTATTACTAATAACGATGTCATGAAGATGATCTTGAGCTGATGTACGACCTGGAAATGTAACATACACAGCCCCATTCCAATACATGCTCTGGTATGCTGGCATTGCCCGTCGATTTTCACCGTCTACCTCAAAGATTTCACAATCTGAAATTTCGATTCCTGCTGTAATTCCCTCTGGCTTTGCACTAATGCAAATTCCCTGACGCACACATCTTTCGCTGCTATGATTACAAATACGAAGTCCCTTTACTTTCCAATAGCTCACTCCATCAAGTAATATCGCTGCATATGCACCATCTCCATCAATCAAAGGTGCTTCTCCGTCCCCATAAACACCAACCTGCGCAAAATTAAAACGATCTCCATCTCCATGAAGGCAAAGCATTCCCTTCCACACACATCCACATTTCAAAAGCAGTTTGTCTCCTTCTCCAAACACAATCCGATTTGCAGCTTCAAGACTTTTTAACGCTTCGTCTGGCGTAATTCCATTATTTTTATCATTTCCATTAACAGCATCCAAATAAAATATTCTTCCCATATTTCGCATCCTCTTCTATTTACTCAATTTTCGCACCAACTTTTCTTACGATATCCATTCGAAAAGCTCCAGGCCATGCAACTAGCCAGTTTGACGCACTTCCCATTACCGATTGGCGTGACAATTCAAAACTTTCATCCTGACTTCCCTTTGGTCTTACATGGCCATCTATAATCATCGTTCCATCTGATACATGCTGGCAGCCATTTCTCCATATTGCTTTTGCCCTTTCAATCCATCTTGTCTGACCAGTTTGTTCTCCCAACTCATATAACTCTGGCACATAAGATAATGCAAATGAATCCATTCCTTCATGCACAGTCGATACAAGAGTACCACCAAATGAATCATATCCAGTTTTTCCAAGTGTTGTTTCTTTAGAAAATTTTTCGGTACAGGAATACTGCCATGTTGAAAGGTACCACGCGGCATTTTCAGCAAGTACTAGCCATTCCTCTGATTTATCTTCACGATACATACTTACTGCACCTTTTAACAGTGGAATTGCTGATTCCTTATCAATTGAGAAAATATCAAGTGCTCCTGCTGTCGTAAAGCCCTGCTCAGTCAATTCTTTTCCATACCAGCGTAGTGCTTTTTTCGCTGCCTTTAAATAGACCTGATTTTTGCTTCTTCGATAGCCTTCCACTAACGGAAGTGCAAGAAATGCTCCAACTGACCCTTCTTCAATTGCCACACTTCCGTCTTCATGCCAACACTTTGCAAATGCCCCGCTTTCTTTCTGGACACGAACCGCAAAGTCGCAAATTGCAAATGCAGCATCCAGATATAATTTTCGTTCTTCTTTTAGCTTTACAGATAAATCATATGCATCAAAAAATTCAACTCCTGCTGTTCCAAGATTACATGCCTCCAGGTAGCGCACTTGTCCTGGATCATAATAGCTGTGGACAACACCAATAGGAAGAGATGCATATTTTATCCACGAATCCAATACGGCAAATCCCATACGACGAGCTTCCATATCTTCCGGATGTTTAATTGCTTCGCATAGTAATTCATTTGCCAATAATGCATTCTGTCCACACCACCCAATTTCATATTTATTATATCTACGCTTTTCCCAGTTTTCATTTTCCCATGCCAATCCGATGTTAAATCCGCAAAAGCCATCGGCTTCTTCTGTATAAAGCGATTTTGCATAATCAATTCCGTATGACCATACCTCTGTTAATGAAAGTGGATTTTTTGATATCGCATAATTTTGTTTCCATGAAAAGTCAAGTACACGATGATATCCGGCTCTTTGCTGTGGATGCTCCTCAAAAACAATCCATACGCAAAATTCCGTTCTTGGCTCCATCTTTGTCTGGAATGCATCTGCATACCGATACAAACGAAGCTGTTTGGGTGACTCTTCTTCTGGCCATAAAATACGATGTACCATTTGCTTAGAATTTTTTTTGTAAAACAGGCTACAGGATTCTCCATCATTTGCTTTTCCAATAAGTGATACACTTATTTTTTCATCCTGTGACATTGTCATCGCAGGAATAGCTGCGCGGTGCCAGCCATATACCCATGGTACTCCATTATATCGATCTCCTTCATACTCGCAAAATGTACCAAATCCATTTCCATTATAATTAATTCCTGGAATCAAATAAAATTCACTTGAATAACAAGTTTCCAATTCCATGCACATTTTCTTGACTGGCTTACACTGACGCCTCCACTCAAAAATTCCATCTTCAAGTATTGTTAATGTATCCTCTGCATCACTGCATCCTATTAACCTTGCAATCTGTATCTCACCAGAAAAAAATAATATATCCTGTCCTTTTTTCATATATCGTATCATAACCAAGCCTCCTGTTCTTCCCCATTAAGCCAATTCCAATTATCCAATTTTCTTAACACTTCCAAACGAAACGCGCATGGCCATGCAACTAGCCACTGACTTACACCAAAATAATTACCATTGTTTCCCCATCTCGTATGTAAAATTCCTTCATCACAGCTTCCTCTTGGACGCACACCAGTCTCACCGATCATCAACGTACCATCAGAAATTCCTTGAGATGCATTGTACCAGATTGCAAACGCTCTGCTCTCCCACTGTGTATTCTTAGTAAATATTGCAAGCTTTTTTAAATCCTCCACATAACACAATGCAAATGGATCAATATGATGATGCGAGGTTGAAACTGCTGTTCCACCAAATGTGTCATAACCCATCTTTCCAAGAATAGAATCACTCGGATATACAACACTCTGATGCCACTGCCATGTTGATAAATACCATGCTGCCTTCTGTGCCATTTTCAAATAGCGCTCAAATCCCGTGGCTTCATATAGCATAATTCCACCTTTCAACAAAGGTATTACTGATTCCTTGTCAATGCAACACGTATCCAATGCACCAGATGTGCCATATCCACAATTTTTAAATTCTCTAAAATAATATGAATATGCTCTCACAGCAGCTATGTTATATTTTTCTTTATGTGTTTTTTCAAAAGCCTTTACAAGTGGCAAAATAAGAAATGCGCCTGCTGTTCCTTCTAGTGTATGGACCGAACCGTCACGATTCCATCTCATTGCAATTCCACCATCCAATCGCTGATGTGCCATCGCAAAATCGCAGATTCAAGAGCTGCTGTCAGATATTGCGTTCTTCTGACACCAATTCGTTCACACTGTTCATATGCTTCTATCAGTTGGCAACCTGCAGTGCCCAAATTGCAAGCATCAATTAAACTATCTTCCGGATCATATCTGGTCAAAAGCAGTCCCTCTTTACTACGTGCTTTTTGGGTCCACCAATCCAAAACGGCCAGACCTTTTTTCAATGAATCCTTATTTCCATTCATCTGATAATCATATAAAAGAGAAACCGCAAGAGATGCATTCTGACCACACCATCCGATCTCATATTTCATCTCTTCCCGTTTTACCCATTCATTTCCATCCCAACGAAAACCAATATTAAAAGCATGAATTTCACCATCATGTGTATACAGTTTTTTCGCATATTCCACAGACCAGTCCCAAATTGTCTGAGCACTTTGTTTTGGATGTAGTCTTTTTATATTTTGTTTCCAAATATATAACATCATTTTTTCATCTGCATCACACTGATCACTGAAGAAAATCCATCCCTTAAATTCACATCTTGGCTTGATTTTACCTATGTATTCTGGCATAAAACAGTCCGCCATCAAATATTGTGGACTCTCCGTTTCTGGCCAAATTAGACGGTGCACTGCTTTTTTATTCTGTATAAACATGCTGCCAGATGCAGTATCTGACGAGCATACTGCCAGACTTACCCGATTGCCTTTGCTTACAGTAGCTCCTGGCACTGCTGTTCTATGATAAGCAAAACTATAAGGAATTCCATCCTTCTCAAGACCTTTGTATTCATGATCCTTTCCCCACGGATTCTGGTCATAGGAAACAGCCGGTACCACAATATGTTTTGCCTCAAAACAATCCTCCAATTCCATACACATATGATCTGTTTCTTTAGCAGTTTTACAAGTCCACTCTACTACATCACCTTCGTGAAACACAAATGAATCAAACCGATCTGTTTGCTTTTTTATCCTTGCTGCAGGCTCATTATTAACAAAAAACAAAAATTCGGTCGCTGTTTCTTTCATTTCTAACTTCATATTTCTGCCCTGCCTTTCAATTATTTTCCCACTTTTAAGTATCCATCATCCTTACTGATTTCGATATTCCTGTGGACTAATTCCCACATATTTCTTAAAATAATGAGTAAAGTATGATGCTGTTCTCATTCCTGTCATCTCAGCAATTTTCTGTATTTTTATTGTTGGGTCTTTTAATAGTTTCTTTGCTAATACAGTTCGCTGATCACTAATATAACTATTGATTGACTGTCCTGCTGTCTCTTTATAAATTCTTGACAAATAGGCTGGATTAAGTCCAACATAATCTCCTAACACAACCATTGACAAATCCTTTGATAAATTCTCTTTTATATAAGAATTTACAACGTGTACAATTCGGCTTCGTGAATCCATATGCAATGATCTCCTCGCTTGGAAATACACATGAGCCATCTCATAAATTTCCTTTATTGCCTTGGAAAAATCTGCATAGATTCGAAAATTGCTCAGTTTTTGTGCATCAATCTCATCAAACGACTGGTTATCCTGTGGCAAAAAGTTAACAATCGCATTTAACAGTTGACTGCTAAGGGTACAAAAAAGAGCATGTTCTTCTAACACAGACAGTTGACCACAATTTTCTTTTAATTCACCATATGCCTTTATGTACGCTTCCTCATTTCCAGCCGCTAAACTCTCCGACATCTGATTTGCTGCCAGTTCTGCCACATGATACCCACTATCAGTCTTTCTCCATAAAATCCCAGTGAACTGATTATTTGGCATATACATTGTTACCGCATGCGTTTCCCCATCAATCTCCAGATGCCTGCAATTTAAAAGCATGTATGCCTTATCTGCTGCTTCAAGTCCAATTTTTTCTCCATAAACATACACATCAGGAATAATTCCATAGCTTTTGTCACATATATTCAAACCAATTTCTAAAAAACCGCGCAGCCTATCTGCGTCATTTTCCTCGGATTGTGCCAAAATAATGCAGTTTTCATCCGTGACAGAGCTAATAGTTCGAAATGCTCCCCTTAAACTTTCTTCCAAAATATCAATGATATTTTCAATAAACAGCCGTTGATCAGAAGAACCATTTACCCAACAAACTACAATTAAAAATTTCTCCTTAAAATCAAATTGTGTACTTCCAAATGCCAACGCATTCGTTATGGCATCTACATTTTTTGAGGTAATTTCACCATGCACGATTTTTCGTACACAACCGCTTTTCAGTAGTGGAAGCGCACTATTTAACTGTTGATTCAGCCGTACTACACGACTTTTCTCATTATAATACGCTTCTATCTTTTTATAACCTTTATCAATAGCTGCTAATATCGCTTCATCTCCTTCTACCTTAAGCACAAAAGAAACAGTATGTGCATCTACAGCCTCTTTCGCATATTCAAATTCCTCTTGACCGGTTAAAAATATTGTAAAACATTCTGGCCAATTTTCCTGAATTGTATCGCGCAATTTCAGTCCATTGGTCTCTGGAAGACAAATATCTGTCATAAGAAGATCAATCCTGTGCTCTCTGAAAATTTTTAAAGATTCCAATGCAGAGCCAGCCTTAAACACCACAAACTGTCGATCTCGCTTTTTACTGATCATTTGATACAATGATTCCAGAATCAGTGGCTCATCATCAACAATAAGCAGATTATACATAAAAAGCACCCTACCTTTCTATCAATCTTTTATCCATTTTTTAGAACAGCAATCTTCATTCTCACGCAAAATCCACCTTCAGTCCCACTATTTACAGTCAAGCCGCTTTCTGATCCGTATAATAGCGAAATTCTTGCCTGAACGTTCGTTAATCCGTGAATCTCTTCTTTATTTATTTCTCCCCTTTCCAAACGCTGCTTAAGTTCAGAAAGTTGCTTCGGTGAAATTCCATCTCCATTATCCTCCACTTGAAACCATAAATATCCGTTTTCATATCCGGCTGATATGTGTATGATACCTCCTGATGCGATATTTTTCAGGCCATGCTGATATGCATTCTCAGCCAAAGGCTGTAAAATCATAGGTGCGATTTTTATTTGCATAATTGACTCTGGCATCTCATCCATAATAATTTCAATCCTATCCTCAAAGCGAATATTCTGAATATACAGGTAATCTTTTACCTGCTCTAATTCCTGATTAAACGTCACTTCTCTGTCACTAGACTTTGTAATATACTGATAATACTTTCCAAGATGCTTCGCATACTCAGCAATCTCATCATTATCATCAAGTTGTGCCATTCTCGATATCGTAAACAAACTATTATAGAGGAAATGTGGCTGGATCTGATACTGCAGCTGCCGAAGCTGTGAAAGCTTGCTCTGATACTCCGCATCCATCTTTTCTTTCATCAGCCTGTTTGTATCCATAATCATTTGATTATATTGTTCGTAAATCTGCGCAAACTCATCATTTTCATTCATGTTCAGTAAAGGCGGCATTTTTTGTTTTGCCATCGCTTCCATAATCCGATTTAGTGGGTGCGCAATGATATGCGTTGCATAAGATCGGAATGCAAAATACAGTATCAGAACCAGCAGTATCATAATAACGTCCATCACAACAGTTTCTTCAATGGATCTTGAATCGCATTCTTAGGATATCCATATAAAATCCAAAGTCCTGATTTTTTACTGTAAGAGCCACTTATCATAATATCCGATTTTATTCGTAACGCATCTACATTATCATTATACTTCAATGCCTCAGTTAATTCATAGCTGATTCGATTTTCCCAATTTTCTTCCTGCGGTGTCGTTTTGTCCCGATATACAACCACTAATCTACCAGATTGATCTGCTGCCGCAGCAAAACCAGTTTCATCAATTTGAATGTTCTGCTCAAGAAATGTTTTTAAACGAGAAGCAGTTATAACAGAACGAATATAATATACACACTTGTTTTCTTTTCCACTTATCGTTAATGGATAATATGTTGTTAGCAAAAGATCACCTGAATCTGATAACAAACACTGCCTGTTATCATAAAATTCGTCTTCCTCATAAGACTCAAGAATCGGCGCATTTCCACTTACAACCTTATGGTGCTGTGGAAAATAAATACCAACCTTTTCAATTAGTGTGTATAAAATACGAATTTCTTTAAGCTTATCTGACAAGTTCACACAATCTGTCATGCGTTCATATGACGAGCGATAATCCCAGTACATATTTATCTTTGCAACACTCTGACTATAAAGCAGGTTACTCTGTGCCATTTGAAGATTATCTAGCTGTCTGTCAAAGCTGTCCTTCCATTTTACTACTCTCACATCAATATCTTCCATAAGCCGTTCTTCCAGAACTGTTTTATAATATTTGTTAATGCACAGCCCAGTACACAAAAAAGCAACACATGTAATCAAGACCGCAATATTCAACTTATGAAACGCATTTCCCTTTACTGTTTTTTTCATTCATTTATTCCTTATCCCTTTACTGATCCAAGTACCATTCCTTTTACAAAATATTTCTGAAGATACGGATATGCAGCAATAATTGGAAGCGTTGAAAGAAAAATCTGCGCACATTTTACTGTACGGTCGGAGACAAGCGACATCGTCTGCCAATCCAGTGCTCCACTAGTCGTCGACTGTGTGTCCACAAGAATAGTATTCAAATAACTTTGAAGTGGATACTGCTCTGGTTTATTCATATAAATAATTCCGTCAAACCATGCATTCCAGTGATACACAAGCGCAAATAGAAAAATCGTTGCAATTGATGCTTTTGACAGTGGCACATAAATTTTCATCATGATCTGCCATTGATTCGCACCATCGACAATTGCAGCTTCCTCTAACTCATCTGGAAGCGCCCTAAAGAAATTAAGCATAAGTACAACGCTAAAGACTGGGACTGCTCCAGGCAATACTAATGCCCATATAGTTCCTAAAAGATTTAGACTCTTTACAGTCATAAAATTCGGAATTAAGCCACCGTTAATTAACATTGTCAGAAAGAAAAACCATGTATACGCTGTACGGCTATGAAATCTCGAATTTTTCTTTGACAGTGGATATGCCGTCATGATACACAAAAACACATTTAACGCCACACCCAATAGACACCTCTCCAGTGTAATGCCCATTGCTCTCCAAAACGCTTCTCTTTTTGCTACGTATTCATATGATTTTAAAGTAAAATCCACTGGTAAAAACATAACTTTTCCTGCAGTAACAGCTGTATTACTACTTAACGAAATTGCCAGTACATTCACTAATGGAAGTATACATAGTAAAGCCAACAATGTCAAAACAATTCCATTAATCAGAGAAAAAAGCTTTGATCTCCATGAATTTTTGATACGATTTTTATTTTTACCTGTCATATTCATTGCTCCTTTCTCTAAAAAATACGATAATCAAAAAACTTGTACGCGATATAATACGATACCGAAATAAAAAAACATGATACTACTGATTTAAACATACTCATTGCCGTAGCCGGACCAAACTGTGCATCCAACATAGCAATACGATAAATAAACGTATCCAGAATATCTCCAGTCGCATATACTTGAGGACTTATTAAATTTTGTATTTGATCAAATCCTGCATTTAGCACATTTCCAAGCGAAAGTACGGTCATCAGAATTACAATCATGCGAATTCCTGGAAGCGTCACGTGCCACATTTTCTGAAGTCGCCCTGCCCCATCCATTGTTGCTGCCTCATACAAGCTCATATCAATACCGGTGATTGCCGCTAAATACACAATCGTTCCGTATCCGAAATTTTTCCATACATCTGTCCATATGATGGTTTGCTGAAAATACTTGTTACTTCCCAAGAAAAACGGTGCTTGAATTCCAAACATATTCAAAATACGTCCAATCATACCACTTGAAGGTGATAAAATATCAATTAACACCCCCGCAAAGATAACCCAAGATAAAAAATACGGAAGATAAATTGCAGTCTGAACAGATCTTCTAAATTTATTTGATTTTACTTCATTTAGCATAAGTGCAACTAGTACTGGTATTACAAGATTTAACACAATTTTCCACAGTGCGATTACAATTGTATTTCTTAACGCCGCCATTGCTCCTGGCATATTTATTAAATACGTGAAATTATCAAATCCAATCCATTTTTGATCACCAAAAAATCCTTTTGCCGGAATAAACTTCTGAAACGCAATCTTCATTCCAACCATGGGGACATAACAAAAAATAATCGTAAATATCACACCTGGGAGCAGCATTAGATGAAATGGCAGCTCTTTTCTCAAATTTGTTTTCTTTTTCTGTCTCATCTTTTCCATACAAATCCTCTTTCTGAAAAAGGGCAAGCCATCGCCTGCCCCTTCCCTCTTTATAAAATCATATAACCTGATACCATCTTTAAAAAACGATTACTGAACAGACGCATACCACTCATTTACTTCGTTAGTGATCTGCTCTCCACCAAGAGAATTGAAGTCTTCCACAAACTTATCAAATTCATCCACAGATGCCTCACCAATGATAATCTTGTTAAACATCTCATCGCGCATCTTCTCAAGTGTAGACATCTTTTCAGTCATAGTCTCTGTCGGCGCGCCTACAAAACGATTAATCAGAATTCTTCCATCTGACTGCATCTCGTCAATGGATGCGTAAGAGCTTGGTGCCGGTCCATAAATTCGCTCCCAGCCCCATACAGACTTTCCATCTTCACTTCCTGAATAATAACGCTCAAGCTTATCCCAAATAGATTTTGCTTCACCCGTAAGCTGATCTGTTGTATCATTTGCCATTGCTTCCTGAATATCTCTGTATGCATAAATGTTCTTTAATGGCATAGAGCATTGTACTGGTGATAATTTCCATACACCCTCAGCTACTGGCGGTGCATAATAAACAGAATTATCTCCTGTCTCACCCCAACATTTTTCAATAAACAAATTTGCCATTTTAATTAATGCCTCTGGATGCTCGAAATCCTTTCTAACAACAAGCCATCTCGTGGTTCCAAGATCCGCCTGAGCTGATGCCTTTTCATCTCCAGCAGTCGGAATTGGGCACGCCGACCATACTGCATCATTGTCCAGATTATAATTTGTCTGGAACTGTACGAGTGACAGCCACTGCTGACCAAATGTTAATCCACATTTTCCTGATGCTCCAGCCTCACCTGCCTTACCAGAATCCATAACACCAAACTCAGGATCAATCATACCCTTCTGATACAAATCTGCCAAAGTCGCAAGTGCTTCCTTACACTCTGGCTGTGTTGCTCCATAAACAAGCTGTCCATCTTTCTCTACCCAGATCGTTGGATATGCACCATATGCATTGAAGAATCCCTTCAATCCACCATAACCACCGCCAAATACATTTGGAGAACCTGCAACACCGATTCCATAGGTATTGTTCTCACCATCACCGTCTGGATCTTCATTTGTAAATTTATCAATAACGGTTAACAGTTCATCCATTGTCTGCGGAATTTCAAGATCAAACTTGTCTAGCCAGTCCTGACGAATCCACATCAAATCCACAGAATCAACTGATCCACCTGTCACTGGAAGACCATACATTTTTCCATCAATTGATGCTGCTAAAAACGGATCATCGCCTTCCTGTGTCAATGTTTCCTTTGTAAAATCTGCTGCATATGCTTCATATACATCCGATATATCTGCAATCAAATCTGCCTCTGCTAACTGTACCATCTGTGTTGCCGTAACCGACATAATATCTGGCAACTCACCTGTTGCAATTGTGATATTGATTTTCTGGCTATATTCATCATCACCTTTTACAATCCAATCATATACAACATTAATTCCCAACTCATCACGATAAGTATCAAGCCAAAAATTGTCCTCTAATGTCTGTCCAGGAAGATTTCCCAATGCATAGGTTTCAATTGTATCATCAGTTGCTCTCACGAAATGTACATCTAGGGTCTCTTCATATTTTCCAAACGGATCTGCCTCAGCTTCGCCTGCATATGCTGGTATTCCACTAATTGCAAAAACGACTGATACTGATAGCGCTGCTAAACTTCTACTCTTCATAAATTTCCAGTCCTCCTATTCTCATGCTTTGAATTTGGGCCCGACATCAGTTTTAATTTACTGTGCAATTCAGCATTGATTTTGATAGTTTTATTATATGTCGCACATGCACAAAAATTCAATTGTATTTTTCTGACTTTTGTTGTGTTTTTTGTATCTTTTCATTTTAAATTCGTATCATATTGTTATTATATAGTTTCTATCTCTGTTTTTATTTAGTTATTTGTTTTTATTTACTAACTATATCTTTATTGCAGATTGGCTACCCAGACTAAATTTACAACTATACATACAAAAATTCCCTCTTCACTGAACTTTCTGGTTCAATAAAGAGGGGGTTCTCAAATTAACATCTCTGCCGCAAACACAATCACGCAGCATATTACTGCCACTAGAAACATACTTACACCCTTTCTAGCAGCAATGATTCCTGCTATAAGTGCCAGTACTCCTGCAATCGGCACAGCAGTCGTTTCTACAATCGCTGGAAAAGTCATGACAGATAACGTTACATACGGTACATAGAATAAAAATGACTTTAAAAATGGATTTTCAATTTTCTTTCGGATCAGTGTAAGCGGCACCGCGCGCACGGCAAAGGATACAAGCGCAGACACCATGATATACAGATAAATATTATGCTGCATATTTTTTATCTCCTTCCTGCGTTTCGTCCTTCACTGGAAACAATACTGCGGCTGCTCCTGCGATTACAATTGTCAAGATTATAGTTCTCATACTTGCAGACAAAGTTTTTGTGACTGGAAGCCATGTAAACAGGCCACTGAATACAAAACTAATCAAAACAACACCACCCAAAACCTTGTTTTTCTTTGTAGGCGGAATGACAATTGCTAAAAACATGCCATACAATGCAACGCTAAGCGCACTTACGGCAGAAGCCGGCAGGATATTTCCTGCAACAATTCCTATTGCCGTTGCAGATGACCATGCCGGCAGTGCGAGCGCCATTGCTCCATAAGTATAGAAAGGATTCACATTTCCAGGTCTTGCAATGGAGATTCCAAAGATCTCATCGGTAATGCCAAATCCAACTAATACACGGTGGATAAGCGGTGCATCTGGTGCAAAACGCTGGCTTAACGCACAGCTCATCAAAAGATATCTTGCGTTTGTTATAAGGATGACGAGTGCCATCTCAATGTAAGGCGCACCTGCCTCTATTACAGTAAATTCTGCATACTCACCTGCTGATGCATGGTTGAGCATACTTGATAGAAAACCCTGAAACGGGGTTAGTCCTGCTTTTCTTGCCATAATTCCAAGTGAAAATGCAACTGCGAAATAGGCAAGTGCAATGGGGATGCTGTCATACATCCCCTTGCTGAATGCTCTCTTGTTACTCATTGTACTGCTTACTGCCAGCCCTTATCTGACCAGTCATGGTCTTTAATACGCTGATACTCCTCCATGGAAATTTTAAGAATAGTTCCGTGTTTAAAACCATATGGGAACGAAAATGCGGCGTCACTTCTTACGAAATTTCCACTTGCTAAACTATCTGCGACAAATGGCACATACCCTTGTCCTGCACCCGGCACGCCATAGTAATCTAAGAAAAGACACCATCTGCCATCCTCTAACTTAACAGCTGTTGCTGCCTCATATTTGCCTTCCTCGATGGTCTCCATACTCTTATCAAACGCTTCAATTCTCGTATATGGTCCAGTGATTTCATCTGAACGAAGCAGCAGTATACGCGCTGGATTTTGACCACACTTAACAAACAGATAGTAGCTTCCATCTTCCTCATAAAGTGCGGAATCTATTATATCATGTTCTTTCCACTCATATAAAATTTCCGGCTTTGAAAATTCTTTAAAATCCTTTGTGCGGCTATAAAAAATTGCTTTTTCACCGTAATTATTTCTTGCATGAGAAGAAGACCAGTGCACAACATAATCTTCTGCCTTTTTATCATAAATAACATCTGGTGCCCACAAACAGCCAAACTGTTCGTCTCCAATCTTTGCAAGACGCTGCTCCGTCCAGTTTACAAGATCATCTGACTCCCATATTGCAAGGCTTTTACTTCCGTTATGACCGATCTCATCCCATGAATGATGATACTGTCCGCGCATTCCATAAGACAAGCTTAAATCTGTTGCCAGAATAACAAATTTTTCCTTTCCAGTCTGTGGATTTTTGCAGCGCACTACAGTAAAATCACGCACTCCCTTATCACCATAATAAGCCCAAAGCACTGGCGCACCGCCGTTTACCTCTTCCCAGTTAAAGCCATCCTTGCTTACGCCAAAGTAGACCTGCTCTCCATCCGGCGTTGTCTTCTCTCTAAAATGTACAAATAAATATGCCTGCATCGTCTGCCATGTCTCCTTATTCGTTTTTTGCTTTTAAGCGTCAATTTGACCTGTTGCTCTTTTCGCCATAAGCTGCCCTTATAATAGCACAGCAAAAATACAAAAACAATAAAAAACTCCCTCACGCTCGTCAAAACGTGAAGGAGTATTAACAATTTATTATATTACAAGCTTTTATGCTGGAAGCAAGCTGCTTCTCTTTAATGCTATAAAAACAACCTTACCTAATGCAATTGCGATTACCATCTTGAGTAAATCAAATGGGATAAATGGCATTACACATTCGCTTAATGCATAGCCTACTGTACACTGTGCCTGGATTACAAACCAAACTGTTCCAAAAAGATAAGTAATTGCTGTTCCGGCTACCATACCAACAAAGCTCCAAACAATGTTTCTGTTTGTCTTTTCCAGAACAATTCCGCTGATTAAGGCAAGCAGAATAAATCCCACAAGATAACCGCCTGTCGGGCCTGCCAGCTTTGCAATACCGCCTGTATAACCAGAAAATACAGGAAGTCCAACCACACCAAGAAGCATATAAATCAGATAGCTGATGCAGCCTTTCTTTGCGCCAAGCAGGTAAACAGTCAGGTAAATTACCAGGTTCGTAAAGGAGATCGGAACTACTCCGATCGGGATGGACATTGGTCCAAAAATACACATAAGTGCCGCCATAATCGCACACATTGTCATTGTCTTGACAGATTCATTTCTCATGATTATTTATTTCCTCTCTTACTTTGCTGTTTTTTGAGTCTTCTCATACTCTGGTGTCACATTTCTTCCGATTCCCTCAAGCATTTTTTTATCGCTTCTAATTGTTGCACAGGCAACTGTTGTCAACATATTTCCTGTGATCGTTGCTGATACACCAGATTCAAATGCTAACTCTCCATCATTTGTCAAAAGAGCACGTCCAGCGCCAAGGCGAATATCTGCCGTTGGATTAATATAGCGAAACAAAGCAACAGTACGCAAAATATCAGGTTCCGAGATTCGTTCAAGATTCTCAAGTGGTGTGCCTTTGATTGGCATCAGTGAGTTTATCGGAATTGAATCGACACCGCACTCAAAAAGACTTACTGCCATATCAATACGATCCTCCCACGTCTCACCCATACCGATAATTCCACCAGAACAGACATACATACCCTCTTCCTTTACCATCTTTAATGTGGCAATCTTTTGCTCATATGTATGTGTCGTGCAGATCTGTGGAAAATAACGTTTTGAAGTCTCAATATTGTGATGATAGCTTGACACACCTGCCTCATGAAGTCTGTGAAGCTGCTCTCTTGTCAGAAAACCCATTGAAGCACAAAGATCAATGCGACATTCCTTCTTCATCGTCTCATACGCGTGAATAGCCTTTTCAAACTCCTCACCTGTAAGTGCCTTTCCTGCCGTAACGATTGAGAAACGATCTACGCCTTCTCTCTCATTCATCTTACAGACTTCTATAATCTGCTCCTCTGGTAAAAAGCCATATACCTCACAATCTGTGTGATGATGCGCCGACTGCGCACAATACTTACAGTCCTCAGGGCAGCGTCCGCTTCTTCCATTAATGATAGAGCAAAGATCTACCTTATCTCCTACAAAATGCTCACGGATTTTGTCCGCTCCTTTGCACAGGTCATCTAAATCGCAGTCCAGAAAAAAAGACAGATCATCTTTTCTTGTCAGTCTCTTTCCTTCAATAATCTCCTCTGCCAGCTTTTGCATATCCATGTTTTTTCCTCCTCCCGGCAAATTCGAATTGATTGTACTCTTTTTTGTTTTGATTGTCAACCTATTTTTATTTTATAGTTAACATTTCTTTCATAAATAAAGCTACAGTTCACACGTCATGTTACGAAAGCCCGAAGGTGCAATGGCTTTCACGTAACTATTTTAAAAATAAGCAAAGCAGCTTCCTCTTCCAATTGTGATATGGACGATATCTAATCGGCAGATCTATCCACGTTTTCTTGTCTACAATACTTTTGTAATGAGTAAAGGTGTCAAAGCCTGTTTTTCCATGATAGCTTCCCATACCACTCTCACCAAAGCCGCCAAACGGCATCTCGCTTGTTGCCAGATGAATCAGCGTGTCATTTATACAGCCGCCGCCAAATCCGATTTTTTCTATTACACTTTTGGCTGCGCACTTATCCTGTGTAAAAATATAAAGTGCCAGTGGGTGTGCCATACTGCGAATTGTATCAACTGCCTCATCAATAAAGTCATATGTCAAAACTGGAAGAATCGGTCCAAAGATTTCTTCCTGCATAACTAAATCTGAAAATGTTACATTATCCATTATGGTCGGCTCAATTTGTAAAGTACTTTGATTTGCAGTTCCGCCAACAACAACCTTTTTGTAATCAATCAGTCCATGAAGCCTGTCAAAATGTTTCTCATTAATGATCTTTCCATATTGTTTTCGTTTTAATGGCTGCCTTCCATATTGCTTTTGTATCTGTTTTTTTAATTCATTCACTAGCTCATCTTTTACCGTGCTGTCACAATAAATATAATCTGGTGCAACACATGTCTGTCCGCAATTTAAAAATTTTCCAAATACAATTCGTTTCGCTGCAAGCTTTATATCAGCTGATTTATGAACTATACATGGACTCTTTCCGCCAAGCTCAAGTGTAATTGGCGTTAGATGAGCAGAAGCGCAACGCATTACTTCTTTTCCGACAGACTGACTGCCTGTAAAGAAAATATAATCGAAATGCTCATTTAACAAACATGTATTTTCTTCCCGCCCGCCTGTAACAACTGCCACATATTTTTCATCAAAACATTCTCCTAACATGCGGCTGATCAGATCACTTGTATTTGCAGAATATGCACTCGGTTTTACTATAGCCGTATTGCCTGCTGCTAACGCATCAACTAATGGTTCAAGCGTCAGCATAAGAGGATAATTCCAAGGACTCATAATCAACACAACACCGTATGGAGATGGCTTTTGATAGCTTCTTGAATGAAACTGCGCAAGCGGAGTGCGTACTGTCCGTTCTTTTGCATATTTGCGCGTATGCTTTATCATATATGTCAGCTCACTAAAACAAGTCCTGTTTCACACATATAGCTCTCAAAAGCGGATTTTCCTAAATCTGCACGAATTGCCTGATTGATCTTTTTTTCATATTTTATAATACATGCTCTCAGTCTCTCTAGCGCACTTATACGAAACGATACATTCAAAGTCTCACCAGAATTAAAAAAGTCCCGCTGCTTTTTGACTAACTTTTCAATTTCTGTCTGTGTCATGATTATATCCCTCCCCAAAATTTTCCCCTTTTAGAAAGATAAGACTTACGCCATATACATGATAACAACAAACAATAAATTATTATTTGTTGTTCTTACATTCTCTAGCATCTCCATCAGCTTTGTAAATGGACCGATATTTCCACCTATAACTATCTCTATTTTTAATGGCTTGTCCCATGCTTGTAAAATACCATGAAGCTCCTCAAGCTCACTATTATAATCTGCCGGCATTCCTTTCAGACGTCCGAAACGCTTCAGCGCATCCTCCTCTGTCTTTAATCTTACCAGATCAATTCGTATTTTTTCCATAATCACTTCCTCCAACATTATCCACATTTGAATACAAAACAGCAATCGTGTTTTGTTTATATTGATCTATTATAGCTGTTTTGTGTGTATTTTTCAACTATTATAATGTTTCAGCGCAGAAAACCCCGGCCATTCGCAAGAACGTACGCGGGATGAATGCGCCGATTGTATACAAACCAGACATCATTCCAACAGATTTTTCTTCTGGAATTTGGAACCTATTTTGGCCTGATGTTCTTCCGAGCGCTGAGATTCAATGTACTGCTTTACTGTTTCAAGAGAAACGCTTCCGGTAGTGGCGATAAAGTAGCTGCGGCTCCAGAATGAGGTATCATCCCCATAGATGTACTGTTTGATCTGTTCAGGGAATCGCTTACGCATCTCTCTTGACAACTGAGTCTTGATACTTCTGACAAAGACGGATACGTTTGTATTCGGTGGCAGTGATACCAGCAGATGGATATGATCTCTGTCTGTCTCTGCTGACAGGATTTTTCCGCGGAATTGCTCCGCCATATGATTTGAAAACTCCTTCATGGCAGAACTCATTTCTTCATTAATTACCGGTTTTCGATAATGCGTGACGAAAATCATATGATAGGTAAGGCAATAGATACAATGCTGCCCCCGGTTGTATCCATCTTTCTTTACCCTGTCTTTTTGTCTTTGATATCATCAGCATTTCCGGATATACGTTTCATAATAATACCTCTCTCATTTATAGCTAAAATGATTTAAAACTTTGTGTATAGCTTGATTTTACATGTATTTTATCGTATAATATATCTGTAGTCAACCATATTCTCACGTTTTTTAAAAAGGAGGGTTCTGTATGCATACCATATCAATATTTGTGGATAAAAACCGGATGCCAAAGCCTGCATCGTATTTCGAGTGCCAGACTCACCTTGCAAAAAATTTGCGAAACGCAGCAAACTTTATCATTCGTAACCTGCGTACCGGACTGAAAAAAGCTCCGGATACACGCACCGCCAATGAGAATGAGGTTCTGGAGACCGTACGTATCGGTATTGAGATGGCAAATGAAAAGCTTCTGAAAGATGTTAACCGACTCACGAAGCAGCTGAAGAATCTGCCTGCAAATGACCCGGCCCGCACAAAGATCCAGAAGCGCATAGAAAACAAACAGAAAAACCATCCGAGTATGCCAACATCCGATCACTGGATGCTCACCTACGAGACACTGGATGCGGTGATGAAGAATACAAAGAATCCCGACTACTACGCCATGCCGTCACAGGTAAACCAGCAGGTACTTCGAAAGGTTCTCAAGGACTGGAAATCATACTTTGAAGCCCTGACAGCGTATCGCCAAAACCCGGAAAGGTTTAAATCACAGCCAAAACAACCGGGATACATCAAGACACCGTACACGACCGTTACTTTTACCAATCAGGTTGCAAAGCGGTCTGATATCCGTGGAAAAATGTATATCACCTTTCCACGCTGTTTGGTGCCGGTCTGTGTTGGAAAGTCGGAAGGATCTTATGTCCGAACAGAAGTCAAGCCCTGCTATGGCGGATATATGATCTATGTGATCTTTCAGGATGCAGTCAAAACACCGGAAGCACCGAAAAATCCCACAAGGATTCTTGGACTGGATCCGGGACTGGACAACTTTTTAACCGCATTGACAAATTTTCCGTCAGCTCCGTTCATTCTGGACGGACACTGGTTAAAATCCATCAATCAGAACTTTAACCGCAAACGCGCCGTTTGATGTCTGAGCTGACCAGAGGATTGGATTCCACAAAATCCGTGAAAAACTCTGCCCGACTGAACCGTATCTCAAAGAACAGAGCCTGTCAGATAGAAGATTTCTTTTACAAGGCAGCCCACTATATTTTGGATTTCTGTCTAAAAAACAGGGTTGAGGTCATTGTCTGCGGACACAACAAAGACCAGAAGCAGGGGATTAACATTGGTGCCGGCAACAACCAGCACTTTGTCAGCATTCCATATGCAAGATTTTTCTGGATCCTTACCTGCGTTGCAGCAAAGGCAGGCATTCCTGTCATTGAAACTGAGGAATCATTTACTTCCAGGGCAAGTCTGATCGACAACGATCCCCTTCCTGTCTACAAAGAAGGAAAAGATGCAGCGTACCTGTTCTCTGGGAAACGAATCTCACGTGGACAATACGAGTCAAAGAACGGTACGATTTTAAATGCAGATGTCAACGGTGCAGGAAATATCATTCGCAAGATCTATCCGAATGCATTTGATGAAGTAAAAGATTTCTCCTACACGAATAAGACGGTCATCCGGGTCACCAGAGAAGCACTCTGCCTTGTAAAACACAAAGAAAAGCACGCCAGACCACGAAGAAAAAGTGGTATGAACCGATGGCTGCATCATCGCAGACAGGAACAGAAGCTTGTCTATTTTGAGCTATTCAAAGCAAGCAGTGCCAGGGATAAGACCAGGTATATCGAGGAGTCAAAACAAAAAGCCGCCCAAAAGACGGCTTAAAGGTAAACCCGTAACAGGGTGTAGAGGGCTTGTGAAGGTCCTTTGAGGCGTTCCACCATGTCTCAAGAAGCCCCGCCCGTTCGTGAGAACGTGCGCCGGGAGCATCACAATCCTGTATCATCAAACTGTGGAATAAAGCTTTCCTTTGCAGTCTCACCTTCTTGTACAAATCCATTTTCCACACCCAAATCAATTGCATAGTCCACAACCTCATCATATTCCTTCTGCGTGATCGTGCGGCCAAGATTTTAAAGCGCTTCTCAATTCCCGGCATCGGTGTGTATTGGTTCATAATACTTATATAGATCTGATCACCGTATGTCTCATATAGATAACGAATGGCTTCTTTTGACTCTTTTATATGGCCTGGCAAAATCAAATGACGCACAATCACACCTCGCTTCATCATATCTCTCTCATCAAATTTTGCATCTCCAGTTTGCTTTACCATCTGTGCAAGAGCACGCTTTGCTACCTCTGGATAATCTGGTGCATTAGAATAGCGCGCAGCCATCTCACTGCTTATATACTTAAAATCCGGCAAAAAAATATCCACAATTCCATCAAGTGCCTCAATTGCCTCAACCTTTTCATATCCGCTCGAGTTATAGACAATTGGAATTGTCAATCCACTCTTCCTTGCTCGCTTTATGCTCTCAATGACAATTGGCAGATAATGGCCTGCCGTCACGAGATTGATATTATTTGCCTTTTTTTCCTGAAGCTCCATGTAAATCTCGCAAAGCCTATCTTGTGTAATTGTCCTGCCAGAATGACCAAGCGCAATTTCTCTATTCTGACAATATACACAGCCTAAATTACAGCCTGAAAAAAATACAGCTCCTGATCCCTCATCACCAGAGATGCATGGCTCCTCCCACATATGAAGGGCGGCTCTTGCTGCCGTTATTGTGTTTCCAACTTTACAGGCGCCAAAACCACTCGTACGGTCAGCACCACACTCACGCGGACACAGCCTGCAATTAGTCCAGTCTATCGTAAAATGCTTATTTTCTTCCATTTTTTTGTCTCCATATTTAACTTTTTCTTACAATTCCCAAAAAGCAGTTGTGTTTCTCCCAAAAAGCTATATGATAGAATTGATTGTAATGATTTTACTTTATTACCACTTACCCATTATACTTTATCATGGAGGTGCTATCATGTATTTTGATGCACATTTTATTTTTAACACCTTCCGATCTCGTGGGGTTTTTATGTTTGTGCTTTGTCTTATGATCCTTTGCTCTGTGCGTCCCTCTTTTGCAGCAGAAGCCGAAGCTACGCTGCAGGCGGAAACTACAGACGATTCTGCTATTGAGGCAGCTGGTATTGTCAGCGAACATGGTCAGTTAAGTGTCTCGTCATCTGGATTTGTAGTGGACAAAAATCAATCTGTCTTCCAAATTCAGGGTATAAGTACACACAATTTGGCTTGGTATCCGGAGTATGTAAATGTCGATACATTTCGCAAACTTCGTGATGAGTTCAATATCAACACAATCCGACTTGCCATGTACACAGCAGAAGATGGCGGCTATTGCGTCAGCGATGACACTGCAAGACAGCAAATGCTTGCCTGTCTGACTTCTGGTATTGAAGCTGCCATACAGTTGGATATGTATGTGATCGTAGACTGGCATATTCTTTCAGATTCCAACCCAAATCTCTACAAGGAAACTGCCCTTTCTTTCTTCGAAAGGATTGCTTCCACTTATGGTGACAAACCAAATATTTTGTATGAGATCTGCAATGAGCCAAACGGTGACACCTCATGGGACGAAATCAAAAGCTACTCTGTTGACGTGATTGACCGCATTCGTATGTATGCACCGCAAAGCATTGTAATTGTTGGTACCCCAACCTGGAGTCAGGATGTGGATATTGCTTCTTCATCTCCAATTGAGCGCACCAATCTCCTTTATAGTCTTCATTTTTATGCAGCAACCCACAAGGAAGATCTACAAAGCAAGATGCAGACCGCACTCACAAATGGGCTTCCTGTCTTTGTATCAGAATTTGGCATTACGGAGGCTTCCGGAAGCGGAATCGTTGATACCACAAGCGCTGATACCTGGATGAAACTGTTAAATGAAAACGGCATTGGCTACATTTACTGGAATCTTTCAAACAAAGACGAAGCCTGTGCCCTTCTTCGTTCCTCGTGCACATCATTATCCGACTGGACTTTTGATGATTACTCGCCTGCCGGACAATGGTTTTTACAGAATCAGCAAAATAATGCTTCAATTTATGACAAAGCAGCAGCCGCTCCAACAGCGGCTGTCGACACTCCTACTACACTTTACGCAAGTGATGATTATTGGAGCTTTAGCAATGGCTGCAATGTTTCTGTAAGCCTTACTGATACCTGGGCCGATACATCCATGCAGTATGCCTCTTATGATGTAACTGTTTCAAATACATCTTCTTCTGATGTAACAAACTGGCGTTTTCGCATCACCTGGAATGAGGAAATTTCACCAAAGGAATACTGGTCATGTGAAATCGGCGGCTCTGGAAATAATCGTCTTTTCATTCCAGTAGACTATAACACGACCATCCCGGCAGGCTCTTATATCACCTTTGGAATGATCGTGTATGGTGTTCAGTCACCTGAACTGACAAATATCACCTTTGAATAAAACTAGGAGCTTTTTGATGAAATCAAAATATACAAAAAAACAACGTGTTCTTGCCATTTTAGGCATCATACTTTTAGTCGGACTTTATCTCGCAGCGCTTATCGCTTCGTTCTTTAACAGCCCGACTGCACAGGGATTTTTATGCAGTGCTTTATTCTGTACATTCTTTATCCCAATCGTTATCTATCTTCTTCAGTTTTTTGCAAAGAAAAATTCTTCGTCACCAGATGACGACGATAAATCATTTAGGAAATAAATTTCCGATTAAAGGGGTCTTCGGACCTCTTTTTTTTCGATTTTCCTCAATCACTTCATCATCAATATCAATATAATAACGCTCATATGCATTCACTACACGTGTTTCATTATACTTACACTCTCTTTTATAACGTCCTCCGTAATTGGCATGCACATGACCATGTACAAACAAAAGTGGCTTATAACAGTCCATTAAGTCCCTGAATACCTGAAATCCCTTATGAGGAATGTCATCACCGTCATTTAACTGATATGCCGGCGCATGCGTAACAAGAATGTCAAAGCCATCTTTCTTTCGCAGCTTAAAACGCATCTTATTCACACGCTTTTTCATCTCCTTTTCCGTGAACATGTTACTTCCCTCTTTGTAGCGCATTGATCCCCCAAGACCAAGCAAACGTACACCATGAAACTCAAAAATATCATCTTCAATGCAGATACAGCCATCAGGAGGTGTCATCTCATATTTTGCATCATGATTTCCCCTCACATAAATCACAGGTGCCTTTGTAAATGTTGCCAGAAAGGACAGATATTTGGGATTTAAGTCTCCGCACGAAACAATCAGATCCACATTTTCAAGCATCGACTTATCAAAATAGTCCCACAGCGCCTTCGACTCGATATCTGCAATTACCAGTATTCTCATTCCTACCTCTACCTCTGCCATAATCCAGCGCAGCCATACTTCGCTGCGCATTCATAACCGCTTTTTCTACTCTTCTATATTATCTACACCCTGAACCTCAACTACAGCCTTTGCATCCTCATTTAATTTGTTCCAATGCGGCAGACTGCCATTCACATTATCGGCCAGCCATCTCATGTTAATAATTTCCTCTGGTGTCAGTGAACGATTGTCATCGCTTTGTACAATACCATCCTGTGAATACAGCTCTCCTGAAAACGGACTAAAGCCACCTTCCATAATTTGATGCTGCATAAACTCAACCAGCTGCCTTGTTTTTACCGGAACCTTCGGTGAGCAGATGAAATCAACAACACCTGCTGACATTCCCCACCAGTAATTAAGTGCAACACCGTCTGAGCCTGCACTGTCCCATGCACCATTTTGCACAGTCTCGACAAGCTTTTTATAAAGCGCACCCCAGTTCCATATCACAGCTGTCAGATTTTCCGGCTCATCCTTTTCTATATTGACCAATCCAAAATAGCGTGACGGTGAATTAGGTACAATCATCTCAAGACATGATACAAGATTTACTTCATTTGCCTTAAAGTCTTCAAGAATTTCCTGTTTGCTGCGCACTGTCGTCCACTCCAGCTGAATCGTTGCATTTGGATTAACCATCTTCACGCCAATCGCAAATGCATTTATATTGGCAATCATACCGCAGATCGGATAATCAGCCATATAGCCAATCTTTCCATTTTTACACAATGCTCCTGCTACAAGTCCTGATAAAAACTTTGCCTCAAACAAACGCGCATAGTAGGTACGAATACACTGGTGATTCGTGTCAACAGAACAATTTAAAATCTTGACAGATGGATTTTTTATCGCTGTCTTTATGCTGCCTTCAAGAAACTGCGGCGTTGTTGTAAATATAATGTTGCATTTTTTTTCAATTGCATCATCAAGTGTATTTTCAAGTTCTGCTCCCTGTGAAACATCATTATAAGAGATTGTTTCAACCTTTCCCTTAAATTGTTCCTCAAGATACATGCGTCCAAGTTCATGACCATATATCCATGCAGAATCCTGTGGATTTTTATCATGTACAAATGCAATCTTTAAATACTTTGTTCCTGGAGACAACAGATAATCAAACAGATTTTTCTTTGGTGCCTCCTGTGGCTCTGTCTTAATCTCAGAAGGATTTCCCTTTGCCTGAAGCAAAATCTCATCCCACATCTTTGCAAGCTCTGATTTGATCTGAGATGGTAGCTTTTCCTCCTGATGAGGATCACACGGATATAGCTCCAGATACATCAAAAAGGCATCTGCTGTCTGAATCGGCGGTCGTTCTCCTCCCTTTTCCTTATACACCTTTTCAAAGCGCACATACAAAGAACGAACCTCCATACGGTCATCATCTGTCCATTTATAATCTACTTCAAATCCAAGCTTTTCCAATAAAGTCCTATAGCTTCCAAGCTTACTTAACACAATGTAATTAACCTTAGAGCACTTATAAAATGCCAGAAACTCAAAGTACAGGCGGTTCTCTGGCTCATCTGTCCTCTTTGGAATAATACGAGTTACATTACCCTGCACACTAGGTGCATCGCAAAACTTTAATACACTGACACGCTTATTACCCTCTAATACATAGTAGCGGTTCATAAACTCATAACACTTAATCGGATCATGTATTCCCTCTTCCAAATGGGCATTATAAAGAGCCTGCCACTTGGCTGCAAACTCTGATTCATCATCGAGCAGCGGCATAAAGTTCGGTGCAAATGCAGTACGTCTTCCTGCCGTAAAGGTTCCCACAATCATTTCCGATGGAATGGAACAAATTCCCAGATCTTCCTCTGCCACCACATCCGTATGAGACAAAAGCTCCTCAAGCACCTGCAAATACGGATATTTTCCTTCCGACAGATATCTTGCATAGCTTCTCTCACCCTTTTTCAGCGCCTTCTGATAATCCTCTCTTGCCATATTCAGCCACACACCTTTCTGTTCTCTAAGTCTCTTGCTCTTTGCAGCTTTATTTTACATCATTTTATCTGCTGTTACAAGTATTCTTAAGAAAACCTTTCAATCCTTATGAATCCGTGTTTTTTCTTGCTTTTTTTTTAGAAACAAAGTACAATAAAATTAACTTATGCATCAGGAGGACTTATTATGAAAAAATCTCGTTTCATTCCTGCTTTTTTACTTTCTGCAGTACTTTTATCTGGACTTGCAGGATGCAAAAAAGAAACTGAATATTATAATCCAAACGCACAGACCTCATCTGTGACAGAAACACAAACTGAACTGCAAACAGAACCTTCCACACAAGCTTCTACAGAAGAATCTACTGAGGCATCCACTGAGGCTTCTACTGAAGAAAGCACTGAGGCTTCAACCGAAGAATCCAATGCTGTTCCTGTCGTTTCCAAAGAACTTGCTGTAGGTGACATTTGGTATGTAAATACCGATTCCCTTAATATCCGCGATTACCCTTCTACTGAAGGCAATAAAATTGGGGAGCTTTATCGCGGTGAGGAAGTTCGAATCCTGCTCTTGCAGAAAATGGATGGGTTCAGATTCACAGTGCAACAATGGACGGCTATGTAAAAGCAGATTTTCTTGTATCTTCTCCAGATCAGGTAGATGGTGCAGCGGCAGATGTCGCTGCATCTGCTGCGCCAGCCTCAAACGAAACATCAAATGCAAACACATCTTCTTCAAACGGACATATTGTATGCATTGATGCAGGTCATCAGCAGGCAGGCATCAGCGAACAGGAACCAAACGGTCCTGGCTCTTCTGTAATGAAGGCTAAGCTTACTACTGGAACGAGCGGCGTAGCTACTGGTCTTGCCGAGTATCAATTAAACTTGGATGTCTCTCAAATGCTCCAACAAGAGCTTTTAAACCGTGGCTATCAGGTTGTAATGATCCGTACAACAAATGACTGCGCTATGAGCAATGCTGAGCGTGCTGTATATGCAAATGAAAGCGGCGCTGAAATCTTTGTCCGCATCCATGCAAACAGCTCCAATGATCCTTCTGTAAATGGCGCTATGTTCTATGCTCCATCATCAGCAAATTCTTATCTGTCTGCTGATGTAATATCTGCAAGCAACACACTTGCTTCTACGATGCTTTCTTTTTATTGCTCCACAACAGGTCTTGCAAACAAAGGAGTTCTTCAGGATGATAATATGACAGGTATCAACTGGTGTACTATTCCTGTCACAATCGTAGAAATGGGATTTATGTCTAACCCTGAGGAAGACCAAAAGATGGCAAATCCTGAGTTTCAGGCTGTAATTGCACAGGGTCTTGCAAACGGTATTGACGCTTACTTTGGGAGATAATTGATTATGGCTGTTCAGATCTATTACCAACTGATCCGTGACATCGTAATTGACGAACAGCTGCTTTCCATGCTGCAGCCGCAGCGCAGAAAGCAGCTGTTTTCTTTTCGTTTGGAATCTGATCAAAAACGCTGCGCAGCAGCCGGGCTTCTTCTTTGGAAACATATTTATCATAAGCACCCAGAGCACTTCACCGTCTCTTACAATGCATCCGGAAAGCCCAGTGTAGCAAATGCGCCTTTTTTCAATCTCTCACACAGCAATGACTTTGTCATGCTTGCCATCAGCGACACGCCTGTTGGATGTGACATTGAAAAACTTCATAAAGCGGTTCTTTCACACCATGTTTTTCACCCAAATGAACTTAATGCACTTTCTAATCTTCCTTCAGGAAATATACAAAACCATGAATTTCTTCGCCTGTGGACAGCAAAAGAAGCCTTCTTAAAAGCCATAGGCACAGGTATTGATACAAAAGCTTCCTCATACGATTTTAGTAAAAGCAATACCATCTCTCTCTATGATGGTTCATTTTGGAAACTCGAACATCATACAGTTTGCGATTTTCCTGACTATCTTTCGTGTGTTTGCTATAAATGCTTGCAATAAAAAGAAATATCATTTACACTTTAAGCATTACAAGTCAGGCGTTCACATTACACCTGCCCTATGTTTTATTATTCAGAAACGAGGATTGTTTTTATGACTGCTTATGCTCATCTGTTACTGTATTTCTTTTTCTACAGCTTTGTCGGCTGGATTTGGGAATCCAGCTATGTATCTATTCTCACAAAACGGCTGACGAACCGAGGTTTTTTAACTGGTCCAATGCTTCCGATCTATGGAATCGGCGCTGTAGTCATGCTCTGTGCCACCTACCCAGTGCAATCGTCTGACGTTGGTATTTTTCTGCTTGGACTTATTGCAGCCACAATGCTTGAATACGTTACCGGTGTCGTTATGGAAGCACTTTTTCAGGTTCGTTACTGGGATTACAGTGACAAAAAGTTTAATATACAGGGACATATCTGCCTAAGCTCCTCGCTTGCATGGGGTGTTTTTACACTTCTTTTGATCCGTGTCGTTCATCCGCGCATATCGGCTTTATTAGAAAGGATTCCTCAAAGTGTATGCTTTGGCGCTCTTTTTGTGATCACTATAGTTTTTTCAATCGACTTTGCTTCCTCCTTCCATGCTGCTATGGATCTGCGTCAGATTCTTGAATCTATTACTAATCTAAAATCAGATGCAGAAAAGCTTCGTGAACGCTTTATTGTACTTACTGATTCCGTAAGCGAGACGCTTCGCGATAAGATTGGCACTATAAAAAAGCCGGAGAGTTCTCGTATTGAGGAATTTCAGACTTCTGTTTCTGAATACCTCGAAAAGCTTTACTCTCTTGTTCCAAAGGAAAAAACAGCCGATGTTATTCGACTCAAAGAACGCTTTGCCTATTTAGGTGAACTGAAAAATGCTATCTCAAAGCGTATGGATTTCGTAAGATTATCCTTTTAAAAGGAAACCCAATGCTTACTTCAAAAAAATATGCCGATGCCCTTAATTCCTTAAAAGAGCAGATTGGACTTAATAAAAATAAATAAGAAAAAGACATGCTGCCCATCATTATTACGATAGGCAGCATGTCTTTCTTTTTAATCATTTCATTCATCTAATTTCAATTACTTGACTACTCCCCAGACTACTGAATGTTTTTTTCCATTCCAAGTAATTGTTCCATTATATCCCCAATTTAACGCACCTTTTATTATGTAATAATTTGTTCCATAGTAGTCACAAACACCTGTATAATTCCAATCAAGCGCACCCTTCTTCACATAATACCAGGTTCCTCCATACAGACAAAGTCCTGTATAATTCCAGTCAAGCGCACCCTTCTTTACATAATACCAGGTTCCTCCATACAGGCAAAGTCCTGTATAATTCCAGTCAAGAACACCCTGCTTAATATAATACCAAGTTCCATAGTAAAGTACCAGACCAGTATAAGACTTATCAACTTTTCCTTTCACCACATAATACCATTTATTTTTGATATTTAAAAGATTCGTAAAGGAAGTATTCTGAACACCATTTTTGATATAAATAAGATCATTTCCGCATTGAACCAAATCAGTATAATTTGAATCAATTTGATTGTTCTTATAATAAGACCAACTTCCGTCTGTATTTTGTACCAAACCCTCCTGAACAACTGAAATATTTGATTTATATGCTGTAGTGCTTAAAATCGGATAGCTAAATACACAATCTGCACTAGTCGTCCATTTTCCACTTGGAATATGAGTATTTCCAAATTTCTTTGTTCCAAATGCTGCTGATGAGTATGTTTCTGAACCTACTAAGAAAAAGTCGTACATAGTGGTAGACTGATCATCCCACGTAGCATCCACTGCGTACCATATGCCATTTTCCATTTGAACATAATTCCACATATGATATTCTCCACTGTCTGTTACACCAGTAACAAGCACACATGGAATACCATATTTATTGCACTGGAGCTTCATCATCTTTGCATATCCAGCACAAACAGTTTCAATCTTTCCATCACCATCTGCATCATAATATAGACTATATGGCGTCTGATAATACGGATTTCCGATATTTTGCATATTATTTTCATAGCTGACCATACTGCAAATCTTGTCATGAACTGCCTTTACTTTATCATATGTAGTTGCATTTGCTGGAAGCATAGCATCAATCTGTGATTTTGTTCCATCAAACAATGGATTTACTTTACTTCCTGTAAGTACCCCAGTATCCTTAGTAGGTATTATGGTAAATGTACTTCCTGCAAGCTCAAGATCTGTTATAATACTTATTTCGCCTGACTCGAACAGCGGTGTATATACGCTATAACCAATAGTATATTTTGCACCTGAAAGCCATACTAACTCTGGATGATCATATGTCAATGCTAAATATGCTGGAGTTACATAACTGCTAAGCCATGCAAAAATTGCCTGCTTTGTTTCTTCTGAATATACAGCCTTACCATTGGCTCCCTTTGTTACCTTCTGATTTTCAAAAATTTTTGTCAGGTTCAACTTCATCTTTGCTGTACTGGCACTACTTTTATTTGCTTCGTAAATCGCATTATAGATACGCTTAGATGTTGCATCAAGCTGATCATAATAGTTTCCAGTTGCTGTACTGATTCCTGCCATTCCTAAATAAATTGGATTTCTGTCTACTATCATATCAAATGAAAATGTCTTTACAAACTCATCTCCAATTTCATAAATATCAGAATCCATATCTTCATCAGTTGAATCTACAAATGCATCCGTTGAGCACTCAGTTGTCTCATCCTCACTATTAGATTCCTGTACCAGTTCTGGCAAATTCTCATTTACTGTTTCCTGAGTCTGTTCTTGTGTACTTTCGCTTTCTGCTTCCTGAGTTTGTTCTTGTGTACTTTCGCTTTCTGCTTCCTGAGTCTGTTCTTCTATACTTTCAGTTATCGTTTCTGATGTCAGTTCTAATATCTCGGGATCAGTACCATTAACTAGTTCCTCTGATAACTCAGAAGATGATTCTGACAACATTTCCTGACTTAGTACTTCCTGCGATGTCTGTTTTTCTTGTGCATAAGTTGCCGATCCTGCCAACATAACAAAAGCAGTAAACAATGATGCGGCCCGTTTCAATAATGCCTTATTTTTTCTCATCCAGTACTCCCTCTTTCTATTGTATCTCTAGACAATTACTTCTTAATACTAAAAAATCACAGAGTTTCCCCTGCAATTTTTAACTGCAGCTGGCTGACATTTTACAGTCCCTATAGCTTTGCGTCACTGCCTTTCGACAGCTTTGCCAAACTATTTTTTTGTGAAAAATCATCAAATGACTCTCCATTGTAACCTATCTCCATTTTTATTAGTATCACGCATCGCCTTTTCTGTCAATAACTTTCTTCCAGATTCTTAATAATATGACTCTTTTCAGTGCTTGACAGGCAATTTAAGCTTGTCTTATAATAAATTATAATACAAGCGCACACTTCACTATGGGGCAAAAAGTTTCACCCTATTTTTTATTATATCATTTTTCCCCTGTGAAAAAAAGTCTTATTTGCGCGGAAATGAGGTTTTTATGAAACATTACGATATTATTATTATCGGCGCCGGTCCTGGCGGTATTTTCTCCGCATACGAACTGGCAACCAAACGCCCTGATTTAAAAATCGCTGTATTTGAGGCTGGAAATCGTCTTGAGAAAAGAAAGTGCCCAATTGACGGCAAGCGCGTAACAAAATGTATACACTGCAAAACCTGTGCTATCATGAATGGCTTTGGCGGTGCCGGTGCTTTCTCTGATGGAAAATATAATATTACGAATGAATTTGGCGGCACACTTTACGAGTACATCGGAAAAAACAAAGCAACGGAACTTATGGAATATGTTGATGAAATTAATATGGCCTACGGTGGCGAGGGCACACGCCTATACTCTTCTGCAAATTCCAGCTTTAAACGTGTCTGTCTGCAGCACAACCTTCACCTTCTTGAGGCATCTGTCCGTCATCTCGGAACAGACAAAAACTATGAAGTTCTCAGTAACCTTTATAATTTGTTAAAAGACAAGGTTAGTTTCTATTTCATGACACCAGTTCAGAATGTTGCAATCATGGACAATGGTGACTATGAGATTATTACAGAGAACGAGAAATATACATGTGAGAAATGTATTATCTCCGTTGGTCGAAGTGGAAGCAAATGGATGGAGCAAATCTGCCATAACCTTGAAATTCCAACAAATTCAAGCCGTGTTGACATTGGTGTTCGCGTAGAGCTTCCTGCTGAGGTATTTGCCCCGATCACAGATGAGCTCTATGAAAGTAAGATTGTATACCAGACTGAAAAATATCAGGATCGTGTGCGTACCTTCTGCATGAATCCAAAGGGCGCTGTAGTTACAGAAAACACAAATGGTATTATCACAGTAAACGGACACAGCTATGAAAATCCTGCCCTTCACACAAAGAATACAAACTTCGCACTGCTTGTTTCCAAACACTTCACTGAACCGTTTAAGGACAGCAATGAATACGGTGAGAGTATAGCTCGTCTGTCTAACATGCTTGGAGGCGGCGTTATGGTTCAGCGCTTTGGTGATTTGATCCGCGGTCAGAGAAGTAACCCTAAGCGTATCGCAGAGTCTTTCCTTACACCAACTCTCGATGCTACGCCAGGCGATTTAAGCCTTGTAATGCCAAAGCGTATTCTCGACGGCATCATTGAAATGATCTATGCGCTTGACAATATTGCTCCTGGTACCGCAAACGATGACACACTTCTCTATGGTGTCGAAGTTAAATTTTACAACATGGAGGTTCAGATTGATAATCATCTTGAGACTCGCCACAAAAATCTCTTTGTAATCGGTGATGGCAGCGGTGTTACCCACTCTCTGTCACATGCATCTGCAAGCGGCATCTACGTTGCACGCCATCTGCTCGGTGAAATCGAATAAATAAAAAAAATAGCCTCTGGGGACATGTACTGTCCCAGAGCTATTAGTTATTTTCTGACTTTAACAATGCCTGATAAATATCTCTTTTGCTGACGCCGCGATCCTTCGCAACCTGCTTCATCGCATCCTTGCGGTTCATATCTTCATACAGCGCCATGTGCTCTTCAATTGTCATTTCTTCCCATGACTGCTGTTTTTGCTTATTTAAATCTTCTCTGTCAGCTCCCTCAATGATAATTACGCACTCACCTCTCGGCTCCTCTATGTCGCGATAATGAGCTAATGCACCATCTAACGTATCTGCATATACAGTTTCATGCTTTTTAGTAAGCTCTCTGCAGATACGAACCTTTCTTGATCCGAGTGTCTTAAAAAGCTCCTCAAGCGTCTTTACGAGGTGATGAGGTGCTTCATAAAGAATAATAGTTCTTGTCTCATCCTGCAATTCCTCAAGAATTTGCGCACGCTGCTTTTTATCTGCCGGAAGAAATGCCTCAAATGCAAATCTTCTTGTAGATAAACCAGACATAGTAAGTGCGGTTATACATGCAACAGGGCCGGGAAGAGATGTCACCTTAATCCCTGCCTCATAACACTTTTGAACCAGAACTTCACCTGGATCAGAAATGCCCGGCGTTCCTGCATCTGTAATGCAGGCAATATTTTTGCCATCCAGAATCAAACCAACCAGATATTCAGCCTTATCATATTTATTGTATTCATGATAGCTTGTCATTGGCGTATGAATATCAAAATGATTCAGAAGCTTTTGACTATTTCTTGTATCCTCTGCTGCAATAAGATCTACTTCCTTTAACGTGCGCAGCACGCGAAATGTGATATCCTCAAGATTTCCAATCGGAGTTGCACACAGATAAAGCATTCCTGCCATAACTTTCTTCCTTCCATTTTCATGTTTGTGTCTTTTCAGAGCCTTCCGTGAATCATTTTAATCTGTTTGCTCTCTTGTCCATCTTCGTCAAACAATACAAGAGGCGCTTCGACGCGAATCTGCGTATTGCCGCCACGGATTCCTTCTATCAACACCAGATTAGCCTCCTGCGATGCCTTTGGATGCACCATACAAAGCGCCTAGGTGACATTTTATATTGCTTCATCAGACATATGATATCTCCAAGACGATATGGTCGGTGCACCATATACATACGTCCTCCGGCCACCAATACATTCGCACTCTCACGAATCACATCCTCTAAGCTGCATAAAATTTCATGACGCGATACTGCCTTACTGTAATCAGCACCTACAAGGCCGCTTCCACCTGCCATATACGGTGGGTTGACTGTGACTACGTTAAAAACGCCTTTTCCAAAAAGAGTCTTTGTATTTTTCAAATCACCACAGATAATTGATACCTTATCCCCTAGATGATTTAACATCACACTTCGAGATGCCATTTTTGCAACTTCCTCTTGGATCTCCAGACCAGTAAAATGCGATGCCGCTGTCTTTGCCGTCATTAAAATAGGAACCACACCTGTCCCAGTACAAAAATCCAGCACACGCTCTCCCTCAGAAGCCTTTGCAAACCACGATAGGAGCACTGCATCCACGCCATAGCAGAAACGTCCCGGATGCTGAATCAGCATTAACCCGTTGCGCTCTAAATCGTCTAATCTCTCACCTGGCTTAAGCTCACTTATCATTAAGCTTAGACCTTCCTTCCCTCTTGTCAAGCCTGTCTAAATCTTCAAGCTCCTTTAATTCCTTATCGGACAGCTGCGTTTTTTCCCTTCTCTTATGAGGACGGAATTTCAGCTGAGAAACCTTGTATTCACGAATTTCCTTCTCATCCTTATTTACGGTAACGATGACTTTTACTTCCTGGCGAAGCACACTTACACTTGAAACCTCTCCCTTTAGTCCGTCATCTGTCGTCACACAATCACCTACACTTGGAAGCTTACTGTTTAAATACTCGTATGTCTCCTCCTCGTTCTTTAAACAACACATCAATCGTCCGCAGACACCGGAAATTTTAACAGGATTTAAAGACAGATTTTGCTCCTTTGCCATCTTGATAGAAACTGGCGCAAATTCAGATAAATATGAATTACAGCACAATGGTCTTCCACAGCTGCCAATTCCACCAATAATCTTTGCCTCATCACGCACACCAATCTGACGAAGTTCAATACGAGTACGAAATACCGATGCCAGATCCTTTACAAGCTCACGAAAATCAACTCTTCCATCTGCCGTAAAGTAAAAAAGAACCTTATTATTATCAAACGTATACTCTGCATCAATAAGCTTCATATCAAGACCATGCTTTGCGATTTTTTCCTGACAGATCTTAAATGCATCCTTTTCCTTCTGTCTGTTTTCATCTGCAACTGCATCGTCTTGTGGTGTAGCAATACGAATTACTGGCTTTAATGGCTGAAACACCTTTTCTTCATCCATATCTTTCACGCCAAGCACAACATAGCCATACTCAACGCCTCTTGCTGTCTCTACAATAACATGCATTCCCGTTGTAATATCCATATCAAGCGGATTAAAATAATACACCTTTCCGGCTCTGCGGAAACGCACACCGATGACCTTTATCATAATTTTTCCAAACCTTTCCTATTTCTGGCACTCTCTGATCGTCAGCCACAAAAGCTCCAGCGTCAGCTGGAAATTTACATTTGCGTCCAGTCTGGCTGACGCGGTATTTATAGCCTCCAGAATGCGGTTTATTTCATTATAACCACATGTCTGAGCAACCTTATTGATTGCGCTGTACTCCTCTGCAAAGATCAGAAGATTCGGATCTCTTGTTGCCTTAAAGATCAGAATATCCCGATACCACATCTGCATAAAACCAAAGCAGTCCTTAATGCTCAGTTTATATTCCTCAAGCTTTGCAATACTTTCAAGTAGCTCTGAAAATGGCATCTTAGAGGCTGTCTTTAATAATAGCATAATCGTCTGAATCATTGAAATAAAATCATCCGACTGTGCCAGCTTCAATCCCTTTCCGATATTTCCCTGTGAGAATTTTTCAAGTGTTGGAATCTTATCCTCATCCACACCTTTTTCTCTCATGTACGAAGTAAATGCTTCTGACTCAACTGGCTTCATATTCAGTACAATGCTTCTTGAGAGAATTGTTTCAAGCATTGATGCTGCATTTGTTGTAAGCAATAAAATAATACCATAAGCCGGAGGCTCCTCTATTGTCTTTAAAAGAGCATTCTGTGCCTGAACAGACAGCTTTTGCGCCTCGTCTACAATATAAATCTTATACGGACTGCAATATGGCTTAATCTGGATATCTCCGATAATCTGAGTTCTGACGTCATCTACACCGATTACCGTTGGCTTCTCATGACCTGGAAAAATTACATCAGGATGATTACCGCTCAAAAATTGTGTGCATGAATGGCACACGCCGCACGGTCTGTTGGCAGGTTCTGCCTGACACTCCAATGTCTGTGCAAATGCCTTCGCCGCCGTCATCTTTCCCAGACCATCCTCTCCGCTTATGACATAGCAGTGTGATACCTTCCCGGAAGAGATCGCATGTAAAAAATGTTCCTTTATCTGTTCATTTCCGATTAATTCTGAAAAACCGCCTGCATGCATATCAAAATCGCCTCCCATCTTATCGTAACGATCCATTTTTCTGTTTATGAACTGCATTTATCATAGCACAACTTTAATAAATAGTCTAGTTACAGTTCATGTTCAATGTATGATAAAACTTCTTTAAGACAGCACTCTCTATCCTCATTCTTAAAGCGTTTTATAATATTTGCAGCCTTTAGCTTTTCTTCAGAAAAATCGGCCTGATCAGCCAAAAAGCGTCTGCACATCTCCTCATATTTTGCAGTTTTTTGCGTGCGCTCTCTTGCAATAGCCCGCTCTAAGCGGAGCCCATCCTCTACCTCAAGATACACAGGAATCATAGTTTCTGCTCCAAAATGCGCACGAATCGGCACATACGATTCAAGTGTTCCAATTGTCATATAAACAGAATTATCATCAAACTGTCCATCATCTGCTGTCGCATAAATCCAATCACCGTATACGGTATGGTAAACACGCTTTTCTATAATTTTTCCTTCGTTTTCCATTTTGGCAATCTCACTGTCTGTCACAAAGAAATATTCTCTTCCATTTTCTTCGTGATCGCGTATAGGTCTCGTCGTATACAATATGATTTCCTTTGGTGAAGGATTAAGTTTTTCCTTTACTTTTCTGTAGATAGTATCTTTTCCAGATGCACTCTTTCCCATAAAATAGATAATTTTCATATCTTCTTTTCCTTTTTGTTGTTTGTACTATTTAGCTTCTGTTTTTATGTTATTAATTTTCAATGACAAGGAGCGTTTCTCCAGTTTCATCCTCCATGCCGTACAGTTCCATGCCACTTGTCCTATAGTAACGAACAATTTCAAGCAGTTCCTCGCTGATTTTTTCTCCTGGCATCAAGAACGGACAACCCGGTGGATAAACATAGACAGTCTCGGCACTGATTTTTCCAACAGATTCAAAAAATGGTACCTGAATTACAGGCGCCTCTGCTGCTTCTAGCGGCAGCATAACCAGTTCAAGCGGCACAAATGCAGAAGGATACGCACTCGTTGTTCTCTCCCATACTAGAGAGCTGCATTCCAACTCATCATTAATTTCGCTAAGTGCCGCCTCAAGACGCAAAAAGCCTTCTTCTGTATCTGTCAGCATTGTCATAAGAATTACATAATCGGGCGCTGACATTTCCGGCTGAAGATGATAGCGGTCGCGCAAAATTTCATGCAGCTTTCTTCCTGCATTCTTGTATCCTTTTGCGCCAAACACAATTTTTGTATAATCTGCAATCGGAATACTAATCATGTCTGCGCTTTTTATTTTCGGATAAAGAAACCACAGTTGTTTCCATGACTCGCTTCGTTCATAGAAAAGCTGCAGTCTGTCAGTCAGCATTTGTAGCTTTTTTTTGCCTTCGCCTTGCATATAGCGCACACAAAGATCCATTCCTGCCATCAAAACATAAGATGGACTAGATGTTTCAAATATATGAAGGGCACGCTCAATTTTTTTTACCGAAACTCTGTCGCTGCATATATGAAGTGCTGCACTCTGTGTCAGACACGGAAGTGTTTTGTGAAGGCTCTGAATGACAATATCTGCGCCCTCACGCACTGCACTATATGGAAGATACGTCTCTTCCTGATTAGCACCATGATTAGCATATGGAAGATGTGCGCCATGTGCTTCATCCACAATCAAAACTCCGCCATGTGCATGTACCACATCTGCGATTTGCCGTATATTTGATACAATTCCTTCATACGTCGGCGATGTCAGGATCACTGCCGCAATTTCTGGGGATTGCTCATAAGCTTTTTCCACATCTTTGGGGATAATTTGACCACTTATACACAAGTTATCCACATTTTGGGGATAAATATATGTTGGTTTTAGTCCTCTGAGCATTATTGCATGGGCAACACTCTTATGAGTGTTTCTTGCTACCGCAACTGTAGCTCCCTGTGGACACGCCGCATAAATAGCTGCTAATATTCCACATGTTGAACCATTAACTATGTAATATGACTTCTTTGCCCCTACTGCATTAGCCATGCGCGCCATACCTTCTTCAAGAATACCATCTGCATGATGCAGATCATCAAATCCGTCAATCTCAGTAATGTCAATATCATACACATCCGAAATCCAATCCACTTTACGTTTATGCCCCGGCATATGAAATGGGTATGCATCACTCTTTGCATACTCTCTTAGTTTTTCATAGATTGATTGATCCTGCATATTTTTCTCCTTTTCTGTAACCGCTTTCCCAATCAACTACATTCATCATTTCTGTATGATTCAAAAAAGCCTTCAGATTATGAGCACAGATTTTTGCAACACGCTCCTCTACCTGTGGTGTATGACCAAAGCTAATTCCCGAAACATGTGGTGTTATAAGCACATTCTTCATGCCCCACAGCAAATTATCACTAGGCAGCGGCTCTGGGTCTGTCACGTCAAGCACCGCCCCTGAAAGATAGCCTTCTTCGAGCAATTGAATCAAATCTGGCTGAACAATTAAACTTCCTCTTCCGACATTTACAACAAGTCCGCCCTTTTTCATTTTGCGAAGGCGTCCTTGATTTAACAAATGTGTCGTCTTAACTGTCTTTGGCAGGCAGCCAATCACGATATCTGCACGGCAAATCTGCTCATCTAATGCATCAAGCGTATACACCTCATCAAACCATTCAGATGCAAATTTTGCAGTTCGTCTGATACCTATCGTATAGACATCAAATGCGCTCAGACGCTTTGCAATATTAGTTCCAATATCGCCTGTGCCTAAAATAAGCGCAGTCTTTCCCATCAGTGCCTGCTCACTTCCTGCATCCTGCCACAGACGTTTTTGCTGATGCTCAATATAACTAGGAAATTTGCGATACATTGTCAATATTCCACCAAGAACATACTCTGAAATAATCCCCCCAAATGCACCTGACATACTACACAGCATAACATTTCTTGGAAATCCTGGCTGCTGCGTATATTTTTCTACGCCTGCATTAGATGACTGAACAAATTTCAGCTTTGGTGCAGAAGCTATCTCTTCAATAGACGGATTTCCAATTATGATATCTGCCTCTTTCAAAAAAGCATGATATAGTTTCTCATCTCTTTTATCATCTATCGTGTACGCATCTTTGAAGAAAAACAAAGCGTCTGGCGCTTCTTTTTTTAGCTCCTCTTGATGTTCTTTTTGAAATGGAACTGTTACTAGTATCTTCACTATGCTTCCTCCTATCTTCTATGAAACTACTGTACCTATTTTTTCACATCTGACATCCACGCGATATCCTCACTGATTCTTTTGATTTCTTCTGGCAAATGATAGGCATACGCTGCTTCTGGGTAAAGATAGGCATGCAGCTGCACAACATTATCTGCCAATTCTCTTGCCACAACTGCATCTTTTACACCTTTTGTCAAATCATATATCTGCCCCAGATACTCACCTGCCTCATATTGGAATGGAAAAGAAATACTTTCTTCAATTTCAAAATCACCCGCCTGAAATGCGAGATTTCCTAATTCCAGCATTGAAAGATTTGTTGCAATACTATCCATACCGATTGATACGGCTCTAACAACTGTCGTTGGCTTTGTCAAAATCAATTCCTTAACCTTTTTCAGACATCTTTCAATAATCATTCGCTGGTTACCAGTTCGCCCAACATCACCTAATCCGGCATAACGTACACGGCAAAATGCCACTGCCTGTGTTCCTGTCAGATTATATGTCCCGCTTCCATCAAGCTGTTCTGACCAGATTCCTGTCTGCTGATTCACTTCCGTCAGATATCCATTCATATAGCGAATTACCTCTGGATTTTCAATTGATACCTCAATACCGCCAAGCGTATCAACTACCTGTGCCGCTGCCAGCCAGTTTAACACAATATAATCCTTAATATTTAAATCAAGGTTTCGATTAATCATGCTGATCATATCTGCAATATCAGTATAACAAAGCTGTGAATTGGCCTTATCATAAAGTCTGCCCTTATGATAGCTTCCAGGATTCTCCAGGCGAAGAAGTGTATCACGAAGAACAGATATCAGACGAATTTTTCCTGTGCTTTCATTGATGCTCACAATCATGATAACATCTGCGTTCGCACCTCTATCGATACGCTTTTGATCCCTCGCATCTACACCAACCAACAAAATATTTCGATAATCTGAAATAAGTTCATCGTAATCAACTACTTCACTTCCCGTTATTGTCCCTTGCGCGTCTGTTACCTCAACAACATTTGTTCCATGATCTGCAACAAATACCTCCTGAAGCGAATCACTCTGCTTCGCACGCGCATAACTTCCTATCACATACGCACCTGCTAAAAGCAACACGATAAACGCTGCCTCCAGCCAAAACAACGGTTCCCTGTGCTTTCTTTTTCTGTTTCCCATACACAATCTCTTTTCTTATGGGCCAGTTTCCGCATCACTTAGCTGCGGTTTGCGCCATTACTCCTACTATATGCATGAGAAACAGATTTTATACATTTGCCAGTAAGCATGAAATTATCTGAATCTAGCGTTCTAGGCTAACTGTATCACAAATTGTTGCACCTCCAACAACTACATCACCATCATAAAGCACAACAGCCTGTCCTTTTGTAATGGCACGCTGCGGCTCATCGAATATAACGTGAATACGTTTTTCATCAAGCTGCTCTACTGTTGCTGGCTGCTCAGTATGACGATAACGCACTTTCGCTTTCACACGCATTTTTCCTTCAATTTTAGGAACAGAAATCAAATTTAAGTCATCTGCAATCAGTTCACTTGAAAACAAATCAGCCTCATCTGTCAAAATCACCTGATTTTTTTCCTTATCTATTCCATAAACATACATAGGCTTTGCAAGCGACAGTCCTAATCCCTTACGCTGTCCAATAGTATAATGGATTATTCCCTTATGACGGCCAAGAACATTTCCTTTTCGATCTACAAAATCACCTTCTGGATATTCCTTTCCCGTATACTGACGAATAAAATCTGTATAGTTTCCAGAAGTTACAAAGCAGATATCCTGACTGTCATGTTTACGAGCATTTATTAAACCCTGCTCCTCAGCAATCTCCCTTACCTTAGGCTTTGGCAGCTCTCCTAGCGGAAACTGAGTGTGCATAAGCTGCTCCTGTGTAAGACTGTAAAGCACATAGCTTTGATCCTTATTGGCATCTAATCCCTTCTTTAAAAGATAACGACCTGTTGCCTCATTGTATTCCACGCGTGCATAATGACCTGTTACAACGATATCATAACCCATAAGCTTAGCACGCTCATATAATTCCTGAAACTTAATATAGCGATTACAATCAATACAAGGATTTGGTGTACATCCATTCTCGTAAGCATCCACAAATCTCTTCATGACATGCTCCTCAAACTGACCTGTAAAATTATAAAGAAAGTGGCGAATCCCAAGCGTACAAGCTACACTTCTCGCATCGCTCACATCATCAAGTGAACAACATGTATTTTCTCGTTTTATTCCATCACCAGTTTCATTAAAGGTTTTGATCGTAATTCCAATACACTCATATCCTTTTTCCTTCATCAAATATGCCGCAACGGAGCTGTCTACACCGCCGCTCATCGCTATGACCGCCTTCTGGTTCATTGCTTTCCTTCCTTTCTTCATCTATACACTTATTGTCCTATTATACCGCAAAAGTTTATTTTGAGTTCATTTTGTGTAAAAAAAAATAACCAACGTTATCCGTTGATTATTTGAAGTTGCGGGGGCCGGATTTGAACCAACGACCTTCGGGTTATGAGCCCGACGAGCTTCCAGACTGCTCCACCCCGCGATATTATAGAGTGTTGTTCTTTTTCAAGAACCAATGGATGGAGGTGGATTCGAACCACCGAAGCAAGTTGCAGCAGATTTACAGTCTGTCCCCTTTGGCCACTCGGGAATCCATCCATTTAAATGGGGCCTATAGGGCTCGAACCTATGACCCTCTGCTTGTAAGGCAGATGCTCTCCCAGCTGAGCTAAGACCCCAAATATTTAATTGTAACTGAAAGTTATTCAGCAAACGACCCGAAAGGGGTTCGAACCCTTGACCTCCGCCGTGACAGGGCGGCGCTCTAACCAACTGAGCCACCGGGCCTAACTTCTTACATGTACCTTAAAAACTGCACACAAACTTTTCATCTCAAACCTATTACCATTTCCTACCCTGACCTTTTGGTCAAGCCCTCGACCGATTAGTAGCAGTCAGCTCCATGCCTTACGGCACTTCCACCCCTGCCCTATCAACCTCGTCGTCTTCAAGGGGTCTTACTCTTACGATGGGATATCTCATCTTGAGGGGGGCTTCACGCTTAGATGCCTTCAGCGTTTA
>QUFP01000036.1 GCA_003478935.1 Firmicutes bacterium AF25-13AC
TGAGAAAGTAGTACACGACGTATGAAATCCCATCAGCATAAATCCTGAACACAGTGGCTATAATTCAGTCTATAAGACTGAATGATGCTGCCGGAACTAGTTAAGGAATCCCACGGTTTTAACCGTGGGAGTATGTCAATCTATCACATGCGGTTCAATTTCCTTCGGAATCAAACACTCATACTTTTCACCGTCAAGACGTTTGTCAAATTCATTCCACGCCTTTTTAATCTCTTCTGGATGCTCTAAAAGTGTCTTAGCACTTTCTGCCATAACTTTTGCAGCAAAAATCATTCCCTTGTGAGCAATAGCTGACTTACCCTGTGCAGTCCACTGCCAGCTGTGCGCGCCTGCACCATAGCTATAGCATGCTGTATTGACTGTAGCCGTTGGAATAACCCAGCTGACATCACCTACATCGGTACTTCCCATCTCACAATGATCGGTATGGATGGTTTCAACCACATAATCACAGATCTCGGAATTTTTAATATTTTCGCGAAGCTTCATAATATCAGCAATTCCAAATGGAATATCACTCAGCTGATCCTCAACTGAAAAGCTGTCCTTAAACTGCTTTGCATATGCACGCTCCTCTGCTGTATAAGTTGGAACTCCAACAGTCTGAAATGCCTTTGCAATAACATCCTCAAGTGCAAAGTTTGGAACAGTATTGCTTAAGCCCTCGTCAAACAACACTTCAAGTTTTGTATCAGTCATCAGTGCTGCGCCCTGTGCTATACGAACCACACGCTCATAAAGCTTCTTACACTTTGGATTTGTTGCAGAACGAATAAGATAGCGCACCTCTGCCTCTGCCTGTACGACATTCGGAGACTTTCCTCCAGTATTAGTAATTGCATAGTGAACGCGGTCACTGTCCTCCATATGCTCACGCATATAGTTTACACCCACATCCATCAGCTCGACTGCATCGAGTGCACTTCTTCCAAGATGTGGTGCACCTGCTGCATGAGAAGATACGCCATGAAAACGGAAACATGCCTGAATGCAGCTCTGGCTGCTTCCAGTGCATACCATGTGGAAATTAGCCGGATGCCATGTCAATGCGATATCACAGTCATCAAACACACCGTCACGCGCCATATAAGCCTTTCCCGAACCACTCTCTTCACCTGGACAGCCAAAAATCTTTACTGTTCCGCTGCCGCCGTTTTCCTTTAACATTTCACGGTAAGCCATTCCTGCTGCAATTGCACCCACACCAAGCATATGATGACCGCAGCCTTGTCCCATACCGTCTGGATCTTCTGGATGATATGACGGGCAGTCTGCCTTCTGGTTCATGCCATAAAGTGCATCAAATTCTCCTAAAAAGGCAATTACCGGATGGCCGCTTCCCCAGCTTGCTTCATAGCCTGTTTTAGTCTTTGCAACATCTGTCTTTACTTCAAAACCATGTTTCTTTAAAAATTCAACATGTGCTGCACTGCTTTTATACTCGCGAAAACCTGGTTCCGGGGTCTCCCATACCGCATCCGCAAGCGCACACAGCTCTTCTTCATATGGAATCTGCATCTTCTTACTCCTTATATAACGATGATACTAGGGTCAAAAGCTCCAAAAGCCGTTCGTGCTTGCACTAAAGGCTTTGAGCTTTCGCAATTATCCCACCATGTGGCATGCCACCTTGCGTCCATTAATCTCCTTCATCTTCGGCATCTCATTTGCACACTTCTCATTCGCATACGGACAGCGCGTGCGAAATGGACAACCACTTGGCGGATTAATAGGGCTTGGCAGCTCTCCTTCAAGCATAATACGCTTTCTTGATTTTCCAACAAGCGGATCTGGAATCGGAACAGCACTTAGCAATGCCTTTGTATATGGATGCATTGGATTTGCATATAATTCCTTACTGTCGCCCTCTTCAACAAGATGACCAAGATACATAACACCAATGCGATCTGAGATATGCTTTACCATGCTTAAATCATGCGCAATAAAAAGATACGCAATGCCAAGCTCTTTTTGGATATTCTTTAACAGATTGATGATCTGCGCCTGAATAGAAACATCAAGTGCAGAAATTGGCTCATCACAAACGATAAATTCTGGATTAAGTGCCAAGGTTCTTGCTATTGAAATACGCTGTCGCTGTCCACCGGAAAATTCATGGGGATAACGGCGCACATGATCTGGTTTTAAACCAACAATTTTTAACAGCTCTGTCACACGATCATCCTGTTCTTTTCTCGTCTGGTAAATATGATGAATTACCATAGGCTCACGAATGATCTCACCTACTGTCATTCGTGGATTTAATGATGCATACGGATCCTGAAAAATCAGCTGAATATTCTTTCTAAATTTCTTTAGCTTCTGTCCAGAAAGATATGTGATATCTTCTCCATTTACAAGAATTTTTCCATCTGTCGGTTCATTGATTTTTACAATAGTTCTTCCAAGAGTAGACTTTCCACAGCCTGATTCACCTACAAGACCATATGTCTCACCCTTATGGATCTGAAACGACACATCGTCAACAGCCTTTACAACCTGCTTTTTGCCCCAGGTTTTTCCTGCATTAAAATATGTCTTTAAGTGCTGGACAGAGACGATCACATCACGCGTATCATCTGCATTATTTTTTATCTCATTTTGTACTTCCATGCTGCGCCTCCTCCCTGTTCTTTTTTTCATTTAACCAGCAGGCACTTCTATGTGTGTCACTAAAAATTGTCTCCACTGGCATTTTTGTCTTGCAAATCTTCATAGCCTCACTGCAGCGATCCACAAACGGACATCCTGCCGGCGGCTTTAATAAATCAGGCGGTGAACCTGGAATTGGCGTAAGCTCCTTATCATCATCCTCTGGATTATTGATACAATTTAACAATCCCTTAGTGTACGGATGATTCGGCTCGTAAAAAATCTCACGATCAGTTCCTGTCTCTGCCAGTCGTCCGCCGTACATAATATTTATACGGTCACAAAGGCTGGCAACGACACCAAGATCATGCGTGATCATGATGACAGCTGCTCCTGTCTGTCTGCTCATTTCCTGAATCAGTTCAAGCACCTGTGCCTGAATCGTAACATCAAGCGCAGTCGTTGGTTCATCGGCAATAATAAGCTTTGGCTTATTTGCCAGTGCAATTGCAATCACGATACGTTGTCTCATACCGCCCGAAAATTCAAACGGATACTGATTGATACGCTTTTCTGGCGCTGGAATACCGACCTGACGCATCAGCTCAATTGCACGTTCATTTGCTTCTTTCTTTGTCATTTTCGGATTGTGATTCAAAAGAGTCTCACGAATCTGCTTTCCAATAGTTAACACTGGATTTAAAAATGTCATAGGATCCTGAAAAATCATTGCCATTGTATTTCCACGAATCTCACGCATTTTTTTCTCATAGGAACGATTATCAGGAAAATCCTTTCTTGCAATTGACTCACCATTAAACACAATTTCGCCTTCATTTATAGAGCCATTTTGTGCCAGAAGGCCCATAACTGAATACATCGTAACTGATTTTCCTGATCCTGACTCACCGACAATGCCTAGAATCTCGCCCTCTTTTACAGAAAAGCTTACATCACGAACAGCCTGCACTGTTCCTTGATCAGTAGTAAAATCTACTCTAAGATGTTTTACATCCAATATTGTTTTCTTCTCTTCCATGATTCCCCCTTACTTCTTCTTGGGATCAAGCGCTTCGCTTAAACCATCGCCGATAAAATTCAGACTAAGCATTGTCAAACAAATTGCAAGAACTGGCCATATGATCTGAATAGGCTGACTCTGAATTAGAGAACGCGCATCATTTGCCATTGTTCCCCAGCTTGCCTGCGGAATGCTGATTCCAATACCGACAAATGCAAGGAATGCTTCCGTGAAAATAGCATTTGGCACCATCAGTGTCGTATTGACAATAATCGGTCCCATACAATTTACAATCAGATGCTTAAACATAATACGCTTCTTGCTTGCACCGATTACATAAGCAGCCAATGCGTACTCCTGCTCCTTCAATGTCAAAATCTGTCCTCTTACAAGACGCGCCATACCAACCCAGCTGCTTATTCCAATAGCAAGCAGCATGGAGAATATATTAGAACCAAAAATCAGCATAATTAAAATAACATATAAAAGCGTCGGAACAGAATAAATAATATCAACAAGACGCATCAATATCATATCGACCTTGCCGCCAAAATAACCACAAATGGCACCATAAGCAACACCAATCACAAGATTTAATAATGCCGCTGCAAAACCAACTGACAATGAAATTCTTGCACCGTACATAATACGTACAAAAATATCGCGGCCAAATTTATCAGTTCCAAACCAGTGTGCCGCATTTGGAAGTGCATTTCTGCAAGTCAAATCCTGACCATCATATGTATATGGTGAAAACATTGGTGCAAAAACAGCAAACAAAATGACTGCTGCCATAAAAACAAGGCTGACTAACGCCAGCTTATTTTTCTTAAAGCGACCCCAGGCATCCTGAAAATAAGTTTTGCTCTCCACTGCCACAAATTCGGAGTCTTTTTCACTATCATCAAGACGCGCAAACTCAGAATCTTCAATATCCTGACAGAATATTTTTTCCATAAGTAATTCAATTCTCCCTTCTGTAAACTTACTTCAAGCGGATTCTCGGGTCCATAAGCGCAGTAATCAAGTCGGTAACGATATTACAGATAATGATAAATGCGCCATAGAAAATTGTCAATGCCATAATCATTGTGTAATCACGGTTGCTTACGCTTGTTACAAATTCTGCACCGATTCCAGGAACAGAAAACAATGTTTCTACAACAAATGAACCAGTTAACAGTGTTGCAAGAAGTGGACCGGCATATGTGACAACTGGAACAAGCGCATTTTTAAGCGCATGGCGAATGATAACCATAACTTGTCCTGTTCCCTTACTTTTTGCAAGCACCATGTAATCCTGCTTCATAACCTCAGTCAAACTCGTTTTTGTAAGACGAGAAATCATCGCAATTGGAGAAAGCGCCAGTGCTGTTGCCGGCATAATATAATGACGCCATGTGCCCAAACCTACGATTGGAAGACAATGAAGCACCACTCCGAAAAGAATCATCATAAGCAGCGCCAGCAAAAAGCTTGGCACACTGACACCAATTGTTGCTATAAAAGCAACTGTATTATTTACCCACTGATGCTTTGAAAAAGCGGAAATTGTTCCTAGTAAAATTCCAATAGCGAGTGCAATGCAAAAAGCAGCCAGACCAAGACTTGCTGTGTATGGAATACCTGCCATAATAATGTCAGATACAGCCTTTCCTTTTCTGTTTAATGATGTTCCAAAATCACCCTTTACTGCATTTTGCAGATAGCGTACATACTGCTCTGTAACAGGCTTATCAAGACCATACTGCTCAACTAACTTTTCCTTTACATTTGCCGGAAGCTTGCTAGTTTCTCCGCAAATGGAGAACCCGGAATGGCATGCATCAGAAAAAATGTGATTGTCGCAAGGGCAAATAGTGTGATTAAACCGATTACCAGTCGTTTTCCAAAATATTTTGCCATCAGTTTTTCCTTTCTTTTGTCAGATATTTTTCAAACCAATCTGTCATTTCTTTTAAACGGCGCATTCTGTGAAGCGGCTTTCCATTTCTTGAAAGTCCATGATTCTCGCCTTCAAACAAACACATTCTCGCCGGCACACCATAAAATTTAACTGCTGTAAACATCTGAATGCCCTGATCTAACGTACAGTTGTAATCATTCATTGAATGAATAAACAAAATCGGTGTCTTTGCATTGTAGGCATATTTAAGCGGAGAACAATCCCACATTTTTTCCATACCATTCCACGGTGTTGCCAAAATCTCATTCTGATCAAATGTTACGCCAATTTCACTGCATCCAAAATCAGATACCCAGTTTGATACAGAACGCTGAGACGCAATCGCTGCAAAACGATCTGTGTGACCTTCAATCCAGTTACACATAAATCCGCCGTAGGAGCCTCCTGCTGCGCCAATTTTTGCAATATCTATCTGTGGATATGCAGCCAGTACATGATCAGTAAATTCCATCAGATCCTCATAATCAATTGTTCCATATTTGCCTCTTAAATCAGCAAACGCTTCGCCATACCCTTCGGATCCTCTCGGATTACAGAAAAAGACAAACCAGCCCTTTGATGCCCACACCTGCATCTCATGGAAAAATACTTCTCCATATGTACATCTTGGGCCGCCGTGAATCTCTAACACTCCCGGATAACTCTTTGACGGATCGTAATCCTTTGGCTCAAGTACCCAGCCATCAATTGTCACACCATCCTTGTTTACGAATGGCATATGCTTTGCCTTTGAAATGAAGTGAGTCTCTGTATATGCGTCATTAAATGATGTTTTCTTTGTAACAGTACCATCTTTATACTCATAAATCTCGCAGAAGCCATTTGCCTTCATAGCAGCAAATGAAAGCTTTCCTTTTCCTGATGCTATCTCACAGACAAGACCATTCCATGCACATGCTTCATTTTCTTCATATGAACCATCTGCCTCTCTCTTATAAGAAATAATGCCATCCTTATATCCATGCTGTGCAATTGCATAGATTGTACCATCCTTTGCCACAACAAGACTCTCACCATGACTGTACTGGCAGTCTGTCATAATATCTACACCAAGCAGACAGTCCACCTGTACCTTCTTTACAGGCTTTTTCAGCGTTTCATCATACTCATAAATATCATGATATTGACCTTCTCCATATGGCTTTCCATCAGTTGCCGTAATCACAATCTTTCCATCTGCAAAAACAGCGCTTGATATCATCAGATTTTTCTGCTCCACAAGTGTTGTAAGCTTCTTTTCTTTTATGTCATAAAGAAGCACTGAATCTGTCTGATCAATCAAATTTTCCCACTCTTTGCCAAGGATCAAAAGTGCTTCATCTGACACACAGACAGAAGCCGTGTCAAAATTTTTTGCTGTAAGCTTTTTTAATGTACCTGTTTTTTCTTCATATAGATAAAGGCAGGTACGCACACCTGCGATAAAGCCGCGTCCATTGCCCCATACAGGAACCTCATCAATTACATGATAATCTTTTTCTTCTTTTCTTAGCTTCTCATCAGCGTCTAGTGGAAGTGAATTTCTATTTTCTTCGATTCCCATACAATATAGGCCATCTGAAAGCTTCTTGAAAAAGGATACAGACCTTGAAACAGAAAACGCCTGCTTTGCCTCTCCGCCATGAATATTGATGCGGTAAAACGTCGTTTTCTCTTCCAAATCATCCTTTTTTTCGCTGCGCTCTGATACAAATAAAATTGTCTGCTCATCTTCCCAGATAAAATCACCATCTTTGCCAGATGATGTCAGCTGAACTGCTTCCTTATTTTCTTCCATGATCCAAAGATTTTTACTATACTTATTATTTTCTTTATCTGGCTGTACAATCGTAAATGCAAGTGTCTTCTCATCAGGGCTATACTTTAAACTGGATGGACTTTTTATTTCATTAAAATCTTCTATTAAAATAGGTTTTAATTGATTCATTTTTTTCCTTCTTTTCTCTTAATATTTTTCATATGCAAAGGGGGATGGCGCCATTGCGTTCATCCCCCTTCACTGGAGTTTTCACGTTTCTAAGCTACATTATTCTGTAACTGTTGTATACGCAAAATATGGATAAATTCCATTCATGGTCTGACCTTCTACATATGTCTGAACTAATGCCGGATCATTAAAGTTGAACAGTGGAATGACATATACATTCTCTTCAACAAGATAATCCTCTGCCTCATGAAGTGCCTTCATATATTCAGAACGATCTGAAATCTGACGCGCATCTTCGATCATCTGATCAAACTTCTCATCATTAACTGCTGGAACTACCTGCATACCAGTTGTCCACATCTCCAAAAACTGAATCGGGCTGTCCTCTGCAGAGTATCCATAACGGCAGATCTCAAAATCACCCTGATCAAGCTGATCATAATAAACACCTGACTCAACACACTCAAAATCAACTTCTACGCCAACAGCCTCCCACATCTGCTGCAACATAGTTGCCACATCACCGTGGATTCCATTGTTTGAATACTTATAAGTAATATGAAGCGGATTGCTCTCATCATAGCCAGCTCCTGCAAGAAGCTCCTTTGCCTGATCTGGATCATATGTCAATGTGTAGCCGTCTGCATCACCCTCTGCACGGAAGGTATCAGTGTCACCTGCAACGCCCTCTGGAACGAATCCATTTAATACTGGATAGAAGCTGTCACCGCCAAGAACATCTACCAGAGATTCCTTGTCAATTGCAAGCGCTAGTGCACGGCGCACATCTACATTCTTTGCCCATTCAGGACCAGTCTCTGCTGAGTTGATTGCAAGGTAGTAGTTTGAAGACTTCGGTACCATCCACAGTTCATCTGTTCCCTCATAATTTAATGCAGTGTCAGTGGAAATTCCAAGAGCTACATCAATCTCACCAGTCTGATAAGCAAGTGCCTGTGCATCCTTATCTGCCATGCAAAGGAAGGTGATCTCATCCATTGTCACATCATCTGCATTTAAATAATTTTCATTCTTGTCAACAACAGCCTTCTCAGTCTCGTTGCACTCTGTCAGCGTATACGGTCCTGTTGTCGGATAGTCTCCCTCAAAGGCCCACAAAGAATCATGCTGTACGGCAAAATCCTCACGAACTGGCAGCCATGCGTTTGCACACATCAGACCAGTCAGATATGCACACGGTGTCTTTAACTTTAACACAAGTGTCTGATCATCAGCTGCTTCAATTCCAACCAAGCTGTGATCTGCTGTTGTACAGTCAAATGACTCACCCTCTTCCTGAGCAGCGGTGCTGTACTCCTCTGCACCCTCAATGAAGTTTACAAAATCATTGATTGCCCAAGCATTGTCTGCACCATAAGAAAGAGCTCTCAGATAGGAGTATACGAAATCATTTGCCGTAACCTGCTGTCCATCACTCCACTTTGCATCTGGAGAAATGTGGAATGTGTAGGTCAGACCATCATCTGAAACCTCATAGCTTTCGCACAGTTCATTCTGAACTTTTCCATCTGCATCCTTGCGGAACATTCCCGCATATAAGTGATTCAATACATAGTTGTTTGCAGTCTCGGTATTTAATGCTGGATCGAATGTGGTAAACTGAGCACCCACTGCAACATTCAGTGTGCTTTCAGCGGTTTCATCTGCTGCTGTCGGTACTGCTGGCAAAATGGATGCTGCTGCCATAACTGCTGTCATTAACTTTGCATATGTTTTCTTCATAATCCTACCTCTTTCTGCGTTCCTGCTCTCGTGCATTTTCTGTCTGAAGATTTTCATTTCTACAGATTTCTCCATGCTGCTATACATTGAGTATGTATATATGCGTGTTTTATACAAGAACGACTGTAGCTATTCTAGTTCTCAAATGCTCTCTTGTCAAGCTAAATCTTAATAAATCTTAAAATTTTTTTGTCAATTTTTGAAAAAACCTTTTTTATTTTATTGCCCGACCGAAAATTTCATGATATAATTGCTCTCAGTGCTCTGAATGGACGCATTTTTTGCGTTTCAATCCGTGCCTTAAAGAATTGGCCGTTTTGCGGCGGAATGGAGTTTTTCATGAAAGATAAAAAGAAAATTGGACTGATTCTAATGTATCTGTCCTTCGGCATTGTCATGGCCGGTCTCGGTGCAAATGATGCCCTGCGTGGTGTATTCTCACCTATTTTTAAAGATCACTTTACTCTTTCATCCGTGCAGATTTCAATGATTATTGTCATGAGCTATGCCGGAAATTTGATTTTCCTTTGGGCTGGTACACGTCTTGCTGACCGCTTCGAAAAGAAAAAAGTTATGATGGGCATTTTACTTATCTGGATGGCTGCACTGCTTGTCTATGTGACAACAGATAACTACTATGTATTGCTTATCACCATGCTCTTTACTATGGGTGCATCCACATTAATGAACACAATGATTAATCTTTTTGTTCCTATGTACTTCGCCGCTCCTGGTCTTATTGTCAATACACTGTTTTTTGTTCAAGGTATTGGAACAACAGGCAGCCAGATGATTCTAGGACAGGTTGCAACTGGCTTTCCATGGTGGCAAAAGACAAACCTTTTACTGTTTAGTCTTGGCTTGATCGGTCTTATTCTCTTTTTGTGTGCTGGCAAAAAGGCTGTTGTTTTAAAATCAGAAACAACTGATGCAAAAAATGATTTTGATTCTGCTTCTAAAACAAAGCCAAAGGTTCAGATGAACAGCCCTATTCTTTGGCTTCTTGTTCTTGTCTTTGGCTTCTATTTCATTGGTGAGCACGGTGTATTGAACTGGCTTCTTCTTTATTGTAAGGATCAGTTTAGCATGGATTCTAATCAGGCATCCATCTACTTATCTATGTTCTCTGGTACCATGATGATCGGCCGTCTTGTTATGGCTCCTCTCGTCCAGAAATGGGGACCTTCACGAAGCATTCAGATCTTTGGTGGAATCGGTACTGTTTTGTATGCAGTTGGTATTTTCTGCGGAAAGCCTACACTTATGTTAGTTGGTATTTCCGGCCTGTTTGTATCTATCCTTTATCCAACCCTTCTTTTGTTTGTACAGCAGTATTATCCATCTTCTATTGCCTCTACCGCAACAGGAACTATTATCAGTATTGCAACAATATTTGATATTGCTTTTAATCTGCTGTTTGGAAAGATCATTGATCAGATGGGCTATCATCTTGGATTTATGATTCTTCCTGTATCAATGATCATCTTCTATCTGATCGTAAACTTCTTAATTAAAAAATATAAGCCACTTCGCAATCTTGGCGAAGCTTAAAAAAATAAGCTGTGAAAAATGATTTCTCATTTTTTCACAGCTTATTTTTATTGGATCAAAAGGTATTTTGCCCCCAACTGATATCCACGAATTGCTCCGTTGCTATGGAGCTTTTGACCCTGGTATCATATCATTTTATCAAACACTTCATATGATTTTGGACTTGAGTAGTAATATCCCTGAATCTGATCACAATTCATATTTTGCAAAAATGCTGCCTGCTCTTTCTTTTCAACACCTTCTGCGACAACTTTCATATTTAATCCATGCGCTAACGCAATAACATGCTGAATAATCTGATCACCGCTTTCATTTCCAATGTAGTCAATCAGACTTTTATCAAGCTTAATCACATCAAACGGTAAAACATTCAAGCTAGTCAATGATGAAAATCCAGTACCAAAATCGTCCATGTGAAGCTTAAAGCCAGAAGCAACAAGCATATCCACAAGAGCTTTGATCTGAATACTGTACATTGCAGCAGACTCTGTCAGCTCAATAGGAACACAATCAAATGGAATATTATTTTCCTTTACAATACGTGTATAATTTTCAACTAACCCCTCATGATGCAAGCTTGCACGCGACAGATTTATTGAAATTGGGAAAAATGGTTTTCCCTGCGTCAGTCTTTCTTTTTGTATCTGGCATACCTTCTTAAACACATACTCATCAAGTCTTGTAATAAGTCCATCTCGCTCAAAAAGCGGAATAAATGCTCCCGGAGATACCATGCTGCCATCTTGCTTGCGCCAGCGAATAAGCGCTTCTGCACCTGCAATCTTTTCTGTCTGTACATTATATTTTGGCTGAAACCATACTTCAAATTCTTCATTTCGCAGCGCATTTTCAAAATCATTTTCCATCATAACTTCTCTTATATGCTGCTGACCAATCTGATCATCGTAATACGCAATGTTCTTTTCATAATTTAATTGAATACTCTTCATTGCCATAATTGCTCGGTCACAGATTTCTGAAATTGAAAGACTTTTATCTACATCCTTATATACACCGTACTTTACAAGCAAATTGGTGATTGGGGCATTTTCCGAAATATACCTTACTAAATTTTCCAAATGCTTTTCAAAATCGTTTTGGGGCATAGGTGTAAATATAACAAACTGATCGTCACTGTAGCGAGCAGCTAAACCATCTGTCAAAGCTTTGCTTATGATTTTGGCAAGATATCGCAAAATATCATCACCAACACGTATACCATAAATGTTGTTTATCAATTTAAAGTTCTTTACATCTGCTATAATTACCACATATGACTGATCAGGCTTATATCTCATTAAAATACCTGCATGGTAGTAAAACGCAGACTTTGTGTACAGACCAGTTAAATCATCATACTCAATTGCACTAAGTGCCGCAGCAGATTCCTTTAATTTAATTACACTATTTATTCTTGCCTTAACAACTCGCTGATTATATGGCTTCGGAACAAAGTCTGATGCTCCTAGCTCCAGACACCTTGCTTCATCTTCCTGTCTTTCGCTTCCTGTCATGACAATAATCGGAACTAATGCCAGTATCGGATTTTGCTTTGCCTCTTTCAAAAACTGAAAACCGTCACAAACAGGCATAAACATATCAAGAAGCACAACTGACAGTTCAGCATAATGTTCTTCTAGCAGCTTTAAGCCAACTGCGCCATCCTCAGCACAGAGCACATCATATTGATCACACAGCAAGTCTTTCAAAATCTCACGATTTAATTCATCATCCTCTACAATTAAAATGCGGCGTTTTGCTAAACTGCTGCCAGGCGAAACAATCTCCTGTAGCTGGCTGCGCTTAATATCTGCATCTTCATTTGCAAATGCAAGAACAATCGTCTCAAATGAATCGGCAGATCCTACCCTTGCACATTTTATATAGTTATAATGAATTTCTCCTGTTTCTTTTTTTACACTGCGATAATGAACCATAAATTGAGGCACACGCTTTAAGTGTGCGCAAAGTGATTCAAAATTTATTGCAAACTCAAGCTTATACTGATCCTGTGGCAACACATTTTCTTTAACATAAGACGTGATTGCAGATGTATAAATTGTATCATTCATACGTGTCATCTCATCTGCATTCTTACTTTCCAAATACATACTGACTTGCTGCGTTTTTCTGTCTACTGAGTAAATACTTCTATAATCGCTTCCAAGTGCATTAATTATGCTGGTCAGTCCCAGACCTTCCTTATTAGCTGGAAGCGGTTCATTAACTGCCTTTTGTCCATTCTCTGCGGTAAATCCAAATATAACTGCATGTCCATGCGTGCCATCTGGCAAATCCATATCTACCGCATCTACAGTCTCATAATGTCCACTCACAGGATCTATATATGTTTTTGGCCCCTCTATCTTATTATAAATCGGACACATCGCACATGGCACCTCTTGATTCATTAGGCACCTATAGCACTTTTCTTCCTTTTTTATCCGTGGATACATGTGTTCGGCAACTGTATTGAAGCCAACAATATTATAGTTATCATCAACTATATACATTCCTGATGCATTTTGTCCCATTCCTTTTCCTTCCAAGTCAGTAACTATTCCGTTCTACATATAAGAGAACACATTTAGTATAAGGGGGATTTTGACAAAATGCAACTCTTTTTTCTGTTCATTATGGCTTAATTACAGCGCATACTGGATAGTGATCCGACAGGTATATTCCATTTTCTTCATCTGTCCATTTATATACTGTTTCACACTGCCAGTCTCCCTTTAAAACAATGTAGTCTATGCTGCATGGCGGATCATTTGGATCATTTTTATAATATCCGTGAAACGTGATTCCTATATCCTTTGTCAAATTGTTAAACGATGAATCCCTGCTAATAATTTCCATCTCTGGTGCATTTGGTTCTGCATTGAAATCACCACACAAAATTACAGGAATCTCCTTCCAGAAACGTTCCTGTTTTAGCTGATTTAAAATCTGAATCAGCCCTTTCTCTCTTGCCTGTGCACCAATATGATCAAGATGTGTATTAATAAATCGAAATACCTTACCACTATTAATATCTTCAAAAACCGCCTCTGTTGCTGTGCGAGGACAACTACTCTGTTCTTCATATCTCGATCCCGGCACATCTGGTGTCTGAGACAGCCACCAGGTTTTCATACTGATCAAATTAATTCTGTCCCTGCGATATGCAATGCTCATCTGCTCATCACGAAGATTTGCTCCGCGTCCGCAGCCAATCACATAATACTCATTCAGATTTTCCTTAAGCCACTTAGCAACATGCGGAAGCACCTCTTGAAATCCTATAATATCTGGCTTTTCCTGATTGATTTTTCTTAAAATCAATTCCTTTCGGTTTGCAAATTCATTAAGTCCGTCCTGACCGTAATCACAGCGGATGTTAAATGTTACTACTTTCATATTTTCTCACCCCGGCAAATGTCTTATACTTTTTTGTAGGAAATTCGCAATCACTTACAGTGAATCTTCTCAACTGATGATGATATTGTATCACATATGCAATATGGGGACAATAAGGAAAGCTTCTTAAATTTTATTTTTTTCTTGTTTTTTCCCTATCTGGTTGCTATAATACTTATAGGATATTGGCTACTAAAAACAAGGAGGTGCAGCAAAAATTGGCAGAAAACAACACTACTTTACATGCTGCCTACGAACGTCTTACTACTGTAAGCAGTGATGAAAAACTTCGTATTCTAGCACTTAACCGTGAGAAAGCCATTCGTGATTGGAATAGCTCAATTCACTATGCCGAACAACACGGAAAAGAACAGATTAACAAGCTTAATCAATGTCTGCTCACCGATAATCGTTTCGATGATCTGAAACGTTCCATAAGCGATCCTGATTTTCAAAAACAGCTTCTTAAAGAATATAGATTAGAGAAGTGATTTTTATTGTCATGAAAAATAGTTGGGGGAAGATTTTACTCCCCCAACTATTTAATTTAGCCTCCAGAAAGTTAATGATATTATTATTTTGCATGATCACATTACTATCTTTTCTTTTTATTTAAAAGGGGCACCAACATTACTTCACCACTTCCACCATATTTCCCTGGCTCCTGATCCACATATCAATGCCGTCTCCAAACACCTCTGCGCTGATCAGATAGCCTTCTGGTCTCTTTGCGATAATCTGTGCTGTTGGCAGTCGATCTAGTACAGCCTCGACGCTACTTCCCTTATAGATAAAGCGAATACTACGAAGCCGTCCTCCATACATAAACTGGATGCGCTTGCGAAACTCTCCTTCTTCGAAGCGGTCACGATATGGAATTTCAAATGTCTCTTCTAATACCTCAAAAGAACGGATCCTATCTATTCGATAAATTGTTGGAAAGCTGTCATCTTTATTTATAAAATGAGATTCCTTGTCAATATCAGCTATAAAGGCTGGCATATAAAAATAAAATTCAGAAAACATAATACCAACTGGCTTAATCTTTCTTTCCACAATCGCACCATTCTGCTTCTGATATGAAATCTTCATCATACGCTGTTCTTTGACTGCCATTCCCAAATCCCACAATTTTTCAACAAGGTGCTGTCTATGCTGTGGCTCTATATAATGAAACAGTTCATTTGAGATCAGTTCTTTGATTGCCTTTTGCTTTTCTCTTGGGACACCATTATTTATGAGCTTTCGAAGCATAGGCTCAAGCTCATCTTTCCTAAATGCACGACTTTCCAAAAGAATTTTGCAAACAGCCAGCACTTCACTGTCTGTAAAGGTCGGTGCTTCTTTTGTATGTAAAAGATAACCATGTTCTTTACGGCTGTATACAAGCTCATAGGAATCTTTTCCATTTGCTGCCTGCTCATCAAAAAAAGCCCTCAGATCATCAAGATCACGCTGGATAGAACGCTCTGTGACATTCGCGGCTGCTGCCTCCTTTGCCTTGTTTATCACCTCACCTTTAAGTAATCTGGTGTAAAGCTGTAAAATACGCTTATATTTAAAATCAGAGTTTGCATTCTGCGCGCTCTTTCTGATTTTTGCGTTTTCATTGCTTTCTTGCATACTCTTTCTCATATCCCCATTCCTTTCTTTTCTTCTGCAAACTTTTTACATCCTGCCAATAATTCTATCATAATTGCTCGATGTTTTCTATCTGATGGTCGTTTTGCAGTTAAAACATTCTTTAATGACTGGCAGCCATAAAACATATATGACAAATCTGCCGCCTTTGAGCAGTCAAATCCACGTAAATCCAAATATTTAAGACACTTACATCCATAAAACATATTTTCCATATGAAGTGCTCTTTGTGTCTGAAAATGACTTACATCAAGTGTTTCTACTTTTACGCAGTCTCGAAACATTCTTGCAAAACTCTCTGTATGTGATGTATCAAAGCGGCTTACATCAATACTTGTAAGACTTTCACATCTACAAAACATGTTACTCATATCTATCACATTTGCTGTATCAAAGTTGCTAACATTAAGCTTAGCTAACTTGCTGCATCCGCAAAATAAATATGACATGTTAGTTACATTTTTTGTATCAAAGCCTGATAAATCAAGTGTCTGTAAACAATTGCAGTTGTGAAACATTTCCCTCATGTCCTGCAGTGCTCCTGTCGAAAATGAGGACAGTTCAATATGTCTTAACTTCTCGCAGCCTGCAAACATATTGCTCATATTGATGACATTTTTTGTGTCAAAAGATAATACGTCAAGCATGCGAAGACTTCTGCAGTTTTCAAACATCCCACGCATATATACTGCACTTTTAGTATCCCATCCGCTTAAAACTAGCTTTTCTAACTGAATACAGTCTCCAAACATTGACGAAAAATCAATTACATGCTTGGTACAAAATGAACTTAAATCCAATTTTTTTAAACTGCTGCAATAATCAAACATGCTTTTCATATTGATTACATGTGATGTGTCAAAAAAACTCACATTCAATGTCTGAATCTTGCTACACCAATAAAACATTCCTTCCATATTGATTGCATTTGATGTGTCTAGTCCTGATACATCCAATTTTTCAGGCTGTGGCATCCACAAAACATATAACTCATATCAGACACACTGCTTGAATCAATCCATTTATCTAAATTGATTTCACAGAGATTCTCATATCCCCAAAACAGTCCTCTGGCGTTTTGCAGCTTTATTTTGGTATCTGAAGCTATATATAATTCATACAACAATTTAGAAGAAATAAAGACCTTCTTTGCCCATGCCAAAATGCTCCGATCATGTGCTGCAGACACATCCCACATTTCTTCCTGACATACTTCCAATGGCATTTTTGAACAAAATTGAACTCTAACAATCTGACTGCGAAGAATTGTACTGCCAAGTACGCATGACTCTCCTGATTCAGATGGCGTATCCAACATCAAAACAGCTTCTTTTGTATGAACCATTTGCGTTCCTCCTATATATTCATGTGCAAATCATAGTTCCAATAGTGTGTAACTATTCATACCCCATTCGCAGAACGCATTTTTTTATGGCTCTGAATAGTTCTTATAACGATATTATAGCTGCGTTGAATGACAGTCACTGTCTATGGCACAATTTTTCTTTAGTTTCAGCAATTATTTTTTTGCTTATGTCATAATAATATCTATAGCATATATTGTCAATCTCTATATATGTAATTTTCATTTTTATTTTCTGATATCCTAGATTCATATCTACTTATATGAAAGGACTGATTCTATGAATGTTGGAAAACGCATTACTTTTTTTCGCACCGCAAAAAATTATTCTGTAAATAAGCTTGCAACACTGTCTGGTATCTCGCAAAGCTATCTGCGTGATATTGAACTAGGGAATAAAAATCCTACAATCGAAATCCTATCCTATATCTGCGAAGCATTAAATATCTCACTGCGTGAGTTTTTTGATGAGCAGACAAATGGACAATTTTGGAATGATCCACTTATTGCAAAGGTATACCGCCTGACGCCAAAACAACGCGAAGCTTTACTTGTCTTTCTCGACTCTATATTAGAATAAAATATCAAAAACAGCCCTCTGCCGATATGTAATATCTTCCACAGAGAGCTGTTTTATTAAAAAGAACATTATTTTGAAATACTTTTACAAAAAGCCTTAGATTTCCTCTTTTCCACCTGTCTTTGCACGAATCACACAAAGTGCTCCTACTAAAATCACAATACAAATCGGAAGTGAAATAAGAGAAAGCTGTGCCATACCAACTGCCTGCAGCACACCAATGATAAAATATCCTACCATACATACAGCTGCCACGAGTGCAACATATGGGATCTGAGTTGCTACATGGTTGACATGCTCACAATGACCTCCTGCTGATGCCATAATCGTTGTATCAGAAATTGGAGAACAATGATCACCACACACCGCACCTGCCAGGCAGGACGCGATTGAGATTGCCATCATCTGACCAGACGGAAATACACCGATTACAATAGGAATAAGTATACTGAAAGTTCCCCATGATGTTCCTGTTGCAAATGCAAGAAATGCCGCAACAAGGAAAATAATCATAGGCAAAAAGCCCTGCATTCCCTGTGCTGAATGCTCCACTAAATCTGCAACAAATACCTTCGCACCAAGAAGATTTGTCATACCTGACAGTGTCCATGCCAAAGTAAGAATCATAATAGGTGCAATCATAGATTTAAATCCATCTGGAATACACTCTGTAAATTCCTGGAAAGTAAGAACATCTCTCATCATATAGTAAACAAATGTAAATGCCAATGTCACAGCACCGCCAAGTACAAGTCCAACAGACGCATCCGATCCTGCAAAGGCATCTACAAATGATGCACCTTCAAAAAATCCACCTGTATAAATCATTGAGATAATACAGCTTGCAATCAAAACGGCTACTGGAAGAATCAGATCAAGTACATGCGAATTTTCCTTAATAACTTCTTCCTCATTGCCCTCATATGGCCTTCCCGGTGTAGTAAATAAATCACCTGCAATTGCATTCATCTCGTGGCGCTTCATTGGTCCAAAATCAACGCGAAGAAGTGTGATAGCAACTAGCATTACAAGTGTAAGAATCGCATATAGATTGTATGGGATTGTCTGAATAAATACGGCAAAACCATTGATTCCAGAATCGGATGGAACAGATGAAGTGACTGCTGCTGCCCAAGAGCTGATTGGTGCAATGATGCATACTGGTGCTGCTGTCGCATCAATAATATAGGACAGTTTTGCTCTTGATACCTTGTGGCGGTCTGTCACAGGACGCATAACACTTCCTACTGTCAGACAGTTGAAATAATCATCGACAAAAATCATTACACCAAGAATCATAACACTGATCTGTGCACCGATTCTTGTCTTAATACGCTTTGATGCCCACTTTCCAAATGCTGCTGAACCGCCTGCTTTATTTAACAGTGACACCAAAATTCCAAGCATAACAAGAAACACAATTATTCCGACATTCCATGCATTTGCAAGCTTATACACCATACCACCCTCTTCATGAAAGAACATGGTGTTGATCATTGTTTCCAGGTTTCCATTAGAATACAGCAATGCACCTGCAAGGATTCCTGCAAGAAGTGATGTATATACTTCTTTTGTAAAAAGTGCAAGACCAATTGCAATAACTGGCGGAAGCAGTGAAAAAATGGTAGCATATGCGATGCTTGTATATTCACCGTTTGTCTCTTTGCCTCCTGTTATTATTGTGACAACAAGTAATGCTGCAAATACTGCAAGCAGAACAAGCATTACCATTTGTTTTCTTTTAATTTTCACTTATAGTCCCCCTTATTTAGACTTCTTAAAATAAATTCGTTATCATTATAACTGCTCATAAATGCGTTGTAAAGTTTTTTCTAAAAATTCCATATCAACTGGTTTTGCAATATGTGCATTCATACCAGCCGCAAAACACTGCTTTGCATCCTCTTCAAATGCATTTGCTGTCATTGCAAGAATTGGAATTGTCTTTGCATCTGGCCGTGTGAGACTTCTAATCGCCTTTGTTGCTGTAATTCCATCCATAACAGGCATCATTATATCCATCAAAATTGCATCATACGTTCCAGGCGGATTTTTTGTAAACTCATCAAGTGCCTGCTTTCCATCTGATACATTCGTTACAAGAGCACCTCTGTCAGTAAGAAGTGTTGTCGCAATTTCAGCATTTAGTTCATTATCCTCTGCCATCAATAACTTCATACCCTCAATACTGCCAGTCAACTCTTTTTTCTGCTGCTTTTGTGGTGGCGGGGCTATCTCAAATGGAATTGTAACAACAAAGGTTGAGCCGACTCCCACTTCACTTGAAATTTCAATTGTTCCTTTCATCTGATTAATCAGTTCCTTTACAATTGCCATTCCAAGCCCTGTTCCCTGATAAATGCTTCTTGCATCATTTTTTTCCTGTGCAAATGGTTCAAAAATATGAGACAAAAACTCCTTGCTCATACCTATGCCGTTATCTGAAATAGTCCATCTGTATGTACAAATCCCATCCTTATCTCCAAGTGATTCTACAGATGTCGTTATAATTCCATTTTGCCTGTTATATTTGATACAGTTTCCGTAAATATTTAAAAAGATCTGGCGAATATGAAGAGGGCTTCCGTAAATATAAGGATACACAAAATCTGTTTTTTTCTTCTCATACTCCCATTTAATTCCTTCACTCACTGCGCGGGATATAGCGATTGTTTCAATATCATTCATCAATTCCTGCAAACAAATCTGTTCATGCTTCAAAGCAATATTGCCTTCCTCAAGCTTACTCATCTGCAGTATATCGTTAATCAATGATAGTAAATGGCCTGCTACAACTTTCATCTTTTCATGATTTTCCTTCACAAGCTCTTTATCATCAAAATGCTCCTCATCAATCTTTAAAAGACCAATGATTCCATTAAGCGGTGTACGAATGTCGTGACTCATGCGCGCCAAAAACTGTGTTTTTGTGCGGTTTGCCACGCGCATTTCATCAAAAGCCGCCTGCAATCTTGCGTGCTCCTGCTCATCGCGCTCATGCAGCTGGGTAGTATCCTGCAAGAGAACAATTGCATGGACAACATAAATCTCATTCCTTGTTTCTTCGTCAAACACAACTGTCTGCGTCATCAAAATGGTTTTTTGTATCCAGTAAACAATGCCATTATCTCCATAAATACAAAATTCAACTGACAAATATTTTTCGCCCGCATCAAAACGCTTTAACAGCTTTTCACAATCATCTGCCATACGATAGCTTCCAAGAGTTTCCTGCGTGACTATTCTTTTATACTCACTGCAATAATCCCTATATGAACCAGGAAGCGGATAATCAAAAAGCATATCCAGACTTTCTTTTTTTCTTTTACCTAAAAGGATGATTCTTTCCAAAATATCATTTGTGAGATTTACCGTATAAATGACATCAGATGGTTCGAGAAGTGCATCTACGTAGCTGTCGTTCTCCAAAATAGACTGCTTTAGCTGCTCATAATAAATTGTCAGCTGTTCCTTTGCATCTGCATGGCTTCCTGCACCCTGACGAATAGTTTCAAATGCCAAGAGAAAATGATGAAGCATTCCTGTTTTGTCCCAGTCTACTGGAATGAATGTCAGGCGGCTGTAACTATCTTGCTCATTTACATCATACTTAAGCTCCATAACGTCATCTTTTGTGCGCATCTTTTCACACAAATAAGAAATCTTAAGGCATTGACCAAAGCGATCTTTATCCTGTTTTCCTATCTTCTCCTTAACAATCTGCTCTGCAGCACCAGAATAGCTTCCATCCGATGCCAGAAAAAAATTGTTGTTTGCACGAATTGTACGATATGTATCTAGCTTTACATCACAGTACAGACAATCCGTGAAAGTTTTTCCATGCATATTCAATAGCTTCAACAGCTTGTAATCCAATTGTCTTTGCGCTGCTGCCTCCTCACGTTTTACATGATTCTTATTGATATACATATTTTTATCTGCGTAATTAAACATTTCCTGCATTGTACTTCCAGGAAACTCGCTTGCAAGTGCAAAGCCCACTGCATAGCTTAATGGAGTATCCGGATATGACTTAGATTCTTCTGCCATCTGTTCTCTTACTGATGCAAGGCAGGCTTTCATCTCTTCCTTCCCCATTCCGTGAGTAACAGCAATAAATTCATCTCCTCCGGCTCTCCCCACAAACTGTTCTGCCGGCATGGATGCGCGTAAACAGACGGCGAAGCGGCGAATATATTCATCACCTGCCTCATGCCCCATACTATTATTGATTATGCGAAGATTATTCAAATCAAAGCTGCACACACCTATATCCTCTGGTGCGGCATCTGGCTGACTTAACAATTCATCACATTTATTTCTATTAGGAAGCCCTGTCGCACCATCAATATATACTTTTTTCTGCAAAACACGATTCATCGCCGCATATCGCACAGCTTTAATAAATTCATATTCTATCAGAAGCATCAACACAACAATATCTGCTGTTATATATTTTTCAAGTAATGATAATGATGATGCCTTTCGCTGAGAATACACCTCTGCCAGTCCTGTTGCCTCATCACAAATTTCAAAAAAATGTTCACTCTTTGAAAGAATCTGTGTTTTATCAGCTCCATACGCACGCACCTGCATAATTTCCTGTTTTAACATTAAAAAGTATTCATTCAGTTCTTCCATCTTTGTCTGAAAATCACTATCCTCCAGACGAACCAAGTTCAGCTCTTTGTTTCCATTCCTCAATCCATCGATAAATGACTCAATCTCCTGAATCATATCATCTTCCTGTTTTCCAGAAATTTCAAACTTTACGATACGCTGCGTCTTACCACGAACAAGACCTGCATAGTTAACTATACGAGCCGTTCCCTGGATACTAGATACAATCATCATCATCGCAATAATCAATACAACTAAAATAACCGTAAGTATACAAATGCTTATTTGAACAATACCAGATGATTTTTTCTTTGTACTGCTGTAAGCCATTATCAACTCTCCTCTATTTCTTCACTACTGTTTTAATGTAAATTTATTTTTCAGTGCCTGAACAAGTTCTTCAATTACAATTGGCTTTGACAAAAAGCCATCCATACCTGATTCGAGTGCTTTTTTTCGATCTTCATCGAATGCATTGGCTGTCATTGCCAATATTGAAATATTTGCTATTGCAGGATCCTTCAGCTTGCGAATACGTTTCGTAGCCTCATACCCATTCATAATAGGCATCTGCACATCCATCAACACCAAATCGTAAGTATCTGGCTTTGAAGTACTTACTTTCTCTAGCGCCTCAGCCCCATTTTCTGCTGTATCAACAATAAAACCATACTCAGTAAGAATCTCCACAGCTATCTCTCTGTTTAATTCATTATCTTCAACAAGCAATATATGCTTGTCTTTGAAATTGCAACCTGCCTGTGGAAGAATACCATCATCATTTTGTTCTTTTTTCTGGCCAAGTGCAGTCATTAAAGTTTCACGCAGATCTGACATAAACATCGGCTTCGCACAGAACGCAGTTACGCCTGCTGCTTTTGCCTCCACTTCAATTTCTGACCAGTCATATGCGGTCAGTATAATAATCGGAGTATCATCTCCAAGGCTTCTTATCTGACGCGTAACTTCAATTCCATTCATATCCGGCAGCCGCCAGTCGATAATATACGCATGAAAAGCATCCCCTAACTCCATTGACTGTTTTGCACGAAGAACAGCCTCCTTGCCTGAAAGAGTCCACTCTGAACGCATTCCAACCTTTACAAGCATCTTTGTAACACTGTCACATGTATTAAAGTCATCATCTACTACTAATGCCTTAAGACCTTCTAACTCTGTTATCTTTTCCACGCGATGCTGCTCAGACTGAATACGAAGCATCAAACTGATAATAAATTCTGTACCTTTGTTTTTCTGCGTCTGAATATCAATCGTACCACCCATCATATTCACGATATTTTTAGAAATAGCCATGCCAAGTCCAGTACCCTGAATCTTGCTGACTGTAGATGTTCGCTCTCTCTCAAAAGGATCAAAAATTTTCTGTGCAAACTCCTGACTCATGCCAATTCCATTATCCTTGACCCTAATCTCATATTTAGCACAACCTTTTTGCGTGCTTGGAAACTGTCTTAGACGAACAGAAACTGTTCCTCCTGCCGGTGTAAATTTAATTGCATTTGAGAGCAGATTCAAAAGCACCTGATTTAATCTTGTCTTATCACAGTATACATCTTCATCTGTAACATCCATTGCATCCATGTAAAGTTCTAACTGTTTTGCATGAATTTGTCCGCTAATAATTGTCTTCAAATCATGAAGAATATCTGACAAATTAACCTTAGTTCCTCAAGATGAATCTTGCCGCTTTCAATACGGCTCATATCCAATATATCATTGATTAAAGAAAGTAGATGATTACTTGATGCAAGGATTTTTCCCAAATAATCCCTTACCTTTTCCTGGTTTTCAATATTGCTTACAGCAAGTGTAGTAAAACCTATAATGGCATTCATTGGTGTTCTTATGTCATGAGACATATTTGACAGAAATGTGCTCTTTGCACGATTGGCTGTTTCAGCTGCGCAGACAGCATCTGACAGTGCCTGATTCATTTTCTTATCAGCAGTTCTATCTGACATGACAATGATACATTTTAGTTTTTTCTCTACCTCACTGCCCATTGCTATGATATGAAACCAACGCTGTTCCCCAGTTTTTTTATGAACATACTCAAAATCCCACTCACGCTGTTCATTGACAAGTAATCCTCTTAGATGTTTAGATCGTTGTCCCTCTGTATCCTGCGGATGAAGCTTTCCCAAAACATAAATATTATCTTCAATCTGTTTCGCTGTAATACCAAGCAGCTTTTCAGCATTCGGACTAACATAGTCAACTCTGGCTGTCTTAGCATCTGCCATCAAAAACACATCATCTACATTCATCGAAAGTTTTTTAAACAATTCATCCCTATACAAAATTTGTATATTCTTGCTCTTTATATTTAACTGACTTCTTCTAAGAATCATTATAATAATGAATGATGCAATGCTAAACAGCATGGCACCTACAATAATAAGCGTACTACGCTGCAGCTCATTCATACTGGCATTGACAATATCAGCTGGAACAATTCCAAGCAATGCCCAATCCTGAATGTTCACCTTTTCATAAATCAGATAGTAATTTCTTCCCTCTAAATTTACAAGCATAGCGCCTGTGTGTCCCTGCTTAAGCTCCTCTGAAAATGTCATGATCTCATCTTCTGAAAGCCCAGAGTGATCTCTTAAAACAGCTATGAAATTATATGCTGTTTCCCATGACTCTGGCGCATGATCAATCACAACTCGTCCATCTGAATGAACCACATATCCGCCTGCATTTCCCTGAAAAGCAGAAATATCTAATACCTTTACAATATCAGCGTTGTCATATGCAACAGCAATGGCGTCATATTCAAACCCCTGATAAATTCCATTAACTTCAGGACATGCAAAAACAAGCATCTGTGATTTTCCAGGCAATGCTGCATTCATTATAATATCATTTCTCTGAGTGATCTTATCATCAAGATTTCCCTGTAATCCAAGATACCCTGTCTCGCCTGTTATCGTTTTATAATTGCCATCAAACGATAAAAAATAGAAGCCCGAAAATCCTATTTCTTCCTGTACTTTATTGATGTAATCACAAATTTCATTTTCAGTCGAGGCCTTCTGTAGATATGCACTCCACATATGAAGATATGTCAAATTTTTATTGACAAGTTCATTTAATGCTTTATTTGACTGATGAAAGATCTCTGTCAAATGAGAAGTACTTTCCTGATACACAGTCTTCGACACAAACCTTGTATATTGGATTCCCACCATACTGATTCCAATTATTAAGACAATTGCTGCTGCAAATGCTCCCAATCTCGTTTTCATGAATTGTTTCTTTTTTCTGTATTTTATCTCATCCATCTACTTACCTCAAAGTGATATATGATTCTGGCTCTGCCAAAACAGCATCATCCCCTAAGACATAATTGATCCATGTATCCTTCACAAACGTTTCTCCATCTTTGAACCTATCACCTTCTGCTGAAATGATTGGCTCCATATGTTTTTTTGTTGCCAGACACATCACGGTAAATGTATCATCATCTTTGATTGTCTTTCCGTCTTTTTTAATGCTAGTCAATGTATAGCCATCGCTATTTTCCTTAACCTCCATAGAAATGCCGCTTACAACTGGCAGTGAACCGCGGTTAAATGGAATAAATCCGCCCTCGCAGCCTTCCACAAAAGCTTTCAATAATTCTTTCAGCTTTGCTCCTGTTATTTCGCATTTGTAAGAAAAAAGACTATTTGGCATGATCATGCTGACTGCCATTTTTTTAGTATAGTCAGCCTGCAGCACATTTCCTGTAAAACTATTTCCCGCTGCAATAAGCACATCTGTCCCGTAAATACCTCTCAGCGTATTTGCCATAACTGAATAAGCTTCATTTCCGCCATCAGCATGGAAATAATTTGAATATGTATTCTGCACTTTTAACACAACATCATCAGAAGCTGATTTTTCCTCTTTCAACTGATCATTGAAGGCCTGATATGCCTGTTTTGAATCATACTCACCTGCAATCATCTTAGAAACCACATCTTTAGAAATGGAAAAGAAATCATTTGAGGCAATGCGAATATACATATGGTTTTCTTCAATGACAGGCTTAATATCTTTTAAATACTCAGTAAGATAAAAATCCACATTCTGACTGTAGCTTAACATATCCTGACCATCCGCAATAATCAGATTTTGCGCTTCCTCTGACAGCATCTCTTTTAATACACTCATTGCTTTTTTGCGTCGTGAATCATCCTGTTCCAAATCCTTATTCAAGGCTATCTGAAAATATGGAGTTGTCACGATCCACTCTTCACCATCCTGATTAAAGAATGGTAAAAACGCTGTGTCGATGCCCTGATCCTGAAACGTCTTCACCATGAATGAACTTCCAAAATACATAGCCAGCTCTTCATTTTGATACATACTTATTACATCATCATAAGTAAGATCCAGATCATCTTGTCCCAATTTCACGTCATTAATAAACTGTTCCAGATGCTCAAAAGCCTGTGGCCAGACAATATCATCCAGACCAACACGCTCTTTGTTGGCAGGATCACTATAAGCAGTACGCCACTTACGGCCATCCGTAGATGTAAGCTCTGAAGCAGACAGTCCCTGCAGTGTTTCCATACATGTATAATCATAGTAATAATCTGCAGTAAATCCACGAACACCTGCTTCTTCAAATTTTTGGCATGCCAAAACAAAGCTGTCATAATCTGTTGGCAGCTCAATACCATACTTTTCAAACAATCCTTTGTTTACTACAAATCCATGTGCATCCGCGCATACAGGAAGCCAGTTCACACTTCCATCCTCGTTCATGAAGTTATTGAGATATGTATTGTATACAGCACCCGCCTCATTTGTTGTGGAAAGATCCATAAGACTATCCTTAAGCGGACTTGCATCATGAAGTGAGAAACGACAGCACGTAATAATATCAGGAAGTCCGCCATTTTCATCCAGAAACTTATAAAAATCCAAATCGTTGTTGCCAACTACAAATTCAATATTCACATCTGGAAGCTGTGACTGAATATAAGGTGCATATTTATCATACAGATTTGTGGTCCATAAGTACACCCTTATTGTTTCTGCCTCTTCTTTTTTTACACTCTTTTTCCCACAGCTTGCTAAAAGTGCAATACCCGTCAACAGCAGGAACAATATTACTTTTTTTCTTTTCAATTTTAAATTCCCCCTTATGGAAAATGTGTACCGCCACATAGTGCAGTACACATTTGGGGCAAAATACATATTAATTATATTCCCAAACGAGACAAATTACAAGCATTATATTTTCTATTATCTCGTCAATACATTCGCCTTTTTTCTTCCAGATCAAACTGCAGAAGCGGATTCACGCCCAGATTCATAGTCAGCCCGTCATCTTGGATCAAGCGCGTAATACTTTGCAAAGAGAGCCGCTATTACACGACTCTCCCATAAAAGATATTCTCATCAACCTTTATTTCTGTTGTCTCTTATACTCACTCACGCTCATCCCTGTCCACAGGTTAAACGCCCGCAGGAATGAGTTGATCTCCTGATAGCCAAGCAGAAACGCTATATCATCGCTGCTCATATCTGTATTGCGAAGGTAGTTCTTCGCCAAAAGCTCCCTTGTGCTGTTCAACTGCTTCTGGAAAGAAGTATCCTCATCCAACAGTTTTCTTTGCAGCGTCCTTTTGCTGATACCCAGCTTCTCAGCAACATAATCCGCCGTACTCATGCCTCCCGTAAGCAACTCTGTCAATGCACTGCGTACCTTTGCAGAAAAGAAATCATCCCTCTCCATCTCATAGAGTCTCTTCTGCAGTTCCGGCTCAAAGAACTACCACATAGCCTCATTATAGCTGATGAATGGCTTTTCCATATCGTCAAAATGCTTCAAGGAAACAGAAATACATCGCAGATTGCTGCTAAAAAGAAAGAGAATCGAAGAATTTCAAACGACTAATCAAAAATTTTATGTAAAGCTTCTATTGCATCAGCATTCTTCAACCCATAATTTTTCAACGAATTGCCATCAAAAGGATCTTGGTTTAAGGAATCAATAAACATGGTAATGTCGTGTTTCACTGTTACCGGTAATTCACTTACTCTTTCAAGCACAAGCTCGGCAATAATTCTCAAAATATCTTTTTTATGTTTTTTTATGTCGCTAGAATCAACAGATTCACCATTTTCTTTTCTCTGTTTCAAGTCCAGATATGCTTTTGCCTTAAATAAAATAAGATACTCAGGTCTAAGAACAGAAAGTCCTTCTCTAATGACTTTGCCATCCAGTAGAGTTTTATAATATTCATCATTTAACAAAATTGCAGATAAACTCGAAACAGCATCATCAATATGAATTGGAGTTATCCCTGTCATTTCACGCAGTTCAAAGTCATTCCTACAAAATAATTCTATCATTTTTGGATATAAATCATCCTCTGGTTTGTCAAATCTATAAAATTGAGGTTTTTGTCCATTTGAAGCTTTGTTTCTATATTTTCCATTCTGGATAAATTTCCAGAATTTTTCTCCAAATTCAGGAGTCAAGGCTTCAACAATCAAAACCATATCCAAATCTCGTGTTGCTCTGAAAAGTACATCATTGCTTTCAAATACAATATCACAGGCAGCACCACCAATCAATACGTATTGCTCCCCATAATTTGAAAAATACTTTCTAAAAGTATCCAATCCTCTTACCATACATATTCCTCCAACATTTCATTTACAGATAGCACAACTCTTTCCTCTTGTTTTTCTTCATTCGTTATGGATAATACTACACTCAACGGATCTTGTATTGTTTTTTGTTTATACTCTATAAAATAGCCAACTTCAAGAACCGCACAACCAATTTTCTCCCCTCTACGAATTTTCTTCATCTTTTTTAACCCAATTTCCGATAGTTCCTTCTTAGTAACTGCATAGGTTGGATAATCATTATCAGTAAGTAAAGAATACTCGCATAAAGCAGTAATACCTGCTTTTTTTTCTAAATGCACATCTTCTTGAAGTTCATATCTTGCGATAACGGGATTTCTCAGTATAGGATATATCTGGTTCCATAACTGCTTTACATCATCACAAACAGTAATGGCTCTCGATCTTCCTTTCATATCAAGAATATTTATATTTAAATACTCTATCTCATCAAAACATCTGGTTATCGACATTTTTGACACATTCAACTTAGCAGCAGCCTCCGAAGCAATTATTTTATGCCATTTCTCGTAAATTGCCGTCAATATCAGTTTTTGCGTCAAAAAAGAAATCAAATTAACAGGAGCAATTTCACGCTCACCTGAATCAGACAACAAATACCCAATAAATGGCAAATATACTTGTTTTCCAGCTAATACAAAGGGGACACCTTCTTCAACCAATTTTTCCTTTATATAAGGCGTGATAGAATCAAGAAATATCGCGCAATTAAGCCCCGAAACACTCTGAACTTTTCTCCTATCTCTTTTAAGCGCAGTTAGCCCAATCATATCTTTTGGTTGAATTGCATTCCAACGCATCCCATTTGTCTCAACATCAAACAAGACATATCTTCCCTTAAAAGCTAACGGAAGCCTATTATATAAGTCATTATTTTCTTTTATTAAAACACTTTGCCGTAATACTTTCTCTAAATATTCTTTCATACACCACTCTACTTTACTTTATAATTGTAACGTATTTTATGTTACAATTATAAAGTAACATAAATTCAATAAAATAGCAAGTATCAAATGCTTACTCTACAACATGAAGTCTCCACGCCCATGCGGTGCATAACTCCTATGGACGTGGTACTCTGCCTACTTTGATAGAAAAAGAGCCGCTACTTACCGTAACAGCTCCTTTACCATTTCTTAACATCTTATTTAATTTTCTACTTCTGGACAATTTGTCCAAAACTCAGCCATGTGTCATTGCGCCGAGGTTTTGCCCCCCCCCCCACACACCGCTTTGAATGCTGTGAACTGTTTTAATCAGTGTCTTCATGTCAACTGGCTTTGATACATGTGCATCCATTCCGGCATTTAGTGAGTTTTGAATATCCTCAGAGAAGGCATTTGCTGTCATCGCAATGATTGGAATTGTCTTTGCCAATGGATGTGTTCCATTTCGAATTGCCTTCGTTGCCTCATATCCATTCATAATTGGCATCTGAACATCCATCAAGATCATATCAAATTCACCCGGCTTTGATTGTTCAAATCGTTCAACTACAACTTGTCCGTTCTCACAAATCTCGCAGGATGCTCCTTCTATCTCAAGCAATTCAGACAAAATCTCAGCATTTAACTCATTGTCTTCTGCACACAAGAAATGCATTCCTTTTAAACCTGTATCCTCATCTAATTCAACCGTCTCTGGCTTTTCCTCTCGCTTTTCATTTCTTTCTGAAATTTTAAAATCCAGAACCACTACAAATTGCGTACCTTTTCCCTGAATACTGTCTACACTAATGCTTCCACCCATTAAATCAACAAGGCTTTTTACAATTGACATTCCAAGTCCGGTTCCCTGAATTGTATTGACTGTCGTTCTTTCTTCTCTGCTGAACGAATCATAAATTCGGCTTAAATATTCCGAACTCATTCCGATTCCATTGTCGCTGACGCGAAAACAAATTTTGGCATAGTTATGAGAAGTTTGTTTTAATTCATCCACATCTAAGCAAATCTGCCCTTTCGTCGGTGTATATTTGAAAGAATTTGAAAGCAAATTATTTAAAATTTGAAGAACGCGAACATTATCTCCAATCAGCCAATTATGAGAGATCTGGTTTGTTGTAATTGAAAATTTTTGTTCTTTTGCATTCATCTGAGGACGAAAGCCTGCTTCCACCTGCTCTAAAAGTTCTCTTAAATCAAATTCGGCCGAATTTAAGACCAGCTTTCCGCTCTCAATCTTACTCATATCCAGCACTTCATTGATTAGACCTAGCAGATGCTGACTGGAATTATTCACCTTCTTTGTATACTCTCGTATTTTCTCTGGTGACTCCGCGTCATGTTCAATAAGTGCCGTCATTCCAATAATCGCATTCATAGGGGTTCTGATATCATGTGACATATTGGCAAGGAAGTCACTCTTTGCTTTGCTTGCTGCTTTTGCTGCTGCAAGAGCCTCAGCAACTGTATTTTGCGCTTCCTCTAACTTTTGATTACTTTCCTTTAAGCTTGCGTTTACTTCCTTTAGCCGATTGTTTGCCTGTGCAAGCTTTTCCTCACTCTGCGTTTTTACTAACAGCAGCTCCTGATTCTTACGGAACTTTATTACAAACAGTGCTGCAATAATGCAAAACAAAATGAGTACGCTAATGATCAGAATGAATACGCTAATCATGGACTCAACCATACCTCGCGTGCTGGCAGCAACCTCATTTTCTGGCACAAAAATTAACATTGACCAGCTATAGCCGGAAAGCTGCTTGAATACCATATAATAATTTGCCTTATTAACCGTAATATCAGAGCAGACGAAGCCTGTTTCCTGTGCCTCCTTTAAACAAGCATCGAAACTTCCCTTATGTGGATACACTTGTCTTTCCAATGAACGAAACAGATTTCTTCCTTGAAAATCAAGTTCTGTTAGCACTGTATCCTCAAACATTTTGCTTCCATTCTCATCAATTACATAAGTGGTATTATGATTATGGAAAGCACTGCTTCGAAAGTAAGGTGCGATATCATCCATCTTTCGAAGCAGCATAAAATATGTGACATTGGTTCCTTCTATTTGTAATTGATTTTCCAGTTGATGGGCAAACACCATCTGATTCTCATTGGTAACCCAATCGGCAATCAAAAAACATTTTTGTTCTGATCCGTCCAACAGCTCAGTTGCACTGCTCCACCTGCCTTGTTGCCCCTCATGCGTGTAATAATATCCTTTGTCATCAAGTGCATAAAAAACAAGATTTTGCTTTGTTGAGCTTAAAGTTTCCTCACATTTTTTCAAAAAGTCTACAAGCTCCTGTTTCGTTGCAATTGGTGTGCGATCACGAAGTTCCAACATATGATCCAAATAATCCCATTGTATATCCAACTGTACTGTTAGCTTTTCAAACAGCTGACTCGTGATTTCTGTCAGCTGACTGTTTGCTTCCTGATACAGCTGCTCTCTCGTGTAGTGATTAAAAAACACAATTCCAACCACTAACGCAATCAATAGAAACAATACCAATATACCGAACAATGCTCTACTTAAAAATAAACTCTTTTTTTGTCGTTCTTTTTCCATCTCTTTCTCCGAAAAGCCAATTGAAACACGCTTATTCTACGGTCTGTACAAGAGAATCATCCAATGTTGCAGACGAAAGCTCACCTACTTTTGCAAGATATTCTTTTGCTGCATCTAATCCAACAATTCCTGTATCCTGAAGATTTAAGCTTCCGCTTTCTTTCATTACTTTCGGAATACCACAAATCACAACTATATATTCATTCTCATCCTCTAATTCGCTTCCATCTTTTGTCATGAGTACATATGGATACGGATAACCATTGCCGCGCAGATCGCATCCGTCCTTTGCCATCTGTTTTATCTGGTTTCCAGTCAAAGTTGCTGTCTGTAATGTATCATACCATCCTGTCGGAAGGAAAATAGTAATATCTTCTTCGCTCATCTTACCCGGAAGGATCTGTCCATTTGCACCATATCCATTTTCAAGATTTGATAGCACTTCAGGTTGATAAATATTATAGGAAATCAGTGCTGCATCTGCACCTGTTGCTTCCAAAAAGATCTGACCGCTTAACTGCGCTGCCTGCTTCGTATCAAGTAGTTCTGTTGCTTCACCATAATAAGTCGTTCCGCTTTCCTTTTTCTGCTGTTGCACCTCATCTAATACGGCAACTGCCTCTTCTCCAGTCTGTTTTCCTTCTACCCAAGAGCGCACTGCCTCGCCAAACGAAACGCTGTACCCTTCCCATCCATTGTAAATCAATGGTGCCATGTAGCCATTGTTAATTTGTTGTATTGCATCGGCATATGGTGATTCTTCTGACACCTTATATCCTTTTATTGACCACATGCTGGTTATTACATCTCCTATTAAAGCGTTACATCCTTCATTTGTTGACATTACTTCCAAAACATGCATCGCATCTTCCAACTTCTGCTCATTTCCTTCTTGTTCCAGATCTTTGTTTAATCCGTACAAACGTGTATTGTTGGTAATATATACATTTTTGCTTCCATCTTCAGAAAGATACGGCATGAGCCATATTGATCTCCACTTCCATCTTCATTCTGGGAGAATTTCTGCATTCCACCTAATAAAAAGGCAGTATTTCCTTCCTCAAAATGTGCTAACAGCTCACCATTTTCCACTATTCCATAATTTTCATTGATCATGCCACAGTCAATCCACTCTTGAAAATAGTCAATACTTGACTGCAAAGCTTCAGATGCTTTTACCTCACCATTTATAAATTGATTCTGCCATGCCTCTCCCTGAAGTGTATTGATAAATCCGGTAGAGGCTACATTAAAGAAATACTGGAACGGATAACCAGGCAAATTCATCAGACATGCGGAAACTTCAATTCCCTCTTTCTCTAATGCCGGAATTGTCTCATCTCTCAGCTGAGCAAAGCTGGTTGGCAGTTCAATATTTTTATTTTCTAAAAGTGTCTTATTGTAAATTATACCGCTAATTGAATAATCATATGGAAGCAGATAAATTGCACCATCCGCATCCAATTCATTCAAACGCACCTGATTATACATATCTGTAATTGCATACTGAGATAAATCAATCAAATGCTCCTTCTGCAATTCACTACTCCATATCTGCGTTGTACAATAAATATCTGGCATAATTCCTGTTTCCAGCTGTTTTTTCATATATGCTGTGGCGTTACGGCCTTTATATGGAATGATTTCAATATTGATTTCTGGATACTTTTCATGCACTAACTCTATTAACTGTGTATAATCACGGTTGGCATCCATGATTGTGATCGGCTCATGGTCTTCTGTTTCGTCAGCCCATCCTACAGTCGGAACACACAATGTCCCCATCATCGCTGTTAAAAGAACCGCAGCTTTCATTCTCTTCATAATAAAATTCTCCTTTCGTGTTTCTGATATTTATGATGCAGAAATATGTCAGCCTTTGCTAATCCTTTTACAACGTAATTTGCATTCTATTGTATCCCTTACTTTCTACATATTAATATTATATCCTTCAAACATTATCTTTTCAAGTAAAAGACAACTTATTTCAAAATTTTTCTGACCATATTGGGGACAGGCACGGTGGTCAGATTAGTGTCCCTAGTGGCTCAAGTTTTCGAACTTTTGTTTTTTTCAACTCGATTGCATTCAAATAAAAACACACAAAAGCCTGAAAGCTCTTTTCTTGAACTTTCAGACTTTTTTACAGGGGACACATATCGAGCCAGTATGGACATATTATGAGCCGCCGTCCCTGTCCCGATGGCTCCCTCGAATCTCTGCATCCCAGAAATAAAAGACGACTTTCATATCTATAATCAATACAATTACCGCTTCAATATAATAACGCGCTACTCCTCCATTTACAAAAATAAGTTCAGGAAGAAATAGCCCCAACCATGTCCATGTTGACAGATCAACACCCAACCAATATAAAAAACATGGCATCAGAAAGAACAAAAAGCAAAGAATTGCTTCCGATGCAGGATTTAAACGATAAGCAAGCAGAGAAACGACGATACAAACACTGATAACCGAAAAATACTGTAATACAGTTTTCAATAAAAAGGCATGACAAATCGAAAGCGAAAGCTCAAACTTTTCATAACCGATAACTGTATTTAATGACAATTTCATTGGAATACGCTCGATATTTTTCAATAATACAGAGTCATACGGTACATACAAAATTGCAGCAATCACAGATGCCAGCACTATCATCTGCATCAGCTTACACATGGCAACCGGGCGTTTTCCAAGCTTTGTACTCTGCAAAAGGAGGCTGCTTTCGGCTTGTCGTTCAATGCCAAATAACGCAGTCGCACCCAGAAGAAAAACAGCAGCAAAAATCATTGCAAAAATTGCCTGTTTCTTATTATCCTGAAACAAATAGGCCAACTGGTCAACATCTACGAATCCAGCCTTTTCTCCCACCGAAAGATGCTTTTCAATCACCGTAGCCTGCTCCATTACACGCTGGAAGCCTTTTTTTCTGGTATCGCTCAAAAGCTGGCGATACATCTGCCATTTTTCATATTCGTCCTCTGAGAGTTCTCCCTGTTCGTACTGCTGTCTCTTTTGAACGGCTTCTTCATCTTCCATATTTAACAGTTGCTGTTCCTGTTGCAGGTAATCTCTGCTCTCCTGCGTGTACGCTCCGCTTAACTTCTCGATATAATATTGATATACTTGTTGATCTGTATTTCCTTTGTGTGACTCAATATCAGGCAGCAAGCGAATACTGAAAAATAAAAGCAAGATGATTACAACTGCCATTGCGCCCAGTTTGTATAATTTATAGCCTTCATGCCAAAACAATCCCCTATGCTGCGCACAAAGCTTTGCCATGTCATTTGCCACTAATTGAAAACAACGAGGCAGCTTTCCTGATTCCCTCGTCTCTTTGCTGAAACTAATGCAGGACACCACTGGCAGTAGAATGATACCACAAAGCACAAGCAGTAGCTTTCCTGTTACCACGGAAAATGGCTGTGATAAAATATTAAGATTATGATACTCACAAAACCATGCCTTCGCATCAATCACAGCTGCCAAGTTCAAATATTTTAACGCATTCCATTTGGATACACTGTTAATCTGCTCATAGGCAAGATATTCCAGACAGATAACTACCACGCATGCGCTCGCTGCAATGCCAAATCGCCATCTTCTTGTCAGCATTGCCATGATAACAGACGCATAAAACAATGCAGCTAACACCTTAACGGCTAAATAAAGAATCAAATATTGCTGTATGCTTATGGGATATGGGCAATTGCGAAAGCTTGGAATGGAAATGAGCGCCAGCGTCATATCTCCCGTTCCATACATCAAAATGGCAAGTACAATCTGACTTCCATATAACAAAATGGCAAGCAACACTGCAAAGCAAAAATAAACAATGGTCTTTGCCAGTGCCATCTCCAGATGACCTCTTTTCGTGCTTTCAAGCAACTGATACAGCCCCGCCTCTTTTTCTTTCCGAAAAATTGCCCAGCCTAGAAACAACAGCAATCCAGGCACGATCACATCTGCCAATGCGCTGTCTGACCATGCATCTGCCGCATCAGAATAAGTTAACCCAGGCTGTACTGAACTCATCTTTTCATACGCTTCTGCGGTTTTCTGTATGTTTTTCTGAGAAAAAGAATCCACATCCGAAAACAATGATAGCTTTGACATGGACTGTGCCTGTGTTTTCACGCTCTCCAAAAACTCCTCATAGGATATTGCATAATTGACACGTTCCAATAGTTCAGTAAATGCCTGATACTTCTGCTGTGTCTGCTGTATATCTGCCTTTTCGTTCGCATTTTCCTTAAGGCGTTTATTCCAATCAACCTCTGGTGTATTCATCTGTAACAGCTCAAATGCCATATCGGAATCTCCATATGCTGCTGAGAGCAGAAAACTTTGCCATGCACTTTCTTCCTGTAGCCATTGTCTGGCTGTCTCTGCATCCATTTCCTCTACTGTTGTAAGTGCAGCCTCATAATATTCCTGATAGGATGCATTCTGCTGCCAAGAGTGACTATCGGCATTTTTCCACTGATATCCAATCACAATACACATACTCAATACTACTACCAACAACACGCTTTTATCCGATATCAGTTTTTTCCATTCATACCATACCTGCTTCATACGTAACTTCCCCCATGACACATTATTTGTCTTTTTCTCTTTTTGCTTCTGATGTCATGTGATACAAATATACTTCTTCCATGCCTGCCCTTACTGCATGCTTTTCTCTTTTGATTTCTTCGTTGGTTCCAACTGCCCGAACGATAATGCCTTCTTTGCCCACTGACAAATTGCTTACCAGATATTCTTTTTGTATCGACACCACTTCATTTTCCTGTGCCACAAACTCCCAAACTAGTCCATCCATTTCTGCAATCAGTTTTGGGACCTCATCCTGACGGACAATCTCGCCACGTTTGATCAGAATCATCTCTTTTGCAATACACTCAACATCGGAAACGACATGCGTTGCAAAAATTACAATGCATTCTCTTGACAGTTCACTGACAAAATTACGAATATTGATTCGTTCTTTCGGGTCAAGACCCGCTGTCGGCTCATCTAACACTAGAATATCCGGGCTATTCATAACGGCCTGCGCAATTAGCAGACGCTGTTTCATACCACCAGAATATCCGCCGATCTTTCGATCTGCTACTTCTGTCAAATTCATCTGCTCCAGCAAGTTGTTAATCTTGTATTTTGCTTCCCGATGCGATAACCCCTTTAGCGTTGCCATGTACCACAAAAAACGCCGCCCGGTAAACTGATTATACAGCCCCTGCTGCTGAGGCATGTAACCCAAGCGATCACGATAGGCTCTGCCCAATTCCTTGATATCGCTTCCATTAAACAGTACTTTGCCACCTGATGGCTGCATATTTCCGGTAATGATTTTCATCAACGTGGATTTTCCAGCGCCGTTCGGGCCAAGCAGTCCGTAAATTCCCGGTGTAAGCGTCAGTGAAATTCGATTCAATGCAGTTTTCTTATTCGGATAAGTATGTATTACATCTTTTATTTCCAGTTCCATCTTTTCGCTCTCCCATCTGCATCCGCTTGGGTAAACACACCAGCATTATTACGGCTCCATGCAGTTAAATGTTGCTCCATTTTCAAAGAAGTCCGACTTTTTCACCCAATATACACTATCTGTCCCTCCATCCAACTCAGAACACTGATAAAATAAATATTCATCGTCCACACCGATACACTGAAAAAGTGGCATTCCCGGCAAGGCTGCTGCCGCTTCCAACTCTCCACTTTCTTTATTAAAGGCTGCAACAATCGGGTCAATCTCAGTCATTCCATACACATACAAGTGCGTATCGTCTGTGGAAATCCAACTATATAAATTACCTGTTGTGTCGGCAGCAAAGCCAAAGTTTTTAAGAGAATCTAGTGTCAACATCTTGCTTTCTGCTGTTGATTTAAGCATCGCATTTACATATTCTGCACACAAACCATCATTTTTTAAAGTACACTCAAAAAATTCGCCATCCTCAGTCGGTAGAAACATACTCTGCCAGTTTATTTCTCTCTCCTGTGCTTCTTTTGTCTTTGTATCATAAATAATCAAGCTAGAATCTTCTGTATCTGCAAGTTTTGTCTGAATATACACAAATTCTCCATATGGATATATACGAAGTACTGCATCCATACTCTGAAGTGTTACAATTGTCTCTGGATCGTTTTCTCCTAACTCAAGACGTTTAACAGTTTCAGTTCCAATCAATGTTTCTGGATCAGTTTCTCTTGATATATAATACAAACTGCCGTGATGAAACGCAAAACTATATGCATTTTCTATGTGATAATCTACTTGCTCGCGACTACTTCCATCTGGTGCAAGTTCCAACAGATATTCCTTTTCACGATAATCTGCATTAATATCCTTGTCAAAATAAACGGATGATGCATTTGCATATAGCTTACCATCATAATATTGCAAGCCATCGTTTACACTACCATATGCTACATATGCCGTACATTCACTTCTCTTTTTGCTGTCTGTTTCCTTATTATGAAGACAATCTGGACGATTACACAGTGCAATTAATGTCTGTGTTTCAAAATCACAGTAATACACAAAATCGCCCAATCTAACATAATATCCCTTCGGTCCCCTAGCAAATGCAGAAACCGTATGGGCAGTTTGATAAGACCAGTTCCAGTCTTTTTCCAAATCAAAGCTGCTATCCTTTTTTAATTCTACTGAAAAATCATCATTATAATTTTCTACAACAAGTGTATAATTACTTTCCTCTATCGTACGCTCTGTTGTTTTTTCTTCAGCAAATCCATAAAGGGGTGGGACTACTACTGTGGTCAGAAAAGACAGAATTACCATTCTTTTCATCATTTTTTTAATATTTTTTTTCATAGAAATTCTCCCTTATTAAATAATCGGGACAATAAAAATTGTCCCGACATTTATTTTATTTATTTCGTTTAATTTACTTTGTTGCCGTGGTTTCTACAGTCCAACTATTTACTGAATGAATACCTCTTCCATGATGAATATTGCTTCCAGACGCAACTGTGGATACTTCCATCTCTCCTGTGTAATTTGCCACATTATTCGTACTTGTTTTCTGTACTCCATTCGGATACATATAAGCAGTTGCTTTCGCATAAATGTATGAACTATTTGCTGGAACACACTTTGTTGTTGCAACCACACTAGATGCAGTTGTTGTCAAATAACCCACACAAGTCATTCCATCCACATACCCTTGCTGACTTGTACTTCCCGCAAAAGTAGTTCCCGCAATAGCAACAACCATCGCTCCTACTAATCCAACCAAACGTTTTCTCATAAATAGTCCTCCTTTAATTTTTACAACATTGCAGTTCTTATTTTATATTAAATAAAGAAACGCTTTTCCACCTTTAACAATTCAATTCTTGAATTCAAGCAATGGCTTCTCGACAATCATTGCCGTGATGTCTGTATGGAATCCACTGGTAAATACTGGGTTCCTGTCTTTAATCTTCTGGAAGATGAAATCAATGTTGTCATTGCCAATCCGAAATGGGTAAAGGCAGTTAAAGGCAACAAGGATGCTGCCAAAGATTCGAAATGGATTGGGGATTTGTTCCGTCTTGGACTTGTCAAAGGCAGCTATATTCCTTGTAAGAAAGTCCGTATTCTCCGGGAATACACTCGCTATCGTTACAAGCTTGTTTCCTGCCGCTCAAGTGAAAAGAATAGATATCAGAATGCTCTTACTGTTTGTAATGTTGCATTAGATTCTGTTGTTTCCGATATCTTCGGGAAGTCATCCACATCCATTATCGACTATCTGCTTGAACAATCGGGTACATCCATTAACCACGAAGAAATCGCATCTAAGCTTCTTCGAAGCCTCAAATCCAAAGAAGATGCTGTTATAGAATCCATCGAGGGATATCAGATGACTGATGCCCCAAAATACCGTATGCGCCTCGTCCGCGCACATATGGATTATATCACAGCCGAAATCAACGATGTTGATAAAATGATAGAAAATATGATTTCTTCATTTGTATTAAATATCCATTGATTTCACCTCTTTCCATTAATGGGTTATTTTTTTAGCAATTTCATGCGGTCTACTACTAAACTTTCTGTTATTTTTATAACATATTGCATAGGTTTTGTCAATAACTTTTTGTTTTTTGATACAAATTTCCAAAATCAAGCAACATAAAGCTGTTATGAATGAAATGTACTTTCGCACATAAGTCGTCTATGAATAATAGTCCTTTCACACCTTTTTTAACTACTGGACAAATTGTCCAGTAGTTTCCCATTCACTGTTTTTAATTTATTTGATTATCTATTTCTCATTTATAAATAATTGCCCTAATTACTTTCTTTTCCAACAATTTTTTAAGTTCCCATATTCCACAAATACACATCTTCCAGTGTTGGAACAGCAGCCTTTGGAGTTCCCCATCCAAACTGAATCTGTTGTTCCTTCATCTGCTCTAGTTCTGCAATTACGCGCACCAAAAGACCTTCCTTTGCGATATTCACATTACTGACAAGGAGTACCTGTTCCAACTCGCTTAACTGATCTGGTCGAATGATTACTTCCCAAACAAGTTCCTCCATCTGTTCCACCAATTTTTCCGGTGTCTCTTTTTCTAGCAGCTTCCCGCTGCGCAGAAGCAAGATTTCCTTTGCGATACACTCTACATCACTAACTACATGCGTTGCGATGAGCACAATCTTATTCTCAGAAATACTGCTGATATAATTACGAATACGAATGCGTTCTTTCGGATCGAGACCTGCTGTTGGCTCATCAAGTATCAAAATCTGCGGTTCATTTAGCAGTGCCTGCGCAAGCAACACACGCTGCTTCATACCACCAGAAAATCCACCCAACTTTCGATTTCTTGCCTCCGTCAGATTTACAACCTCAAGTAGTTCCTCAATCCGCTTTCTCGACTCCTTTGCCTTCAATCCTTTTAATGCTGCAAAATAGCGCAAAAACTCAAGTGCAGAAAAACGATCATACAGTCCTTGCTGTTGTGGCATGTAACCAAGCACATCACGGTAAGAAGCGCCCATTTTTGCCGTACTGATACCATTTATCAATATTTCCCCTTCATCGGGTTCTAAATTCTGCGTAATCAGGTTCATTAAGGTCGATTTTCCAGCACCATTTGGTCCAAGTAAGCCGTAGACACCCGGCTCAAGCGCTGCCGAAAAATGATCGAGCGCTATTTTTCCTTTTTCGTAGCTTTTTGTCAGATTTTTTAATTCCATTTTAATCATCTTGCTCTCCTTTTTCTCTGATATGCGCGCCACGCTGCTGCTGTAAAAACGGATGCCACTGCTACAAGCAGTATTAAATATCCGATCTGTACCCCAAAGCCTTGTTTCAGTGTCTGCGTTCCAAACAGAAATACCTTTGCAAACCAAAGTCCAAATATGTTCGACATTCCTGCACCGCTGGCTATCACTGGAAGAACAAACAGCACCGCTCCCGCTAACACCGCATACAGCCGGTTCTTCATCCACACAGAAATCGACAAAAAACTAATCGCTGCACAGACCACACCCATCATCTGCATCACCGATGTCCACACCAAATATCCACGCACGGACAACTGTACATCTATTACTTGCGCCTGACGAATGCTTTGTAGCGGAACCTCCCATAAAGAAAAATCATACATCTTTGATGCAGAAAACAAATGAATCACAGTAAATCCACCTGACACGATACATGCAATCACGACGCCCAACACATATTTTGCCACAAACAGCGGACGCCGTCCATTTTTCGTACAGAGAAGCATATTTTGCATCTCATTTTTGCGCTCTCCCGGAAAAATACCACTCAGTAATACAATTACTATAAAAAGCAATACAGCGCCTCGATACTGATCCATATTGGCATTTTCAAACAGGTAACGACCAATACTGTCATCTGTGAAAAACAGCTGATAATCATGTGCTTTGCTCCAACTTACCAATGTATTTGCCTGCTCAATTGCACGCATCAGTCCTGCCTCATTTTGCAGCATACGATCAATCAATGCATTAATCGATGCGTACTGCTCATCCGAAACTTCCTCTTTCCTCCATTTTTCAGTTAATTCGACCTGACGCTGCCTTAATTTATCAAATTGCTCTTTTTCCTGCTGCAACGCTTCTATCAGTGTCTGATCTGCGATCCCCTCATGTTTTTTTGCATATTCATTATAGATTTTCTCTGTCTGCCCCACTGTCACTGGTGTTGTGCGCGTGCTGTATAGCAAAATGATCGCCGCTGTCATCATCATCCACACTATGCCATTTTTTAGCAGCTGTTTTCGCCATTCCTGACCGATTACACTAGATGGATACCAGAGCCGTTCCTTTGCGCTTTCAATCCATCTTTGAAGTCGTCCTGATGCGACTTTTCGCTTTCCCGGAATTCGTTTTCCCAAAAGAATACTGTCTGCTACACAGCCAATTGCCAGTACAAGCTGAAAGCAGGTATTCGCCGTCAATGCATTCACTGGTTTTCCGAACAAATTTATATTCCAATAGCCTTCATATAATTGTGAACTCCAAAACCAGGCAACTGGATTTAAAAAATGAATCCACGAGTTTACTGCAATCTCCGGTACCTTCCAATAGCCCACAGCACACAACACCGCACAAATACCGACTACCACTAATGCTGTCATTGTCGAATAAATTGATAAGAATAAGCATAGCATGAATGCCGTTAAGACAAGCACTGCAATTAAATGCCTCAGATAATAGTCGAGCAAATATCCGCCCACGGTCAGCTGTCTTGCACTTTCATTTAACTCATTGACAGACTGCATCGGACGATTTAAATTTCCCATTCCATATAGCTTCCACGCGATTGCAATTTGACTTCCGTACACACTGATTCCAAGAAATAGAACCGCAGTCAGCGCTATTGCAAATTTGGCGGCAATTAGACAGCCATGTCCACGTCTACAGCTTCTAAGCAACCCAAACAAATCGTGTGTGCGATCCTGAGATACCAAAACAATACAAATACCGAACGCCAATAAAATAAGAATTTCTGATGAGATTTGTTCCTCCATCAGCGCTTCCACGCCCCAGTTCATACCAATTTCAGGTTCTGTCCCCTGTAACTTTGCAAAATCTTCTGTCGTCTTTTTGCCCTGTGCTTCCGCATACGGACGTCCTTCATAAAATGAACTGTCTTTCATCTGTTCATACTGTGTCTGAATGGATTCCAAATATGCCTGATACCCGCTGACATTTTGATATTGTCCAAGAAGTTCTGATATTACCTGTATTTTTGTCATAAGTGCCAGTGGATCTTCCTCATATCCAGCCTGTTGGTATTCCTCCAAGATATTTGGATTCTCCTCCACCAGTCCTTGAAGAAGCCCTTCGTCCACTTCCCCATTCAATGCAATCTGCACAAACTGAAAATTAGAAAGCGTATTTAACTGATCCGTCAGATATTCCTGTGCCTGCTCATTTGTCATATCCGCCGTTTCTTTCTGATACTCCGCAAAAAGAGGAACCGCAGCCACACGATCTTTCTTTTCTGTATACTGAGTATTAAGAAATAATCCAACATCTACAAAAATAAGCAATATCGCAATCCCAATCAGCCATCTCTGGCGCAGCAGCTTTTTCCATTCCGCTCCTATCATTTTTCTCCATCACCTCTCTGCCCTTGTAATTCATAATCCAGCATCATCTGATCAGCGTTCAAATGAATTTCCATTCATTCCCTTTGTTAACTGAATCAGTTCAGCCTCATGCGTTGCAATTTTATCACGTTCGATCACACCTATTACCTCTTGTCCGACACCATCTTGTGCCTGTATCCAGTAAACAAAAGCATATTTTTCATCTGCACTTATAATATCTATATCATCATGCGGATACAGGTCAATTTTCTGTACCAAATTACCATCATAATCATAAATTTCAAACCAGTTTTCATCTTCATCATTACGATCTGGCCATGTATAACCATACAAATTATCCCATTTATACGCTTTTCTGGGAAACTCTCCTACAAATTGAGCTTCATCCTCCAGATCAAAACCTTTTTTCCATACTTTACGAATCTCTGCCTTTGAATCATAATAGGTTAAATAAATTTCATTCTGATAAATGTTCTGGATGCTTAATAAAACATCTTCCTTCTTATATTCATCAGGATTCGTTATCCATTCCTCTGATTGCGGCTGATACAAATATAAATTTGTTCGTGTAGGCAGTTTTTCAAAATCAATGTTGTCCTCATTCGTCCAGTCAATAGCCTCCTCACATCCGCTCTCACTTACATATAGCCACTCTCCGATTCCTTGCAATGTACTTATGTATCCACTATACAAATCACCTTGCCAAATCTGTTTTTTCTCTTTCCCATCTAATGACATCTGCCACACTGAAAACTGATAATTTCCATCTGTCCGTATATCTTCCATGGTATAATAAATCTTATCTTGAAATACTGTATAATTCACCACACTTGCATCTGGAATTTCACCCACAATCTCCTTACCAGAACCGTCATTCTGCACTCTCCAGATTGGCATCATCTTTTCCCCAGTCTTTGAATCTTCCCTTGGCCATGTAGAGAGCACATAGAATCCATCATCTACTTTGTACATCTTTTGAGATGCATCTCGAATCATAGCTGCACAATCCTCTGTTGTATGACTGCAATTAGGACGACTGCACAATGGTACAGCCTGTTTTGTAACATCACCATTCCAAAAATATATATGACCACTACATAAGAAATAATATCCATTATCAGCTGGAAGCACGTAGTTAAGACCTCCGTTTTCTGCATTAAAACTTTCTTGTCCAAATGAAGCAACGCCATTATTCCAGTTATAAGCATAGTAATTATTGTACATTTTTTTCTCATAAACTAAGCCAAGAAGACTAGTAACTTTAATCAGAGAACTATTAGTTCTTTTATCACTTGTCTCTCGGTACCTCCCTTCTACGTTTTGATTTCTAATATTGTCCAACATTTTTCGACTTCTTTTTTCGAATAAAATTTATATATTTTTTCAACTAGTGTAATAAAAGGCAGCACACATAATGCATGCTGCCTTTTTTATTTGGAAATCTTATGCGTTAATCTTCTCCATGTCTACCACAAGTTAATGACCATTTTTACTTTTTGACAACACTTTCATTTTTGCACATAATTTTACGCACTTAATCATTCAGTATGCTGACCTTCATTACTATTCTCTTGCTGAAAATGTTGCCCCTGCAATCCAAAGAGACGCCGTCGTACTCTTTGTAGCCGTATCAATATTAAATAATCTCTCTGTTGTTGCCGATACGTATGTGGTACCACCTTTGCTAGCAGTCTTAGTTTGCCACACTCCATTTGCATCTCTTGCTGTAAACGTTACCGTAAGAGACAATCCCTTTGATGAATCTGCATATCTTCCATATCCACTTCCACTAAAAGTTCCATTTGTTGCTGATACAGTATATGTACAGCCATCATAAACACCTGTTGTTTGTGCTGCTAATACATTACTTACTGGCATCGTTAGCATCGCTGATGCCACAATTCCTGCTAGAGGTCTTTTTAATTTCTTCATCTCTTATCCTCCTACTTGATTTTTTAGATACAACAAACCAATCAATACACCTCACGTTTTGCAAATACTCTAGTTTTCTGGGTTAGAATTTGTTAATATTTACATTTAAGAAATTTAGTTCTATTATACTTTCAAATCCTAACATATTATGCGCATCTATGTTGGATTAATTATAGCAGTAATAAAAAAATTTTGTCAATTTAATTATAGCAGTAATAAAAAAATTTTGTCAAT
>QUFP01000037.1 GCA_003478935.1 Firmicutes bacterium AF25-13AC
TACGAGAAACTGAAAAAGGAAATTGAACGATACATAAAGTATTATAATGAACAACGAATAAAAGAAAAACTAGGTTGGATGAGTCCAGTGGAATATCGGCTCACCCACTTGGCTGCATAAAAATGCGTAGCAGCCGAAAACTGCTACGCTAAAAAGTCTAACTTTTGGGGGTCACATCAAACGCCGGCTCTTTTATTGGGTACACTGGCTCAATTAGTGTCCACGTGGTATTTCGATATGATAACAGCTTTTATTCCAAAATGATATAGCAAGAACTTGCTACCAAGCACTATTACAACGGTCATTCAATGGCTGAAAATTGTAAGAGTACTTGGCACTGCGTCACTGGGACAGCAATCAGGCCAACGTACCCAATTAAAAGGCCGCCAAACCTGTCCCCGATGGATGTGACCCGGTTCATGTCTGGTCACCCCTGTTTTCTTAAATAATTTTCATAAACATCTGGTACTGTTTCTACTTCGATGTCTATTTCTCTTCCATCAATCTCCAAAGTGATCGTATCACCAACCTGTGTTGGCGATGGCAACTGAACATGTTGCCGGTTCCTGACCCTGCATTTCGTGAACTTGTTTTGTTTGATGGCGTTAGTATAGCGTACCGACTAGGACAAACCATGGACAAAAAACAGGAGATTCAGAAATTTTTTTAGTTTTTTCTGAATTCCCATAATGATCTATATTTTAGTTTTTGAATCAAACGTTTAAAATCAAGTACTGTAAAATTTCATTTTTAAAAAAATGTCAACCCTTTAGTCCATTTTCGTTGATCTCGAATTTCTTTACTCCAATATTTACGAAACTCTACTTCTCGCTCTTTTGAATATCCAATATATACAATCTTTTTTCTATGGTTTGCATAAAAAAGTCCACTTCTAGGCTTTGGTTTCTTTTCTTTTTCAGTACAACCCTTTTTACAAATAAAAAAAATTTCTCGTACACCATATATGGCTTCTTCACGGGAACCAGTTGAAAATGTTCTTCTCTCAATTATATCAATATCTTCCCAACGAATTTCTCTATAAATGTGAGGGTAATATTCCATCTGAATTCCATTTTCATTTAAATAGTAAACTCCATCCCCAAGCATCCCTCCATATGTTCTCTCATAAAAGACAGTCTCTATATAAAGTACAAATGGAAGTGTTAACAGTATTACAGTTATTGCATATTGAAAGGGTTCTTCGTATATAACTAAAAAATATTCAATCAAATACGGAATTGGAATACCTATAATAAAAATAATACTTCCTATAAATGATAGTGCCGTAAAAAAGCCATGCCATTTTCCCCATTCATCCCAATATTCTATTTCTTTTCTTGCATGCCAATTCCAATTCCAAATACATTTCTTTCTCATATTCCTCCTCTCATAGTATTCAGGCAGAAGTATCTATTCTGCCTGAATAAACTCGTTTACTTTAACTTATGCCATGCATATTTTACGAAATTTCGCGTTTCTCGGTGACGACTTTTTCACCTTATTAGCAACTTTTTTTCTTCCCGATGCTGAAGTTATACTCTTAACATAAGGAGTCGAATTCAGTTTTATTTTTGGTTTTGTCACACTTGTAGTCTTAGCTTTTGCTGCTGATGGCTTTGAAGTGATTGCTGCTGAAACTCCTACTACCGCAAGCTCTGCCGTCTGACCAAGTGTATATCCTACTGCCGCATTTCCAATTATCTGTGCTGCTTTCGTCGCTAAAATTACATTCTCTGGAGAAGTCCAACTATTAGCGGTAGCGCCTGCAACATATGTACCAACAGCTTCCAATCCTCCACACACACAACGTGTTAAAAATCCACCTTCTGTATTAATTGCAGTATTAATTCCATTGATGAGTGCGGCACCGGCTACTACCCACTGCACTTTTCCTTTCAATGGATCCAATGGTGCTAATGCTCCTGAAACCGCACCCACTAAGCAAGACTTTGCTAGCTCAACACCATCTATCTCACCTCCACTCGAAAGTACATAGGAAAATCCACTGACGACTGCTCCTACAACTGCTCCTACAATACATGGTATTGGAAAATATCCCTGAATATCTTCTCTTATTACCGGATTATTATCACAGTACGCATACAGGTTCTTGTTATACAATTCCTGTGGCTTTGCAAAAATTGTACCAGGATCATCCGCATTCACAAACCTTCCAACTTCTGGATCGTAATAGCGGCTTCCCAGACAGTACAGTCCTGTCTCTGGATCATAGACATACTTACGGTAACGGAACGGATTCAGTGTTGCAAGAGAAACTCCACTGGTATCTTCTGATGAAGTAACCTTGCCCCAGCTGTTATACTGGTATCTTACCACTACTTTATTGCTGCTGTCAATCAGTCCCACAACATCTCCAAGACCATTATACAGATAGAAATAGTCTGTCTTTCCATTTAATCGAAGCAGGAATGGCTTGCCTTCGGCATCGTACACAAACTGTACCGTAGTCTTAGTAGTACCTGTGCTTCCGGTTGTGGTTCTCACCAGACCGCTCAGCGTACTTCCATTGTAATAATACTTTGTTTCTGTATTACCGCTTGTCTTTCTGACACGCTTTCCATCACTGTCGTAGGCAAAGTCTACAGTTCCCCATGACAGACTTACCTTCTTTAATCGGCGGCCTTCTCCCCAGGTTAACGGGACACCTCTTAACAGAGTCGGATTTCCACCTGCATCATATGTATAGCGATAGCCATTCCAAGACAAAAGCTGGTCTTTCCATCCATCACTTCGATAGCTGAATGTCTCATTCTTCTTTATGGTCTGCAGGGTTCCTTCCGTATAGTCATATGTCTTTCTCGAAGTAATATTTCCGCCTGCATCGTAGGTATAAAGAATGGTCTCATTTAACACACCGTTGTTTTCACGAATCAGCTGATTTAACTTATCATACTGATAGCTGATGCGTTTTCCTCCTGATGTGATTGCCGTGATATTTCCTGCATTATCATAGGTATAATTCCAGCTGTCAGTTCCATTTGACATAGATTCAAGCAGGCTGTCGGTATCTGTAAGATGATTGATAGTTCCAAAAATATATCGGTTTTCTCGCTTACTTCCACCAGAAAGTGTTACAATCTCCTTTGTACGACGTGACAATGCATCATATTCAAGTGTCTGTCGTGTCACGCCATCCACGGTTAAGCCATAGGAAAGTCCCGGTCGCTGCGCCTTTGATGCATCACCGTACACCAGTCCGGTCTTTGTCTTTGATCCCTCCAGACTATGCACCAGTCGATTTACGCGATTATAACTGTCATAACCAATCTCAAGTGACTGCACTGTATGAGTGTTTGCCACGGTCGGCTCACCTGATGCCCCGGTATTCTTTTCCAGCGTCGTACTCTGTACGAGTCTTCCAGTCATGTCATACTGGTCTTTGTCAATTCGTCCATTTACCAGATCGGTTTCCTTTTCCAGTGTACCGTAGTCATCATACTCATAACGCACGGCATCTGTACTTTCTCCATTCCAACGTCTGGACTTTATGCGCTCCTCTTTGTCATACAGAATTTCCTGCGTATCGCCATTTCCATAGGCAACTGTTATGAGTGGACCATTGTTTGGTGCATAGCCGTAGCGTTCAAGAGTCTTGTCACCCGCCTTTACCATTGTCTGATTTCCGAAACCATCATAATCAAATGCATAAGTGGTTCCACCATGCTTGATACTCTTAATTCGGTCTCCCTCATCATATGTATAGGAAACGTCCCTTGTCTGCCCGGATGCAGTTGCACTTACGCCTGTTAAGCGATCGGTTGATGCCTCGTAATGATACTGTGTACTATGATTGTTGGCATCGGTCATCTTTGTCAGAAGACGATTCTCACTGTCATAGGTATAGGAAACCGTTTTCTTTCTGGCATCGGTTACACTCGCCACATTTCGGCAGTCTTTCGTGTAGCTCATACCGGTCTGAATGCGCTTATATACATGTTCCAGCACAAATACCTTATTGTCCTGAATATCGGAAAATGCCACACTCGACGGAGTTCCCGTTGCAATGACAGCTGCCTGATCGGCATAATCGCCAAACTTGACATCCAGCTGATCTCCCTGCTTATTCTCGATAACATAACCGGTTCGAAGTGCTTTAAAGCAGAACTTCTGGCTGTCTGCGCCGCTCTTTGCCTGCAACGTTGGGCAATCATAGCCATCTGCCCCCTTGCTGCATACATCAACATAGTTCTCCGGATTGCCTACACTTCTGATATAGTACCAGTCGGTACCGTTTTCCGTCTGCACCTTTGTCAGAAGAAACTCCTCTTCCTGCTTCTGGCTGCTGTAGGCCTGCTTAAAGGTGCTTCCCACTTCTGCTCCTGTTGTCTGCACATACTGACCGGAGTGACGTGCGCGAATACGACAAAGCATTCCATCCTGTGGCGCTTCACTGACGTTTCCCTCATCCGCCGGCTCAAAGTACCAGATACTTCTTGGCTCGCTGTCAGAAGCGGCACTTCCCAGCTCCACATTTGCCTTATCCGCAAATACGTCGTTTGGTGCACTTCCTGCGGACACCATGATGCATCTTGTATCCTTACTGCACTTGGCAAGCAGCTGATAACCGCCTCCCGCTGCCAGCTTTAACTTAAACTTCTGTGCTTCATGTCCAAGATCCGGATAAAGCTGGATATTGGTTCCATCTTCATTCAGCGTATTAAAGACATCTACCGCTCTCCACTGGCTTCCGGTCTGAGAAATCAACTTAATATATCCTTCTCCGGCATTCTCGACTCTCCACTTCTGATCATCGGAACCGTTGAAGCTGTACTGCTGAATATTCGAGCCAGTTACATCACCATCCTTTGTGTCCAGATATTTTCCAGAACGCTGCTGGCGAATATAATAGACTCTTCCTGCTGTGACAGAAGCACTATGCTTGTCTGCCTCAATGCACACGGCAATCGGCTGGCCCTTCTCATTGTACTGGAAATTACTTCTCTGACCCTCGGCACTCTTTGCATACAGCGGCATTCGCTTCTCGTTATAGTAAATGTCATATGCAGTGCCGTCCATTGCAGCCATTCGGCTGATCTGGTCCTTGCTGTTATGCTGGAAGGCATTGTTTTCTCTTGTCTTTTTGGCTGTGTTTAAGTTTCCCTTACTGTCATACGTATAGCTCCAGCTGTCATCCTTCATGAACTGAACATCGGTAAAATAGCCCGGATTGAGCTGGTTGTCATACATAATGTAAAGATGAACCGCAGTATACTGCTTGTTGGTTACAGAATTCTCATCATCCGTTGATACCACACCGGAAACATACTGCCAGCCGCTTCGATATGGATCAAAATCCACATTTTCCCACTTATGGGTTCCGTCGGCATAGATGACTGCTGCTGCAATACGAAACGTCTTTCCCGGAATGGCATCCGCCTTTGCAAAACAACCGAAACGGAATACGTCACCTTCGCCGCCTTTCGCATAGATTCCCTGAAGCACACGCTTTTCCTTATCGGGTTCTCCTGTGATTTTTAGGCAGGTTCCTCGCTCACTGTCCGTTACTGTTGTATCGGATGCGACCAGATTTACATGGTTCCAGTCATTTACACCGTTAGTGCTGTTTCTTGCAAAGCGGCCATTATTCACCATGTTAAAATCACTCATGCGATCTCCTGTCTCCAGCTGGAAACAGTCAAACCATGCGGTACCTGTTGTGTTAAAGATTCCACCATAGATTGTGACAACCTGTGCGCTGCTTACGGTGAAGGTCTGGCTGATTCGCTTCCATCCGCCGTCAATATCGGTGTCCGCATTTCCTGTCAGAAATTCCAGTCCATATGCCATCGACTTATCCGCAAAACGAACTGCCAGTCCTGCTCCTGCCTGTGCATTGTTTGAAACCGCTGCGACATCCTTTACAAAAGTATAGGCAGAAAGGGTATAGGTTCCTGCTGCCAGCCAAACCTGCTGAATAACAGCTGCATAGCTCTGCGGTACTCTCTTTAAAACAACAATAGAAGTATCCGCAAAATAGCCCTTATCGGTAACACGACCAACGCCCCATTGGGAAGTATCACTCAGACCTGACTCATTGCCCCAGCCGTCTTCAAACTCACCCATCGCATCAAAGCCGGTATTCTTTAACAGATTGGTTACAAGTTTTCCTGTCAATGACGACTGTCTCAGCTTATGACGTCTGGCACCATCATCATAATGACTGAAAGTGCTGACATGACCGGCATTGTCTGAGATCTCAGAAGGAGAACCAAATCTATTAAATTTCCATGTATACACATGATTATCTGCTGTTGATGACAGTTCTCCATCCAGTCCCGGTTCTGTGAAAACAGTGGTTCCAAGCTCTGGATAGGTTACTTCAATCTCAGTTCCCTTATGGAAGGTTCCTGCTGTATCTGTATACCCTTCACCAATTTTAGCGATACGCTGCACACCACAATCTGTACGGTATCCATAAGTGATTCTTTTCTTGTCCGGGTTCTGCGCCCATATTAACTGATCTCCATCGTAGCCAAATGTACTGCTCTTTCCATCCGGGTATGTAATTTTTGTCAGATGACCGGCGGCATCATATGCAAAGGAAGTACTTCTCTTATTTGCCGTAATGCCGATCAGCTTTGTCAGATCGCTGTTGTAATTAAATACAACTCTTGCACCTGTCGGATCTTCTGCATACTGAATATAATTTCCTGCACTATTCGGCCCATACTGGCACTTCATTGCATTTCCATATGTATCCTTGATCTGACGCAGATATCCGTCCTGACCAAAAATGTACTGTACCTCATCCTTATCCTTCATAATGCTATAGGAATCATACTCACTGCTGGAAGTCTGTGTAATCACAAGACCCAGTCCGTCCTCATCCTTGAGCTTATTTGAATCAGATGTATCCTTATAGAAGTAATGATTTGTTCCATCTGCATCGGTTAACACATACGGGAAATCAGCATTTCCTGACTCCTTTAATTCCTGCATTAGACTCAGACGAAATCCTTTTCCGAAACGACTCTTTGTATCACAATCAGAAAGATTGTACACATGGCTGACACTGACAGGCATCAGAATACCACTTGTGCCTTCATCTTCATGAATAAATACAAGGTTTCCATTATATCGGTTTACATAACCGCTTCCGGTACGTCCTAACTCCTGCTCGTGATAACTATAATAATCCTCAAGACCCTTTGTACTTCGGTAATAGACAATTCCAATCGGATAACAGTCAGCTGTCAAACCATACTTATTGACTGGCATATCAGAGGATACCAATGTTGCTGTTGCATACACAGTCTCATTGACTGCTTTTAATGCGATTCCATGATTACTAGGCGGATTGTTGTACCAGCCACGAATCAGCTTTGTCACATCAAATGTCTTCGGCACAGCCATGCCATTGGTATTTTCCAGTGTCAGATAGTCTAGTGCCTCCGGCTTAAAGGAAGGCTGATTGTTCCATGTCAGAGTACGCTGATCCCATGAACCTGTCACCTCATGGGCACTGACACGAAAGCCCTGTCCATTATCTGCTGAAAACTGATACTGATATAAGTTTAATCTCGCGTCCGTGATTACCGCTCCCTTTTCAAGTGGTGGAAGTGTATTAAACTTTAAAAAGGTACGACAAACCTGATACGGCCTGTTTCTTCCGACCTCAAGCTCACTAAAGTTATAGCCATAGCTGCTGTTAGGATCCTTGGAACGCACAAATGCATCATCAATGGTGGTCTGTTTTTTCTCAATACGAACTGTCGGATCAACCGTGATCGGATAGGCTCTTTCTTCATCCATAAGCCATGCTTGATCCATCATGATCGTGATCTCAGACATTCCATTTCCTGCCGCGATCTTGTAATCTGCCTTTAATACCGCACCGTTCTGATCAAATAGAATCGGCTGATCCAGGTAAAATACAATATCCTCATCAGAAGCTTCTCCTGTCTGATCTTCCTCTAATTCTTTGCACAATACAAGGCTGCCGTCTGCAAGCTTTTTGATTGCAAGACTAGGATGTTTCATCACAAAGGTAAACTCGGCTGTTGCCGCCTCTTTGTTTTTCAATAAAATCTCTTCTTTCATTACCTCTGATTCCAGTCGGTAACGAATATCTATACCCGGAAGGATTTCCTTAAAGTATCCTGCTGAAGATAGCGTAGCAAGCTTCAAAAGTTTCTCTTCTGCTGTCTGCATACGGATCGGACTGATCTGAAATTCAGAAGTTTTAAGATCTTCCAAGCACTCAGTTTCTTCTGACAACATAGCAGTCATAATATCCTGCTGTTTTAATCCCCATGATACTGTAAAACCGTCCTTCTCTACACTCGCAAGCTCTGTAAATGCTGCAGATTCAGTTGATGATGCAGGCATTTTTACTGTTTGATTCAACTTAGATACATCTGATACTTTTGCCTGATCATGCGCAGATGCGACTGATACGATACCCTTTAAAGCCTTTGCAAACTTTGGATTTCTTGCAATTCTTACCTTCATTCTTCCCTGTGTATTCTCATAAGAAAGCTGATCCTTTGAAAGTGCAAGAGTATTGTCGATGGACTTCCACACACCATTCTCCTGAAAGTGAACTGCCTTCGGATAGATTACTGCTGCCTTTTCTCCACCCTTAGTCTCAAAGACACGAGAAAAACGTCCTCTCTCTTTTACACATTCACGTACAAGCATACGATTTGTAGCTGCGGCTTCTGCATTAACTGCACCTTCTGTATTGATTACAGCCTCAGTCTCGCCATTTTCAGGCATTTTCTTTGTTTTAATTGTTTCATTTAATCCATTCATTATTCTTTTTCCTCTCTCTTTTCTAATTTTTCATTTTCCCTTTTTATTAACTGTTCCCTTTTGGCCTTTTGTTTTCTTGGCATCTGATACACTTTTTGCTCTTCACTCTTTTGTCTTAGCAAATCAATCGCACCACTCAATACCTTTGGCACCGGCACGCCCATCAGCCCAAGATTTTCTGTGATGGATAACAACTCATTCACAAGATATGCCGCCATTACCGCATTGCAGATAAAATCAGTTCCGGCAATGAGATCCATCCGATATGACACTAATACAATGAGTAGTGAAATTCCCTTTCGACAAAGCCCTTTCCATCCACTTCTGCTTTCCAGCCCTCCTTCGGCTGACTTTTTACTCTTGTGAAAAATTCCTGCTGCCATCATTCCTGTCAGATAATCAAGTGCCATACATAAGATCAATGTCTCTAGCATCCTGCACCTACTTTCTCTTTAACAGGTCAGCTCTCACATATCCGGCATAGGCTCCTGCAATCGAAATCAGATTCCAAACGGCTCCATCACTCCCCTTTTGAGTACCAAGTACCTCCACAAGATTTCCATTGTTCAGCTGAGGATAGTTTTCCAAAAATTCACTATCTTTTCCTGCCTCCTCGTAAACGAATGTCCATCCATCTGGATCATTTACTTCTGCCACATAGCGGGCAAATGGCTGTGTCTTCTGATTATCTGGAATTGCCACTCCCCAAAAAGTATGATTCTTTAACTTTCCCATGTTCGTATAGTGGGAATCCCAGTAGCTTCGCCAGTAGCTGCTTCCTCTATCTGACATAAAGAAATACACGTAATGATCTGTAAAAATCCTCTGTCCTTCAAGAAATACACGAATCACCGCCTCTAAGCAGCTACTTCCCCGGATATCCTGATTGGTCGGCATAGTGTAGGCATTTTTAATAACCTCTTCGAGTGTCTTTCCAAAGCCTGAACCATCCGCTCCGATAATGTTGTGGTGCAGTTGATCATACATCGTCTGTGCCACTGCCATCTGGCCGTTCAATCCTTCGGTTGCTGCTTCCGCAAACACAGTTCTGGCTGCCAGATTTAGTTCTTTTGCTGTCATTTTTATTCCCTTTTCCTTTCTCACCGCTTCCCTCTTATTTTTCTCTCCGTGCTGCGGTGTAGCACATCCTGTCAGACCTCCTTGCTCTGACATTGCTTATCATATCAGAACAAGTATTCTTTTAACAGTGAACGTGTGCCACTTTTGGGGTGAACATGTTACACTTTTTGCAATTTTTTATTATTTTCAGCACAAAAAATGAGACTCCTGCAGCTTCAATTTAAACTGTAAGAGTCTCATTTTTTGATATTTTATCTAGCCGCGTCTTCACATCCAACAAGATAATCCAATGACACGTCATAGACATCTGCTATTGCCAAAAGTACATTCACACTGCCTTCATTTCCCCGTTCCAGCCTCTTAACTGTATCCACCGATATATTTGCCTGTTCTGCAAGCATTGACTGAGTAACATGACTTCTCTTTCTCAACTGACGTATTCGCTCTGCGCTTCCCTTCGTATTGTAGTATCGTTTCATCCGCAATTCCCTCTTTCGTTATACTTATGAACATTCGTTCTAATCATTGTTGTAGCACATTTGTTCTGCTGTGTCAACCCTTATTTGCGAACTTTTGTTCTTTTTTTGTAAATCAACATTCCCACTTAAAAATTTTTCCCACACAAAAAGACGCCATAGCCACTTTTGCAGCTTCTGGCGCCTTTTGCATAACTTAATTGTAAGCCAACGGGACAGTAATCAAGCCAATGTACCCAATTAAAAGTCCGCCAGACCTGTCCCCATGGTCACCTGTCCCCATGGTCACCCCTGTTTTCTTAAATAATTTTCAGAAACATCCGGTACCGTTTCTACTTCGACGTCTATTTCTTTGCCATCAATCTCCAAAGTGATCGTGTCATCAATCTGCATTGGCGATGGCAACACAACATACAAATATGCTCCAAAAAATCTTTCATCTGGATAAGAGGAACTTTTCATTTCAACGTTCACGTTATCATCGCTGCCTTTTAGCTTCATTGTATCAAGCAAAAAATCTCTTTTTGCGTTCGAAATTGGATACCGATTAAATAATACCAGCCATGTTTGCCATTCCGATATGCCATCACACTGCAAAAGATACAATCCCTTTTCTAACTTCTGAATTTTCTTATTAAGAAAAACGGTCTCTGTTCTTAACTCATCCAGATGCCCATCCACATCTAACGCTCGCCCTCGTGCCGAATTCCAATAACTTCCGCTTTGCACACTTTGACATAATCTTTCATACGTCCACCGAGGAGGCCCCGTATAATATACAATCCACGGTTGCGCAAAATAGAAAATACCTCCAATCACTAGCAGTACTATTATCACTTTTATGACATTTTTCTTTTTTCCTTTCATTCCACGTCACCCCTCTTCATTGACTTAATTAGTCCTCTCTAAAGCCGCAGGGACAGTAATCAAGCCAGCGTACCCACTTAAAAGACCGCCGAACCTCTCCCCATGGTCACGCGATACAAATATACATCTTCCAGTGTAGGTGTCTCCATTCTTCGCCTCTGCTTTGGCACAGGACTGTCTCCGATTACTCGAACCTCAAAACCGCCTGCTGCCAGATACACATTGCTGATAAGTGCACACTGTTGGAGCCGCGTTACACCCTGTTTTGTTGCTCTCACAGTATACACCAATCCTTCCAATTCCTGTATCAGATTTTCCGGCCAATCCATTGCAATGAGCTTTCCTGAGCGCATCAAAAGGATTTCATTTGAAATACATTCCACATCCTGAACAACATGCGTTGCAATCATGACGATACGTTTTTGAGCACTCTCGCTGATAAGATTGCGAATTCTGATGCGTTCCTTTGGATCAAGACCTGCTGTCGGTTCATCTAGCAGCAGCACTTCTGGATCATTTAAAAGTGCCTGTGCAATTAATAAACGCTGCTTCATACCTCCTGACAATGTCTTTATCTTCTGATGGCGTGCATATTCCAAATTCATCTGCTCTAATAGCTCATCAATTCGAGTGCGCTGTTCTCGTCTCGGCACATTTTTTAATGATGCCATATAATGTAAATATTCTGTCACACGAAAATCATCATACAGCCATTGCTGCTGTGGAGCGTAACCAAGGCTTGCTCTATACTGCTTTCCCTGCTTTTTAATATCCTCTCCATTGTACATGACACAGCCTCCATCTGGCTGCAAATTTGCCGTCATGATATTCATTAACGTCGTTTTTCCTGCACCGTTTGGTCCAAGCAGTCCATATATTCCTTCTCTCATCTGAAACGAAATATGATCTAAAACGGTTCCCTTTTTGGAATAACTTTTTGAAATATCTTGTATTTCCAGCAACATAATATCCCTCCATTCATCCTATCTATCCACCTGAAACCGTTTCCATGCCAAAAATAAACACAATAGCGACATAAGCAGTACTGCACAAGCGTATATGGCAAAAAACGTCAGATCTCCGCCTTTATCCAAGATTCTCTCCATATCAAAAATGTGATCAGCAAACAAACTTTGTTCTGGCATCCTGCCTACCATTTTAAGAATCAGAGGACTAATAAAAATAAGCATTCCCACCAAAAAAGTTCGCTGAAACTGACGAATCCATACCGATAAGGACAATAGCAGCATTCCGCATGCACAAACACAAATGGTCTGAAGCAGCGTAATCAAAATTAAATACTGCTGAATATTAAGAGAAAATGGAAAATCTTTTAGCTTAGAAATACTATACACCGGCGCATTCCACCCCTCAAATAAAAAAGCATTTTCAATATTTCTACATTTTAAATACATCTGAAATACACATAAAACGAATGATGTGATCAGCACACAAACACTTTGCCCTACAAAGGTTGCTGCTGCCCCTCGCTCTGTTGATCGGATCAAAAAAACAGATTTATTCTTAAAATTTCTTGTCATACAGGAGGAGGCTGATAGCACTATAATTACCATCAGGACAATATTAACGATCATTCCTGCCTCATTTTTCATCATTAAGTTGTCAAATGCACTCTGACTGACAATCCATGCATCTTCATCCAAATTTTTATATTGCTCATAAAACATTGAAAATGCCGCTTCCTTTTGCTGACTCTGCTTGATAATCCACCGTTTTCCCTGAATCTGTTCATCTGTTATTTTATGATCAGCATATGCTTTTTCACTTTCCTGCAGCTGTTCATCCAGAGAATTGTAGTACACATAAGTTTCCTCAATCTTCCTTTTTTTATCTTCTGTCAGTGCACCCTTATATTCCTTTACAAATTCTTCTGCTTCCTGTTCTTCTTTTGATATATAGTAACTATCACTCTCATGGTTTGATACGACTGTCATGCACAACATACCACTAATCAACAACAATATGCCTGCAAGTTTATAGAAATAAATTTTTTGTTCCCAGTACCATGGCGAATGAAGCACACATACAGGCATTTTTTTATATTTAACTTTTTGGATTACCTGCCAAAAACATTCTGCCGTATGTTTTCCTGCCCGCATTTTTTCATTATGTACAAATAAAGCCCCAAGAACTGGAATCAAAACTATCATCATTGCAAACCACACACCACTCCATATTCTCACAAAGGAAACCGGATATCCAAAGCAATTCAAATTTTGATACACTGTCAATATTTCACAGCCATCCAGAAAGTAAAAGAAATTCAGGTAGCGAAGCAAGCGCCATTTTGACAATGACGTAATCAACGTATATAAAAGATATTCGCCCAACAAAATGGCAATAATACCGCACACTGGCCCAATAGTTCCTCTGACCGCTAAAATGCCTACCCAAATGCCAAGCGAAACAGCCATAAGTGCAAGTTCCTTTACCACTCCAAGCAGCACAATATATGTTCCTACTGTAAGCGAAATGCCACAGCTTTGAAATTTTGGAACAGACTGTATTGCTCGGTCTAAACCACCAAATCCATACAGCCTGGCTGCAATCGCATAATTGCTTCCATATAAAAACATAAATGCACCAATCTCTAGGCTAAGCGCTGTCACAACCTTCGCAATACCCAGCATTCCTCTTCCGCGGACACAACTGCTTACAAGATTCAGTGCATTATTTTCATGCTCCCACTTGAACAACATAAATCCGATATAAATTGCAAACAGCAGCAGCAACCAATCTGTCCAAAATGCATTACCCAAAAACATAACGCCTTCATTAATACCGACTTGCAGCTGTTCATCTAATTTTTCATAATCTGCCGCTGTCTTTTGTATATTACGATAAGAAAAAGAATTGGCATCACCCCACAAAGGAGAAAGCTTCATCTGTTCGGCTCGCGTCTTCAGATTTTCAGTGAATGAAACATATTGATCAAATGCATCGTATTGATCCAGATAATATCCAAGCAGATTCAATTCTCGGTAAAACGCCTTATCAACTGTTTTATTTTCATGCAAAGTATTCTGTATTTCTGCAAACAGATCTTCCTGCTTTTTCTTAAGACCATCTCTTGTTTCTGTTCCCGACAGCAATGCTTCTTTTGTCGCTTCTAGCTGTGTCCGTCCATTTATAATAGTTTCATAATCACGATACTGAAAATACACGCCCAAAAACAAATTTAGAAAAACAATTGCCACAAACAGCAAGCAGGCACGAAAATTGCAAAACACCTTTCGTATCTCATAATAAATCACGTTTGCCATCACCTCTTTCTTATCTGCTTTTTTCTGACATACTAATGCATATCATACAAACTGCCTTCTACAATTGTTTGCAATGCTGCATTTCCCATTTCTAACTTTTCCTTATCAAAAGCAAGAATGCTGCGATAAATCTGTCCATCTGTCATGCCAAAAAAGCAGGATATGAATCCATACTGACCAGATCCAGCAACCGGATTTACATCTAACAAATGCCTTTCATCCTGTGATTTCTCCTCAATTGCAATCACACTAACCTGTTCGCCTTCCTTTGTATAAACATATATCTGATTATCTTCAAATGAAGCCAGATAAATATTCTCATCGTCCATAACAGTTTGTCCAATTGACATCTGTGTAATATATTTGGCATCTGTGCCGTCTAAATCGCACACATAAATATCTGATTTCATAGTATCCATACTTGAAATTCTTATATATAGCTTTTCATCTGATATACCTACTACATATGCTTCGCTATCCTCAATCTCTGTACTATTCTGGAGGAGATTTTCGACAGTCTCACCTGTAATTAAATCGGTGCAGTCCAGCGCCGCAATATATGTTTCATTATCATCCACACCTGTCTCTGAAAAATACAAGCGATCTTCATACGCATATAAATCCATAATTTGACTCATATTCCATTCTGAACGATAGATACTCTCTTGCTTTCCAGTTTCTAAATCAAACGCTGTAATTACACCATGATCATCTTCATCAATATATGTCGTAAAAATTTGATTGCGATGAATTAAAAAATTATTTCCGTCTGTTTCGATTACTGCTTTCTTATCACGATTCTCGCCATCTGCCGTAATTTCCATTAAATTATAGGTGCGATTACCCTTACTGAAAATCCCAGTATCGTCAATCCCGTAAATCATTCCGTCATAATACACAATCTGAGCCTGTCCCTGCTGAAATATTGCCTGACATGAACTATCTTTGTGCATGCAGTTTGGTTTATTACATAATAAAATCGGTGTAAGTGACTCTTTTTCTACAAAATAAAGATAATTGTTTACTGCAATATAATAGCCAAGCTCCGATTCGGTTACAACTTCTCATATGAATTGTTATAATATGCTGCATTCCAATCTAATGAATCCTTCTGTATTTCCTCTGCTAAGGTCAGTTTGGATGCAAAAGAAACTGCCGCCGCACCAAGCAGCAGTTTCGAAATGAATGCCGCAACATGCTGATTTCTTTTTCCTGTTTTTTTCGCCATACGCATTTGCCCTCAATCTAGTTACGAAATTATCTCCTGACCATTAGAAAATTAGGAAAATATCTATTCTCTATATGATCAGAAGATAACTAATCACTACTTATAATCTGTTGCAGATGCAACAATCGTATCATTTATATATCCAATAGCTCCTGTAGAAACTGGTATCACCGCGCCCAAACGTCTCGTTTCTGCTGTTACATAAATATAATTTTCATTTGTTAATGCACCAGCACTTTCAGAAGTATAATTATTGCCTCCAGCTACTCTATGAGTAAAAGTCACTCCAACACGCATTTGATTATATCCATCACCGAAATATGCAAAAGATGCTTGCCCATAGTTAGCATAACAATTCACCACTAACCTATATGACCCATTTCCATAATAGCCTTCCATTACCGACTGTGCGCTCACTGACCGTACGTTTAAACACATCATTACTATTAACAACATTAACGCGAATAATCCTCTTCTTTTCATCCTATTTTCCCCCTTTGTCAAAATGACGTTACCTGATTTTTAACTTCATTATCTACATATCCGACCCCAATTGCCCAATGTGCAATCTTGTCACCTGTATATTGCTTAGTAGCTGTATAAATAACTGTATTATTTTCGTGAGTTAAATTACTACTATCAATATTAACTGTACTACCACCCGCTACTTTATACACATATCTCACTTTAATAGCAGTCGTATGATATCCAGAACCATAGTATGCATATGTTCCTTCTGCGTACTGTTCGAAACATCTGCAAGTCAAGTTACCATCTGTAGCTGCTTGTACAGTCATAGTAGCTACAGCCGTCATCATTATAATACTTGCTAATATTTTTAATACATTTTTCACCATATTGTATCTCCCATCTTTACTAATTAATTCCATCCTATCGTTATCCCCTGCTCTTATTATAAAAAGTGTCAGTAATATTTGATTTATAAGATACCAGAGTCAAAAGGTCCGAAATCCGATGCAAACTCACCTGCAAGAGAATTTTTGATCTCTTGACTCACCAAAAGCATGAGCAGATTATGAATGTTTTTGAAGATTGCGGGAGTGCAAAGCACGTAACAATCTGGTATCAAAGGTGGCAAAATACATTTTAACCACAACATCTTTATAATGTACCCATAGAAACTATTACATCTTATAATTCACTACTTACCACACATTTTGTCATACAGATCTGCTATTATTTCTGCCGGGCTATTTCCCGATACTACAATACACGTTCCTGTAACGTCTTCCTCATCAAAAAGTAATTCATCATATCTCGTCATATCCTCTGCCATTTTCCAATCTTTCTCTGGAAAACGTGCTTCAATTGACTTGATCTCATCCGAATCCAATGGTTCCCAATAATCCACAAATTTGAATGTGTTTTCACTGTCTTTTTCAAAAGTTGCTGAAACTGCATATTTTCCTGTATAGTCTGCATTGCTTTCATATGAGGTAATTCCAAACAATGTAATTGTATCATCCTGTTTTTCTTCTGATATCACAAAAACCTTTGCAGAAACATCAATATCATTTTCTGAGTTCTGATACCAAGTTTCGTGCATCCATTTAACTGCCCATCCTAAAAGATTAGCATCATCACTGCATCCATCTGGAAAATAAAAATAGGTGTCTTTTGTTGTGACATAAACAACACCGGTATCAAGCTGATCCTGATCAATCTCTAACAACTTCTGATTATCAATTACGTCTGTGTTTTCCTCTGATATGCTCTGAGGCTCTGTCTCTGTAATATTTTCCGATGCAAAAGGTACTTGCATCATATTCATTCCAAACAACATTATACCTGTTGAAACACTAAGTACGCTTCTCAAAGCCTGCTTTTTTTTACACATCTATCTTCCTCTCTTTCATTATATTTATATCAGATAAATTATTCATAAAAATACATCGGAACAAAATATCTTCTATTTGAAAATCCTAGAGCAGCATAATCGTTAAATGATCGAATCGTATCAGCAGAATTTTGTGCACACTTATAATCACCATTAACATATGCATAAATATATACTGAATGCTTCCAATACGCTGCACTTGCATTATATAATTGCATTACACATCCAACTGTTGGTGTTGTTCTTGTATTAACCACAGGACCTAATGACTTTGCAGAACACATATAATTCCAAAAATCAACAACACTAACCCAATTTGTAGTTCCTCCACTGCCATTTCCCTGCCAGCTTGAAGTAACTCGATACGATGTATTCAAGAGAGCATTTTCTGTATCTCCAAATCCATAAGAAACTATTTGTGATACAAAATTTGTACAATTTGCACCTTGATAATAATGAAAGAATGGATTATGTTGACTAGCATAAGTTGTCGCATAATTATAAGCTCTTTGTTTATTAAAACCAATTGTACCAGCTGGCATAACTAAATAAGCCTCATTAGCGTCTTCAATAACCTTTTGTTGCGTGATATTATTTAATTCCTGAATAAACAATTCCTTATTAAATGATTGAACCTCATTTCCTTCTCCCTCAAACAAGTCTCTTCCTTCATATTCATGACGTACTATTTTTAATTTTCCATTTTCTACTGCTAAGTAAAAAACATTTGTTCCTTTACAAATAAATATCGGATATGTTTCTCCTAATTCAATTTGAACATTTACATTTACTACCAGATTTTCTCCCTCTTTATAATAATTTTGTAAATTTAGCAAATACCATTTCCTTGTTGGATGTATCAATTCCGGATTAACCCCCAATTGATATTCTCAATTCGTCACCACTCTGTTCAGTGCAACAATTTTATTAATATTTTGTGGAACATCCATATCCAATACATCTGAGAAATCCTGCACTTGTAACGATAAATATGAGTCATACATCAAATCATAATACTTTGATACTACCTCAATGCAATTATTTTCACTCCATTCTTCTGCTCTGCCTTCAGCAGATATCCCTAAAATACACAAAAAAATTATTGCTATGTTTATTAAAACCTTCTTTAACATGTAAATCTCCTTTCCTATTTAACTTTATTTCTTTTGCTACCATAAAATTACTTTTTGCGTATAAACATAATAATATTTCACGATCTATACTAGAATATTATGCATATACCCCTTTTAGTTTACCCTATGTTCCCATTTTTTTACCTCCTTAATGTATTGTCCCTCGTCGTTGCTCTACGCTTGTATACTATCATACTTTTTATACTATGTCAACTTCTTTTTATTGACTTTTTGGTTTTTTTATTTTACAATTTACTTGAAATAAATAATAATACAAGAGGAGGTCTCCATGGAAAAAATGACAGATGTTGAACTTCAGATTATGGATTGCATCTGGTCTATTGGCACAGATGTTTCGCCATCGCAAGTTCTAACACTTCTTAATGAATGCTTTCAACGCGGATGGACGCTTCAAACGCTATCTACCTACATGCTTCGCATGGCTGGAAAGGGATATCTGACATATCAGCGGAAAGGTCGGGTATCTGTCTATCATCCACTAATCACAAAGGATGCTTATTTTGAGCAAACCGCAGTTGACTATTCAAAAATTTGGGGAAAGGGAGTTTTGAAACGTATGGCTGCCGCTCTAATTAAAGAAAATGAGCTGTCAAAAGACGATATTCAGGACTTAAAGGATTATTTAGATGAATTTGATTCAATGGGGCACTGATATTTTCTACGCAATTCTCTTTTGCATTATCACCAGCTTTTGCTTCTGGTCACTATGGAAAGCTTTGATTCTCACTGCAAAGCGTTTTCCTTCTTTAGTTTTGATTTGCTATCGGCTGATTCCTATTGGCATATTTTGTTTTACGCCATTCTTTTTTATTGCGAAATCAATAACTACATTTTTTTCACCGTTTATTCAATCTGATCACCCACTTCCAGGCATGGTGTTCTTTTGTTCCGCAAAGCAAAATTATATTGTCTGGATTCTCATTTCCATATGGTTGATTGGTATTCTTGTCAAATGTATATTTTATGTGAGGGATTGTATTTCATTACGTAAAATCCTTAATCAGTCAACCTATTTACCAAATGATGCTGTACTAGATAAAATTGTCAGTGATTTAGCCGAAAGACTGCACCTTACGCATGTCCCATGTATCCGCTACTGCTCATTGACTTCTACACCAGTCACTGTTAAAAAGCATAATTTTATCATTCTGCTTCCGCAGCGTAGTTATTCATCTAATGAACTCCATGCTATTTTGCTACATGAAATGATTCACATTAAGCACAATGATCTTCGTAAACTTCAATTTGGGCGTATTATTACTATTATCTTCTGGTTCTATCCAGTTGCGTACCTATTTTGCCGTGATATTGAGCTGCTCTGTGAAACAGTATGTGACCAATCGGTTTTAAGTTTTCTCTCTGATGATCTGTCTCATCATGACTATTTTACACTCATTCTATCGCACCTTCATTCCAAGCAAGTGATTCCTTCCTGCATTGGTTTGAACAATAGAACGCAGTTAAAATATCGAATGTCTGCGAGTCGCTCTGTCTCTTTTGTACATCAAAAACGATCTGTTCTTTGCTCTATTATATCTGGTGTGTTGCTTCTTGTCAGTTCTTCACTGATCGCTCAAGCTAGTGTTGCTCCAGTTGAACAGATAAATTATGACTGGTATGATGCGACAATTGAAACTATTGTAATTCCTTATGAGCCACCAGTCTATACTTTTTACACAGTCGAAGAGAACTCTGACTATATGGAATCTGTTTTTCTTCCAAACCTTACTAATGCTACTCTCATTGATACTCGTACTGCCCATGGTGTAAATTCTTATTCTTACACTGTAGCTCCAGGCGAACGCATCAATATCACTTATATTTACTTAACACCCGAAAATACTATTACTATCACTGGCGGTTACGCACCATCTAATGCAACTTTTTGCGTTGGTATTTCAAATGGTAATTATCGAAAACAAATCTATCCTAATGAAAGCGGTTATTCATCTACTTTTTCTGTTCCCTCCAATGGAACCTACGAAATTTTCATTCAAAATACAGGAAATATTAGTTTTACTGTAAAGGGAAGCTATGTGTTTTAAAATCAACCTCCGCCATAAATTTTCTGGCTTGCGCACCCTTTTCAGGTCTGCTATAATGGCAACGACACCATTGTAATACATCATCCCAAAGAAAAGAGGGGCAATTCATGAAAACAAAAGTATTTATTGACGGAAGCGAAGGCACTACAGGACTTCGCATTCACGAGCGTCTTGACAATCGCGACGACATTGAACTGTTAACTATAGCACCAGAGCTTCGAAAGGATCCTGCTGAGCGCAGCCGTCTGATCAACTCTTCTGATATCACATTTCTTTGTCTGCCTGACAGCGCAGCCAGAGAGGCTGTTGCACTTGTAACAAATCCGAATGTGCGCATTATTGATGCTTCAACTGCGCACCGCACTGAGGCTGGCTGGGCTTATGGTTTCCCGGAGCTTTCCGCTAAGCACCGCGAGGCTATTAGAACTGGCAAGCGCATCGCTAATCCTGGCTGCCATGCATCTGGCTTTATCTCACTCGTTTACCCGTTGATCGCAGGCGGCATTCTCCCGGCAGATTACCCTGTTGCCTCTTTTTCTCTGACTGGTTACAGCGGCGGCGGCAAAAAAATGATTGCGCAGTATGAGGCATCTGACCGTGATGCAGAGCTTGATGCACCTCGCGAGTATGGTCTTTCTCAGCAGCACAAGCACTTAAAGGAAATGCGCCTTATCACAGGATTATCCCGTGCTCCGCTGTTTACCCCTATTGTTTCCGATTATTACAGCGGAATGGTTGTCAATGTTCCTCTGTACACTGATCTGTTAAACACCACTCAGACTCCAGAATCCTTGCAGGCATTTTTTGCTGACTACTATGCAAATGAACCTTTCGTAAAGGTTATGCCGCTCGGCGCTGAAAGCGAAATGTCTGGATTTTTAAGTGGCAATCATTTAAGCGGCTATGACGGCATGCAGATCTATATCACTGGAAATGAAAATCGTATTCAGCTGTCTAGTGTCTTCGATAATCTTGGTAAGGGTGCTTCAGGTGCAGCTATTCAGTGCTTTAACATTATGACTGGATGTGATGAAACGAAGGGACTAAATCTTTAAAACAGCGAATACAAAAATTAGAAAGGATTTATTTATGTCACTTCGCCATCAGCCAAAGGCTGCTTTGATTAACGATTTTTCTGGCTTTGGCCGCTGTTCTGTAACAGTGGCTCTGCCCATTATATCTCAAATGAAGGTTCAGTGCTGTCCGGTGCTGACCTCAGTTTTTTCCAATCATACGGGATATCCGTCCTTTTACTTTGACGATTACACAGAGAAAATGCCATCCTACATCGCTGAGTGGAAGAAGTTAAATCTCCACTTTGAATGTATTGCAGCTGGATTTTTAGGCTCTGAGCGTCAGATTGAAATCGTAAAGAATTTCATCCGCGATTTCAAGGATGAAACTACTAAGGTTTTAATTGATCCTGTTATGGGTGATCACGGACGCACCTATCAGACCTTCACACCAGAGATGTGCAGTCAGATGAAGCAGTTAGCACATTTTGCTGACATTCTTACACCTAATTTGACGGAAGCCTGCATTTTAACTGACACACCATATCACGATGGTCACTGGCAGATGAGTGAGCTGTCCAAGCTGGCTCTTTCACTGATTGCCATGGGGCCGTCTAAGGTAGTAATCACTGGTGTCTCTATGGGAACTTTTATAGGAAATGTTATATGTGAATCAGGCGGTACACCTTCTGTAGTGAAAAGAAAACGCGTTGGACAGGAGCGTTCTGGAACAGGCGATATCTTTGCTGCGATTTTGACGGCAGACTGTGCCAACCATGTAGACTTTGAGACTTCTGTTCGAAAGGCAAGCGCATTTGTGCAGCGCTGCATTGAAATAACAGAGGAATTTGAATGTCCGAGAACAGACGGTGTCTGCTTTGAGGAGGTTTTAAACGAATTAAAGGCGTAGCTAAAGCTACGCCCTTTCTTTTTATCATAAATGCATCATCTCAAGCAAAAACAGCCAGCTCAGTCCATAGTAAACGATTACAGCTATAAGGTCGTTGATCGTTGTAATAAGAGGTCCTGATGCCACTGCCGGATCTATTCCAATCTTGTTGAAAAACATAGGAACTAAAGTTCCTGTCAAGCTTGAAATCACCATGGAGCACATGAGCGCCAGTCCAATGCAGCCTGACACGGCAAATGCAAAGCCTGCCGGACGCCCCTTTACAATCATGATGAAAATGCCAAGCACTATAAATGACAATATTCCCAGCAAAAGTCCATCACCAAAGCCAACGCGCACTTCCTTTGCAACTAGGCCAATCTTTTGCTTTACTTCAAGATTCTCATCCATTAAAACACGAACTGTAACTGCCAGTGACTGCGTTCCTGCATTTCCTGACATACCAAGAATGACTGACTGAAACATCATTAAAATTGTCAGCTGTGAGACTACTGACTCGAATATGCCTACAACAGATGAAACTATCATTCCAAGAAACATTAAAACAACCAGCCACGGAAGACGTTTTTTCATACTATCTAATAGTGGTTCTTTTAAGTCCTCCTCTGCCATCAAACCAGCAAGTCTTGCGTAGTCTTCTCCCATCTCTTCATCAACAACTTCAATAATATTTTGTGCCGTGATGACACCAAGAATCTTATTGTTATTGTCGAGTACAGGAATGGAATCCTCTGAATAGTCTTTTAAGATTTCAATACATTCGCTTATAGACTCGTGGCCATATACATACGGGTATGAGGTGACGATCATATCATCAAGCCTTGTGCCTTCTCTTGCAATGATCAGATCCTTTAGATCAATCGCACCACAGAAGGTATTAGACTCATCAGCCACATAAATCTTTGAAATATTGTCATTCTCAGCGGCCTGCTTTACAAGTGAACGCATAGCCTCCTTGACTGTAAGATTTTCGCGGATCACTATGCAGTTTGTTGTCATTCTGCTTCCTATCTCATCATCATCAAATGATGCGATCAGCATAATGTCTTTTTTGGACTCCTGATCCATCAAATCAATGATGACAGAGCGTCTGACTTTATCAAGTCCTCGAAGCGCTGCAACTGCTGTATCGGCTTCCAGGCTGCTTATGATCTCAACTGCCTTTCTAATGTCCATTTCCTCTAGGTACGGACTGACATCATCTATGCACTCAAATACATCTGAAAGCATATCCATGTTCAGGATATTATAAAGCTTCTTTCGCTCTACTACTGTCAGCTTTTCGAGAACATCAGCTATATCATTTGCATGATAATCCTCAAGCTTTTCACGTGTAACCTTTGGCGAGGTGGTGCTTCTTATGATCTTTATGATCTCTGACTCGTAATCGGGCTTTGCAAACGTCTCATCTTCTGACGGCGTCTCGTTTTCTGTTTCCTGCTCTAATGCCTTTTCGAGTGCCTCATCCTTGGCCTTGTCCTGTTCTAGCTCTTCGTTGTCCATTTCGTCCACCCCCTTTTCTGATGTTAAAAGTATATCATTTTGCCATTTGCTCGTCAACAAAAGATTGTCTGTCCGAGTGAAACAGCATAAATACATGCTTCCTTCACAGGCCGCTTTGTCATCTGCATAAGAGCACGCTTATAATATGACAGCTGTACCAGATAGCGTTTTTTTAGCAGCTCCTTAAACTCTTCATCTGTCATATCTTCTGGTTTTTTGTCTGTCTTAAAGTCTATCAGTGTGATATAGTCCTCACCGTCTATCCAGGCATCTATGACACCCTGTACACTGACATACTCGTTCTCATCTTTTTCTGACAGCTTTTTGTCATTTTCTATCATCTCTTTAGCTGGCACTCCAAGGATAAACGGCATCTCGCGGTGATACGTTCCTTCTTCCTGCGCTTGCTTGACTTTTTTTCCAAGAGGTGTCTGCACAAAATATTCAAAATCGGCTATGCGAATCCTCTTTCGCTCCTCAGTACTTATAAGCTCTTGCTGCATAAATGAGGAAAGCTGCGCTCTTAAATCACATGTAAAATCAAAGTGTTCAAAAAGCCAGTGATAAAGTGTACCGCGCGCGGCACCACTCATCTTATCTTTTTGCTGCAAAACTCTGGCAAGAGTTCTTCGTCTGGCAAAGGCTCTAAGAACTCTTGATCTTGCAGTTTTGGTTCTTGCTTTATAAGCTGTGCAGCAGGCTCTCTTATGTCTGATCCACTCGCTGCAAAGGCTTCCTCCTCGTGGCGTGTCTTTAATTCCGATACGGTAAATGCCGCCTGCAGCTTTGATAGAGGGCTGTCATCGTAGCGCACCAAAAAGCGTGACTCAATCAGCTTCTTTGCCGTCTCGTCTGTGGTTTTAGTTTTCCAGTTTTCAAGTGCTGTGCGCTTTATTGCTTCCTCTGCACGCCAAAGTGACGTCTGCATAGACAGACTGCTTTTTGTCACAAGCAAAACTGACAGTGGGCTTTCGTCTTTATAACACACACCGTCAAATGGCACATTTATTCCAAGCTGCTCATATATTGCCTTAAAGCTTTTGTGCTTGCAGGCTGCCGCTGTAATCCAGTCTAAGAAGCTTCCTGCCATCGTAAGTTGGCTGTATGAAAGTTCACGCGCTGTCTTGTCTGTCTCATGAATTTTCTTTTCCAGGTAGTCAAAAAGATGATCCTTTGCACCTGTCAGATATAGCTTTTCCCTTGCACGCGTCATGGCAACATATAAAACACGAAGCTCCTCGCCAAGATTTTCAATCATAAGCTGGCTTCTCATGGCCTGCTTCATGACTGTGCTCTCCTTTGTGCGAAGTGTCGGATCTATTGCATCAGTTGCAATGCCGTAATCAACAGAAAACAGCATTGACGCATTCACATCCTGCTTGTTAAAACTTTTTCCAAGACCTGCCACAAAGCATACAGGAAATTCAAGACCTTTACTCTTATGAATACTCATGACGCGCACCTGATTCTGGGCAAGCTCCTGCGCTGACGCATAGTCAACGGAATATTTCTTTAGTCTGTTGATGTAGCGGACAAATTGGAATACGCCCTGATAGCTTGTCTTTTCAAATGCACCAGCACGCTCAAGAAGCATATCAAGATTTGCTTTTCTTGTCGCAGCGCCAGGCATTGCACTTATAAACTCGTAGTATCCACTGTCTTCTAACACATAGACAAGAAGCTCACGAAGCAAAAGATATCGGCTCTTTCTTCTGTATGTCTCAAGCTGATTAAAAAATGTGCGAAGTCTGCCTGCCAGCTCGTGATAGCCTTCCTTTTTTTTTGCATCGGCTGGATCACTATATTTTTGTGCAAATGATGTGGCAGCATCATAAAGGTGCTTACACTGTGACGGCGGCTCTTCTGCGCGGATAATGGCTAACTCCTCACTGGAAAAATGACCAATCGGCGAGTGCATTACCGCTGCAAGCGGAATATCCTGCAGTGGATTGTCTATAATTTCAAGCAGATTTAAGATAGTCTGAACCTCAAGTGCACTAAAATATCCGCTTCCAGTATCAGCTGATGCTGATATTCCTTTTGAAAGAAGCACTGAAATCAATTCCTCTGCCCAGCCAGACACAGTACGAAGCAAAATCGCAATATCACGATACTCTGTCAGACGATATGTTTTTTGCTCCTTATCCCAGATATAAAGACCAGACTCTGGATCGGTAATCTCGCGGATTTTTTCTGCAATCATTGCCGCTTCCCACTCTCTGCTGCTGTAGACAGCCTGTGTATCTTCATTTTCTGGCTTAACATCATCTTCACTATCCTCTGTCACATCCTCCAGATCAAGAAGCATAAGCTCAGTGGCTCCTCCTGTCGGATGCGTATCACATGGCTCATATACAAGACCTGGATAAAGCGCTGCGTCCTTGTCGTACTCCACATTTCCGACTGCCTTATGCATAAGCTGATAGAAGAAAAAGTTTACTGAATCAAGCACGCTTTTTCGGCTTCTGAAATTCTGGTGAAGCTCTATTTTTTGATGTGTGCTCTCCTCTTTTGTATATGTCTCATATTTTTCCATAAAAAGCTCTGGGCGCGCCAGACGAAAGCGATAGATACTCTGCTTAACATCTCCTACCATGAAAAGATTTGGCGTATCTGTCCTTGAAATGCTTGTCAAAATCAGCTCCTGTACGTAGTTGCTGTCCTGATACTCATCTATCATAATCTCCTCAAAGCTTTCACGATACTGTGCTGCTACTAAAGTTGGCTTCTCGCCGTCTGGTGTCTTCTCGCTAAGTACGTTTAGTGCCAAATGCTCCAAATCCCCAAAATCGACAAGATTTTTCTTTCGTTTTGCTGCGCTGTAACGCAAAAGAAAGGCTTGTGTCAGGCGCACAAGTTCCTTTACCTGTACCCCCGCAAGATGCTGCTTTTGAAGAAGACGCTCGTCATCATCGGCAAAGTAATCCTCTGACAGCGATTTTATCTGCTTTTTTGCCTGTTCTCTCATATCCCAGACACGTTTTGCCTTATCCTCGCTGAAGGAATCAGTCTTTTTCTTTCGCGGCTTACTGCCAAAGCGGATCAGATTGACACGTTCTCTAAGTTTATCATACTTTGATGCCTCTGATGCATATTCAATCATCTGCTGCTCTGATAAAAGGACAGACTCGTAGCTTTCCATGCCGCCCTCATCCTTACAGACAGCGATCATTCTTTTATAGAGCGCTGCCGTCTCAGAAAGGATTGTCCTTAGCTGCTCTGTCATTGTACACATCCACGGCTGCTTTTCAAGCGTCTCCATGCTTTCTGCCCCGTAGCTTTCAAGACAATGATTAAGCCAGTCCTCTGGACGCGGATTTGCCACTGCAAAGCCATAGAGCTGCAAAATTAACTGCACGGCACGCTCGTCATCTTTTCCTGGTGCATATGCCTCCATAAAATGAATAAATGATTCACTTGCCTGTTCGTACTCCTCCTCTAAAAGTGCCTCTAGTACATCGGCCTGCAGAAGCTTTAATTCGCCCTCATCTGCAATTCTAAAGCCTGGATCAAGCTCTATCTCCTGAAAATGCTCGCGAAGCACTGACAAACAAAAACTGTCAATCGTAGTAATATGTGCATGACCAGCTAATACCTCCTGACGGCGCAGATGAGTATTGTCAGGATTCTCCTCTACACGCTTTGCAATTGCTGCCTGCACACGCTCTCTCATCTCACCTGCCGCAGCGTTAGTAAATGTCACCACGAGAAGACGGTCAATATCAACTGGGTGTGATTCGTCACAAATGCGCTCTATAATTCTCTGTACGAGTACTGCCGTCTTTCCGCTTCCTGCTGCCGCTGAAACAAGAAGACTTCTGTCACGCAGGTCAATGACCTGCTTTTGTTCACTTGTCCATGTCATATTGTCAGCCATCTTCCCTCTCCTCTTTGTCTGTCTGCTTATTTTCCTCTCGCGCAATTTCCTGCCATACCTCATCCTTGTCTAGCGCAGAAAGCCTGCGGTAATGACATCCCTCAAGCTGCAGATCAAAGCCGCAGACAGAACCATACTCGCAGTATTCACACGGATTCATCTTCTTATATTCATACGGATAAGCGTCAATCTTTCCTCCGTAAATGTCTCGTGCCAGATCGAGTGCTTTTTTTCTGGCAAAGTGACCAGCTCATGCATCTGATCTGCATTTGCTACAAGTGCGCGTGAGGACAGACTGCCATCTTTTTTGTACTCCAATCCCGACACGACATTTCCGCCTTCTGCGTCAATCAAAAGAAGCGATGCCTTTTCTGTGCTTGTAAGGCCATTCATTCTAAGCTCCTTTTGCTGCTTTGCTTCTATCTCTTCCTTTGTCATATCAAAGCCTGACACAATAGGATCTTTCATGTTGTAATAATAAATTCCTGCCGGAATAAGCTTTCGGTTAGGATTTCTTTTTGCTGCCATAGCCATTGCTGCCTCTAAATAAAGCACTAGCTGCAGCTGCAGTCCATAATACACTTTTCCAAGATCAAGCTTTGTACTGCCTGATTTGTAGTCGATGACTTTTACATAAAGTGAACCGTCTTCCTCGGCAAAGTCCACACGGTCAATCCTTCCTCGAAGCGACAGCTCTAAGCCTTCCTCGACTGGAAGCGTCACGCCATTGCCGCCGGCTCTTCCAAAATCAAGCTCGTGCCATGTCTTCTCATAAGCACCATGCTCCCACTGACAGCCAAGCGCCCAGAGTGTTCTGTCTGTCATTCGTCGTATGCGTCCTGCCATGGATTTATTTCGCGCACTGCTGTCAAAAACAGTTGTCTGGTATTCCTCCATAGCCTTTGCCACACTCTCCTCGACGAGCTGATTTCTCTGTGTGTCTGTAATCTCTCTCCAATTTAAATGGCGTTTTTCAAGAAGCTCAAAGAAATGACTGATTGAAGCATGAAAAAGGCTTCCGTAGTCAGCTGCTCCAAGCTCAAACTGGCGTCGTTCCTTTAGCTGAAGGCCATATGTTAAAAAGTGAGCATATGCACAGGCTGCATATTTTTCAAGACGTGAAATAGAAATCTCGTGATCACCGCCAAATAGCTTCTTTGCGATTTGCTTGTCTAATTTTTCTGTCTTATAACCATAGAAAAGTCCTTCGCGCATAATATCTAAGCGCTCTTTAAAAGCTTCATCCTCCATGTAGTAACGATAAAGCTCCTGCCACCACATCTCTTTCTCGCCATCTAGGTAACTGCGAAGACCATTTATAAGAAGCAGGAAACCGTCTTCCTTTTGCATCAGTCCCTCTAGTTTTGGATACGCGTCTTCTGCTGCATATGTCTGACATTTTGGAAACAGCTTTGTGATCACATTTTTTAAATGAGCTGGGCGAAGTGCTTTTCCGTCTGCTGATGTCTCACTAAAGCTGACATAAAGCTTTTGAGACGGCTTTGTTAAAAGCAGATACAAATAGTATTGCTGGCAAAATACTTCCTCGCGCGCTGCGAGCGCCAGCTCCATACCGGCGCCCTTTAAAATCTCTCTGTCATAATCTGAAAGAATGCCGCCTCTGTCTGCGCGCTTAGGAAGCAGTCCATCGTTGCAGCCAATGACAAAGAGTACACGAATATGCTCTAGTCTCGTTCTCATCAAATCTCCCACAACGAGACGATCTACAGCAGCCGGAATGAAGCCGACCGAAAGCTCCTCAAAGCCGGAATCTAAAATATCTGACAGCACTCGCACCTCTAATGTTTCATCACCCATCAGCTCTACGATTTGATCAAACAAACCAAGTACCTTTGCATAGACCTGCTCATACTCGCTTGCCAAATATTTCTCTCCTGATTCACGAAAAGCCTTCTGCTGTTCCTTTAGCTTATATGCTATGTCAAATTGCTGAATGAAGGAAAAAAGAGCTGTCATAGCCTCGCGCACAGTTGTATCAGGCTTTTCCCAGACTGTGCGAAGCGGCACAAACCAGTTAAAGATCTGCTCACGAAGCTGATTAAGACGTGATAAATCTTCTTCATCTGCATTGTCATATGGCATAACCCAAGGATGCTTCCATCTATTTATTCGCTCAATACCGCCTGCAAGCAGATAATTGTCAAGGCGGTCTAAATCCTCACAGAGAATGTCTCCGTCAAATGTATTCTCATCGCTTACTACATATGGATTTCGAAGAAATGCCATCACGCTGTCGTAGCTCATCTGCTCCTCTAAAACAGCAAGAGCTTTTTTTACAAATTGAATCAAAGGATGTGTATTTAATCCTTTTTTCTGATCGATAAAATAAGGAATGCCTGCCTGATCAAATACATGTGAAATTTCATCACGATAAACAGACAAATCACCGGCAACTACTGCAATCTCACGGTACGCATATCCTTCGCGCACAAGAGACAAAACTTTTCTAAGCACAAAGCCAAGCTCTTCTGATGGATTTTTCGCAGCAATAATATTAACTGCATCTGTCTGCTTATTCCATGGCCTTATCGGTACCTTATAAAGCTGCTTTTCAAGATGCGCAAGTTCATCGGCTACTTTTCGTTTTTTTGTCACGTAACGATGATATTTTTCATCACATGAAACATGATGTTTATTCGCAAGCGCCAAAAGCTTATTTTTCATCTCGCGGCTCATAGAAAACAACTCTTCACGTCCGCCCTTTTCATCCTCTGTGACAGCGCATACAACATGCTCTGCACATTGAAGCATTTCCTCTAAAACCTGATACTGCAGCGGTGTAAAACCTGTAAAGCCATCTAATATAATTATGCTTGTGCGAATTTTTTCTGACTGCGACACAAGACGTGACAAAACGCCAAGAAGCTCCTCTGCTGTTAAATATTCCTCTCCAAGCTCCTTATAAAATGAAGTATATACCTTTTCAATATCACGCAGCTTTTTTTGAAGAGCAGGACGCTTTTCAAGCGTTGGAAGAACTCCCTCTAAAACTTCTGATGTGACTTTGTAGGCACTAAATTCACTGATCACTGATTTTAGCTCTTGAATAAAACCGCTCTGGTTTAAATTGCGTCCAAATACCTCAAGCTTTGCTTTTCCTTTCCTGCAATGCGCCTAAGAATCATAGACTTTCCTGTATCGTCAAGCAGTACCGCCTGCTTTCCTGCCTGTTCATTCAAGAGACGATGTGCCAGTCTGCCAAAGCTTACAACATCAATATTTCCAAGCACATGATTTGGATGCACGGCTGAAAGTTCTCTTTGCACCTGCAAGGTTGCCTGCTCCGGCACAAGAAATATATAATTTTTATCTGAGTGTCTGCATGATTGTGCGCAGATTGTCTCGTACATTACCGCCGTGCGGTCCGATATACTATTTCCTGAAATAAACTGAAGTGCCATGCTCTTTTTTCCTTCCTGATTTGTAACGCCATTCTTTCTGATTCCTGTCACCCGAGCGCAACATCTAGAATCATCATAACCGAAAAACCCAATGCAAACAAGACAGTTCCGATGTTGGAATGGCTGCCTTCTGACATTTCCGGAATCAGTTCCTCCACTACTACGTACAACATTGCCCCCGCTGCAAAGCTTAAAAGATACGGAAGCACCGGCACTATAATTCCTGCCGCAAGTATCGTAAGTACACCTGCCACTGGCTCTACTGCACCTGACAGCACACCCATTAAAAATGATTTTTTGCGGCTCATACCCTCACCTCGAAGCGGCATTGAAATAATTGCTCCTTCTGGGAAATTTTGAATTGCAATGCCTAGTGATAAAATAATGGCACTCATAAGAGTGATATTTGAATCGCCGCTTATCCATCCGGCATACACAACTCCGACTGCCATTCCCTCTGGTATATTATGAATTGTCACGGCAAGAAGCATCTTTGTCGTGCGCGAGAAGTTTTTCTTTGGTCCTTCAGATTCTTTGCTGTTTAGATGAAGATGCGGTGTGACATGATCAAGAAACAGCAAAAAGAAAATGCCGATCCAAAAGCCGACAACTGCCGGAATAAAAGAAAGCTTTCCCATGCTTTTTGACTGCTCAATTGCCGGAAGCAGCAGACTCCATATAGAAGCAGCTACCATGACACCTGCCGCAAACCCAGTCAGCGCGCGCTGTATCTGTTTATTTAATGTCTTACGCAGGAAAAACACGCAGGCAGAGCCAAGCGATGTTCCTGCAAACGGGATCAAAAGTCCCTGTGCGATAGAAACTATCATTATTTATCATCCCTTTCTTTTTTATAATTACACTTATTTATAGTATACACAAAAGAAAGGGAAAATGAAATTAAAAAGGTTTGAAAATGCGTTAATGAGAAAAGGACTCTAATAATCAACAAACTGATCGCAAAATAGTTCAGGCAGATTTCGTTCGAAGTATAATCTTTGCTGTGAAAATTCCATTTTTATATTGGAAGCTGCTTGATCCCCCATTTTTTTCAGAAATACGTCGGACCGATTCAATTCCGATTCCATTTCCATCACGCTTCGATGATTGAAAGACTTCATTTTTTTCCTGAATCTGTCCACTAAATGCATTCTCCACCTGTATCAATATGAGATGTGTATGATGCAGTCGTACTTCCAGATTGATTTTTCGTCTGCTTTTTTCTGTTCTTATGCTTGCCTCTACTGCATTCTCCAAAAGATTTGAAAGAACCAGGCATAGATCAATTTCATCCGTTGGAATTTCAGCTGGCAATTCAATCGCTGCCTTAAAAGAAATTTCTTCCTTTGCGGCAAGTGCAGCATAATGACTAATTATACTGTCAGCTGCCTGATTTTCACAAAAATGCAGACTCATACCCGACATTTTCTCCATCATATTGGAAAGATACTTTTTTATCTCATCAAGATCACCGCGCTCTGCCATAGAAGACAATCGCAAAAAATGATGGCGCATGTCGTGCCGCGCCTGTCTTGTCTCTTCAATTGCCGTCTGAAGATTGGCATATCGTTCTTTCTGCAAAGAAAGGAAATGATTCTCCTGCTGAAGACGTGCATTTCGATTCAGCCCATTTGCCATTGCCAAAAACATAGCATAAAACAGAACCAAAATGGCAAGCAGCACAAGACTAATCACAATGTAGCCAGCCAGAATACGTCCTGTATATAAAGTACTGCGATAGGTCGGCACCATAAATATATTTAATACGATAAAAATTGAAGGTACAATCCAAAAGATATACCAAGTCTGGGCAAAATTGTCATCAGCTATCATTGTTCGCGCCGCATGAGAGGCTGGATACCATGCCAATAACACAAAAAGCCAGCACATTGCATTATAAAAGATTTCAGCCTTAAGGCAAAACCAAGGCTCATTTTGTGTTATATTCAAATCGGCTGTCAGCTTTGCATTTACTGCTCTTGAAATGCTATTAACACAGGCAAATACGGCGCTGACCGCCAAAAAAATGCTGACCGATTTCCATAGCGAAATTTTAAGCGTTCTGTGATAAATAACCATGGCAGATGCAGCCACCAACAAAAGTAAAATTCCTACAGAATCATTAAGGCGATAACTGATACCGCCGCAAATGACACATGCGCCAAGCAGCAGTGGAAGCATCCAGCTAACAATTCTGCCCAATGGCTGTTTCATGTAGGACTTTACTGGCAAATAGGCAAGTATCATTCCTGGAATCACCACCATCAGCTCCAGAATTGGACGAATAATATCGTACACGATCATCACCCCCTCTGAAATAAAAAGTCAAAAAAGACTTGTCTGGCATTTTTGATCAACTTGCGGCTTACAGAAACCGTTATGCCATCATCGAGCCTAAATACGACTCCGTCAAAATCAACTGCATGCTCAAGATTTATGACAACACCTCTGTTGCACGTATAAAAGCGCTGATCCCTCTTTAATGAAACTGTAAATGACTCAAATGATTGTCGCGTAATTAATTCCCTGCCATTTGTAGTGTGAATATGCATCATATGAGAAAAATGCTCCGCATATACAATTTTCGCATATGGTACACGCACATTGCTTCCATCTACTTTGATCTCTATGTACTTTCCGAAATCCGGAATGCGGGATAAAATTTCATCAATCAATTTCGTAAGTTCTGCTTCCTCATATGGCTTTACAAGATACTGCATTGCCCGCACCTTAAAGCCATCCAGTGCATGATCAACTGATGTTGTCGTAAAAATAAGCAGACAATCCGAATCAAATTCGCGCAACTCTTTTGCCACTTCAACCCCATTTTCTCCACTCATGTAGATATCCAAAAACAATATTGGAAATGAGCATTCCTTTGCCGCGGCCAGAAAGTCTTCTCCATTTTCAAATTCAACCAGTTCTGCATAAATTCCACGCTTCTCAAACTGAGTCTCTAGTCGGCTGCGCAGCAGCTTCCGTTCCTCTGCTATGTCTTCAACAATCGCAATTCTCATCGTAATTTCCCCTATTCTATTCGTTTCTCAATCAATAGTATACCACAAAATCAGCCAATGAAAAACAATTAGCGGCAAAACTCTTTTGTCATTTTACCATTCGTGCTATTTTCCACCATTTCGTGCCAAATCAATTGAAAAATTTTTTCTTTTTTTATAATAAAATCATCAGATTCAAATGCAATTGAACGCAATTCGAAAAGAATTTTAATTAGGAGGACACACTTTATGAAAAAACAAACTGCTCTTCTCACAACCATTGCTTTCTTATTTACATCTGCATCTAGCGGTACCATCACAATGCCGCATGCAGAAGAAACACAAACGCAGCAGCAGACAGATGTATCTGCTGGTCTTTCCATTAAAGCTCTCACTGCAAAGGCTGTTGATGAAAATCCTTATATGTCAAACGGAGATACTAACATTCATCATGACTGTTACAACACAGATACAACTGATGCCGTACTTCCGATTGGCATTTATCCAGAAATCAATGTTTCCTTTGAAAAAACAAATGCGAATGCCTCCCCGGCAATCTTTTTCGATTCTTATGGTCATGCCATAGTTCCTCTGCTTGGTGGTCTTGCTATCCGCGATCTAAATGCAGCACAAACTCAGACTATCGGATATTTTTCACCAACTCAGCACGATGGCGGCGGCTATGTCATCCAAAGCTCTTATTCCTTCGTAGATGAAAGCAACCGTATCGTATGCCCAACGAGCAACAACCATGTGCTTATGCTCAAGACAACTGATGATGAGGGAAATGTACTTCCTGAATTTGAAAAGGTTCTCGACATTGACATTAAAGCCGCTGCCGAAGCAATACTTGGAAAAACACTTGATCAAAACCTGCTGTCCGTTGTCTTTGATTATGACGGCAATCTCTGGTTTGCAACTGGTGGCTTTCGTATTTATCCAGATCGTGGACAACAGGGAGCCATCGGCTACATTTCCCGCTCTGCGATTGATGCGATCCTAAATAATGAGGAAGTTGATCTGTCTACTGCTATCTTTGTACATGAGCTTACTCCTGGAGAAGGTGCTGAAAACGGCATTGCATCCTCAAAAGACGGCGCTGTTATTCTGACCAATCAAAATTGTTATCTGCTTAAGGCAAACGATGGTGTCAATGTCGTATGGCAAACACCATATGCAAGTGTCGGTGCAAAGGAAAGCAAGGAAGGCGATGCGACCACCGGCGGCGGTCTTGCATGGGGCAGCGGATGCTCACCTTCTATGACAAGCAATCTCGTTCTTTTTACAGATAATCTAGATCCAGTCAATCTCATTGCACTCGATATGAAGACCGGCGAAACGGTTGCCAGCCTTCCAGTGCTTGATGAACTTCCAGAAGGTACGCAAGTATCTGTTGAAAATTCGGCGATTGTGTACGATAACAGTAATGGAACAGTAAGTACGATTGTCTGCAACTGGTTTGGTGCTGGAAGTGCCAATCTTGGAAATGCGGACAGTGATTCCTCGATTCAAAGCTATGCGAATATCTATGATGTGAACTGGCTGCAGCAGGGAAATAAAATGATTGCGCCGGGCGTAGAACGCATTGATACGATCAAAACAGAAAATGGTTATGAGATGCAAAGCATATGGTGCCGAAATGATCTGTCCGACACCTCAATGCTGAAATTATCGACAGCTACTGGATATATTTACGGCTATGTTCAAGATCTTGAGACTGGTATGTGGCAATATATTATTCTGGATTTTGAAACTGGTGAAACCGTCCTTTCTATGGATGTCTCTAATAAGGCTGGATATAATAATATGGCAATCGGTATGTATGCTGGAAACAGTGGCAATGCGCTGTATTGTCCGACTGGCTACCTCGAACTGCTCAGACTTCAGGATCGATTTGTCTATCTGCCTGAGATGCCATACCGAGAAGTGGATCTGGATCTGGCTAACCGAAATGTCCTTACTCAAGAACAATTTGAAGCAGATGGCGGTCAGGGCAGTGTTGCCGGATGGCTGAATACTGTAACCGTTGAAAATGTTCATCCATCCACAACAGTTGCGCTGCGCATGAATGGAATTTGTGGTGCTGCCAATGCATTTAAGCTGTATGCATATGATGCAAACCACGCCTTAACCGAAATTCCTACTGAGTTGTGGCACATCCAGACTGAATCAGGCGAAACACCTGACACATTATCGGCTGATACTCTGTATGAGGTTCATGTTATCGTCGAAGATAATGGTGCTTTTGATTTAAACGGAGTGGAAAAAGAGATTACCGTGTCTGTGGTACTTTCGGAATAATTATAAACCCTAATAACTGACAAAGAGCCAGGAATTTCCTGGCTCTTTGCTATTAACCTTGAACTATCACATTGAAATCCATCCGAATGCATTTGCAACGGAGCTAATAAGAATAATTGCTGCAAAGATTGGGCAGATGTACTTGATCATCACGCAGAAAATCTTCTTTCTGCGAAATGTTCCCTCTCCATGCAAAACTTCTGCCTCGACTGCCTTGATTCCTGCTGCCCTTGATACAAGAAGACAGATCATGATAGCTGCAATCGGCATCATAACAGAGTTTGTCAGAAAATCAAAGAAATCAAGAAACTGCATGCCAATAATAGTTACATTTGCAAGCGGACCATAGCCAAGACAGGAAAGGCTTCCAAGTGATACCATAATCGCTGCAAGTACAAGTGTAGCTTTTTTACGATTCCAGCCAAGCTCGTCCTCAAATGTTGAAACTGCACTCTCAGTCAGCGCAATAGAGCTTGTTACAGCTGCAAATAATACAAGCAAGAAGAACAAAATACCTACTGCTGTTCCAAAGCCCATATTAGCAAATACCTTCGGAAGAGTGATAAACATAAGTGCCGGACCTGCCTGAAGTGCATCTGGATCACCGCCGGAGAATGCAAATACTGCCGGAATAATCATAAGTCCTGCCATAATCGCAATCGCTGTATCAAAGATTTCTACATTTTTTGTTGAACCTTCAATGGCCACATCCTTTTTCATGTAAGAACCAAATGTGATCAAAATACCCATCGCAATTGACAGTGAATAAAACATCTGTCCCATCGCCGATACGACTGTCATCCATGAGAAGTTTTCTACATTTGGAATCAGAAAATACTTCACACCTGCAATAGCGCCAGGTCTGCTAACAGAATATACTGCGATAACTACAGACAGCACAACGAGTACTGGCATCATAAACTTTGATACGCGCTCAATTCCATTTCGAACACCTGCAAAGATAATCGCCAATGTAATAAATACGAAAATTAAAAAGCAGATCTCTGTGGCTGCACCACTAGAAATAAATGAAGAAAAATATCCATCTGCTGCGACTGTCCCTGCATGTCCAGTCACATACTCAAATAAATATTTGATAACCCATCCTCCGATTACCGAATAATACGGCACAATCAGAATCGGGATGATTGCATTGATCCAACCGCCAAATGACAGCCATTTTGCTTTTCCAAAGCTGTGGAATGCACCGACAGGACTTTTTCCTGTCATTCGTCCTATTGAAGTCTCTGCAACAATCATACTGTATCCAAAGGTCAGTGCCAATATAATATAAATCAGCAAAAAGATTCCTCCGCCGTATTTTGCTGCTAAATACGGAAATCGCCAGATGTTGCCAAGGCCTACTGAAGCACCTGCTGCTGACAAGACAAATCCTAACTTGCCTGAGAAGCTGCTTCTTTTTTTGTTTTCATGTTTACTCAAAACTTCGCCCTTCCTTTTCTATTTATAACGTTATTGCGCAGAATTTTACGCCATACCGTACCAGTATACACAAAAATACTTTACAGTGCAATGCTTACTTACGGATTCGTTACTTGTTCCACCATAAACTCATAAATCGCTTTACTTGTATAATAATCATAATGAAGTCCGTCCATTGTGGCAAACAAACCGCTGTCTAATCCGTTTTTGATATAGCCATACGCATCTATCACAGTCACCTTAGGATCTAGCATTTGTGTCAACGCCGAATTAAATGCCAACACCTCACTGTTTTTTTGCTCCCAATGTCCGTTGCACGGTCCAATTGTCATATAGTAAATAGGAATATCGTATTGCTGTACAAGACCATTTACATAATTAATGTAGTCGGAGGCGACATGAAGATCATTTACGCCAAACCAGATGACAAGCGCATCAGCCTCTTCAAGATGAGATACGGCATTAGGAATGCCAACTGCACGCATCCAGCTGCAGCCCTCGCCTCCCTTTGCCACTACAATGCTTTCGTTTGTATATCCTGTAAATGTTGCTTCGTCAATGTTATAAAAAACATGCTTTGGATACTCTGCCTCGTCATATATCTGTGAGCAGTAAAGACAAACAGTTCTGGAATCTCCTGTCAGCAAAATTTTTTTATCTCCCGCCAAGCGAATCGGCCCAGCGCTGCCGTTTGCCTCTTCAACTGTTACCGTTCCTGCCGGGACAGCTGTAAAGCCAACCGTTTCCTTTTCCTTATCCTCAACAGATGCCGATGCTGACTCTTTTTCAGACAAATCTTCTTTCGTTGACATTTCCTGATTTTCGCTTGCCTGCACACTTTTTTCTTCTTGTACAGAATCCTCCTGCAAAAGAGCTTCATAAACAGGCTCAAGCTTTGACTCTACTGCCTTGCAGCCGCCAATTGCTGTACAAAATGTAAAGATTGCTGCTGTCAAAATAACTTTTACTTTTCTTTTCATCCTAGTTGTCTCTCCTGATCTTTTGACCGTTTTGCCTGTTTTATTCATATTTTTGTACATCAGAGCGAACTGCCCAGCGAAACTTAGTTGAACGTGCTCTTGGATTAGATGCACATTCCTTTGCAGACGGACGAATAACATCCTTTGCTATGTCACTGTAAATGCCTTCTCTTGCATAGTACTGGAATGATTTTTTTACCATGCGGTCTTCACCAGAATGAAATGTTAATATAGCAGCCTTTCCGCCCGGCTTTAATATATGAGGCAGCGCCTCTAAGAAAGAATCTAACACTTCAAATTCACTATTAACATCAATTCTCAGCGCCTGAAATACTCGCTGACATGTCTTTTTTACAGCTTCCTTCGGGTTTTCCGGCTTTGTGCGAAGAACGACCTGCTCTACAATCTCCCTAAGCTGACTAGTTGTCTCAATTGGCTGCTTCTTTCTTTTTGCTGACATTATTGCTCTTGCAAGCTCTTTTGCAAGCGGTTCATCTGAGTTTTCAAAAAGCATACCCTCAATCTCTTCTGCATCCATTTCTTTTAGACGCTCTGATGCCGGAACTCCTGCCTGCGGATTTAATCTAAGATCAAGCGGTCCTTCCTCGCGAAAAGAGAAGCCGCGCTTTGGATCATCGATCTGCATAGATGAAACGCCAAGATCAGCAAGCACAAAATCAAGCTTTCCAGCCTTTTTTTCAATCTCAGCAATATTTGCAAAATTCATCAGACAAACATCCCATACATTCTCACCATAACCCTGATCTCTCAGACGCTTCTTTGTTTTTTCTGACTCAATCGGATCGACATCAAGTGAGTACAAATGGCCTTCACCCTTAAGACAGTCAAGAATCTTCTGTGTATGACCTCCATAGCCAAGTGTCGCGTCAACACCGATCTGTCCGGGCTTCACATCTAAGAAAGATAAAATTTCTTCCACACAGATTGGTCTATGTGTTCCTGCCGGAGTGTTTCCCTTTTGAATGATATGCTCAGCCGTCTCTTTATATTTTTCCGGCTGCAGCTCCTTATATTTTTCCTCAAATTTTCTCGGATATTTTCCTTTATAACGCACACGTCTTTTGTGCGATGTCTGCATATCGTCCCCTGCTTGCACGTTTGGTGTGTTCTTAATATTTTCCTTTCTGTTCTCTTCCATATATAATCAATTCCTTCCACTTTTATATTTCATTTTGTAATGCAATCTTTTTAATCGTACCACACAAAAAAATTTCTGTAAAGGAAGAAATCTGCATAAAAAAAGACTGACCGGTTTTCCGGCCAATCTTTTTGATTTATTATTTTCTAAGCAAATAAAATACACTTCTGAAGAATCCCATGATCACGGCGCTGTATCCAGTGATTAAGAACGTCATAAATCTCCATTTTTCATTGAAGGAACCACCAATTACACCTCCTGCCACACATACGATAAATGCAATCGCTGTCCACAACAAAATATTGATTCCTACAAATATTACCTGCTTCATTGATTTTTCTATATCTGAATGATTAATTGCGTACCACATTGATGTCATTTTCATAATATCTTACCTCTCTTTCTGACACCAATATACTCCATTCAAACATAGCCTTCTATCTTTGTACGGTAAATCAAATGTAAATTTTATGAAAAATCTGTTGCCTTATTAATCGCAGTATTAGAGTTGCCATCTGCATCTGAAGCATTTGCACTTTCTTCTGGCTCTTTATTCTCATGCTCCTCAAGAGTTTCCTCTGCGTCAATCTCTGCAATAATATCAGCTGGTCTTTCTTCATCTGCCTCTTCTTCTGAAAAATTAACAAATGAAAGATGATCAAGTGTCTCCTCTGCAATGCTGACACAATTATCTACAATTCTGTCTAAGCTGTATATAATTGCAGAATAATCTTCTGTCATAGAAGCATCGCAAAGTCCCTCGTTGACACGCGCAATGTGAGCACGCTTTAACTGCTTCTGTGCCTTTCTCATCTTATTCTTTTTCTTTACAACGGTGCGTGCGCGATCTAAATCGCCATCCTTAACTGAACGAATGGCACGATCAAACAGCTTTCTTGAGATCTCAATACAATCCTGTAGCTCTCCTGTTGCCATCTCTGAGAATGATTTTCCACCCTGTGTAATTTTTTCATGAACACCTGCAATTTCCTCACAGCGGTCTGCAATACGTCCAATATTATTTGAGACATACAAAAGACCTGCCGCCTGGCCTGACTGCTGCTGTGTTAAATTTCCGCTTGAAAGCATCTTCGTTACATATGCAGCAAGATCCTCTTCCATTCGAGCTGCCTGTCTGCGATATGTTTTGTACTGCTCTGTGGCTGCATCACTCTGTGTTTTGTCAGAAGAAAAGCTTTCCTTAAGTGCAGTCAAAAGCTTGCTGCCAACCTCTGCCATATGCTCTAACTCTTCTGATACAAGATAAAGTGCAGCTGCCGGCTGTGCAATCACTCCATTCTCCAGAACGCTTACAGGACCATCGTCTCTTTGCTTCTCTGTTCCTCTTATAATTGTAGTAACAATCTTTACCATAAGTGGGATAAGTGGGAGCCATATAAGAGTACAAACTATGTTAAATGTGGTGTGTGCATTAGCAATCTGTCTTGAGATAACATCAATCTCATTTCCCTTTGGTGAAATAAATTGAACGAAACGTGCAAAAAATGGAAGCACACACAAGAATACAACACTTCCTGTAATATTAAAAATACTATGCGCAATAGCAGTACGCTTTGCATTTTTAGACTGTCCAATTGATGCTAAAAGTGCAGTGATTGTTGTTCCGATATTGTCACCAAGAAGAATCGGAATCGCACCTGCTAATCCCATTACGCTCGTCACACCATCCGGTCCTGGCTGAGCTGCAAAATTCTGCAGCACGGCAATTGTTGCAGAACTACTCTGTACAACAAGTGTCATAATTGTTCCCAGTGCCACACCAAGAATCGGAATCTCCTTCACCTTTGCCATCAGATCTACAAAAATTGCACTTGTAGCAAGCGGCTTCATTACACTTCCCATTATCTCGATACCTTCAAACAAGATACCAAATGAGAAAATAACAAGTCCAATATTTTTTAACTGCTCTTTCTTACAGACAAAGTTCATCATGAAGCCGATGAAGATAAGTGGATAAATATAGTCGCTGATCTTAAATGCCATCAACTGTGCTGTCATTGTCGTACCAATATTGGCACCAAAGATAACAGAGATTGCCTGCGGCAGACTCATAAGTCCTGCACTTACAAATCCTATTACCATAACAGTTGTTGCTGAGCTGCTCTGCAAAACAGCTGTAACAAGTGCGCCTGCTAATGCACCCATGATCGGATTCTTCGTCAAAAAGCTTAAGATTTTTTTCATCTTATCTCCAGCTGTCTTTTGAAGCGCATCGCTCATACCGTTCATTCCATACAAAAACAGTGCGAGACCACCAAGCAGACCAAACACGATTTTTACATTCTCATTCATGATTTCCTCCCCCGGTTTCCCGGATGTACATTTTTGTGCAAAACCTATTTATAAGATTTTGTCAGGAAACTGCTGTATTTGATATCACCATTGATATCAAAAATAGGAAGACCTGCAGATTCGCCTGCTACAGCCTTCCTATTAAATGTACCCTGATATCAGAAATCATGCTATCAGCTCTATGTGAGTTCTATGTAAATTTTATGTAAAATCAAGCTTATTTTCTCTTCACGCGAAGGAAAACTGTTTTATCCACTGGTGTAAGGGCATTGCAGAAAATGGTATAGCCGCCTGCATTTGTCTCTTCACCTGAATAATGACCCTGAAACTCGTGCTCTCCAAAGCATGGACCAAATGACAAAATCTTCTCTCCTAATGCCAGTTCTACATCACCACTTCGAACAATCATACCCTGTCCTGCTTCTGTCTTTAACCAGAATGCATCGTTTCGTACAACGGTTCCTGCCGGGATGCAAAGCTGCAGACGAAGCGGAAGCTTCTCTAGCCCTTCTGTGTGAAGTGTAATCTCTAGACCGTCCTCATGCTCATGAATTGTTACCTTTGTTGTCAGTGTGCGTGGAATCTTTAAGGATCTCTTTTTCTGATCCATCTGCCACCAGTCACTTGTATTAGGCTTTTCTTCCCAAGGCTCATAATACCAGACATTAGCGCTTGCTGTCAGTTCACATCCATCCTCAGTCTGTATTAACTGCTGCGCAACAAAGTTTCGCACCTCGCAGAAGCTCTCGCCTATCTTAAAGCAAACATCCATTCCATTGACATTCACATACAAAAAGGCTGTTTTTCCTTTCAATGCTGTATATGCATAGTTTTCCCTTGCCACACGAAGCACACCTGAATCTGAGAAAAGCTTTCTATATTTCTTTATAAAGCCGCTTCCCTCTAATGTACACTCTGCCATCTGCTCATACAGCATCAAAAGATACAGGCAATCCGGTGCATCATCTCCTCTTGCGATACAGCTTCTGATAATCTGATGAGCTGCCCTTAAAAATTCATCGCGATGCTCACCTGTGACATTTCCTCTTGTTGCCATATACAGATACTGATGAAAATAAAGATCAGGCCATACCTTTTTGCCGCGGTCCTGTCTTGTGGAATTTTGCGTAAAGATAGTTCCATCAGGTTCAAAATACAACTCCATCATATGAAGATTTTTCTCTGGATATGACAAATATTCCTTGTTCTTTGTCATCTCATAAAGATTGATCATTGCATCGTTGACAACGCAGTTATAGCCTCCTGTAGAGCGCTCTGCATACTCTCCGTCTGCATTTCCATCAATTCCTTCATTAAAATACTTTTCCGTGCGTGCTTTGCAGCTCTTAGCAAATGATTCATCTGGGGCAAAAACATCTGCAGCCTGCATAAGTGCTGCGCAAATTGCCCAGCGATGATTTGGTGTGTGGAAACCGCCGTCACGAATGGCTGCTGCTGCCTTTTTCATAATAGCAAGATATTTTTCCTGAAGTGAGGATGTATCCACATCATACTCAAATTTTTTCATAAGGCGATATGTCTTATCCATCGGATGATAGCAAAATGCTGTGTCTGGTGCGGAATGGAAATTGCACACTGTATAGTCAAAGCTTCCGTCCTCATTTTGGTTTCGCGCAACAAAATCTATTGCCTGCTCCATTGCTGTTCTAAGTGTCTCATCCTTATAAAAACGACTCTGCGGATATAAATACACAGACATTGCCGCGCGCAGAGCAAACACGGTAGGCTTTACATCTACTACTAAGCCTTCCATACCGCCGTCTGCAAGAGTACCCTCATCATGTACCTGTACCTTTAGAAAATGCTCGGTGATCTTTTCCGCCGAAACAAGAATATGTGCCATATAGCGTTTCATTTTACTGTTCTCCTTTGCTGTTTATTTACTGCTTTTCTGGACTTAGTATATCACAAAAAAACCAGTGGGGACAGGTAAAATGGCTTTTTATCTGTCCCTACTGGTTTTAGATCACACACAAATATACAAAATACGCTGCATAACCAAGCAACATCAAAATTCCGCAAGGCTTTCTAAGCTCTTTCTTTTTAATTGTTCCACCCCAAAGCAATATTCCACTGAGGACTGCAATGATTGTATCAATGATAAATTTACGTTCAAATGGAACGGAGCAAATGAGTGCTGCTGTACCTATTACAAATAAAATATTGAAAATATTGCTTCCTACTATATTTCCTATGGCGATTCCGGCGTTTCCTTTTCTTGCTGCCGTAACTGACGTTACAAGCTCTGGAAGTGATGTTCCAAATGCTACAATAGTAAGACCAATAAATCGTTCACTCATTCCAAAAAATCTTGCTATTTCTGTTGCACCGCTAACGGCAAAATCGCTTCCCATTACTACCATAACTCCGCCAAGCACCATGAAAAGAAGACATTTCCATACTGGTATATCTTTTACATTCTCTTCTTCCTGCTCCGTACCCTTTTTTGACATAATATAAAGGTATCCGAGATAGAGCAAAAATAAAATCCAGAAAATAACGCCCTCCATAAATGTTATCTTGGAACCTGTAATTCCAAATATCATGAGTATCACGGTAATTATAAGCATGAACGGTATTTCATAATAGAACGTTGATTTTTGAATTGAAACATTCGTAATGACTGCTGTAATTCCAAGAATTATCAATATATTTAAGATATTACTTCCAACAATATTTCCGATTGTTATTCCTGCATTATTGTCTAATGCTGCCGTAATGCTTACAGCTGCTTCTGGCAAACTCGTTCCCATGGCAACTATTGTAAGTCCTATTACAAGCTGCGGGATTCCAAGCTTTTTTGCAATACTTGCTGCTCCCTCCACAAACCAGTCCGCTCCCTTTACCAGCAGAAAAAATCCCACCAGCAAAATCAACACTTGTACCATCATACTACCTACCTCTTTCTTATTTTATTTGCAGCAGGTATAAAAAAAGAGACTCCTACTGCATTGCAGTAAAAGTCTCGCTGTTTCATCACTTTCCGAGTTATTTTTTAATAACTGTACTGACGAAGAAGTGCACCTATTTTGGTCAGCTACTCCCTTTTATTGGGTTCATTCTACCAAAGTCATTTTCAAAAGTCAACTACATATTTTTTTAATGGTCAATTACTTTTTTGACATACTCACGCAGATTTGATGGAATAGTTGTATTGGCAAAGCTTACATGGATGCCATCTTCCTCTTCTGTCAACGTAAGCGTATCCTCCTCAAGAAATTCAATCTTATAATTCTCCTCTTACTTATCCCAACATACCTGCTCCGCAATTTTACGAATTTTTCCAAGAAGCACAAAATCCTGCATGTCTGCTGACTCTGCAAGAAATTCATTACTGATCTTTCCTGCTTCCTCTCCAAAAATTTTCGCAAGCCATGTGCAGGCAAGCGCATAACGTCCATATAAAAAAATTTGCTACTAACAAAACAAAAAGAGGCACGCGCCTTTTGGCGCATGCCCTATAAATCTATTATTTTTTTATCCTTCAATTGCGATATGCTTCTTCTCTTCTACTGCTGGCTTTGCTT
>QUFP01000038.1 GCA_003478935.1 Firmicutes bacterium AF25-13AC
TAGAATGCAGTTTTCTCCTTCAAGAATTCTTTAATAAGCGTTGTCTTTCCAACCCTACGGCGGCCATAGATAACCACAAAGCTGCTATCACGGTTATATTCTGCATCCAACTTACTCAGCTCGCTTTTTCTGCCTATGAATCTCATACGTAGACCCTCCTTATAATAAATCGAATTATGATAAATTATTTTATGATAAGCTTATTTATATTATACATCTACTAGGCAGAAAGTCAACATTCTTTATTGTATGTTCAATTGTACGAGTACCTGGCACTGCGTCTTACATAATTAAATATTATGATTTTTGGGGGACACATATTAAACCAGCAGGGACACTTTAAAAGCCAACGTTCCTGTCACCATGGCTTATAACTCCCTCAAAAAACGCAAGCACCCCATCCTCAACTGCCAGCTGCTCTAACTCCTCTTTTGGCATGTCATAATAATATTTTCCTGTTTTCAGATCTAATGAAATACAGTCCAGTGGAAATCCTGCTTTCCTGATTTTACTATGAGGTGTATCTGTCAGAAGAAATGGTTCGCTTGCAATTGAAGGATCCATAGTTTCAAAAATCTGTGTTTCATCCAGTACAAGACAGATTGCATTTTGGTAATATGCGGTAAGATTCCCGTACTGTTTTGCCAATCCTGTATAATATGCAATCATTTCATCATCTGACAGACAGCGTCCATTTACATTGCGAACATGAACTCCAGGCTGAATTTCATCTGGAACCTCATCAAAATACAGGCCAGAATCGCAGGAAAACACTGGCATTTTAAATACCTGATAATACGCTATTGCTTTCTGTCTCGCATTTTCTAGCGGCGTATTTCCAGTTTCTGGCACGCTTGGAACCGTGTATCCTTCCTTTTTCAGATCTTCTAGTCCAATAAGATTAATTCCAAGTGGCTTTAATCGAATTTTCATCACGTTCAGTTTTGCCTGGTTCCCCGTTCCAAATAGTAACTTCATATTTATTCTCCTCTATACTTTGGCAAGATCATAAGCTAATCTAGCATATTGATTAAAAAAAGACCCAGAAGGTATAACCTTCTGAGTCTTTGAGTTCTTGATTGTATGAGATAAAATCTCGTAATTATCTCTTGCTGAACTGTGGAGCACGACGAGCTGCCTTTAAACCTGGCTGCGCGAGTTTTTGAGCTGTTTTTCCTTGATATTCCGGGCTTTTCCGGCTTTCTGCTTCTCAGTTATCCGGTGTGCGGACCATAAAAAACGGCCTTTTTTCATTCAGCGATAGCCTGATGAAACGCACCATTTACTACCCCAAACAACTCCTCTGGTTTATTATACTTCACTTTTGCATAGATGTCCATAGTTGTTTTGCTGTTTTCGTGTCCGGCAAGGTATTGTACTGTCTTTGGATCAACGCCCGCATAGAGAAGATTGGTGATGTAAGTGTGACGCAGCTGATGAGGTGTCACATCAAAGTCCAGCGTATATTTGATTTGGGGTTGATTCTTCTGGGTCATACCCAGCGTTGGAGTAACCGTATATTTGATACTCTCCCCATTTACATACTTATAATAGTTCCGGGGCTTAGTGGAGCGGACAACGACATACTGCCACACTCTTTGGAACTGCGAGGCAGCCAGTGGCTCTCCTTTGCTGTCAGCGATCACATAATCTGATATGGAATTTTCTTTCGTTTCTCTCAGACAGTCCACCAAACACTTCGGTATCGGAATATCCCTTTTTGCCGCCGGAGTCTTTAGCACCGTAGAAACCACGGGTCTGTTATGCTCTGTACGCCATGCCCGCCTCACCGATAGATAAGGTGTATCCTCGTCCAGAAACACACAATCCCATTGCAGTGCAAGAATTTCTTCCCGACGCAGACCGGAATACAAACCGAGCATAATAAACAAATATGGAGGAAGCCCCTTGACTGTATCCAGAAGCACGGCTACCTGCTGATCTGTCAATGCCTCCTTCTTTTTTGTCGGTTTTCCGCCTTTACCGGATATTCCCGCACAGGGATTGTGTTCAAGAATTTGGTTTCTCTCTGCCGCATAAAAAATGCACTTGAGCAGCATATTGACCTTATTGTATAAGCCTTCCGATTTCTTTGACAATGGAACAAGAGCCAGCCGAATATCGTCAGCAGTCACTTCTTCCATATACATCTCTCCCAGAGGTTTGATGATATAGTTTGTCATATCCCTCGTATAACCTCTGAGTGTAGACGCAGACACCTTTGCCGACTGCATCAGCAGCCACTTCTCTCCATACTCAGCTACTGTCGGGTGCTGCCGGTGAAAGATAATTTCTTCCACCTGCTTCCGGGCCTCTAACTGCTTCTCATACAATTCTTCACAAGTAGCGGCATACAAACTCAACTCTTTGCCATCTGCATCCGTAATCCTGGTTCTGTAATACTGGATTCCTTTCAATGTAATGGTCCCATACTTCGGGATCTGTGTTTTCTTTTTTGCCATCTTTGATCGTCCTTTCTTGATAATGTGTAGTCTCCGTATCTACACTCTCTTTTTATCAGAAAGCCTCGATTTAATCAAAGATACGGCTGATGTAAAACAAAGAGCGAGACATCCTTGCCTCGCTCCTGCTTTACTTCCTATTTTATTATTACTGTGCTGCGTCCCAGCTTGCAAACGCGCAACTCATTGATCTGACCAGCTCATCTGGTCTGTTGTACTTAACCTTTGCATAAATGTCCATGGTAATCTTGCTGCTTTCATGGCCTGCCAGGTATTGAACCGTTTTGGGATCTACCGATGCATGAATGAGATTGGTAATGTAAGTATGCCGCAGCTGATGGGGTGTTACTTCAAAGTCCAGACTGTAAACCACTTTTCCGTTATGAGCAGCCTTTTCCCCCAAGACAGGTGTGACAGTATGCTTTACTCTTTTTCCATCTTCATACCGATAATAGCTCCGCTCCTTGACCGTCCTCGTAACAATATACTGCCAAAGTCGCTTAAACTGCGTGTAGGACAGCGGTTCGCCGTCCCGGTTTGAAACCACATACTCCGAAGTCGATGTTTCCTTTGCTGCTTTCAAACACTCAGCCAAGCAAACAGGAAGAGGGATATTTCTCTCCGCAGCCTTGGTTTTCAATTCGTCTGAGATTACCGGTCTGTTGTGTTCTGTGTGCCATGCCCGCCTTACCGTCAGATATGGAGTATCCGTATCCAGATATACTGAATCCCATTGCAGAGCAAGAATTTCTTCCCGGCGCAGCCCTGCATATAAACCAATCATGACAAAGACATAAGGCGGCAAATCTCGGATAGCATCCAAAAGGCGTGCTGCCTGTTCATCTGTCAAAGCCTGACGATCCTCTTGTGGAACACCGCCACCTTTTGTCGTGAGATAAATCGTCGGGTTATGGTCAATGATCCTGCTTTCCATCGCTGCGCGAAAGATAGATTTGTAAAGGATTACCACAGATTTATAAACCGATGCAGATTTCTTGGAAACCGGAACAAGGGCAAGCTGAATATCATCCAGGTTAACCTCACCCATCCGTTTATCTCCCAATTCCGCTATAATATGCCGCCTGACCTTTGAGGTGTAATCCGTCAAAGTAGTAGCTCGTACATGAACCGACTGCATCAGCAGCCACTTTTCACAATACTCTGCAACTGTGGGCGTTTTCCGATGAAAAGTGGCATTCTCAATCTGTTCCAACGCAAGCGTTTCTTTGTTGTATAGTTCTTCAGGTGTTTTTGCGTAGATAGCTACGAGCTTACCATTCGTGTCTTTGATTCTGGTCCTATAATATAGGACACCTCTTTTCATAACTGTGCCATATTGAGGAAGCATTATTTTCCTATTTGCCAATTCCTCCACCTCCTAAGAATATACTCCAGCGCTGTATCTATGTTTTATCAGACCATTATGATTTCGACAAGGATACGGACCGGCTCACACTCCAGCTCTGCGAGGTTTACGATAAGTTGCGTTCTTTTCTGCTGGCTTTGCTCTGTGGGTGCATTTTGCGATATACTCCTGAAGGCCCGCTGAGGTAAAGTACACACAGCCATTCTGCACATATTGCACATAAGAAATAAGACCATTGTTACGGGCCGCGTCCAGCGTTGCAATGCTGATACCCAAAATTTCTGCTGCTTCTTTTCGCGTAATAAGTTTTTCCATAAAGCATATTTCCTCCAATCCGTCAAGTTTGTCATCGTGTTTGTTCAAAATCACATGAATACGCTGGCAGCCGAAACCACCAGCGCATGGTATCTGATTTTGAACAGAAAGCGGCAAACGCTTCCTATTTATATTTCTCAGCTTTCGTCACATTTGCCACGCCCCCTGACGATGGGAACACAACAGGTCTCCGCTGGCGCGGATGTCATAACTCCGCAGCATCGTTCGTATCGTGTGCCGCAGGGTTCCCCCCAAGTCTTTGGCGGGCCGTGAGGAAGTATCTTTAAGCCCCCATGTAGTCATCGCGCCAAATCTGCCACCATTCTTTTATGAAATCGTAGATCGCTCCGAAGCAGTGCTTTCATCACCTCCCTGACTGCTCCATCCTCGCGGCGTTTCATATTCGCTCGTACATGGGTTATGTACCTGTTGTGCTGTCTATTCGATTGTCAATGTGCAGATGAAGGAGGAAAATTTGTCCTTCTTATTAACACTGACAAAAAAGGCAAAAAACAGGCGCATCAAACGAAACTTTATCAAAAATATTTTCCGAGCTGCTTTAAGCCGCGCCGGATACTGTCTCGGACACGGCTTGGGTCTACACCTTCTACCCCGGCAATTTCATTTACCGTCATTCCCAGATAGTATCGGGCATAAATTCGCTTTGCCTGTTTCTCCGGCAGCTTCATCACAGCGGCATAGACCCGCTCCTGAAACTGTTTTTCCTCCAGAACCATCTCCGGCGTTTGCGGCTTCAACAGCACTGCATTTTCGATGCCATTCTCGCAATCCAGAGAATACTGGGCCTTGTAGCGATACATCTTTCGCTCATACGCAGCCTCCGCACGTTCAGCTGCTCGAATAGTCTCCATTACTTCCTCTGTCACATCTACAAAAAAGTCTGTTGTATAAATATCAGGATAAAGTTCCCGAGGTTAATTTTCTTCATTATGTACCTCCATTTCGATTCACGGGTGATTGACGGGTGAATCGAATGGAGGCGGGGACCGACACCGGCAGACAATCGGATCATCTCCGAAAAAAAGGCAACAAAAAACGCCAGATTTCCGTAATGGAAAACTGGCGCACCAAGAACAGCCACGATTGTACTTAATTACATAGAACGATAATGCCGATGCAATGCTAAACTTACCCGGAGGAGGAGCAATGCTTTTTTTAACTGATGTAGATCATGTGAGCTTTGAAAAAGCAATCGGGACACGGCAAAATAACCTCCAATCGGCTACCGTGTCCCTGCAAGTCGTCATTGGTTTGTGTAAACGCAAAGAAACGGCGGCTCTGATTTCTCAAAACCGCCGTTAGGGTAATAACTTAAAATGAGCGTGCAAAATCACCTGCCCCAGCCAGCGGTTTTTTTCTTTCCCCGTAGTCGGGGCAGGTTCATGCGCTATGTAATTATTCTTTCGTGATAGATTCTTTCAGTCGTTCATAGGTTTCTGCACTAATATCGTGTTCGATTCGGCAGGCATCAGCCTCCGCCGTTTCAGGATCAACACCTATGGATATGAGGTGCTTTGTTAAAAAGCAATGGCGCTCGTAGATTTTTTCAGCCACATCCTGGCCAAGATCGGTCAGGTGTAGATAATGGTTTTCGTCTGTTGTCAAAAAGCCGCCCTCTCGTAAAGTTCCTACTGCGTAACAAACGCTGGGTTTTGAAACCTCCATGTACCGAGCAACATCCACGGAACGCACCATACCGAGCTTCTTTTGAAGTATAAGCACGGCCTCCAAATAATCCTCTCCGGCAGTATGAAGTTTCATAGGCAGCTCCTTTCGCCATTAAGCAAGACTCCAGCCAGCCGCACTCTTTCGGATATTGACAAAATCCTGATAGATACCAGGCTGTTTCAAAAGTTCCTCATGGGTTCCTTGCTGTGCAATCTGGCCGTTGTCTATAACTAAAATCTGATCTGCCTGACGGATGGTATTCAGGCGGTGTGCAATCACAAGCAGGGTCTTTCCCTTCACCAATTCGGAAATAGCCTCCTGAATATAGCTTTCATTGTCGGTATCAACACTTGCAGTAGCTTCATCCAGAATGACAATCGGTGCGTCCTTCAAAATGCAGCGGGCAATCGAAATACGCTGTTTTTCGCCGCCGGAAAGTGTTGCACCGCCCTCACCAACCACCGTTTGGAATCCGTCGGGCAAAGCCATAATGAAATCATAGCAGCGGGCTTTTCTGGCAGCCTCATAGACTTCTTCTTCCGTGGCATCCGGCTTTCCCATGATGATATTGTTGTAAATGGTGTCCTGAAACAGATACACGCGCTGGAATACCATGCTGATCTGATCCATCAATTCCGACAGAGGTACATTGCGAATATCCACGCCCCTTATTGTCACATTGCCGGATTTTACATCCCAAAGTCGCGCCAGCAAGTTTGCAATGGTGGACTTACCGCTACCGGACGGTCCAACCAGCGCTGTCATAGAATTTTTCTTCATGGCAAAACTGATATGATGCAGAACCTCTTTATCCTGATAAGCAAATGTAACATCGTTGAACAGGACTTCCGGCTGTCCCGGCTGTGCCTGAGCCGGAATATGCTGCTTGCCGTTGTCGGAAAGTTCCGGTTCATCCAATACCGCTTCAATACGATCAAGGGCAGCGTTCATAACGGTTAGTCTGGATGCTTCTCCATAGAGAGCCTTCAACGGGCCAAAAAGATCAAATACAAATAGCAGAACACCCAACACATAAGCCAAAGAAAGCGCACCGCTCTGTTCCAACACAATAGACAGGCCGAAAATTGCCGCAATACCAATACCGTAAAGGATATTCAGCCCCATTGTCCACGGGGTCATTTTTCGTTCAAAGTCAAGCGATGTATTTCTGGAACGCTTGAAATTGCCGGACAGTTCTTCGGATTTTTCTCCAAGCAGGTTATAGCTCTTAATAACACCAATGCCCTCCACAAAAGACAGCACCGCATCGGTCAGCCGTTCACTCTGCTCCTGACGGCCTGCTGCTTCTCGTAGGGAAACTTTGTTCATTCCCTTAGATACCAGCCATGCCAAAATAGTAACTATCGCGGCGATCAAGCCAAGCTGCCAATTCAGATAAAACATGAACGCCAGCAAAACCAGCGAGGACAGCAGATAGCTCATCATGTTTCCCAGCGTACTCATGGCAACTTCTTCAATGAACACCATGTCGGTACTAAGGACTGAACTGATCTTTCCAATATTGCCGGAAGTGAAATATCCCATGGGAAGTTTCCGCAGATGACCGCCCAATTCGATACGCTTGTCAGCAAACATCAAATATCCTGCTGCGCTTTGCAGGCTGTCACTAAGATAGTGGACGAGCATCTGAACCAGCACAACAGTAGCAAGGCCAAGTCCCACATAAAGGCAGGTCTGCCCGGTAATTGTCTTGCTTGCAAATCCGCTCAAAACCACAAAGGCCAGAAAAATCGGCATTTTTGACAGAATTGATTCCAGAAACGCACAAACAAATGCGCCCTGAATACGGCTCTTATAACGGCCAGAAAGTTTCAATATTCTTGAAAACAAAGCAAACATTTATTTCCCCTCCTTTGCAGTATGTACTTTCCACTCGGCGCTGTCTTGTGCCGCTTTCCACAACTTTTGATATTCAGGGCAGGACTGGATCAGCTCTTGATGTCTGCCCGTTGCAACCAGTTTTCCGTGATCCATAACACAAATCTGATCTGCGTTCATTATGGCTGGTAATTTGTGTGCAATAACCACAAGGGTCTTACCTTTTACAAGCTCTGCAATGGCGGCCTCCATCTTTTCTTCGTTTTCAGGATCGGCATAGGCAGTTGCCTCGTCAAGCACCACAATAGGAGCATCCTTTAAGATTGCCCTTGCCAGAGAAATACGCTGGCGCTGACCGCCGGAGAGCATTTTTCCTGCATCACCAGCCATCGAATGAATACCCTGCGGAAGTTTCTCAAGGAACTCCATACACTGAGCTTTATTTGCGGCCTCCACCACTTCTTCATCCGTTGCGTTCAGCCGACCAAGCCGAATGTTTTCGAGCAGAGAGGTATTGAACAGGTATTGATCCTGTGCCACATAGGAGATACGGCTGTTGAGTGCTTCAAGACTCATATCGCATAGTTTCTGCCCACCGATGGAAATACTGCCTTTCTGTGGGTCATAATAGTGAATCAGCAGTTTCGCTAATGTACTCTTGCCGGAGCCAGATTCACCAACAAGGGCTGTTTTCTGTCCAGCTTTTGCCGTAAAGGAAATGTCATGGAGAACTTCATCCATGGTCACCACAGGCTTTCCATCCGGGCCGGGCTGTGTGGCCTGATAACCAAAAGAAACATGGTCATAAGTAATGGTGTCATCTTTTCCGTTGAATACATCCTCTGTCTGCTGAAGCTCTGGTGCATCCAGTACCTGCTCCAATGCAGAAATTTTATAGTTGAGCTGGGGCATGGTAGGCAGGAAACCGAGGGATTTCAGTAGCGGCATACCAATGCTTAAAGAAAGACACAGCACCAAAATCAAATTAGGCAGAGTTGACCAGCCTGAGAGAACGAACCATGCGCCCACAGGCAAAGTCAGAATAATGGTGCATGGAAGCAGACTGCTGTAAATTGCCATCCACGGCCACGCCGCCTTATACCATGCCAGCGTGTAGTCTCGGTAATCTGATACATCTTTGCGGAACCGCTCATAGGAATCCGCATCCTTATTGAATACCTTGACAACTTCCATACCGTTAATGTACTCAATAATGGTATTGTTCATCTTTTGTCCGGCCATGTAGTAAGGCCCCATTTTCTTCATGCCAACGGAATACATCGTCATCATGGCAATCAGACTGATCGGAATGGATGCCAGCGACAGAAGCGCCAGTTTCCAATCCACAAAGAACATTGCCACATAAACCGCAATAGGGATCATCAGGTTTGCAATTCCCTCCGGCATGGAGTGAGCCAGCAAAACTTCCAGACTGTCTACATCATCCACGAACAGCTTTTTGACTGTGCCGGTGCCTTTATCCTGAATGACACCGAGGGGCAGCTTTTCAAACCGTTTTTGAAGTGCCGTCCGCAGACGAAGCAGCGTGTCGTAAGCGGCTTTGTGAGAAAGATTCAGTCCCCAGCCATAGAAAAGGGCTTGCAGCACCAGACACGCCAAGACAAGAACCACGCGCAAAATGATAAAGGATGCTTCAATAGATTCACCCATGACCAGCGGCGCGATCACCTGATAAGCCAGCACAAAGGGCAAGACACCCATCAGAACGCTGACCAGTACGACAACCGTGGCCACATACATATTTTTCTTATATGGCCCTGCGTACTCAAAGATTTTTTTGAACATAAGCCCTCCTTATATTGAGCCGTACTGTCTGTGCTTCAAAAACAAGAGGCCGCCAAAGTAAAGCGGCCTCTTATCATTATCTTTCTGTCCAGTCAAGTCGGCCCTGACATTCATAATTTCTAAAATTCACTGGCGGATTCGGAAAAAATCCAAAACCTTTTTACTGCCGGATTCGTCCAATGGATAGCTTTCTTTTACTTGCCCTTTTTCCATATGGACTACATACGAACATCCCGCCATCACCAACTCCGGATCATGCGTAATAACAAGAAGCGTTTTGCCCTGATCCGCGAGTGACTTCAAACTCCGCGCAACTTCCCGCATATGTTTGAGATCAAGCCCGCTGGTTGGTTCGTCAAACACAATGATCTCCCGGTTACTCACAATGGCAGACGCGATCGCTACCCGCTGTTTTTGCCCGCCGGAAAGAGAAAGCGGGTGCCTGTCTTTATATTCCAGCAGATCAAACTGTTTAAGGATTTCATCTGCAACAGTTTCATCCTCGTTGTCCATGCTCAGAAGCACTTCATCCATCACGCTTTCGGTAAATAGCTGATGGCTGGTATCCTGCATTACCATGTAGCAATGTTTGAGCCGGGCTTTCCAATCAAGGGTTTTCCCGTCAACCTGCAAAAGGCCACACTTCTTTTCCAGTCCGCAAATACAGCGGGCCAAAGTAGATTTTCCAGCGCCATTCAGGCCGATAATGGCAATCGTTTCTCCAACAGGCAGTTCTGCACTCGGAATATGGAGGCTTTCCGGCTCCCGCTTTTTATACGCAAAGCAGAAATTTTGAAATTCCATCTGTTTAGCTGTATGCGCCTGATACTGATTCGCAGGCTTCAACTTCGAGAGAGAAAACGGCCGCAGCCCCATTTCTTTTCGAGTGCTATCCGATAAACTGTCAAATTCAGCAGGCGTGTATTCCCGTTCAATCTCCCCATCTTTTACATACAGCACACGATCTGCAAGATCGTGAAGGTAGTAAAGGCGGTGTTCTGCAATCAGAATTGTTTTGCCCTGCTTTTTCCAGAGGCTCAAGACCTGCCGCAGGTCATCAATAGCAGCCATATCCAGATTAGAAGATGGTTCGTCAAGGACCATAATTCCCGGTAGCAATACACTTGATGAAGCACAGGCTATTTTTTGCTTTTCGCCCCCGGACAGAGCAAACACGCTTCGCCCCATCAAATCTTCAATATGATAATCGGAAACTGTACGGTCAATCCTTTTCAGGATATCTTCTTGGGGATAGCCTAAATTTTCACAGGCAAAGGCTAATTCACTATCCGTATCCACGTTGAAAAACTGACTTTTGGGATTCTGGAATACAGATCCCACCATAGCAGCCAAGTCATAAAGCGGCGTATCTGATACGCTTTTTCCGTCCAGAAGGACATCGCCCTCTAAATTACCTTCGTAATAATGAGGCACCAGCCCGTTTACCAAACGGGTAATCGTTGTTTTCCCGCAGCCGGATTCTCCCGTGAGTAAAACAAATTCCCCTGTGTTTATGGTGAGATTGACATTTCTAATCCCTCCGCCGCTGGATTCTTCACCATAAGAAAAAGAAACATTTTGAAAATCTATCATGGCAAAATCCCTCCTGCGGAAATTATCGGGGAAGCAATCGCCCAAAACACTACAAAGCAACAAAACAAGATCAGCACCACATCGGCAAAATTGAATTTAAGCTGGCAAATGTTTGTGCGTTTGACAGGAGCGCCGAGGCCACGGGTAATTGCCGCAGCGGAAAGTTCCTCACCGATTTTCACGGAGCAGGTAATCATCGGGATCAGCTTATACTCCAATATTTTTGAAGGTTTTTTCCCTCCAAGTTTAATCCCACGCATTTTCATAGCGTCACTGATTGCTTCTGACTCCTGAAAGACAGTTGGAAAGAAGCGGAACATGACCGTTAAGGGGATCGTCACTTCTTTAGGCATATGGATTCTTTCCATACCGGAAATCAATTCACTGACCGTTGTTGTTTTCACTGCATAGGCAGCAATCGCAACACTGGGAAGGATTCGGCAGAAGAATCCTGTTGTAAACAGAACGAGGAAATTCAATATCCCCGTAAGGTGCGGCAAAACATAAATTTGAACAGCAAAAAAAGCAGAAAACACAGCAATATAGCCCACAGCTTTTGCACATTGTTTCGAGGTAAGCAGCAATATAGCCGGAACCGTACAAAGAACAAGGCGGATCAGCCCCATAGCTTCTCCGCCTGTTCCACCCATGACAAAAATGCTTATGATGAAGATGAGCAACAGTTTTGTACGCGGATCGAGCCGTAGCCCTTGTTCTGTTTTTTTGCTGAGCAGAATTTCCCGCGCCATTATGCAATACCGGCACGCTGGAAGTGCTTTTTGCAAATGGCTTTCCCAATCATACCTCCGACAAGGCCAAACACAAAGCAGGCAACCAGCAGAATAGGCGCAATCCACATAGGCATATATGTATTAAGGGTAGCTGCATATTCAGCGCCGTATCCTTCAGTCAACATTACCATATAGCTTTCACGGTTCAGGAAAATGGGAGCAAAGTTGCCAAACACCCAGATGCTGAACACGCCGCAGGAAAGAACTGTACTCTTTGCACTTTTGTAGTCCGCCTTTTTCAGAATCACGTCGGCCAACAGGCCGCCAACAAGACCAGTTACCATAGTAAGATAGCCGTTGCCGAAGAACACCATGATTAGGCCAATCAGGAAACCCATGATTGCAGTCATCCCGATTTTTTAGCCTTTGTAACATACAGCATATAGGGGATGCCGCCAATCAAAGGGCACAGCACCGCCATCAGCGGAATAAAAATGGGGATAAAGCCAAGCATCGCCACCAGCATAACAATCACGACATAGATGACGGTGTAGATGCCGATAGTAATTAAATCTTTTCCCTCAAGCCGGGAACTTTTTTTCTGGGAACTCATACCAGTATCCTCCTTATATCTGAGAAAATGAAAATGTGGTGTGGTTAGAGTGTTCTAACCACACCACATATAATAGCAATTTGCGCCCACGATTCCAACCCAAAACCAATTTTATTCTACCCAAAATCAGTATTTTTGCATTTATCCAATCGTAGCTTCTGCTTTATAGTTTTTCGGATTCACTCCGTATTTCCTTTTGAGGCCGCTGCGAAATTGCTCGCTTTTGAATATCCCACCAGTATAGCCACCTGGCTGACATTCAAATTACTTTCTAACAGCAGGCTTGCCGCCTTTTCTAACCGCTGGTCGATGACATACGCATGAACCGATGTTCCGAACAGGGAGGAAAAGCCCTTCGTCAATTTTGAAGTGCTGATATTGACCTGCCGCGCCAATTCCTCGCAGCCCGGAGCCAGGGCAAGCTGGCTGTCAATAATTCGCTTTGCCTCTATGATGGAATCCCGGTCACTTCTGGAAATTGCAACGTAGGTTGACGCGAGAATACTCAGCTCCAGGACCTCGCTCAAATATACCGATAGCAGCTCAAAGACCTTGCTTTCCAGAAACAGGTATCCCAACCCGCCGCGATATTGCGTGAAGTCTTTCAGCTCCGCAAAAATGTGTTCCATATAGGGCGTGATATTCACCTTTGATATGCCGTCCAATAATTTTTTCTGATAGACCTCGATCTCACCAGCCTCAAAGTAGTCATTCAGAATCTTATAGAAATAGGATAGAGGTATTTTCACATTTTTGAAAAGGAAATCGCTCTTTTTAGAATAGCACAGATATTCCATTTTCCCGTGGCCGCGATAAATACAGGATTCACCCTTTTGTATGCTGGCACTTTGCCGGTTGTCTGCAATATTCCAGGAAACACCGTCATTGAAGCAGAACAGCATTTGTATGTATTCCTCGCTGCTCACCCCCTGCACGTTCATATCCGAAAAGTAATTCATTCTCCAGTCTGAAACAACTGCTCCCTGTTTCGTGACAATCTGCGAAATCTGACCTGTTCCCATATCAGCCGGAATATCTATTGTCACTGTCTGCGGAGAGTTGGAGAGCAGATCATGGTACAGCTTCGTCATGTATTGGTTTGTCATCGTGCGCCCTCCTTTCTTGGTTAGTCAAAGCTAATCATATAATACTGCATATTTTGGAAGCAGTCAAGGAAAGCCTACAGCAACAGAAGTCCTACGGCCTCTAAAACACATTTTTTCTTTTTTATTTATAAAATCGGTATAATCATACTCTTTAGCAAGCACGATAAGGTTATTCCTTTGTGCAAACCGGAACGATACAATATTCTTGAGGTGAACGATTATGCCGATTGATGATTTAACTGCTTTAGGGCAGAAAATGCGGGAAGCCCGAAAGAATAAAGAGCTGACACAACAAGAACTTTCTGATCTGAGCCATGTTTCTGTAAAGCAAATCGCCAATATCGAAAAAGGAAAAATGAATCCTTCCTATTTGATTTTGAGAGCATTGGCAAAGGTCCTGCACATCTCTTTAGATACGCTTATAAATCCAGATATTTCTCTGGAGGATGAGGGTGTCAATCAGATGAAAATACTTTATTCCAGCTGTCCGCCAGAAATGCGTGACACCCTGTTGCATCACACCCAGGAAACGGTGAAAGAACTTACAGAGTTGTCCGAGAAATTTGAAGCGAATTGAGCCAGTGAGTGAAATTTAACGATTCTCTCACTGGTTCTTTTCATTTTCGGAGAAAAGAGGCAAGCAATGCCTGTGTTAATACACACAGGCCCGCAGAGAAGAAAATCCCTCCGTGATTTTCCTCTCCGCTTGCTTGTTGAGGGCAGCGCCCCCAAGCCCCTTTGAACACAGAATTTCATTCTGTGGCTACGCGTTCTGCGAACGCTTTTGACCAGGACCAGCTTACCGCTGGCCGTGGTCTTTTTCTTTTTCAACATCCTGTTCTACCTCCATTTTCAGGACCCGATCCACATTGGCCTTTGCCGTTAAAAGTTCTCGCATTTCCTCACGAGAATGCCGATACTCGGCATAGGTCTTTTTCTTTTCTTCCAACAATTTCGCGTACTCTGTCTGCAACTCTTTGACCTTGGGCAGCTTCTTGACGCCCATCTCATCAAAGGCATTCTTAGCAGCCTGGTGGAGCAGAATTTCTTCCTCATGTTCTTCCCTGAATTTCTTAGAGTAACCCGCCTTGCGGTATGCCACATAGACCTCACGGGTCTTGGCATAATTTACGATGTGAGTACGCAGAACAGCGATCTCTGCCATGCGCTTTTCAGCCGCTTTGATCTGCGCCGAAAGTTCATTGTGATGTGCCGTGGCAGCCGCAGCCTTTTCTTCCAAAACCGCATACTCCAGCAGGTTGTGCTCTGACAGGTAATTCATGGTCTGCGCCATCTGCTTGAGGTTGAACACCTTAGCCCATCGAGCATAACCAGCGCCTTTTCCAGCCTGCAATTTTGCCTGAATGTCCACCAGCAGATTGATCTTTGGCGGCTCTGCCTGTGTGACTGTTTTCTTTCGCGGGGTATGTGCTTTCTTCCCGGAGAGAACTGCCCGCAAATCTTCCAATCCATATCCTTCGCCCAGACTGTCCATGCGGGCGGCTTTCTCCCAACCAGAGAGCTTCAGTCGATACGATTTTCCGCGCTTTGATACCTCACAGCCGGACTCTTGCAGCAGCTTCAGCAGCTCCTCAAAATTAGCAGGACTTTGTGATAATGCGTTGTCAATCGCCACACGAAGCAGCTCTCGGTGAGAGGGCTTTGCCTGATCTCCCATCCATTTGTTATAGCTCTTTCCATGAGGGTTCGGATTCTCTACAATGGACAGTCCGTTTTCAATGCAGATGGTATCACTTAACCTGCGAACCGCCTTGGTACTGCCCCAAAAGTTTCGGAATTTCCGGTCATATTCTAAGCTGACCGATGACCAGATAATGTGATTATGAATGTGCGACTTGTCTATGTGAGTGCAGACCACAAAGGCATGGTTGCCTTTAGTAAATCGCTTGGCAAATTCCACACCCAGCCGGTTAGCTTCTTCCGGAGTAATCTCGCCGGGGCGGAAGGACTGGCGCACATGATAGGCAATCACATCATCCGCACCGCGCACTCGTCCGGTAGCAACGATATACTGCCTTTTTGCTAAAAGAAACTCCGCATCAACCGTTCTGCTGTCACACGCAAATCCTGCGATGAGCCTTCCATTATCTGTTTTCTGTGGATTTGCTACATAGTCGATGATGTCACTGATCGCCCGACTCTCTGTGCGGCCTTTGCCGACATGAAGTGGCATGATTCTTGTAGTTGCCATAAAAAGCCCTCCTCTCAAAATATTTTCTCTGAACTCTTTGTGCCTATCGTTGAAATAAACTCTCCTTATGGGTATAATATAAAGAAACTACCAATACCTCAAAGGAGGGATTTTATGATAGAACAGCTCATTGCTGAAGCAACCGAATGTGATTTCAAAGTTGCTCTCGAAATAAAAAAGCCAAAAAGCTGGTTAAAAAGTGTCAGTGCCTTTTCCAATGGAATTGGCGGCACTCTGTTTTTCGGAGTCTCCGATGACCGGGAGCCTATCGGCTTGTCCGATGTTCAAAAGGATGCTGAAGCGATCAGCCGCTTAATCAAAGAACGTATCACACCATTACCGCAGTTTATCTTAAAGCCATTGCAGGAAGATGGTAAAAACCTGTTGGCTCTGGAGGTTTCTCCTGGCCGCAGCACCCCATACTATTACAAGGCAGACGGAGTAATGGAAGCATACATCCGTGTTGGAAATGAAAGCGTAATTGCACCGGATTACATTGTGAATGAACTGATCTTAAAGGGAACCAATCAGTCCTTTGATACCCTAACAACAGACGCGGTAAAAAAGGATTACAGCTTTACACTTCTGGAAGCAACCTATCTGGAACGGACTGGTCTCCGCTTTGAGCCATCCGATTATGTCTCCTTCGGTTTGGCTGACAAAAATGGGTTCTTGACCAATGCCGGAAAGCTCATGACCGATCAGCACACAGTTTATAACTCCCGTATGTTCTGTACCCGGTGGAATGGCTTGGAAAAAGGCTCTATCTTTGATGATGCGCTGGACGATAAAGAATACGAAGGGAATCTGATTTATCTACTGAAAAGCGGCAGTGAATTTATTCGCAATAATTCCAAAGTCCGTTTTGTCAAAGAGGCACAGTATCGTGTAGACAAGCCGGATTATGCTGAACGAGCTGTGACAGAGGCTCTTGTCAATGCGCTTATCCATCGTGATTATATTGTGCTTGGCAGCGAAATCCATATTGATATGTTTGATGATCGGGTGGAAATCACATCTCCTGGCGGTATGTTTGGCGGCGGCTCAATTCAGGAATACGATATTTACAGTATCCGTTCCATGCGGCGAAACCCTGTGATTGCTGACCTGTTCCACCGCATGAAGTACATGGAACGCCGTGGAAGTGGCCTACGCAAAATCGTCAGTGAAACCGAAAAGCTACCTGGATATACAGCGGCATATAAGCCTGAATTTTCCTCAACAGCAACAGATTTCAGGGTCATCTTGAAAAATGTAAACTACAACTTAGAGGATGACACCCACCAAGTTATCCACCAAGTTACCCACCAAGATATTGAACTATCAACGGTGTCCAAACAGATTTTGGCTTTTTGCACAACACCAAAATCCAAGAAAGAGCTTGCAGTATTTTGCGGCTTCAAAGATTTAAGAAACTTCACTTTGAAACATATCAATCCGCTTTTAGAATCCGGGCAATTAGAAATGACTATTCCCGATAAACCTAAAAGTCGCAATCAAAAATATATTACAGTTCGTTCCGAATAAACAGAGAAGCAGGGCATTGGGTCTCATCTCCCATTGTCCTGCTTCTTTTTCATTCCAAATTATATTCACATCATTTACCCATACACCCAATCCTGTATCGCAAATTTCAAACTCTGCACCTTTCCCAGTAGCCAGATTGCAGCCAGCGGCAGCCCCATCGGGCTAATCAAAAATGCCATAACCAGCAAAATCACACCATTCTGCGGGGAATAGGTAATCAGCACAGCCACGCCAAGCAGAGCAATTACTGTGCTTAGTAGACCAAGCACCAGACCGGATATGTAGATCAGCCCCGTGCAGAGCCAGACAAAAAGCGTCAACACCAAAATGACCGGTGCAGTTACGATCATCAGCAGACATTTCAAAATCTTCATTTCTGTTCCTCCTTCCAACGCTCCAGATACTGTTCGCATAGGGCATCCGCTTCTCTCTCATCATCTTCCGTCACTTCCCGTTTTCCTTTGGTCAGTTCAATCTCCAGATAAGTCCGGTAATCATCGGCTAAGAGGTCGAACAGTTCCTTGGGAGTATGGCACACCTCGCCAGAGCAATAGTGAAAATCTTGGTCAAATTCAACTCTTACACATCCATGGCGGCTGATATAAACTTCTATGGTCTCGTCTGCGGTTAGGTAATCCGCAAAAATCTCCAGCACCTTTTCAAAGGTCAGCATCTGTTTTCACTCCTTTGCTACGCTTCTTATTCTACTCATATTATCCGGTACGGACAGGCAAAAGACAAGGATACCGGCAAAAAGAAAAAGCGGAGGAAGGTGCGGCGAAGAAACGCCGTTCCTCCCTCCGCAAATGGAGCATCTATCCCTGTTATGAAAGTTTGGAGAGTTGGGTAAGGATTTCCTTCACACCTTCCCACAGTTGTTCCTGCCGCTGGGATATATCCTCCAAGTCAGCATCATAAATCCGCCCGGTCTCATGCACTTTGCGAGTCAGCTGATTCAAGTTGTTGCTGCTTCGGCGCATCAGGGAAACCAACTCCTTCAGCTCCGGCAAATCCAGTTTGACCACATACCCATCCAGTGCCATTTTCCGCAGATAAGCGCTCAAATTCTCTGTCCCGTATTGCTGCATCTTTTGATGGATCAGCTCCAGTTCTTCTGCGGACACCCAAAACAAAACCGGAACATCCCGCTTGCGCTTTGCCATGGTTATCGCTCCGGCTCCCGTTTTTTCGGGGCGGCAGACTTATGGGCGGGCAGCTCCTGTTTGAGCTTTTGCAGGACAGAACTTTTCTGCTGTTCTTGAGCAACTTTTCGGAACTGTCTGGTGAACAGATCGGTCAAACCGGGATTGACCTGATCTACCACCAGATAGGCACAGTGGCGAGAAGCGCCGCTGTCCTCCAGCATAGGAATGGTTTTTGCCCATGCTTTATTGTCCTGAGAGATACGCCCGTCATAGTTCTTGCGCTGGATGGTATTGGCAAGAATAAACTGTACCCGTTCCGTCCCGAACTTTTCCAGCACATCTTTGACCGCCGCCTCCGTATCCAGCCGGTTCTCTGCATAGTGGGCGCTGATGGTCTGCGCAATGGCTTCTTTGCAGGCGCTGTTCGCCTGATACGAACGGTTATATTGTGCCATCTCTCCATGCTCGGACGCATAGACGGCAGAATGGGGGTAGAGAGGGGCGGTTCGTAATTCTTCCTGCGCCTTGCACACATCATCGGCACGGTTCTCAATACTGTCCCGGATCACATCCATATAGCCGGTCTCCAGCTTTTCAAAATAGCGGTACACATCCGCCAATGGAGAGGGAGATTCCAAAAGTGCCTTGGCCTGGGCGTCGGTCAGCTCCAGCTCCTCCATCGCCATCACAATATCCTCACGGACAGTATATTCATAGGTGTGGTGCAGGATTTCTTCCGGGGGCTGGCTTTTCAGCCAGTCCCGGAACTTATCCTGTTCGGCAGCCATCTTTTCATAAAGGGCTGTATTCAGATCGTTAGTATTCATGTTATCGCACCTCCTCATGCTGTTTTGGTTTCTTGTCTGTACTGCGGGGTTGCACCGGGCGTTTTAGGTTATCCAGCACCGAAGGCCGTGTGCTTTTGGCAACAACAGACTCGGTGTGTGCCTGCCCCTTTCCGTCGATGTTGAGCAGGGTATCCAGCTCCACCAGACGGGCGTTTTTGCTTCTCAGTTCTTCTTCATAAAGGAATGGCTTTCCGACTTCCTCCTTTGCGGCAGCCTGCTGCTGATAGAGGTTATCCAGCTGGGCCTTTGCCGCCTCCAGACGCTGGGGCATCTGAGCAAGGGCATTGTCGATACGGGTAAGATTTCCGCGAGGGTCTGTACCAAGGGTTGCCCGGTGGGTCATCTGTCCTTTCAGCAGGAGCGTATACTCCTGTTTCCAAGCGGAAAATTCCACGGACATGGCATACCCCCGGTAGTTGCCGATCTGCACCGGATCGGAGGTTTTAACCTCCTTGCAGGCATCCAAAAGGGCTGCACCGGCGTTCTCCTTATCGGTCAGCAGGTCTCCACGAATCTCCATACCGGCAAAGCCGTTCTCCGGGTGCGGGTGAGCTGCCAAAACCTCCAGGTCAGATTCAAAGCCCTTGATAAAGCCCTTGTGCTTTTCAATCTCCTCTGGGAAGTATTTGAGCAGCTGGTCCTCCAGACGGTACTGCTTGCTCTGGTGGTCAGCTTTCATCAGCTTCAGGCGGGATACCTCCACATCCAAATCCATACGCTCCTTGATACGGGGATCTCCGGCACACAGAGCCTTGATCTCGGCAAAACTCAGGGCGGTTTCATCCACATCATCGCAGGAGCGAACCGGACTTTTGCTGGTCATGATCTGGCTGATAAATTTCTGCTTGTTCTCCACCGTCTGCCAGAGGTATGCGTCAAAAGTTCCTTCTGTCACATAGCGGTACACATGGACAAGGGGGTTCTGGTTGCCCTGGCGCTCGATACGGCCCTTGCGCTGGGCAAGGTCTCCCGGTCTCCACGGACAGTCCAGGTCATGAAGTGCCACCAGACGGTCCTGCACATTGGTGCCTGCGCCCATCTTGGCGGTGCTGCCCAAAAGGACACGAACCTGACCGGTACGGACTTTAGAGAACAGCTCCTTTTTCCGCACTTCGGTATTGGCTTCATGGATAAAAGCGATCTGGTCGGCAGGCATCCCCTGGGCAATGAGTTTCTGACGAATATCGTCATATACCGTAAAGACCGGTTCCTGCTCCGGCAGAGGCACAGCGCCTTCCAGTGCGTGAAGCAGTGGATTATCCAGCGTTTTCGCCGCCTTGCTTACAGGAGCTTTTGCCTGCGGGGTAGAAATATCACAGAACACCAGCTGGGTCAGCTTGTCAGCTTTGCCGTCCCGCCAGATCTGCATGATGTTGTCCACGCACTGATTGACCTTTGTTCCGGGTTCATCCGGCAGCATCTGGTTGACGATCCTCTGGTCAAGCCCCAGCTTGCGGCCATCCGAGGTAATCTTGAGCATATTATCCTGGGACGGGTCAACGGTTCCGCTGTGTACCAGCGATGCGCGCTCCGAAAGAGCCTTGACCATTTCCTGCTGATGTTCGGTGGGTTGCGCCACGATGTTGTGGTACTCCACTTCCGGGGTAGGGAGATTTAACTGATCGGCAGTCTTAATGTCGGCCACTTCTTTGAACAGGTTCATCAGCTCAGGCAAGTTAAAGAACTTGCTGAATCTCGTTCTTGCCCGGTAGCCGGTGCCTTCCGGTGCCAGCTCCAATGCTGTGACGGTCTCCCCAAAGCGGGAAGCCCAGCAGTCGAAGTGGGTCATGTTCAGCTCTTGCAAGCGTTCATACTGAAGGTAACGCTGCATGGTGTAAAGCTCGGTCATGGAGTTGCTGACCGGGGTGCCGGTGGCGAAAATCACGCCACGGTTTCCGGTGATCTCATCCATATAGCGGCACTTGGCAAACATATCGGAGGATTTCTGCGCGTCCGATGTGGAAAGACCAGCCACATTCCGCATTTTTGTGTATAGAAACAGGTTTTTATAGTTGTGGGCCTCGTCCACAAACAAACGGTCCACACCCAGCTGCTCGAAGGTTACCACATCGTCTTTTCGCCCCTCGGCTTGCAGCTTTTCCAGTCTGGCTTCCAGAGACTTTCTGGTACGCTCCAGCTGCTTGACGGTAAAACGCTCGCCGCCGCTGGCCTGCACCTCTGCGATGCCCTCGGTGATCTCGTCGATCTGCTCATAGAGAAGCCTTTCCTGACGCTCCCGGCTGATGGGGATACGCTCAAACTGGCTGTGTCCCATGATGATGGCGTCGTAGTCACCGGTCGCAATACGGGCGCAGAACTTCTTGCGGTTATGGGTCTCAAAGTCCTTTTTGGTTGTGACTAAGATGTTGGCAGAAGGATAGAGGCGCAGAAACTCCGATGCCCACTGCTCAGTCAGGTGGTTGGGAACCACAAAGAGAGATTTCTGGCACAAGCCAGGCGTTTGGCTTCCATCGCAGCGGCCACCATCTCAAAGGTTTTGCCCGCGCCTACTTCGTGTGCCAGCAGGGTATTTCCGCCATACAGCACATGGGCGATGGCACTTTTCTGGTGTTCCCGCAGGGTAATGGCCGGGTTCATGCCGCCAAAAGTGATATGGCTGCCATCATACTCGCGGGGACGGGTAGAGTTCATTTCTTCGTTATACTGGCGCACCAAAGTCTGGCGGCGCTCCGGGTCTCTCCAGATCCAGTCCCTAAAGGCTTCCCGGATCGCCTGCTGTTTTTGGGCAGCAGAGTGGTCTCCTTGGCGTTTAGTACGCGGCGCTCTTTTCCGTCTGCGTCCTCTATGGTGTCATAGATACGGACATCCCGCAGGTTTAAGGAATCCTCCAGAATCTTGTAGGCGTTGGCGCGGCTGGTTCCGTAGGTGGTATAAGCTGCCACATCGTTGTAGGATACAGAAGATTTCCCCTTGATCTGCCATTCAGCAGTAAAGGAGGAATAGTTGACCTCAATGCTGCGCTGGAGATAAAACGGGGTGTTGAAGGTCTCGTACATAAACTGCTGGATGTACTCCTTGTCAATCCAGGTAGCGCCCAGACGCACCTCAATTTCCGACGCATCCAGGTCTTTGGGCTGGGCGGCGGTAAGAGCTTCCACATTGACTGCAAAAGAAGGGTCCTGCTGTGCCGCCCGCTGCGCCTGACGCAGTTTGCGGCGTACATTGCCGGAAAGGTATTCATCAGCAGTCACATAATGGGGTGTGCCGTCCTGTTCCAGCTGTCCCGGCACACGGAAGATCACGCCTTGCAGTTCTCCGGCCAGTGCTTCTTTTGTTTTTCCGGTAAGCCGACTCATATAGCTCATATCTACGCAGGCTTTTTCCGAGATAGACACCGCCAGTGCTTCGCTTGCCGTATCCACCACAGCCACCGCCTGATGGGGCTTGATGGTCCGTTTGGTGAACATATCCGCCTTGCGTTCCAGCTTTCCGTCCTCGTCAATAACTTCCAGCGCACAGAGCAGGTAATAGGAAGAATCGTCTGCATAGGCCAGGCGGTTTGCACGGTCATTGATGAGACCGTATTTGGCAGAAAAGCTGTCATAGAGCCGGTTCAGTTCCGCCTGTTTTTGGGTAATGGTGCTGTCTGGAACCGCTGCATCCATCTGAAGGTCGATCAGTTCCTGCACACAATCACGCAGTCCCACAAGACCTTTCACGCGGGCTTCGGCGGTGGCGTTGAGGTCAGGGCGCACCATGCGGCTGTTTTCCCGGTAGTACACCTGTCCGTCTACAATGGCATAGGAATAGTTCTTCACATTGGGGTCGGCAGGAATGGAGGTGTCAATGGCTTCGCCTTCGCCCAGCTCCGGCAGCTCTGCCTCCTGATAAGTGCCATGAATGTACTTCACAGCATCATGCAGCTGGTCGGAAAGCTCCAGTCCCTCGATAGGGTTCACGGTGTAATCCATACCATGAGCAGTGCTTACCGGCTCCTGTCTGCCCAGCACCATTTCCGGGTGGTCGATAAAATACCGGTTGATGGCAAACCCATCCTGCGTCGTCGCGGACTGCGCCTGCTCGTTTCCGCCTTGCGGCGAAAAGCTCGCTTGCTCCGTCGCTCCTCCTTCTCCCACAAAGTCTTGCGACTTTGCGGGAACCCTGATAATGCCGGTCTGGGTCCATTCCGGCACGATGTCCAGCGGGCGGTCCCGCTTTTGGAGGAAGATGATGTCCGATACCACCTCGGCACCGGCATTCTTTTTGAACGCGTCATTCGGCAGACGGATAGCTCCCAGCAGCTCAGCACGCTGGGCAAGATAGCGGCGCACGGTGGAATCCTTGGCGTCCATAGTATAGCGGGAGGTTACAAAAGCCACCACGCCGCCGGGACGCACCTGGTCCAGTGCTTTGGCAAAAAAGTAGTTGTGAATACTGAAACTCAGCTTGTTGTAGGCTTTGTCATTGACCTGATACTGACCGAAAGGTACATTGCCGATGGCAAGGTCAAAGAAGTCACGCCTATCGGTGGTCTCAAAGCCGCCTACTGTGATGTCCGCCTTGGGATAGAGCTGCTTTGCGATGCGCCCGGAAACAGGGTCCAGCTCCACGCCGTACAGACGGCTGTTTCGCATTTTCTCCGGCAGCATACCAAAGAAATTGCCCACACCCATAGACGGCTCCAGAATATTTCCGGTCTCAAATCCCATACGGTCCACCGCTTCATAGATGGCCTGAATGACCGTAGGGCTGGTGTAATGGGCGTTGAGGGTAGAGCTTCTGGCGGCGGCATATTCCTCCGGGGTCAGCAGTTCTTTTAGCTGGGCATACTCTAAAGCCCATGCCGGTTTCTCCGGGTCAAACGCATCAGAGAGACCGCCCCAGCCCACATATCGAGAAAGAACCTCCTGCTGTTCGGGGCTTGCCTGCTGTCCGGCAACTTCCAGTTCTTTCAGTAAACGAATCGCATTGACATTTGCCTGGAACTTGGCTTTCGGACCGCCTTCGCCCAAATGCTCATCGGTAATGCGGAAGTTTTTTGCATTGCGGCGCAGGTTAGCCTTGTATTCCTCATAGGAGGCTTCCTCGGCAGCTTTGGCATTGGAGAAGGTCTCCCACTGGCCATTGACCTGAATGGAAACCGGGTGTTCGTCCAGCACTTCCTCAAAGGTTTTCTCCGGCTCAGTCACAGGGGCTGGTGGCTCTGGCTCCTCGATATGCAGTCGTTCCACCACCACATCATAAGGCAGATTGTTCTTATCGCCCGGATAGACGGCCATGGTCTCGGAATGGAAGGTCGGGGATTCGGTAGCCGATTGGGGCTGTTCCTGTCCAAAGCCGTCCTGCTGACGGGCATACATCCCGCGCAGCAAAGGCGCAACCTCATCCCAGCGGAAATACAGCACAGCCAGACGCTTTTCCTCTGCATCCATGACTTCCAGCTCCATGCCCTGTGCCGTGGTACGGTAATCGGCAATATCGCCGGTCTCCAGATTCAGTGTCTCGATCTCACCGGAATAGGCTCTGCTCAGCCAGTAGGCGATCTCGCTGTTGCTCCTGCCGGATTGCAGCAGCGTGGAAATCTGCTTTTTATCCGCTTCATCCATCAGTCCATGAGCCAATACATCCCGCAAGTCCTGATCTGCCTTGTCCGGGTCAATAGGAAGAAACTCGGTATAGTAAGCATTGCGGCGGTCTGCCCGAAGCAGCTGCTCGAACTGTTCTTTGCGCTCTGCCCGGTAGATGGGATATACCATCCCGGTGGGCAGAAGCTGTACGGTGTCCTCCCGCAGCTCGGTGATCTGATAGGCGTCATCCTCGATATACACGGTATCGCCCACGGCATAGACCGGGGCGGCTGGGTCATAGGAGGTTCTTTGCAAAATTGGGCGACGAACTGCGTCATATTCCTCATCGGAAATGGAAACTTCGGAAGTCTGCTCTATCTCGGCATCTGCGATCTGCTCGGCATCTGACATCACCTGTTGGATAAACGGGGCATTGTCCAGTTTTTCCGGGTCTGCCACCTGTCCGTTGACGATCCCTCTTTCTTCCAGAGCTTCCCGGATGGCGATTGGGTCGATGTCGTCAAAACGGTCCTGTTCTTCTTCGGTATAGAACCGGTCCTCCTGAATGAGCTGGGCAAGCCTGCGCTGTACCTTCGGCCAGGGCAGCTGCGTTTCCTCCGGGCTGCCGGCACGGACAACAAACAGGCTGTTGCTGTTACTGCCGCCGTATTCCTGAGCCAGCCATGCGGCGGTATCTTTTTCTCTTGCATGGTCTTTCATATAGCGGACAACAGCGTGTTTACTCTCAATATTGCCGTTCCATGCACAAAGGGCGGTATCAATATCCTCCTGAGAAAGAGGGCGCAGAAGCTCATGGAGCTTTGGATAGGTCTCGTCGATCACTTCCCGGTGCAGACGCTGACGGAACTCCGGCACATCGGAATAGAGCCGAATCAGCTCCATATCCTTAGAGCCAAGAACCGCACGGCGCACAGCGGCATTGCCCTCGATGACAGCATTTTCACGGTCAGAATGCCCGCAGGCATTTCGATATGCCACATCCTCAGATATGGCGGCAGTCACCACAGGCTTATACTGCTCAAACTGCTCCCGAAGGGTAGGCTTTGGCGTTTCTTCCTCTATCTCCGGCTGCTGGGCATGAATGGCATCTTCTTCTGCCAGATCCTTTTCAGCCTGGATCTTGTCATACTGCGCTTGTTCCTGTTCGGTAAGATAGCGGCCTTTCTGGACAAGTGAAGTAATGCGCTTGGCAACCTTTTCCCAGTTCAAGTGAACATCCGGGCAGTCCTGCTTTTTATAGTGCAGTCCTTTCCCATCGTGATCTTCGCCGCTGTGTGTTGCGCCGGACAGGGCATGAGAGCGTCCGCCAATGCCATACTCGTCTTTAAGGAATCTCACTTTTTCCTTATCCGTATGGTTTTCCATGAAGAACGCATAGATACGGCCCTTTCCTCCGGCAAAACTGCTGCCGCCGGTCATGGCGGCGTCGATCTCATCCTCGGTAATGAAATGCTGGACGGTTGGCACTTGGGAAAGGTCCGAAGAAAAAGTTCTGCGTGGCAGGTCAAGATCCTTCAGGTTCTCCCAAATTTCCCTTGGCCTATGGTAATGAAAGCGCAACAGGTCACGGTCCTGCTGATAGGCAGTCCAGAAGGCGGCGTATTCTTCCTTGAGGGTCTGGCGGAAAGCCGGGTCACTCAGCTGCTCGGCAAGCCATGCAGTTTCTTCCGGGAACCCGGTTCTCTGAATACCGGACAGACAGGACAGATACCCGGAATCTCTGGCTTTATCGCTGAAATCGTGGTACAGATGCCAAAGTTTTTCTGCAAGGAGGGAGCGTTCATAGCCTGCCGCTTCTGCAAGCTCCACATTGGAGGCAAACTGGCCACTTTCCAAAAGTTCCCCGATGCGCTCTGCGGCACTCTCCCAGGAAATGACCTGGGCAGACCTGTCATAACGGACAGACTTCCCGTGGGAAAGATGGATGCCATCCTCGGCATACCATACGCTCACGCTGCCAAGGCCGTTGCCGCCGTGGTACAGCGTTTTCAGTATCTCGCAATCTCAGCGGTGGTTTTCTGCTTTTCAAATGCTGCAACCACACGCTCCCTCTGACGATCTGTATTGCCTCCCAAACGCAGCACATGGTCAATATCATTTTGGGCAAAAGAAAAAGCAGAGGATGTATGCGCTACATTCTCTGCTTCATCTATGGATTGGATCTGCTCCGCTTCGGAGAGGAACAGGTTTAGGGTCAGCTGTTGATAAGCTCCGCCATCAGGATCTCCTCTGCCTGGGCTTTGCAGGTGTTCATCAGGCCCACCCACTTCATGGGATCGCTGGCTTTCAGTTCCTCGGTGGCTCCCGCTTCCTTCGCCAGCTGGAGCATCATCTGTTCCAGTCTGCTCTGGGCGGTCTCGTCGATCTCGATGAGGTGCGGGTACAGCTTCTCGCTCAGCAACATCTGGTTGTAGAGGATGGGACGGTGTTCCTTCAGGTAGGTTTTCCTCATCCTGCCGTACTTGCCCAGGGGTTTCTCCGGCTGCTGGCTCAGCTTCAGGTCGGGAATCTGATAGTCTCCGTTCTGGATGTAGGTCATGGGATTGTTCATCTTGCTTGCTCCTTTCTTGGTTGGCTTCGCGCTCTGCATTTCGGACGGTAACGCCGATCTGCCGCAGCACCTGCTGGTTGATCTGGCTGACCGCTGTTCCCAGCGCCCCGATGGTGGACGGGGTGTTGAAATCAAAGATCGCCATGAAATCTTCGTGGTCGAAGTAGCGTTCCGGCTCCAGTCCACAGCGGGACATCAAAGCGTAAGTGATGCTGACGGTGGCGGCTGCCTTGAACTGCACTCCGATGTTATACTCATCATATTCCTCCAAAAAGGAACCGTCAACGATATAGAAGAAGTCCTGCTGATGCTCCGTCCAGTATTCCTCGGCCAGTTTTCCGGCTACCTCCGTGAGCTGTCCGGCAAGATCATCACCGGAAACATCATAGGTGCGCTCCAGCATGGCCTGCACGGAATCCAGATGGCGCTCCTCCAACTGCCACAGCCAGGGAGTTCGGGAATGTTCACGGGTTCCGGTATCGGAAATATCAAAAACATAGCGCAGGCGGGGCCTGTCCCCGGAATCGTCCACCAGAGCGATCCCCTTGGAGCCGCGTCTTACATACCGGCCCATCTTTTCATTCCACAAATCGTACTCCGCACAGGCGGTAGCGTCCGGGCGCTGGGCGTAGATCATCAGCTGCTCATGGAACGGGTACTTGTAAAGACGGGAAGCAGTGGTGAGAAACCCTGCCCATTCCTGCCAGCTCCCCGTGAGCTGTGTTGCCACCTTGTCCGCCATCTGTGCATATAGTTCAGCTTTGGTTGGCATAGTGTTCTGTCCTCCTTTCAATTTTGGGGTAAAAAGGCGGGGTGGCAGATCGCCACCCCATCCCTGCGGTTATGTTGTTTACTGGTCAAAATCCGGGTACAGCTTCAGTTCGGCAAACTTCTCATCGGTCATCGCACAGAGCTTCGTAAGGGCGCTGTCGGTCAACTCTCTCAGCTCCGTTTCCTCCGGCGAAAGCTCGCCGCGCATCTCACGCAAACTGTCAATCAGCCCGGTGCGGCTGCCGGTATTGTAAATGCACATCAGGTTCATTTCCTCAAAAGTAAAGTTTCCCATATCAAATCTCCCTTTCCGCACTCTTTTTGGGTGCTGTCTTTTTGTGTTCTGACTTGGGCTGGCTTTTCAGCTGCTCCATGACGGACTTTTTCTTTTCCCGTTCCTCCCGATGGGCAGCGGCAGCCAGATCCATCAGGGAAATGGGCTGACCGCTGCGGGCCTGCTGTTCCAGCTCTGCCACCGTAGGCTCTTTTGCGCCATTGTTGATGATACCGTCGATCATGCCGTAATCGTCCTCCACGTCCATCTCCGCATTTTTCAGCGGATTTTCCGGCAGGAATCCGGGGATCTGGGTAAAACCAACACTGTCACAGTAATGACAGGATACCTTACCATCCTGCTTGATCGCAACGATGTCGCTGACACTCATGGAGGGACTGTGAAAGTCCACGGGCTTTTCCAGATTGAATTGCTGATAGAGTTTTTCCAACTGCTCCGGCACAGTGCCAGACTCACTCAGCGGAGCGGTGTAAATGAGGTCATAATTGCTGCGGTCTACGGAAATATCATGGGACTTTAGCCAGTCCAGATTCATAAAGCGCACATTCTGTGGATCGTCACGACTTACCTGATAGATGGCAAAGCAATCTCTGTTCTGGGAGAGAAATGCCTGTTCGCGTTCCTGCTGATGTTCCTGACGCTCCATGACCTTTTCGTGGAACTGAGGACTTTTCTCCCATTCCTCACGGTCCACACCGAAAAGGCCGCCATGATCCATGATTTCCTGCGAGTCAAATACCATACTCTCCGTATTGTCCTCATGCAGCACATAGACAGTCAAACCAGCGGCATCCAGTTCCAGCGCCCGTTCTCTGGTAACAGGGAGCATCCCATCATAGGAGTAGCCATATTCCTGCATATCCGGTGTGGATACCTGCTCATCCGGCATGGGGTATTCATCCAGTGCCTGCTCCTGCGCTTCCGGCAGCTGGGAAGAAGCAGTCATCTGACTGGTCTCTGCCTGCATTTGCTGATAGGCCGCTTCCTGCAAGGTCTCAATCATGGACATAGGAGCGTGTCTGAGCGAAGTGCTGTCCAGATTGTTGTCATCACAAATCTGGAGAACTGCCTTCATGCAGGAAAGCTCCGGCATATCCAGCTGACCACCATCCAGCTCTTTCATGGACGCAGCATCGTAAAGAGTGTAGTCCCATCCGCTGTCACAAGGTTGGATATGAAGATAGGTAGTATCGTTGATCAGAGACAAAGCCTCCTGCTGGTTGGCATCCGCCCCCAGCACCTCCATTTCCGGCATGGCCGCAGCCAGTTCCTTTACCGCTTTTTGCACCAACGGATTATCACGGTAATAGTCGATTGCCTGAATGGTATCCAGGTCAATGGTCTGCCCGGTCAAAATCGGAAAAGGTCCTTCATAGTCGCTTCCGTCTTTCAGCTCAAAACCAATTCCTTTGATCCCGTTCATTCGCTCTGCCGGAATCTCCTGATAAATGCGGACAGCTTCTTCCAAAGACAGATTATCGTGGTATTCTCCGAGGTTTGGAAACTCCATGCACTCTGCTACATAGTAGGTCAGATCGCCGGTCTGCTGTCTATCAGATACCTTAGCGGCATCTTCTGGCTGCTCTATCAGGGCGGTTTCCGGCTCTACCTTTGCATGAGGGTCAATTCCACGCTCTTTGCAGATTTCCTTATAGTGGCGCTCAATGTCGGAGATCAAAGTGCCGGAGGTCTTGTTGATGGTCTCCAAACTGGCTCTCAGCTCTTTCAGCTCTTTGCCCTGGCTCCAGCTTGCAATATAGCCGAAGCTGTTTTCTCCGGTCTCGATGCCAAAATACTTGCAGACCGCATAGGAGATGCTTTCAGCCTCCACTTCCTCCGTGTGGCGGTCTTTCCTCTGTTCTTGCAAAAACTGGGTGAGGGTAGAAAAGCCGCCAACAAAATTCAGCCCTTCTTCCTCGGTCAGCATCAGGCGTCCATCTTCCGCCAGCTCCAGCGGCTCTGTCAGCAGAACGGAACCTGCATGGTTTACAACCACTTGTTCTTCTACACAGACCGGCTCTCCGGGGTCGTAGTCAGAACCGCGCAGGTCATAGCAATAAACGCCCTCCGGCAGATTATCACGGACAATCCGCCCATTGGAGAACAGACCGGGTTTATCAAACAGCTCGATCTCCTGATATTGCTCGTCATTGGCAATCTGAATCTTTTTCTGATTGTGGAGCTTGCTGTGGGCAATCTCGTGTACTGTGGCCGAAACCGTCTGCACCTCGCTCATGCCCTGGCGAATGGCAATTTTCTGATGATCGGCAGAAAAATAGCCGTCCGTATCGGCGGCCATTGCTTCAAAAGTGATCGGCACCGGCGCACTGCGGCGCAGAGCCTCCATGAATGCCTCATAATTTGGCACATTGCCGGAAAGGGAGGAAGCAAGCTCAGGCAAAGGTTTCCCGTCGGTCTGGCTCACATCAAAGACCTTGACCGGGCGAAACATGGGGATCTCGATTTCTTTTTCCTCTGTGACGATCTTTCCGTCTTTATCCAAAATCGGAGCCTTGGTATCCGGGTCCAGTTTCTGCTCCTCGATTTTCTTCTTATATGGTGTGGGAGCAATGATGGTAATGCCATGCTCGCCCTTTTTTACATGACGCTCAAACTGGTCTTTCCACTTATTGTATCCGGCTACCAATGTAGCGTCCGGCTTCTGCATATAGATGAGCATGGTGTTGTTTACCGAATAGCGGTGGAAGCGGGACATGACGGACAGATAGCGCATATACTTTTCACTCTCAAACAGTTCCTTGATCCCCTGCTCGATGCCATCTGTGATTTCTCTTAGCCGCTCTCGGTTGGTGGGTTTGTTCTCAGCCATGATTTTCAATCTCCTTTCCAAATGTGTGATTTCTGCTGTGTGTTCTGCAATCCATGCCTTTTGTTCTTCTTCACTTCCATAAAGAAAAAGGTCCAACAGGTACTCTACATAGGTTTTCTTCTGGATTGCTTCCACAAAACGGGGGTGCGGTTCTTCCTCCGGTGTCCGGGGAGAATTGTCGGTCTCCCATTTTTTCAGCAGATAGTAGTAATCGGACAGTACGCGATAACACCGCTGCCGGTCCTCCCGAAACTTTTGTGCCTCTGTTTTCTGCCGGACATATCTCCTACGGGGAGGGGCCTGACTGTCATAGATCAGGCCAAAGTCCTGTGCCAGTTTCTCCGCCGCTTCTTTTGGGGAGAGGTCAAAGAGCTTTGCGGTAAAGTCGATCACATCCCCATCTTCACCGCAGCCAAAGCAGTGGAATCGCTGGTCTACCTTCATGCTGGGGTTCTTATCATCGTGAAAAGGACAGCAGGCCATGCCATTTCGCCTGACTTTTATCCCATAAAGCTCTGCCGCTTCTCTGGTGCTGACTGACAGCTTGACTGCTTCAAATACATTCTCTGCCATGTGCCTTTAACTGCTGGACTTTCGCATAGGAGGCTGGTATCCGGCAGCTTTCGCACGCTCACTGGCAGCTTTGCGGCGTTCTGCGCTATATGGCTCCCTGACTGATACACACCGCTTGGGGACGGTAAAGTTATGGGCGTCCTTTCGGGTGATCTGGTCGGGGTGCTTTTTTGCCAGCAGATCCAGCTTCTCCATCAGACGGGGATCATGGGTATAGATCTCAGCCATTGGTTCTGCCTGATTATAGAGAAGAATGGTTTCCCGTTCCACTAAAGAGAGCTTCATCGGCTACCTCCTTTCCGCTGGTCAAATTCCAGCTTGAAGTTGGCGTACTGTCCATCGTCCTCCAAAACCACAGTGGCATCGTAGGTCTTTCCGGTTTTCTCCGAATATAGGCCCGTCACACGGACACGGCCATCGTTAAGCAGTGCAGACACCACAGCCTTAGTCGGCTGTTTTTTCTTGGCAGCCCACCATTTGTTGTTTTTCCAGATTGCAAATCTGCAAGAATCATTCTGACAGAAGAAGCCTTTTTGCAGTTCTGCAACCTCCCCGCCGCAGCGAGGGCATTTGCCCACCACCTCACGAGGCGGAGTGAACAGGTACTCCGTTCCCTTGATGACCTGATAAGTCCCCACCAGGTCTTTCAGCATGGTGCTGATCCCGTCCAAAAACTCCTCCGGGGCAAGCTGCCCGCGCTCGATCTCGCCCAGGCGGTACTCCCACTCGGCAGTCAAAAGCGGCGATTGCAGTTGTTCCGGCAGAACGGTGATCAGGGAAACTGCATCATGGGAAGGGAGAAGCTGCACCGTTTTCCTGCTCTTTTTTCGTTCCAGAAAACCGGCAGATACCAGCTTTTCCAAAATACCGGCACGGGTGGCCGGTGTCCCCAGACCTTTTCGTTCGGCATCCTCCGGCATATCCTCTTTTCCGGCAGTCTCCATTGCGGACAACAAGGTATCCTCCGTAAAGTGCTGGGGCGGACTGCTTTTGCCTTCTTTGACGATTGCAGCAGCAACCGAAAGGATCTGTCCTTCGGTCAGCTCCGGCAGGGCTTTCTCTGCGCCCTCTTTTTTCGGCTCTGCATCCTTCATTTTGGCACGGTAGGCGTCCTCCAGTGCTTTCCATCCGGGGTGCTTCACCGTTTTTCCTTTGGCAGTAAACTTCCTACCGGCACACGTTGCAATCACAACGGTTTCCGAATAGATATGGGGCTGGGCCACGGCACACAGCAGACGCAGGGCCACCAGCTCCAGCACCGCTTTTTCTCCCGCAGGAAGGGCAGAAAGGTCTGCATCCTTGAGATTTCTGGTAGGGATTACTGCGTGGTGGTCGGTTACTTTCTTGTCGTTGATGACCGTCTGCGGATCACAGGTAATGGCGATCCCTTTGCGAAATGGCATAGCATTGGCAACCAGATTCACCAGCACCGGCAGGCTGTCTGCCATATCACCGGTCAGATAGCGGCTGTCAGTACGGGGATAGGTGCAGAGCTTCTTTTCATACAGGCTTTGCAGATAGTCCAGGGTCTGCTGGGCTGTAAATCCAAGCAGGCGGTTGGCATCTCTTTGCAGAGTAGTCAGGTCATAGAGGGCAGGCGGCTTTTCGGATTTTTCCTTGCACTCCACTTTTTTGATTGTGACAGCTGCACCCTGACAGGCTTCTTTCAGCTGCTCTGCGCTTGCTCGGTCACTCATGCGCTCCCCGGATACGGTAAGACCGGGCAGCTCCAGCGCCACGGTATAAAAGGGAACCTGCTTAAAGGTGTCGATCTCAGCTTCTCGCTGAACAATCAGTGCCAGCGTTGGGGACATCACGCGCCCGATGTTGAGGGTGCGGTGGTACAGCACGGAAAAAAGCCTTGTGGCATTGATCCCCACCAGCCAGTCGGCCTTGGCACGGCAGAGAGCAGCATCCCGAAGTCCATCATAATCTACACCTGGGCGCAGGTTTGCAAAGCCCTCCCTTATGGCGGAGTCCTCCATCGAAGAAATCCAGAGCCTTTTCATCGGCTTTTGGCAGCCTGCCAGCTCATAGACGCTGCGGAAGATCAGCTCGCCCTCGCGTCCGGCATCACAGGCATTTACTACCTCCGTCACATCCGGGGCGTTCATCAGCTTTTTGAGAATATCAAACTGCTTTTTCTTGTCCTTTCCCACCACCATCTGCCAATGCTCCGGCAGGATAGGCAGGTCATCATATCGCCACTTGGCATACTTGGAGTCATAGCTGTCTGCATCCGCAAGACCGGCCAGGTGGCCCACGCACCAGCTGACACGCCAGCCGTTACCCTCCAGATACCCATCCTTACGAGCAGTTGCACCGATTACCGTAGCCAGACTTTGTGCAACCGATGGTTTTTCAGCAATCACTAAATTCATAATCTTCAGCCTCCCATTCTTCCCGCACAGGCGTGTGCAGTTTTTTCTCTATGCTGTTTTCCTCATCCAGTAGCAGGTTATAACCAAACCGGTAGTCATAGCGGTACAGTTTCCCCAGCAGGTCATTGATGATGATACGGCAAGCCAAAATGACACGGGTTTTATCCACCTGCATCAGCTGGTAGCGTTGATAATTGCTGTAATATTCTTCGTGACGGCGGGTATTGCAGGCGGCATCTTCAAGTAAACTATCTACTGCATCCTGACAACCATCTTCTTTTTCCCCTTCCATGCAGTTCAGAAGTTCCATCATCAAAGGAAAGCTCTGTTCATCCATAGGAGCTTCTGCTGCAAGAAAACCGATCAGAGCGGATAAGAGCAGATGAGCCGCCGTCTGTTCTTGTTCCGTCAAAACGGCCATTGTTTTCTCCGCATTTGGCAGGATCTTTTCTTCCACAAAATCTGCCGCGTCACCGGAATAAAGCTGACGGATAGAATCTATGGACAATGAAACTGTCATGGTATCTAAGGAGAAATCAAAGGGGTCATCTTGCTTTGGCTTTCTCCAAAGTTTGTTTAACATGGTAGAAAGAATGTCGCCGCCAAAATACACAGCAATCACAAGCAGGTCAAAAACAGCAATCAGCTTGATAAATATAATCAGAACACTCATTTTTTTCGTTTCCTTTCTTTGAGCCAGCGTTCCATCTCACGATGGCAGATACCTACGCAGGGACTTCCATAACTCCCGCAACCATAGCAGGGGTGGTTGTGGGATAAAGAATGAGGACGGGGAGTTTCCCTCCCGCCCTCCGGCCTGCGTGTCATCATGCGTTCATAGGGACTGTCTGTGAAACGGGTCATTTTACGCTGTCCTCGTCATCTTCTTCTGTGCTGCCCCCATCAGCGTCCGGTTCGTCCGACTCCTCATCCTCGGTTTCCCATTCCTCGGAATCCTCCTCGCCATAATCATAATCGTCCAGACTGTCATTGCCCTTGGTCTTAGGTTTATTCTTCATGAGCTTCATGTAGGCAAATACGCCACCGCCGCCCAGCAGAGCCAGCAGAAGAATCAGCGCAGCCGGATTTAGTCCGGCAGGCGTCTCTTTTTCCGGCTCCGGTGTTTCTGCCGGAGGTTCCGGTGCTTTGCCCGTACATTTACTCTTATCAGTTGCGCAGACCGGGCAAGCCGTATTGACTGCCCCTGCTTCACATTTTGTCGTGCAGCTACACACAGCAGCCGGCTCCTCTTTGACATTTTCATCTTCCATCAGTGCCATCAAATCCGCTTCATCCACCTGGTTCAGAAAGTGAACAGCAGTCTTTTTATCCTCATTAGCCCTGTCGATCAAAATGTAAAAATAGTTGCCAGCCTTGGTAGTAACGGTAATGAGCTGCTTATTGCCACCAAAATCATCCACCAGAGCGGCATTGCCATCTGGTGTAAGTGCCGGTGCCGGTTCTGTTTCTTCCACAATCACATTGCTGTCATTGGTAGAATCCTCTGCCGGTGCCGCCGGAGCCTGTTCTGACCCCTGTGCAAAAGCAGGGATCGTAAAGCCAAATGCCACAACCATTGTCAGGCAAAAGGCGGAAAGTGTTTTGCAAATTCTTTTATTCATAAGCGGTAGCCTCCTGATTATTTGATTCCGACAGTGCTGTATCTCTGCCGTGGTTCATTCCACCGGAAAGCATAGCGTTCAGCTGTGCTGGAGTCATGCGTAACGCACGAACCATCTGAACGATCTCCAAATTTTCTGCCTCGGTTTTCTGTGCTTCCAGCGCCTTGAGCTTTTCCTGATACTCTGCGATCTTCTCGCGGACCTTTGTAATCTCCTGGTCAATGCGCTCAATTTTGTTCTTTGCCATCGTCTATCACTCCTTCTTAAAAATCTCTGTTACCAGTTCATCAGGCCGTAGCCCTTAATGCTTTGATAATTCAGGTCATAACTTTTGATCTTGCAGGCATCGCCGGAATTTCCCTCCACGGTATAAACACGGCTGCCATCCGTACCGATCACGATACCTACATGGTCTGCTGTCCCATCCAAATCCCAGTCAAAGAAAATTGCATCTCCGGGAGCCAGATTGTTATAGCCTCTTGCGCCCCACTGTCCATGAGACTGGAACCACGGAACGCCCTGCCACTCACAGCCTGCAAAGCGCGGTTCACTTTTTCCTGCCTGGTTATAGCACCAGGATACGAAGCAGGCGCACCATTCCACACGGGAGTCAAAGCCGTACCAGCTCCAGTAGGGATAACCTCCCACATTGCCCACCTGACGCTTGGCCAGTTCCACCAGCTGAGGATTGCCGGGGCGGGTACCGTTAATGAACTGCACACCGGACAGATCTTCCGAGCCGCTGGTATCAGGGGAGCCGCCGCCAAACAACAGCGGCTTATTGCCCATGGTCTGCCGGTAAACCTGATACATTTTCATCTGCTCCGGGGTCAGAAGTTCCGACACCACAGCGGAAATGGGCTTGCTGGCGAGTTTCACATTCAAAATGTAATACTCATAGGGAACTTCTTCTGAGGTGGTCTCACCGGTCTCCGGGTCGGTTGAGGTCTCCGTGCGGTAGCGAATCTCCACTTCCTCAGTAAGCGTCAGCTGATACTGTGCTGCAAACACACGCGCCAGCTCTGCCTGAGCGCTCTGCCGGGTGTAGCCTTGCAAGACGGCAGAGAGAAATGCTGCCAGCTCATGAGGGTCATGACCGATCATACCAAGGTCATAGCGATACTCGTCATACCCTGGGTGACTGCTTTCAATGTTGTCGATTTCCTCCTGCAACTGGGCTTCTCTGGCTGCATAATCTGCCTCCACCGCCAGCATTTCCGGGTCATCCGACGGATAGGTGGTGCCGGAGAGAACGGAACCGATGCTCTGCGCCATCATGGAGCAGGAGGACATGGTATTCATCAGCATACAGGTAATGAGGAACAAAACCCCTGCCATCAGGAAACCCTTCTTGTGGCGCATGACGAATGCCCCTGCCTGCTGTGCCTTTTCTTTCACCGTCCTTGCGGCTTTTCCTGTTTTGGATGCAGCTTGGGCGGTATTTCCAGCAGTCTGACCGGCGTGTTTGGCGGCGGCATACTGCTTTTTGATGGCCTGCTTTTGCTGCCAGCGGGAAAGTGGATTGCTGGCAAACTGGGGATTTTCCTGCAATGATTTCTGGTACAGAACATTTACATTTGCCTTTTCCAGTTGGCGCTCTGCCTGTGCTGCTTTGCGGTACGGCTTCAGCTTGTGGCTGCGATAGCCCTCCCGCACCAGATAAGCGCCGGTCTCCACCGCTTCCTCGGACTTGTGGGCGCTTTCCACGCCCACATTGTCCTGTTCTGTTTCCCGGATCTCTTTGTGGAGCTTGCCCGCAACCAGATGGACGGGAGCTTCCTTGACCCCTTGAGAAAGTTTGGAGGGTGGCTTTTTCTTGTCCTCAAAGGTCAGCTTCGAGGTCTTTTTTCCGGTATCCGGGTCGATGACCGTCTGCCTGACCTTTTTCTTTGGGATATTGGCCTGCGCCTTATCTGCTCTGGCCGCAGCTTTCTCCGCTTTACGGATCGGCTTTTCCAGTGCAGGGTCAGACCGTTCCTCATCAGTAAAGCGCAGGCGCGGCTCCTTATTCAAACCATTCTCCCAGCATGAGGGAGGACATCATGTAGTGCAGCTCTGCATAAATGGCCATTCCCACAGGATCGTTGAACATACAACCGGACAGGTAGGCGTAAAACTGTGCCACCACATCGGACAGGATTTTCGCTTCGGTTCCTTCCAGAACCAGACCACCCATACCTTCCTTGGCACGGATGGTGCTCCAGACCTCTGCCAGACGGAGCAGCCCCACCTGACCGGTCTCATTCAGTTCGGCTGCCTGATCTGCCGCCGTGCGGCACTCACTTACCGCATCGGCCATGACCGTAAGCAGCTGGCTGCGCTGGGCATTTACCGCCCTGTCAAAAAACATCAACGGGTTTTGATTCAAAATGTTGGGGTTCATCATCATTCATCCTCCTTCTTTTTCAGTTCCTGGGGTTTGGTGGTCATAATGCGGTACAGCTCGGTATTCTTCGGGAAGTGGTCCACGAAAGGCAGAATTGTGGAGCCATAGAACAGCAGGCCCTCGCCCTCACCGGAGTGGGTCACATAGCTAAGCTGGTGCGTGGAAATGCCCAGCTGCTTGGCAAGTATCTGACGGTCTCCGCCTGCCTGGTTGAGCATATACACGAAGTCGGAGTTTTCAAAGATGTTCTCTACCTCGCGGCTGCTCAAAAGGTCTTTGACATTCTGAGTAATACCTGTTGGAATACCGCCCCATTTTCTGAATCGCTTCCAGATTTCCACCGTATAGGCGGCGGTCTGTTCCTCCTTCAAAAGCAGGTGCATCTCGTCGATGTAGTAGCGGGTGGACTTGTGAGCAGCGCGGTTGATGGTAACGCGGTTCCACACTTGGTCCTGCACCACCAGCATACCGATCTTTTTCAGCTGCTTGCCCAACTCCTTGATGTCATAGCAGACAATGCGGTTGTTGATGTCCACATTGCTCTGGTGGTTGAACACATTGAGGGAGCCGGTTACATAGATTTCAAGAGCCGTAGCGATATACTGGGCTTCCTTTTCTTCCTGTTCCCGGAGCAGGTTGTATAGGTCCTCCAGAACCGGCATATTCTCCGGGCGCGGGTCATTGAGGTAGGTCTGATAGACCAGACGCACACAGCGGTCAATGATGGTTTTCTGCACCGGCTGTAAGCCCTCCTTACCGCCCACGATCAGCTCACACAAGCTGAGGATAAAATCAGATTTGAGGGACAGCGGGCTTTCATCATCCGAGTAGTCCAGGTTCAGATCCATCGGATTGATGTAGTTGGTAGATGTAGGCGAAATCTTGATGACCTGCCCATGCAGACGCTCCACCAGAGGTGCATACTCCGCTTCCGGGTCACAGATGATAACATCATCACTGGTAAGCAAAAAGCAGTTGGCAATTTCTCGTTTTGCGCTGAAGGACTTACCGGAACCCGGCGTACCCAAAATCAAGCCGTTGGGGTTTTTCAACAGCTTTCGATCCACCATGATGAGGTTGTTGGACAGGGCATTGATGCCGTAGTACAGAGCCTCTTTGCCGTTCTGGAATAATTCCTGTGTGGTGAACGGTACAAAGATAGCCGTAGAACTGGTGGTCAGTCCTCGCTGGATCTCAATCTGATTGAGTCCCAGGGGCAGACAGCTCATCAGCCCTTCTTCCTGCTGGAAGTCCAGCCTGGTCAGCTGACAGTTATACTTCTGGGCAATGGAGCCTGCCTGGAAAATGTTGTTGCCAAGCTGACGGGGATTGTCCGCTGTGTTCAGCACCAGAAAGGTCAAAAGGAACATTCTCTCGTTGCGGCTCTGCAAATCCTGCAAGAGTTTTTTCGCTTCACTGCCGTAAGTAGCAAGGTCAGATGGAATGATGTCCATGTCGTATCCGGCGCGGACTGCTTTTTTCTGTTCCTCGATCTTACTGCGATCAAGGTCGGTAATCTTGCGCTTTACCGTTTTGATGGCTTTCACCTGATCCACCGACTGAATGTGCATACTCACAATGAGCGAGCTTTCCATATCCAGAAAATCAGCCAGCAGACGGTCATTCAGCTCCGGTGCGAGAATCTGTAAAAAAGAAACAGCCCCGTATTTCTTGCCCATACGGAACTGCTTGCCGGTGCGAAACTCAAAGGAACTTGGTGCAATAAAATCCTTTGTGGACAGACCGGAAGGAGCCAGCCAGTCCCATTCAAACTGAAACGGGAGCTGTTCATCCATGTGGAATACCGCATGAAGCTGAGAAAGCCTTTCTTTACCGTCCAGCGTTCTGGCAGCTACACCAAGACGCTTGAAGTTGTTGAGTATATCGGTCTCAATACGCTCCAGACGGGGCTTGGCGGCTTTGATGCTGTCTGCGTCGATGCCAAAGGTCAGGTATTTGGTCTTGATGAGACCGTTGTTACCTCTGGCCAGCTGATTTTGCAGCATTGTGGTATATTCCTCGCGGATACTGTCAAAGGCATCCCTCTGGGGCGGGATGGAAATGGAGTTAGCAAAGGTCTCCTCCGATGCCGCAAGGTTCAAAAAAGACAGCTGGAAATGAATCGAGCTGTCAAAATAATTGAGGAAATCACACCAACCCTCAAAGATTGCCGTCTTATCTTCGTTTTGGGAGAGCTGATAGTTGATGTCCTGAAACTGAATGGTCTTTGTGTAGTGGCTGTCCGATATGCGGCAGATTCCGTCCGGCCACATCCGTTCATAAGGGATACTGTCCTGCGCAGATTTTCCTTTTTTGTCCGTGCGGTTGGCGCGGGCAATGGCCGCTTCGATCTGCTTCTTATCGGCGCGGGACAGCTTTTTCTTTGTCTTTACCGGCTGCACAGTTTTTTCCTCGGTTTTCCCGAACATCCGATGCAGCCATTTTTTTATTGCGGTGAACAATGTCATACACCTCCTTATCGAGCATTTCCTGCCGCTTTAATACGGCATAAAAGTTATTGGTCTGGTAGGGACGCTGCTTGGGACGGATCACAGCTACTTTGAGAATGTTGCCCACGATCTTTTCCAGGGGCTGTCCATGCTTTTCGTACATAGCCAGCATAAAGAAGGGCAGCATAACCAGCATCATACACATAGCCGCTACACTGTTTCCGGTAGGTTTTCTGAGCAAAAGGAAAAGCGGTACGCCAATAAGCGCTCCGCCCGTGAAGCAGATAAGCTGTCGCTTGGTCAGATTGAACATGACCTTTGTTTTGACTTTTGTTAAGTCCTTGGGTACGGGTACATAAGCCAATGTGGAAACCTCCTTCCGTTTTAATGCGCCTGAAAGACTGATTTTGCGAGGCTGCCGGTTTTGAATAGTGTAAAGCACAGCAGTACGGTGTAGCCCACGCAGCTCCAGATTGCCATGATGATGTCATCTTCCAGAGCGATGTTCTGCACCAGCACAGCATAAATTGCCACACAGACGATAATGAGAAACGCCTGAAAGCCCAGTGCCAGCAGGGATCGGAGGTAATTCTGGCCCATACCGCCCCATTCTTTACCCATCATTGCAGCCATTGGAACGGGAGCCACCGAAGTCACAAGGTAGATTTCGATCATACGGCCATAAATAACGATAAAGATACAGATATATAACGCCCACATAGTAATGCCAATAAAGAGGGATTGGAACCACAGTCCGAACAGCGGTCCCAGATCCATTTCCATCAGCCTCGGTTCCAGATCGGTCATAACTGAGGAAATGTCAATGGACGCATCCGAATTGATAACCCCTGCCGCCTGCGCCACTACGCTCTGCGCCATATCAAAGACGCCCATCACGATATTCCATGTATTTGTGACAATGAGGATGGCGGCGGCTGATTTGAACACCCACTTAAAAATCATCCAGGTGTCCACATCATGCAGGTTGTTCTTGTCTGCGATCATCTGGATCAGGTCTACGGTCATCACGATAGCCAGGATCACGCCTGCAATCGGCACCATAATGGAGTTTGACAGGTTCTCAATCATGCTGAAAATACTGCCATTCCATCCCTGTGGGGTCTGGCCTACCTGTACGGATATATCCGCGACTTGTTGGTTTACGCTGTCAAACATCCCCGAAAGGTTGCTCATAATACCGCCCACCAGCATTTCTTTCAGCCAATTTGTCAGGGCTTCAAGTAAGAAATCCATACGGTGTCAACCTCCTTTCCGCCGCCCCCGCAAAACTGCGGGAGCGGCAAGGATTTCATACGGAGACGCTTAGACAGAGAAAAGCCCGGAGAGCAGAGGTACAAGGACCATGCCTACCACGCTACACCAGCACCGGCCATGAGCTGCTTCATGCCCTGGCTCTTTGCTTATGTGTGATAAAGAAGTAATAGAAGTGTAAAAAATTTTGCCGTTCCTATCCGGCACATGAGGTATGTCGGATAGG
>QUFP01000039.1 GCA_003478935.1 Firmicutes bacterium AF25-13AC
GGCAGGTTACCCACGCGTTACTCACCCGTCCGCCACTAAGTTCCTCCCGAAAGAAAAACTTCGTTCGACTTGCATGTGTTAAGCACGCCGCCAGCGTTTATCCTGAGCCAGGATCGAACTCTCATGTTCAATTCTCTGTCCAGTTCTGCGCTAACGCATTCCTGTCCGTTTGTGTGTCTTGCTTAAAAGACTTTACTGTTTTTATAGGTTGTAGTTTATACTACGCTAAAAATTTCACTCGCCTGACCACTTTCGTGATCCGGCTTTTTAAGAAATCTTCAGGGTTGGTTATACTGTTCAATTATCAAGGTTCTTTGCATAGTCTCACTATCTTGGAGACCAACGGAGAAGAAGGGATTTGAACCCTTGCGCCGCTACTAACGACCTACTCCCTTTCCAGGGGAGCCCCTTCAACCTCTTGGGTACTTCTCCAAGCATAAGTTGATTCTCAAAAATCTGATATTTAATTGTAAATATCAACGGAGAAGGTGGGATTCGAACCCACGGTCCCTTTCGGAATCACCGGTTTTCAAGACCGGCTCCTTAAACCACTCGGACACCTCTCCAAAGCAGTTAAGTGACTCGTTTATTATAACTCATCGTCTTGCTTTTGTCAAGCACTTTTTTAACTTTTTTCAGATCTTTTTTTGAAGATTTGAGGTTTGTTAAAGCCGTGACTTGGAAGTTTTTTGTCGTTTCAAGCGACTTCTATATACTATCACGGCTTTTCCAAAATGTCAACACCTTTTTTCGATTTTTTTCAAGTTTTTTTATTGTTGCTTTATTTCCATCTTTTGATACTATTACAGTTCACGCGTCCTAGCAGATAAAATTCCATGCGCCGCTGTCATATCCTCTGGCGTAGTCAGCTTGATATTCTCATAGCTGCCCTCTGACAGATAGACCTTCTGATTAGTAAATGTTTCCACTACCATGGCATCATCTGTAATGGAGCCAGCTGCTTTTATGCCTTTTGTTTCTATTATATGGTTAAGATGATCATAGGCCGCACAGATAATATCATGCTTAAATGTCTGTGGTGTCTGAATAATGCGAAGTGTACTTCTGTCAGGTGTTGACAATACCATTCCATTTTGATCTGCCACCTTCACCGTATCTTTTAACGGCACTGCTGCAACACCGCTTCCATGTATTCTTGCTGAAGCAATTGATCTTTCAATAACTTCCATATCAACACATGCACGTGCTGCATCATGTATCATAATTAAATCGCAGTCTGAGGCTGCCCTTACTCCTTCCATAGATGAAAGGAAACGTTCGCTTTTTCCCGCGATCACAATAACCTCTGCGCAAAGTTCTTCCTTTTCCAGAAGATTCTGGCAATACTCGACTGCATCTGGTGAAGTCACAAGTACAATTTTATCAGCTATCTTGTCAAACAGACGCACACTATGCAAAAATACCGGAATGCCCATTAAATCAAGAAACTGCTTGGCAACTGGCGTATTCATGCGTCTTCCGCTTCCTGCTGCCAGAATTACAGCAGCTTTTTTCTCCTTATGCTCCTGTTTTCCCACATCATTCATTTTATCGTTCTCCCAGCTTTAAGGACGCTGCTGCATTTAAATCCCAGCCGCTTCTTCTTCCTTTTTTATATTCGTAGTAGCCTGCTGCACCAATCATTGCTGCATTATCTGTGCAAAAAATAGGGGACGGATAATACAGAGTAATTCCATTCTTTTCGCATGCCTCCTTTAAGCCTGCTCGAAGTGCAGAGTTTGATGCAACACCTCCTGCAAGAGCTAACTTACGAAAACCATGTTCCTTAGTTCCTCGAATAGCATGCTCTACTAATACCTGCACAACTGCCTTTTGAAAGGATGCTGCCAGATCATTTGGATTAACCTCTTCGCCTGTCATCTTCGCATGATTTAAATAATTAAGCACAGCTGATTTTAAACCACTGAAGCTAAAGTCATACGGATTATCAGACATCTTCGCCTTTGGAAATGTAATGGCATCCGGATTTCCAAGCTTTGCTGCCTTGTCGATCTTTGGACCTCCCGGATAGCCAAGACCGATGCTTCTGGCCACCTTATCGAAAGCCTCACCTGCTGCATCATCTCTTGTGCGTCCAATGATATTAAATTTATCATAATCTTCAACTACAACAAGATGTGTATGACCACCTGAAACGATCAGACACATAAATGGCGGCTCTAAATCCTGGTTTTCAATGTAATTGGCTGCAATATGACCCTCAATATGATGAACACCAACAAGCGGCTTTCCTGCTGCATATGCAATCGCCTTTGCCTCTGCCGTTCCAACAAGAAGTGCTCCAACAAGACCTGGTCCATAGGTAACAGCAACTGCGTCGATGTCCTCTAATGTCACAGATGCCTGTTTCAATGCTTCCTTTACCACCTGATTAATACGCTCGAGATGCTTTCTTGAGGCAATTTCTGGAACAACACCGCCATAAAGAGTATGGATATCAATCTGTGTAGAGATTACATTTGACAATACCTTACGTCCATTTTCTACTACTGCAGCAGCCGTCTCGTCACAGCTGCTCTCAATTGCAAGTATTTTTATATTCTTTTCTTCCATCTTACTTCGTACCTTCTTCCTGCTCAAAATCCAGTGAAATACTTCTTCCGTCCTTTGCTGCAATTGTTCTTGAAAAGATCTTTCTCGTCTCCTCAATGTACTCCTCCGGATGTGCAAGCGACGGACTATAATGAGTCAGCCACATTTCCTTAGGCTGTGCCTCTTTTGCAAGTGACGCCGCCTCACTAAATGTCATATGCTTGTATTCCTTTGCCTTGGCAAGCTTATCTGGCTCTCCATACATGCCCTCACATATAAAAAGATCAGCATCCTTTGCCTGCTCAGCAATAATTGGAAGCGGTCTTGTATCTGTGACATACGTAACTTTGATTCCTTTTCTTTTTTCGCCCATAACCATATCAGGCGTATAAACCTTATCGCCATCTGTCATTGTCTCTCCCTTTTGCAAATGACTCCAGAAGGTAAGCGGAATGCCAAGCTCTTTTGCCTTTTCAGCATGAAAACGGCCTGCACGCGGAATCTGAATCGTGTAACCGTAGCAGGTTACATTGTGCTGAACGCGAAAGGCATGAATATGATAGCCCTTCACCTCGAAATCCTGCTCGTTTTGCGTAATCTCTTTAAATATAATAGGAAATGGCAGCTCTGGCGCAATAACGCGAAGCGCATTCACCACGCGCTCAAGGCCTTTTGGTCCAATAAGTGTAAGCGGCTCTGTACGGTCCGCATTTCCCATTGTCAAAAGGAGCCCCGGGAGGCCGCTTATATGATCTCCATGGTAATGTGTAAAACAGATCACATCGATTGGATTACAGCTCCAGCCTTTTTCTCTCACTGCGATCTGTGTTCCCTCTCCACAGTCAATCATTAATGTGCTTCCGTTAAATCTTGTCATTAACGACGTCAGCCAACGATAAGGAAGGGGCATCATACCGCCTGTTCCCAATAAACATAAATCTAACATCTGTCCTCTCATTCCAAATGAACGCCCGCCCAAAGCGCACTTTTATAAGGTTATAAATATTCCCGTGTTTTTTTCTGATACACAGGCAGGCGAAACCTTTTTGTAAGCTCATGGGTACAGTTCTCACACAAGTCGAATGCAATTTCCTCGCCATCGCGCTCTGAAAAATAGCCCCATGCTTTATCCACATGAATATAATCCTCTAGCACAATGCCATTTTCAACTGGAAGCGGCCGTCTGCAGCAATTGCACACGACCTGAAGAATTCTGTCCCTATTATTTTCTTTTACTGTTATTCTCATTGCTTTCCTCCCTGATTCATTGATTCATTTTGCATGTATATTTTAATAAATTTCGGGAAGAATAACAATGGAAATGCCTGTCACTGCTGGAAGTATTTCCACATAATTAAGGCATCTTCCTTTGGTTTGCTGTAAAATCCTTTGCGAATACCAGATTTTTCATAACCATTTTTTTCATATAATGCAATTGCTGCATTATTTGACACACGCACCTCGAGCGTAATTCCATATAAATTCTTTTCCTGTGCAAATGCATCAAGCGCTTTCATCAGCTGATTGGCTGCGCCGCACCGTCTGTATGATGAAAATACAGCGACATTTGTGATAGAAAGCTCATCTGCTGCCAGATATGCACCGACGTATCCTGCAATTTCTTCTGTATCTTTTTCATCTGCCATGCAAGACGGCTTCGATACCACTGCGACAAAAAATACATAATTTGCTTCTGCAAGACTTTCTGCCAACGCATTTTCTGACCAGGCCTCAGCAAAACATTCTTTCTCAAGCTGTGCTACAGCCAGAAGATCTGCTTTGCACATACGGCGCACTGACAATTTTACGGCATCACTGCCGTTTTTCGTCAGCAAATCTTTGCCTGCGTTCCGCTCTCTCCCGGACGCAGAGAACCTTTTGTGTAAATGCCAGCCTCTCGTTCCTGCTCTGCCTGTGATTTTTTAAGGTAGATCGGACGGTGATCATCTGCATTGATTGCCTTTCCTTCACGCCATTTCTTAGCGCCAAGCTCTGCTACTGCTGCTGCGCGCGGCGTGCTGCAGACTGCTGGTGCCATTTTACTTTTTGATACATTTTCCTTTAACCATGCACCATGCACATGCATGCCGTCTCCTGTAAATAACACATTCTCATCGTCTGACTTTAATTCTTTTAAGTTCTGTGCAAGCTCTTCTACTAATAAAAGCTTTGGTTCCATCACGCATACCATATTCAATTCTTCATCAAAACGATACAGCGCTGTGTACACCTGTCTTCGTCTCGCATCGATCATCGGGCAGATCAGACCATTATATGGGCCGCATCCAAACGCCATAGCTTCAAGCGTAGACACCTCAACAAGCGGCTTATCGAGCGCCAGACATAATCCCTTCGCTGTTGCACTGCCGATTCTAAGTCCTGTAAATGAACCAGGACCTGCTGAAATTGCTATTGCATCAAGCTCCTTTAAATTGGTTTCTGTCATCTTTACAACCTCATCGATCATAGGAAGCAATGTCTGCGAGTGTGTCTTTTTAAATGAAACTGAATACTCTGCCAGCACAACATCATCCTTTATAATTGCTGCACCTGCTGTCAAAGATGAGCTTTCTATTGCTAATATCTGCATACTGTTACCTTATTGCCTTTCTTTTCACTTACCGCGCACTGTTATTTTTCGATAATCGAATCCCTTGTCCAGATCTTTCTCAATCGTGATCCACACAGCTTCTGGCGGAATAATCTCTTCTACAAGTGATGCCCACTCAACAAGGCACACACCCTGTCCATAAAAATATTCCTCGTAGCCAATTTCTTCCATCTCTTCCGGCTCTTCGATTCGATATACATCAAAATGATACAATGGCAGACGTCCTTCTTCATATTCACATACGATTGTAAAAGTTGGACTGTTTACTGCCTCTTTTATGCCAAGACCTGCGGCAAAGCCCTGGGAAAAAACAGTTTTTCCTGTTCCTAAATCACCGTCAAGACAATAAATGTCACCGGCTTTTGCCTCTTTTGCAAGGCGCATTCCCACCTCAAAGGTTTCCTCTGCACCATTTGTCTCATAAATTTTTTCTGGTATTGCCATTGATTCCTCCAAATATTGTTTCATTTTTATCAGAGCAAAATGTCGTAGAATAAAAACAAATATCCGCAGCCTTGCGACTGCGGATACACACAAACTGCAATTTACACTTACTGCAAACACAGCTTATTTTGTGCATCGTATTGATTTTACAACGAATGCACAAGAAAAACAACTCTATTTTTATACCTGATGCAGAATACGGCTGATTGGCTTGTAGATCAGCATAACGATAACTGATACCAGTGCACCCTTTAACAGATTTAATGGTGCTACACATAAGGCAACAAATGTCAAAATGTTAAACTCTTCAAAACCAGAAAAGATTGCATGACCCATCTCTAAAATGCTTTCAAGCGGCATTCCGTACAGCTTGGAGAATGCCGGAAGCAGATAAAATGCGTTGAATAAGCTTCCAAAAATTGCAATAATGATTGTTCCTGCTACACAGCCTATTATCGCTGTTTTCTTTGTCTTGTGCTTGAAATAAAGGATTGCTGCCGGAATAATGAAGCTGCAGCCAATCACAAAGTTTGCATAATCGCCGACAAATGCTGTTGTTGTACCTCTAAAAAGCACCTTTAATACGTTTTTAAGCAGCTCTGATGCTACACCTGCCACCGGTCCCATTGCAAAGGAGCAGATTAAAACTGGTACCTCTGAAAAATCAAGCTTGTAGAATGGCGGTGCAAATGGTACTGGAAAATCAAAGATCTGCAGAATAAATGCAAGCGCTGACATCATACCTATAGTGACAATTTTTTTCGTGCGCATTTGCTGCGATGAAGTCACGCCTGCCCACATTTCTCCAAGCTTTGCCACTGCAAAAAGAACTGCTGCCGTGATCGCAATGACGACAATAAAGCCGACATTTTCAGTTACTGTCTTCCATAAGTTTTCCATTTCTCTTTCCTCTTTTCTGCGCATTTATGCGCGTAATATTGAAAATTGAAAGTGGACGTCTTTGATTAAATTGTGAAATAAGAATCTGGTGCACCATTTTAAAAAAAGCCCCCTGAATCGACAGGGGGCCTATAAAACGATACACTCTTTCTTTTCCCATCCAGACTTTGGACACAGCTTTTGCTAATAATGCTGCATCACTTTACTGTTGGTTTCGGAGTTGTGAAGAATTGTTCATCACTATCTTTGCACTCACCGAATCAGCCGCAAAAATGCGGGTCGCGGACTTTACCGCCAGTGGGGATTTACACCCCGCCCCAAAGAATATTCCATTTTCCGACAGATATTTTAGCACAGCAGAGTGATAATTGCAAGCATTTTTTATTTTGTTTTCATAGTAAGGGCAATTCGTTTTTTCTTTAAATCTACGCTAAGCACTCTGACGTTTACAATATCTCCTACGCTTACAACCTCTGACGGATGCTTAACGTAGCGGTTACAAAGCTGTGAGAGATGGACTAGTCCGTCTTCATGCACACCTATATCAACAAATGCTCCAAAATCAACAACATTTCTAACTGTTCCCTTTAATTCCATATCTGGCTTTAAGTCTTCCATGGACAGGACATCACTTCTAAGGATTGGCTTTGGCATTTCATCACGCGGATCTCTTGATGGCTTTTCTAATTCTTTTACAATATCAGCAAGTGTAAGTTCACCAATTCCAAGCTGCTTTGCAAGCTTAGCTGTCTGAAGTTTCTTTGCAATGCCTGCAGCCTTTCCCTCTAAAATATCCTGCGGCTTTAGTTCACATGATGCTAAAACTGCACGTGCTGCCTCGTAACTTTCCGGGTGAACGGCTGTGGCATCAAGCGGCTCATCTCCACCGCGAATACGAAGAAAACCTGCACACTGCTCATATGCCTTTGGTCCAAGCTTTGCAACCTTTAACAACTGTTTTCTATTTGTAAACTGACCATTTTCCTCGCGGTAAGTAACGATATTTTTTGCAATTGTTTTCGTGATGCCTGACACATATTCGAGAAGCGCTGCTGAAGCTGTATTTAAATCCACGCCTACCTGATTTACACAGTCTTCTACTGTTCCATGAAGCATCTCATCGAGCTTTTTCTGATTCATATCATGCTGATACTGGCCGACACCGATAGCCTTTGGATCAATCTTGACAAGCTCTGCAAGCGGGTCCTGCACACGTCTGGCGATAGAAACAGCACTTCTCTGGCCAACATCAAAGTTTGGAAACTCCTCTGTTGCCTGTTTGCTTGCAGAATATACTGAAGCACCAGCCTCGTTTGTGATGACATAGCGCACAGGCGCATTGATTTCCTTAATCAAATCTGCAATGATTTGCTCAGACTCTCGCGATGCTGTTCCGTTTCCAACTGAAATCAATGTAATATGGTACTTTGCAATAAGTGCTTTTAAGATATCTTTTGATTCTTTTACTTTATTATGCGGTGCTGTCGGATAAATGACCTTTGTGTCAATTACCTTTCCAAATGGATCAATTACAGCAAGCTTACAGCCTGTACGAAAGGCCGGATCCCAGCCAAGAACAGTCTGACCTGCAATTGGCGGCTGCATCAGAAGCTGCTTTAGATTCTGTCCGAACACCTTCATTGCGCCCTCTTCTGCTGTCTCTGTCAGATTAGTGCGAAGCTCACGCTCTATTGCAGGAGCGATCAGACGCTTATATGCATCCTCTGTAGCCTCACGAAGAATAGCTGCACAAGTTTCGTTCTTTCCCTTTGTCATTACATTATATAACCAGGAAAGAATCTCTTCCTGCGGTGCCTCAATTTTAACACTCAGCACCTTTTGATTTTCTCCGCGGTTTACAGCAAGCACCTGATGACCATTGATCTTTGTAAGCTGTGCCTGAAACTCATAATATGTTTCAAATACAGACTCTGTACCTTCTTCGCGAACTGTGGAGGTGAGCATACCTTTTTCCCATGTCATTTTACGAATCTGGGCACGAAATGAAGCATCATCTGAAATGTGCTCAGCTAAAATATCCATGGCACCTAAAAGTGCATCTTCTGTGCTTTCCACACCTTTTTCCGGTGATACAAAAGCTTTTGCCAGCTCTTCTTTTGTTCCTTTTGCCTGTCCTAATAATATTTCATTTGCAAGCGGCTCTAAGCCTTTTTCTTTTGCAATTGTCGCTCTTGTACGGCGCTTTGGACGATATGGACGATAAAGATCTTCTATGACGGCTAATGTCTGTGCCTGCTCCATTTTCTTTTTCAGATCATCTGTGAGGACGCCAAGCTCTTCCATAGAAGCAAGAACGCTTGCCTTTTTCTCTTCGAGATTGCGAAGATATGTCAGCCTTTCATCGAGATTTCTAAGTATCTCATCATTTAATGCACCGTGTGCTTCCTTGCGGTAGCGCGCAATAAAAGGGATGGTATTGCCCTCATCAATCAAATTTACAACTGCCTGAACCTGATCAGGGCGAATTTGCAGTTCTTCTGCTATCTTTTTAATAATATCCATTTTGATGCCTTTCTGCACCATATATACTGATAGTGCAAATATTGGTTGTGACTTTTATTTTTATGTGATATGATAACACTAATGTTTATCATACATTGCAGTAGAATATTTTGCAACCCAGAAGATACACAAATTCGAAAAGAAAGGATTTTATTTTTTATGGATGAAAATAAGAACTATAAGGATCCTGAGCGTGAAGGCGATGATAACGACACCTATGATCCGTATGAGGAATATGTAAAGGATAAGGTTCATGAGGAGCAAAAGGAAGAGTATGGTGATTCTTATGCGCGCTATACTGATCCGCAGATGGGTCCTGAGGATGATAGAGGCCGTTCCTACAAACCACATCACAGACGTGCTACTAATCTTGAGAAGATTGGCTTCGCAATGAGTATTGCTGCTTTGATCTGCTGTTGCTGTGCTAATATTTATTTGACGCTTGGTGTTTCTATCATGTCTCTTGCTGTTTTAATCTGTTCTCGCTTTTTTGCAAATGAGGATCATCACTTTCACCCTATTGCAATTACTGGAATTATTATCAGCAGCATCTCTATTGTGATTGTTGCGTTTATCCTCTTCTTCTATCTTGTTCTTTATCCACAGCTGTTAGAGGATCCAACTTACCGCGATATGCTAAGGCAGATGCAGGATCTTTTAAATAATAAGGCAAATTCACTGCTTCCTTCTGAGTCTGGCGCAGTAGCAGTACCAAATACAGTTCCGATGCCAACAAGCAACGGGGATACAATTTAAAATTTTAAAATGCGTCACGCAACAAAAGCCCTTAGGTGCAATGGTTTCGTCGACGGACCAAACTCAGCAGGTTCCTTTTATGTTCTTTATTATTATACATTACTTTGAAAGACCTGCTTCAAGTGTCCGTCTCGTGAAATCCATTCACCTTCGGGCTTTGCCGCAATATTGGCTTATCCATGAACTGTAACATTTTTTATGATAAAATTAAGAAAAAACAATACTACCGTTGCCCATAACTGCCAGCTTCGATATTTGAAGCCTCTAATACGTCCTTTTGACAGATAGTGAAGACTTTGCCAACACAAAAATATAATTGTCCATACGGCGAGATATGGTACTGCCGGATGATAATAAATACTGTCAAACAGCCTGCCACAAAGAAGCGCCTTTACTGCTCGTGTACCGCCGCAGCCTGGGCAATACCAGCCAGTGAGGCTATAAATAAAGCATGGTGCTCCCTGTGCGATCCATTCAAGATCAAGTACATGCAAAATGCCAAGGCCGCCAACAAAAATAATTATACCAGCCACTATAATGCAAAAGAGGACATCTTCTGTCCTCTCTGCATGATCTTTATTTTTATGATCCATAATCATTCTTACTTTGCCAAACGAATCACACTGACAACTGGATAGTTTTCGCACAGCGCATCAAATTCATTTTCAGCCCACTCTGCTGTAATAAGTCCAAACTCATCTGCAATACCAGCATCTACAATCTGCTTTGCCTTAAAGCTTTCTGCTACAGCGTTTGCATCTGTTCCCTTTACACGCACAAAGTAGCTGTGTGTTGATTTTAAATGATCTGAAACAGTCATCTTTCCTAGCTCATATGGTGCAATCTCGGTAATCTTCGGATTTCTTGCTGCATTTACAACATCTGCCACTACAGCGGAAGCGGTTGGAAGCTTTCCTGCTCCTGCACCATAAAACATCAAATCGCCCATGCACTCACCGCGAACAAGGATTGCGTTCATTACATTATTAACTGCAAAAAGCGGATGCTCGTTTGTGATCATAACAGGGCATACCATTGCACTGATACTGCCATCCTCTTTCTTTTTGCTTGTTCCAAACAGCTTAATATGGCTGCCAAGAACCTTTGCGTATGCAAAATCAGCTGATGTGATCTTTGTAATACCCTCAGTATATACATCCTCATAATCTACATATTTGCCAAATGCAAGTGAGGACAAAATTGCAATCTTTCTGCGTGCATCATGACCCTCAACATCTGCCGCTGGGTTTCTCTCTGCGTAGCCTCTCTCCTGTGCATCCTCAAGGACTGCATCATAATCAAGACCATCTTCACTCATCTTGGTTAACATATAGTTTGTGGTGCCGTTTAGAATACCGGTAATCTCGGTTACTGCATCGGAAGTAATGCTTGAAACAAGAGGACGAATAATCGGAATACCGCCGCCTACACTTGCCTCAAATAAGAAGCTTACATGATGTGCCTTTGCAATCTCAAGAAGCTCTGGACCATGCGCTGCAACAAGCTCCTTATTGGAAGTTGCAACATGCTTTCCAGCCTCAAGACAAGCCTTTACGAAAGCATATGCCGGCTTTGTTCCACCCATAGTCTCAACAACGATTGAAATTTCTGGGTTCTGTGTAATCAGATTAATATCCTTTACTACCTTATCTTCCATCACGTCGCCTGGGAAATCACGAAGATCAAGTACGCATGCCGGCACGATCTCATCTCCTGCCTTCTTTGCGATTGTTTCCTTATTCTTCAGCAATACCTGCACAACTCCTGAACCGATATTTCCATATCCTAACACTGCTACCTTAATCATACTTATGTCCAACCTTTCCAGTTATGTGATTTTTGAGCTTTGAGGGTCTTTTTACTCTCCTGTGTCCTCAGATACCTTCTCTCCTGTAGACAGCCATCTTAAATACGCGCTGATAAACAGATCGATGTCTCCATCAAGTACAGCGCTTGCATTTCCGCTGCTGGCACCAGTACGATGATCCTTTACCATAGTGTATGGCTGAAGTACGTAAGAGCGAATCTGATTTCCCCACGCGATGTCTTTTACCTCACCACGGATGCCGGAAATCTTTTCTTCATTTTCCTGCTGCTTTAACATATACAGCTTTGCTTTTAACATCTGCATTGCCTTGTCCTTATTCTGGAACTGGGAACGCTCATTCTGACAGGTAACAACGATACCAGTCGGAAGATGCGTAATACGAATTGCAGATGAGGTCTTATTGATATGCTGTCCGCCGGCACCACTAGAACGGTAGGTATCGATACGAAGATCATCATCGTTGATTTCAACATCAAGATCTTCCTCGATCTCTGGCATAACATCACAGGAAACAAAAGAAGTCTGACGCTTTCCTGCTGCGTTAAACGGGGAAATACGAACCAGTCTGTGAACACCCTTCTCAGACTTTAAATAACCGTAGGCATTCTCACCATTTACCTGGAAGGTGACTGACTTAATTCCAGCCTCATCACCATCAAGCATATCAAGAACTTCTACTGAGAAGCCATTTCTGTCAGCGTAACGTGTATACATACGATACAGCATACCAGACCAGTCGCATGCCTCAGTACCGCCGGCACCTGCATTCAAACGAATGATGGCATTATTTTTATCATACTCACCATTTAACAATGTGCTAAGTCTGAGCGCTTCAAGGTTTGTCGTGAACTCATCAAGAGACTCCTGAATGACAGGAATAACCTCTGGATCATTCTCCTCGTAACCCATCTCAATAAGCTCACTAATATCGTCATACTGAGTAGACAATGTTGTGTAGCTCTTTACGGTATCTTCCAGACTCTTTAACTCTTTTGTCATCTTCTGAGAACGCTCTGGGTCATCCCAGAAATCAGGAGCTTCCATATAACGTGAAAGCTCTGCAATTCTCTCTTTTTTGGCATCCAGATTTAAAGAAGCACCAAGCTCCTTTAACATCGGGACATAAGTAGACAGTGTGTACTTAAACTGATCTAACTCTACCACTTTTCTTCCTCTACTTTCTTTAATTCAAATTCAATATTTCAAGTTCAATATATCTTTGCGTCATTTACTCAGCAAATCTTCCGCAGCACTGCTTATATTTCTTGCCAGAACCGCATGGACACGGATCATTTGGCTGAATCTTCGGTGCATTTCTGCGAACCGGTGCCTTCACGCCGCTGTCATCCTTGTTTGTTCCTGTCACCTTTGCTACCTGCTCACGCTCCTCTGGCTTTTCAACCTTTACGCGGAACATCATCTTGACAGTATCCTCACGGATGCTTGCCATCATCTCGTTGAACATGTCATAGCCTGCCATCTTATACTCATTGAGCGGATCGCGCTGTGCATATGCCTGAAGACCGATACCCTGACGTAGCTGATCCATATCGTCGATGTGATCCATCCACTTGCGGTCGATGGTCTTTAACAGAACAACGCGCTCTGCCTCTCTCATGCTCTCTGGATCTGGGAACTCGCTTTCCTTGTCTGCATAAGCCTGCAGTGCCATCTCTGTAAGAGTCTCTTTTAATTCTGCCTTCTTCATGTTCTTTGTTTCATCTGCTGACGGCATATATTCGGTAAGCGGAATGATGGAACGAAGCTCGATATTTAACTGAGCGAAATCCCAATCCTCCGGCGCCTGCTCATCTGAGATTGTGCGGTCTACAACCTGGCTGACGATATCTCTAATCATCTTTAAGATAACATCCTTCATGCTCTCTCCATCAAGAACCTGACGGCGCTCCTTGTAGATGATTTCACGCTGCTCATTCATGACCTCATCATACTTTAAGACATTCTCACGAATACCGTAGTTGTTGCCCTCAATCTTCTTTTGTGCCTTCTCAATTGCAGATGTTAACATCTTGTGCTCAATCTGCTCGCCGTCCTGAACACCAAGCGCATTGAACATGCTCATGATCTTTTCTGAACCGAACAGACGCATCAGATCATCCTCAAGGGAAATATAAAATCTTGATTCACCAGGATCACCCTGACGTCCGGAACGACCTCTTAACTGGTTATCAATACGTCTTGACTCATGACGCTCTGTACCAATGATCTTTAATCCGCCAAGTTTTCTTGATTCCTCATCAAGCTTGATATCTGTACCACGTCCTGCCATATTAGTTGCAATTGTAACAGAACCATGCACACCTGCGCCTGCAACGATCTGAGCCTCTAGCTCATGATACTTTGCATTCAATACGTTATGCGGAATACCGCGTCTTTTTAACATGCCGCTTAAAAGTTCAGAAGTATCAATATTTACTGTACCAACAAGTACCGGCTGTCCCTTCTTGTAGGTCTCCTCAACCTCGTCGCATACTGCCTTATATTTTTCTTTCTTTGTCTTATAAACAGCATCCTGATGATCAATACGTGCAATCGGCTTGTTTGTTGGAATCTCAACTACGTCCATGCCGTAGATGTTACGAAACTCTCGCTCCTCCGTAAGCGCTGTACCAGTCATACCGCACTTTTTATCAAATTTATTAAAGAAGTTCTGGAAGGTGATAGTTGCAAGTGTTTTGCTCTCTCTCTTTACCTTTACATGCTCCTTTGCCTCAATTGCCTGATGCAGACCATCGGAGTAGCGTCTGCCTGGCATGATACGTCCTGTAAACTCATCGACAATAAGAATCTCATCGTCCTTTACAACGTAATCCTGATCACGGAACATCATATAGTTTGCTTTGAGTGCCATGATCATATTATGCTGAATTTCAAGATTCTCCGCATCTGCAAGGTTATCAATATGGAAGAACTGCTCTACCTTTTGAACACCCTGCTCGGTTAAGTTGATTGTCTTATCTTTCTCGCTGACAACAAAGTCACCAGTCTCAGTGATCTCCTCACCCATAAGAGCATTCATCTTGGAAAACTCTGCACTTGCCTCACCCTTTTCAAGACGCTTTGCCAGAATATCGCAAACCTCATACAGCTTTGTAGATTTTCCACTCTGACCTGAAATAATAAGAGGTGTTCTAGCCTCATCGATCAAAATGGAATCGACCTCATCGATGATCGCAAAGTGAAGACCTCTCATTACGAGCTGCTCCTTATATACGACCATGTTATCACGAAGATAGTCGAAACCTAACTCATTATTTGTTACATATGTGATATCGCAATTATATGCTGCTCTTCGCTCATCATTGTTCATGCTGTTTAATACACAGCCAACCGTAAGACCAAGGAATCTGTGAACCTTTCCTTCGTTCTCAGCATCACGCTGTGCCAGATAGTCGTTAACAGTAACGACATGAACACCCTCGCCTGCCAGTGCGTTTAAATAAGAAGGAAGTGCTGCCACGTTGGTCTTTCCTTCACCAGTCCTCATCTCTGCGATACGTCCCTGATGCAGTACGATACCGCCCGTCAGCTGAACCGGATAATGCTCCTCGCCCAACACTCTTCTGGAGGCCTCACGAACTGTAGCGAAGGCTTCCGGAAGGATATCATCCAGTGTCTCGCCCTTTGCAAGGCGCTCTTTAAATTCTACTGTCTTATGCTGAAGTTCTTCATCTGACAGTGCGACCCACTGCTCACGCATGCCGAGGATCTTATCCACGATTGGCTTGATACGCTTAAGCTCATGCTGGCTGTGAGTACCAAATATCTTATTTATGAATCCCATATCTGCCTCCTAAATACATACCGATAGTACAACAGACTAATTCTATCATTTTTCCTATAAAAATTCAAGACATTTTTATTCCTACTTCAGTTTAGGGTTTTTCCGGAAAAATGTAAAAAGATGTATAAAAATTCTCTAAATTACATCAAAATTATATTTACAAAATCATTGTTTTGTGCTATACTCTTGGTAAATAAATAAAGACACATTTTATTTATTTCTATGATTCTATCGGAAGGAGCTGATTGTATGAAGTATATCATTACAGGAAGAAATATCGAGGTCACTGAGGGCCTGAAATCAGCAATTTATGAAAAGATCGGAAAACTTGAGCGCTATTTCACACCAGATGCAACAGTTTATGTTACGTTAAGCGTTCAGAAGGATCGTCAGAAAATCGAGGTTACGATCCCAGTTAAAGGAAGCCTGGTTCGTGCAGAACAGGAAAGTTCGGATATGTATGTTTCGATCGATTTAGTAGAAGAAATCATTGAGCGTCAGCTGAGACGTTATAAAACGAAACTGATTGCCAGAGAGCAGGATGGCGGAGACTTCTCAAGTGCCTTTATTGAGGAAGAGGATGAGTCTCCGAAGAGAATGAGGGCATCAATATTGCACGTGTTAAGCGTTTCCCATTAAAGCCAATGAATCCTGAGGAGGCTTGCCTTCAGATGGAGCTTTTGGGACATAACTTCTTTGTATTCTACAACTGCGATGAGGATCGCGTAAATGTCGTTTACAAGAGAAAGAATGGTACTTATGGTCTGATCGGACCTGAGTTCTAATAATTAAATTGTTACTTACAGGGCATCTCAAATGGAGGTGCCCTTTTTTTCGACACTTTTTTCCATTTTTTACCACTATCAGATAGAGTTTTGTCTGATTATAGCTGTTTTTGTTGCTGTCAGCAAGTTATGCTTCCTATCTATTAGATATATTCTTATACTAGGAGGTAGGATTTATGGACTTTGAACAAATTGGAATGCGCATTAAAGCATGCAGAAAGCAAAAGCACCTGACGCAGGAGAAGCTGGCAGAATGCCTTGACGTTTCTTCTCATTATATCTATGAGCTAGAACGTGGCGTGAAAACGATGAGCTTATACACACTCAACGACCTTTCGACTTGTCTTGAGGTTTCGAGTGACTATTTGCTCTATGGCAAGGACAATACTGATTCAAACCCGATTCCCGAAGACGCCCTGTCCGTGATGATTAAGGATCTTCCATCGCAGCAGAGAAACAGACTCGCTGATCTGCTTAAGGTGATGATGCCGTACATCTCTCTTGATGAGTCAAGCCAGACATCAGGCAATGATGCCGGCAGAAAAAAAGTAAATAAGTAAGCACAAAAATCCGAGGCAGTCATAAGGCAGCCTCGGATTTTTGTATTTTTATCAGTTACTTTTATTTGACATTAAATGCCTTGATGCCTGGATATACAGCACTTGCTCCAAGCTGCTCTTCGATTCGAAGAAGCTGATTGTACTTGGCAACACGCTCTGATCTAGACGGTGCACCTGTCTTTATCTGGCATGTATTTAGTGCCACTGCAAGATCTGCGATAGTTGTGTCAGCAGTCTCACCGGAACGATGGGAGGAAATTGCGGTGTAGCCTGCCTTATGAGCCATCTTGATTGCCTCAAGTGTCTCGGATACAGAACCGATCTGATTTAACTTGATTAAGATTGCATTTCCTGCACCCAGCTCGATACCCTTGGAAAGTCTCTCGGTATTGGTAACAAACAGGTCATCACCAACCAACTGAACCTTGTCGCCCAGTCTCTTGGTGAGCTTCTGCCAGCCTTCCCAATCTTCCTCATCAAGACCATCCTCGATTGAGATGATTGGATACTTCTCGCAAAGTGCTGCCCAATGCTCGATCAGTTCCTCAGCTGTATACTCAGTACCAGCCTTTGGAAGCTTGTAGTAGCCCTTGCCTTTCTCACTCTTCCACTCTGAGGATGCTGCATCCATTGCAATTCTAAAGTCTTTTCCTGGCTCATAGCCTGCCTTCTTTACAGCCTCAAGAATAGTCTCAATTGCTTCTTCATCAGACTTTAAAGCTGGTGCAAAGCCGCCCTCATCTCCTACTGAAGTAGCCAGTCCTCTTGACTTTAAAATAGAAGCCAGTGCATGGAATACCTCTGCACACCATCTTAAGCACTCCTTAAATGATGGTGCTCCAACTGGCATGATCATGAACTCCTGTACATCAAGTCCTGAGGAAAGTGCATGACAGCCACCATTGATGATATTCATCATTGGAACTGGAAGACGATTTCCTGAAACACCGCCAAGGAAACGATACAGCGGAATGTCTAAGGAAGCTGCAGCTGCACGGCATGTTGCGATGGAAACTGCAAGAATGGCGTTTGCGCCAAGCTTTGACTTATCCTTTGTTCCGTCTGCTTCTATCATCGCCTTATCTACTGCATAAATATCAGAAGCATCCATACCTCTGATTGCATCGTTGATGATGGTATTGATATTTTCAACAGCCTTTGTTACACCCTTTCCAAGATAGCGGCTCTTATCACCATCGCGAAGCTCAAGTGCCTCAAATTCTCCTGTGGATGCACCACTTGGTGCTGTTCCTCTTGCCACGGTTCCGTCTGCTAAAGTAACCTCTGCCTCAACAGTCGGATTTCCTCTTGAATCAAGAATTTCTCTTCCTACAACCTTTTCAATCTCTAAATAATCCATGATACTACCAAACCTTTCCTTTTCTTTCCACTGGTCTCCAACGGGAGAACACTCCCGTTTCAGCAGTATGGAGCCAATGGTTATTTTGCGTGAAGTTTGAAGTTGTATTCAGGCTTTTTGCATTTTCTTTATGTTAGCCATTGCAACTATTAGTTAGCCTACACTAATTCTTTTCAAAATGCAAGGGGGTTCTGGACATTTTCCGGTTGTTGAAAATTTTATTCAGTTAACGTGTCAGGCAATACTACGAAACTCATTGCCCAGATTGAAAAGCCTCGTATACTTCCAGATAAAATCAATATTTAAATTTTACTTGACAGAAACTACATGAGGTAGTATAATCTTATCTGTGTTAGATGTATCTAACTAATATTATATGCTGCTAATTTCAGAGTAATTTCTTTCTGTGGTGTATAAATATATCTTTTTGTTATATCATTTTTATATGATATGGATTCGATTTTTTTAGGAGACAAGTATGGACCATTATTTGATTGAACATTGTGCGCCAACGTTAGCGTCTATAAAAACAGCAAATCTTTTCCGTGTCAGCTTTGATACTCAGAAAAATTTGTTTGATGCAGTACGACGCTGGAACAATACACTTCGCGACAAGGGCGTGTTGTGTTTTTGCTTAAACCTTCATGATCACACAGCTTTGATCTATGTGGTTCGTCTGCGTCGTCTGCAGGCTGATTTGTCTGATCCGGCTGTCGGTGAATTTCTTTCCTCCTTTGGCTATACAAGCAAAAATGCAATCGACGCTCTCCTCATTCTCAGACAACATTTAATGCAGTCTGGCACGTTTCCTCATGAAATCGGAATTTTCCTTGGATACCCACTTGCAGATGTGAAGGGTTTTATTATAAACCATGGTCACAACTGCCTTTGCTGCGGTGACTGGAAGGTTTACAGTGACCCTGAAAATGCAGTCAAAACCTTTAGGCGCTACTGCAAATGTAAGCAGATTTACCGCAGAATGTGGGAACAGGGAAAGGATCTTCGCCAGTTGACAGTCAGCGCATAAGTGCCTGACTGATCTGACAAATAAATTTTATTTTAAAGGAGATTGATTATGAGCAAAGTAGCTATTGTTTACTGGAGTGGAACAGGAAATACAGAGCAGATGGCAGAAAGCGTAGCAGATGGAGCTAGAGGAGCCGGTGCTGAAGTAACTGTTTTTACCTCTGCTGAGTTTGACGCCGACAAGATGGATGAATTTGATGCAATCGCTTTTGGATGCCCGTCTATGGGTGCTGAGCAGCTTGAGGAAGATGAGTTTGAGCCGATGTTTACTGCTTGTGAGGCAAAGCTTTCTGGCAAGAAAATCGCTCTGTTTGGCTCTTATGGATGGGGAGATGGCGAATGGATGCGCAACTGGGATGAGACATGCCGCAATGACGGTGCTGTCATGGCTTGCGATTTTGTGATCTGCAATGATGCACCAGATGATGATGCGAAGGCTGCTTGCGAGGAGCTTGGAAAGGCTCTTGCGTAACGCCAACATATCATGTTACGAAAAGACCCGAAGGCTACATCGCCTCGGGTCTTTTGATTTTGTGCGTTTTATCTAATTAATTTTTTTAGTCGATTGTGTAATCCAGGCAGGAACGGATTGCAGTGTGTGGTCTTACCTTTCCATTTGCAACTGCAACGTGAGCCGGATGTACGGAGTAGCCCTTTAATGATGCCTCGTCAGTAAATGTAGAGTCAAGCATTAAATCGGCATTTGAGCTTTCCAGTCCATTTATGTTAACATGAATCTCTAACAGTCCCGGAATCTGACCTGCAAGTCCCTCAAGACCAGCTTTGATTTCTGCCTTGATTGCTTCTTTTTCTTCTTTTGAATATTCATTCTTTAATGTCCATAAAATTACATGCTTTACCATATGTTTTTTCTCCATTCTTCTGTTTTTAATTTATTTCTCAACCTATATTCACGCTCTTACAAGGCGAATACGATCTAACTCAAACAACTCTTCTTCTTTTTCTGCAAAGAACTGAAGCTCCAGTTCGTAGCGTCCGCTTCTTAGTGTACCGATTGAACTCTTCCACATATGCTGCCCATCAACACCTTCTGCATTGACAACACCAACTGACTCTCCATTTGCCAAGATGCTTATTCCACATTCAGAAAGAAGTGTTCCCTCGATCTCAATTGACCACTCGCCGTCTTCTGCAAGCTCTGCATAGCGCCATTTTACTCTGCAGCCATCGGTGATATGTACAAGTGGGAAACGTCCTTCTTTCTCGGTAAGATATGCTCCGCCAGTCAGACCACACTGCCAGCCTGCTTCAATACCTGCTGTGGCATCTAGTCCATGTGAAAATCCCTGTGAGGTCATCTCTACCTGCTCGATAATTCCTCTCTCTTCATCTACCTCAATGCGCTCTACACGAGCACGGCGCGCATATTTTGTGTTGTTGGAGGAACCATGATAAAATACATACCACTGATTTTCTATCTTCACGATTGAGCCATGATTATTCCAGCTTTGCGGATCAATTCCTGTATTATCGATTATACGGCCTTTTCTTACATACGGACCAGCAACAGATTTGCTTACTGCATAGTCAAGATTTGTCGGATGACCGCCATTACGGTGTGTTTCATCAATAAATTCACTTGCGTACACGATAACATAATGATCACCTACCTTGCGAAGTGATGATGCCTCATGGAAACCATGACCATCATCATCCTTATTGATCAATGCTTCCTCATATGTATCCGGATTCAGTGTACACATGTCATCATTTAATTCTGCCATATGGCAATGGCCCTGACCCCAGGTGTAGTAATATTTTCCATTGTCCTCCAAAACAGACGGATCAATGCCTTCGATTGGCTTTCCTCCCATCGTTATCTGCACAGCATCCTCAAACGGTCCGTATGGGTTCTTGCTTTTTGCAACACCCTCTGTTCCATCTGAAAGGCAGAAATAAAAATAATACCACTCGCCTTTTTTTGTAACATCTGGCGCCCATAAAAGTCCATTTGACCACGGCACGCCTTTTTTGATGCCCTCATTTTCGTACTCATCGGTTGATGCAAGCACTGGACCATGATCGGTCCACTCGGTCAAATCTGATACAGGTGCTGAATATACATGAAACTTATGACAGCAATACTCTCCGTCAAACTCATCCTTTGAGCCATACAGATAAACTCTTCCATCAAATACCTTCGGCTCTCCATCTGGAATATAAATATTCAGCGGCAGAAATGGATTTTTTGCACCACTTTGATAGACAGCATTTGCAGGCTCTTTAAAATATTCCACGTTTAATCCTCCAATCTAGTGGGTTTTGCCTTAAACAAATCCTTTGACCCCAACTAGAAAGTATGATACCATGGATAACGATTGTTGGCAAATACAATCCACTCTTATTTTTATTATTATGAAAGGATTTTTTTATGAAACGCTATCAATTAAAAAACTCATTTTTGCTGCTTTTGACTGCGGCTATCTGGGGATCTGCTTTTGTCGCACAAAGCGTAGGCATGGACTATGTTAAGCCGTTTACATTTAATGGAATACGATCTGCGATTGGTGCACTTTTTTTGATCCCTTGCATATTTTTCTTTCAAAACCGCACAAATTCTTCTGAAGTATCACCTGCAGACCAATTGAATCAATCAGCCAAAACTCTCGCATCATCGCCAATTGCTCGAAAAACATTATTCTTCGGCGGACTATGCTGTGGTATTGTGCTTGCGGCTGCTTCTTCCCTTCAGCAGATTGGAATTTCCTACACAAGTGTTGGAAAGGCTGGCTTTCTGACTGCCATCTATATTGTTCTTGTGCCGATTCTTAGTCTATTTTTAAAGAAACGCTGCAGCCCGTTGGTATGGCTTAGTGTTGCACTGGCAGTTGGCGGTTTGTATCTGTTAAGCGTTCCTGATGGTTTTGGCTCTATTGGAAAGGGTGATCTTCTTTTGATTGCCGGCTCTTTCTTATTTGCCGTTCATATCTTAGTAATAGACTATTTTTCACCGCGCTGCAATGGTGTGGCTTTATCGTGTATACAGTTTTTTGTATGCGCAGTCGTATGTCTTATTCCGGCATTTATTTTTGAGCAGCCATTACTTTCTTCTATTCTTGCAGCATGGGCACCTATTTTGTACGCTGGTGTTCTCTCCTGCGGTGTCGGCTATACGCTTCAAATTATAGGACAAAAGGGTATGAATCCAACTATCGCATCTCTTATTTTGAGTCTGGAATCTGCTATATCTGTTCTTGCCGGCTGGCTGATTCTTGGTCAAACCTTATCGGCACGTGAGCTTGCTGGATGCGCTATTGTTTTTCTGGCTATTGTTCTTGCACAGCTTCCGTGGCCGCCTTCAAAAAAATCTTAAAGAAAGGCATTTTATGGACCGAACTCTTACTTATACCGTCTCGATTGAAGAAAGTGACCTGCGCGCAGATCAGTTTTTATCGCGCCGCGGCTTTTCTTCTCACCTTTTGACGCGGCTTCGCAAAAACATGGAACATCTTCTTATAAATGGTACGCCAAGCCGCACAAACACACCGCTTCACGAAAACGACATTCTGACAGTACATATTGTTGAGGAGCATTCCTCCTACCATGTGCCTCCTGTAAAGCTTCCTCTTTCAATTGTCTACGAGGATGAGGATATTCTTGTTGCAAATAAGCCGGCTAGAATGCCTATTCATCCTTCTATGGACAATTATTATAATTCACTGGCAAATGCTCTTGCCTGGTACTACCGTGACAGCGGCAATTTTATCTTTCGCTGCACAAACCGCTTAGACCGAGATACCTCAGGGCTTACAGTAATTGCCAAAAATATGCTCTCCTCTGCCATTCTTTCTGATATGGCTGTTCGTCATGCAATTACGCGTGAATATCTAGCGATTGTGCGCGGTGTCGTTACTCCTGCGTCCGGCACAATCACTGCACCGCTCTCAAGAAAGCCTGGCTCTATAATTGAGCGCTGTGTAGATTTTGAACACGGAGAACGCGCCGTAACTCATTACAAAACATTAGAAACAAAAAATGGGCACAGCCTTGTCTCTTTACAGCTTGAGACAGGCCGCACCCATCAGATACGGATTCATATGAAATATTTAGGTTTTCCGCTTGTCGGTGATTACCTCTACAATCCAGATATGGAATTTATCACACGTCAGGCGCTTCACTCATGCCGTCTTTCCTTTGAGCATCCGATCACCGGGGTGCCGCTCTCCTTTGAGGCGCCGTTGCCGGAGGATATGAAACGCGTGCTAGGAGAATGCTGATGCAAAGCGGGCTGTTCGTAATACTTGGCAAGGGCTTCGACGACTGTGCTTTACGAGGCGATTCCCGTGTGGAGCGGGCTTTCAAAATACACTATATGTAGAAATAATGTAAAAGGCGCCGCGGGAACAAGGGTCGCCGACAAAGCCATCGTTCGAAGCCCATCACTAAACTAGGCAGCCCGCGCCTTTACTCCACATTTTTGAGTGCATCTATCATCGGAATTGCCTTGATTTTTTTGATCTGGAAGAATGAGATCACGGCATACGTGATTAGTCCGGCTGCAAGAACTTTTAACAGATCTGCCGGTTCCATATAAAATTCCAGATAGCCAGAATACTCGGCAAATGCAATCTCGCAAATAACCTTCAGCAGCACAATACATAACCCGATTGTCACTATCAACGAAACAACTGATACGATTGTTGTGGTACGAATATATAAGCGGTTGATTTCCTTGTCACTGTAACCTAAAATCTTTGCCATGGAAATTGACTGCGCATTTTTCTCGATTACTACCTTTGAGAGCAGATACAAAAGCAGCGCAAACATGATCACGCCAAAGCCCTGAAAGAGAACAGCCATTCCACCCATTGACAATCGAAGCTGTCTGGAGGTCTTTGTCAAATCTTCCTTTGATATAGTCATTGCAATGTTTTTCTGCGTCAAATCAGTCAGTTCTTCATTTGAAAAATATCCTGGATAATAGCTTCCCTTCTCAAATGTTTTCTCAAACGCATCACAATTCATAAAGACAGACAGTGCAGCCGGATATGTATAGATACCCGTAACGATAAAGGAATACGTTTTCTCCCCATACTCTTCCTGCAATGTAATTGTATCACCTACCTTGATATGCTGCTTATTTGCATAGGCATTTGAAATCAATACCTCATCATCTGAAAGGCTGCTCTTTATGTAGGCGCTGTTTTCCTGCACGCCATAAACCATCACTTCCTCGCTCTTGTAGCGTCCCTCCTGTGTCTTTAATACCGTAACATCATAGCTTTCAGCCTCTTTATTTTCTGTCTTTTCTTCGCTTACAAGCACATACTGATGCTCTGCAAGAAGATGAGTTGTAATCTCCTGCTCGAAATGATCAAGCAACGGTCCAAACATAAATCCAAACAATAAAATCAGGTTTGCGAACAAAATTCCAATAAACAAAATGACATAGTTTGGAATGTTCTGAAACAGAATTCTCATACGGAATCGCTTCATAATCGGAATCGTAGTCTTTAATCGAAATGCCTTTTTCTTTTGTCTGCGGCTCAAATCACGACGAAGGAAACGAAGCGGTGAAAGACTCATCTTTTCTGCCAGCATAATAAAATTAACGGCGAACATCAAAAGCACTGGAATTACTGTTGTCTTGACAAATGCATCGGCGTTCCAGATCGTGACATAAGTCGGAAGGCTATAGCTTGCATAGTACAGTGCTGCCATATAACCTTTAAATACAGTGTATCCTAAAATATTTCCAATCACTGCTGCAATCAAGACAATGAGCATCGGCATTGCCATATAATGACGAATCAACTCGCCCTTTGAGTAGCCAGACGCGCGAAGTGTACCGATTACTGCTGATTCCTTGTTGATCGTGTTGCTGGTAGTCACGGCAAATACAAACGCAATAATAGCAATGACGATATAAAGAAATACGGTAAACATAGCATTATCGCCCTTTATATCATCTCCGGTAAAGATAATCGCCTGATTTACATACTCTGGGATAAAGCCTTCGACACCGTTCAGATTCAAAAGCGCATTTACATACAAAGTTTTCAAGAAAGATTCGCTGAGTGTCTTTGCCTCTTTCTCATCTGCCGGACGCTCGCTGTAACGCCATGAATAATTGTAGTGAAGATGATCATCGTTGATTTTATTAAATCCATCCTCTGTCACAATAGCCACACCAAATCTCACAGCGTCAAACATCATATCTGACGTGGATGAAAACAATGCACTGTAATCAGAAAGTGCCACTAAACCGCATATTGTGTAGGACACATCTCCAAGTTCCATCACATCACCAACAGAAATTTTATTATTTACGGCATACATACGGTCAATTGCAATCTCATTTTCATCTTCTGGAAATCTTCCTTCCATCAGGCATTCCAGATCAATTTCTGTACGCTTCTTAAAAATACGAAGCGTACTCTCCACATTCTTTGTCTGCTCTTCTTTATAGAAGTTTGGATAAATCTTTGTTCCATCCTTTTGCAAGGCGTCTAACAGACCGCTTGATGCCTCTCTTTTAACCTCAAAATTTCCATCTTCAATATTATATTTTTCAAAACTCTCATCATAGGCCTGTGACATACTGCCGCTCGCAACCAAAAATCCAGATACAAGCGCGATCACACCTGCTATAAATACAAACAGAACAATATATTTTCCAGCCTCGTTCTTTAATTCCCTAAGAAAACGTTTATTCAATGGATTTGTTTTTTTCTTTACCATTCCAGATCCTCCGCTGCCATACGCGTCTCATTGCGGCAATTCTCACGAATACGGCCATCATGAAGCTTTACAACGCGATCTGCCATCTTCTCGATTGCGTTATTATGTGTTACCATAACAACAGTATTTCCATATTTGCGGTTAACCTGCTCGATTAGTTTTAAAATCTCCTTTGATGTTGCATAGTCAAGTGCACCTGTTGGCTCATCGCACAGCAAAATATCTGGATTCTTGACAATGGCTCTTCCTATAGCTGTTCGCTGCTGCTGTCCTCCTGATAACTGATTCGGCAGCTTATGACGATGCTCATACAAGCCAAGTGTCTTTAACAAATCATCTACATCAAGTGGGTTGTCACTTAAATAAGCACCAACCTCTACATTTTCCTTGATATTTAAATTTGGAATCAAATTATACATCTGAAAGACATAACCTAGATGCTTTCTTCTGTACAATGTCAGCGTCTTTTCGTCCATATCGGCTGTCTTTTCGCCATTAATTGCAATATAGCCGCTGTCTGAGCTGTCAATTCCCCCAATAATATTTAACAGTGTTGATTTTCCAGAACCTGAAGGTCCCAAAAGCACGCATAATTCTCCTTTTTCAATCTCAATGTCAATTCCCTTTAACACTTCGATACGGCTGTCGCCTTCGCCGAAATGTTTTTTGATTCCTTTAATCTCCAGAAACATGACGTTCCCCCTCTCTTTATATTGATGAGACTGTGTTCTGGTTGAGTTTATGATACCAGAAGTTAGTATTATCTAACTTCATATTATACGAGCTTTTATAAAGAAAAACAACCAGCACTATTGAGAGTTTTTCTCAATAAATACTGGTTGCTATTATTACCCGGTAGTTTTGTGAGGGGTTCACCCTATACGCATTGATATAGCTTGGTGAATTACTCTTCTGGCACTTCAATTAAATCTTTCGTAAAATGGTTGAGTACCTTGCATCCGTCTTCGGTGACGAGTACCAAATCCTCAACACGAACGCCGAAGTTTCCGGTTAGGTAGATTCCTGGCTCGATGGAGAAGGTCATACCTGGCTTTAATACATCAGTGTTTGCTGAAGAGACATCTCCTGCCTCATGAACTTCCTGACCAATGTTATGGCCGGTGCGATGTACAAAGTATGGGCCATATCCCTGCTCTGTTATGTAATCTCTTGCGGCTGCATCGACATCACAGAAGCGAACACCAGGCTTTACTGCTGCGATTGCACGCTCGTTAGCTGTCTTTACGATGTTGTAAACTTTCTTTTGCTCTTCGCTTGCTGAACCTAAGAATACGGTTCTTGTCATATCGGAGCAATATCCGTTCCACAAGCATCCAATATCAAGAATTACGCTGTCGCCAGATTTTCCTGTGGAATCGTCGTTGCTGTGATGCGGGTCAGCAGCATTTGCACCATAGCAGCAAATCGGATAGAAGGAAAATCCTTCTGAACCAAGATCATGATAAATATCAAGCAGCTTATCGGCAAGTTCCTTCTCTGTATAACCTTTGTTGACCTCTTTGATCAGACGCTCAACTGCCAGATCGTTTAATCTGGAGGCTTCGATCATAAACTCCTGCTCTTCATTTGTCTTAATCTGTCGAATCTTATCAATAATGTAAGAACCGTTCTTGTAAGTCAGATTTGGACGAAGTTCCATAAGACGAAGCAAAAACTTTGCTGCCCAGTTTTTATCAATGCCAATCACGCCAGTTTCTGCAATCTTCTCAGAAAGAATTGCAACGCAGTCATCAACGTCATCAACATACGTAACCGGCCAAATCGGATTATCTCCCTGTGGGTACAGCTTGCTTATTACAAGCTCAGTCTTGCCGGCTGCTACATCAAATACAAGAACCATCAGACGCTCGCCCGGGTTCATGAGTCTTCCCATCAGATAGTTGATGGAGGCAGGATCGCTTACAATAAGCTGATCCATGCCATTTTCCTTCATTGATGCAAAAACCTTTTGTGCTCTTTCTTTAAATACCGTCTCTTTTGCCATCTCTTTTGTCTGCCTTTCTGTCTTTATCTTTATATCCATGTATGCCAGACTTCTCGTTTTTACTTTGTTACCGGCGTTGGTCTGGACCAGTCAAATACTAATCTTGAATCAATCAATGCTGACAAACGATCCTTTGCACCTGATGACGGATCTACATAGGAGCTGATTGCTTCCCACATACGCTGTCCGTCTACATTAGCGCGTCCCATACGGAAATATTCATTTCCAAGCTGTGTCCATCCAAGGTTTGAGTCAACGCTGCAGAAGTAGTTAAATCCTAACTCCTTTAACAGCTGATACTTTTGATTTGCAGGATCATAGCCTCTCCAGGAGCCCTCATACAAATCTTCGCCCTGCGGATAAATGATTATATCAACATCACCAAGAAGCGGCTTTACCTCGCGATCCCACAAATGGGAATCAGACTCAAAACGCTCATATGATCCAGAATCACCGACCTTGTTGTGACCCCATGTATGACTTGCAAACAGCCATCCATCGTCACGACATGCCTGTGCTACCTGCTTTGCGCTCTCCTTATCCTGCTCGATATTAGGATTTGGCTGATACATAGTCTGCTTCTTCTTTAAGTTGTTCTCCAGATTCCATGAGAAATACTGATCAAAGTAATCGCAGTTACTGTTGTACCAGAAATCACTTGTACGATATCCAAAAATACCCTCATATCCAGTCAGAGCAATGATACCCTTAGCGCCGCGATATGAAAAGTCTGGATGAGTCTCAACAAAATCATCAAGAATCGGAACAACATCATATGAACCATAGCTTAGGCTGCCATCTGGATTCGTATATTCACTTGTCGGAGTTCCATCCTCACCAACAACAAGCTTGCTTGCAAAGCCATGACCTGTCATGTATTCGTAGTAGCTTACATCATCAACAGACAAAACAAATGGCTTCTTGCCTTCTGGAAGATAAATCGGCTGATGCTTCATAACCTGTGTGCCATCTGCCTGTGTCTCATATGATGCCACATCATAGATGCTTACAAGCACATATCCTCTTGTATACATTTCTTCAAGAATACGGCAAAACTCATCCACTGTAGTCATTACATAGTTGTAATCCTTTACCTTGTTCATACCATCCTGCTTGCTGATTGCGATGTTATCATCAAAGGCTCTGCTTGTATCAACAACAAGCGTATGGAAGAAAATATGAGGAATTGTGCTGTTATCTGCGTAGACAACAGCCTCGCTCTTTCTCTGCTCATAATCTGCAATGGCTGCTGTATAAGCTGCGTTGCTCTCATATCCTGATACTGACTGGATCTTTGCAATTGCGCCGTCATAATCATACATCGCTGCTAAATAATTAGCATCATCAAGCACACTATCTCCAGTCTTTTCCAGTACATATTCCCATGCTGGCTCTGTTTCCATAGAACCTGCCTGACGCTCTGGAACAATCATATTTCCATTCGCATCATTCTCATATGTCTGCGGCTCCATCATAGTTGCCTGTCCTGCTGCCTGTGTCTGACCAGCTGCGGACTCAGCCTGTGCAGCTTCTGTCTGCGCCTGCGTCTGAACTTCCTCAGTATTTGCCTCGCTTCCTGATGAACTTGTCAGCGCAGCTTCCTGCGTCACAGAAGGCGTATTTTGTGATACTGCCTGCGTATTGCCTGTTTTTCCACCAAAACCGACAGTCTCTCCGTTTCCTACACGGCTGATCTGCCAAATCAAAATGATTAGTACAGCAAATAAAAGAATCAGCAGTGTCACACAAACTACAATCAGGCCTGTGCCTTTTTTCTTTTTTCGCTTGTTTTTTCCTGTATCTTTCTGACTCATGTTTCTCCAATCTGCTGGGGACTTCCCCGGCGTATTTTATTAAATCGGCCCCCTTTCGTAACTTTCCCAGCCGATTACATCAAAAATGATTGTACCTCATTTTCGTACAAAATACCATAACTTTTTTCTTACGGACTTCTTACGTCACTCCGCCGCAATCTGCTCTTTCACATTTTCTATTGCTTTTTGCAGCTGATTATCCTCACTTTTTTCGATTGTCAGTTTTGTCTTAAGTTCTTCGTTTAGATCTACCTCTACATCTGGAGTGATGCCTTCTTTGTGTATACATGTGCCGCGTGGTGTAAAATAACGTGATACTGTGATTTTAATTGCACTTCCATCGTTAAATGGCAAAATGCTTTGCACGATTCCTTTTCCAAAGGTCTGTGTTCCGATGATTGTTCCTGTCTCATAATCTTGAATGGCACCCGAAAAAATCTCAGATGCTGACGCACTGTTTCCATTTACGAGCACAGCAAGCGGAAGATCGAAATAATGCTCTGCATCGGACGTATAGGTATCTCCTTCTCCATTTTTATCCTCTGTGTAGACAATGGTGCCTTCCGGAAGCATGTAGTCAAGCATATCTACAACGCAGCTTAACAGACCTCCAGGATTGTCACGAATATCTACAATCAGACCTTCCATGCCCTGTGCCTTTAAATCATCAACTGCTGCTATATATTGGTCTGACGTAACTTCATCAAACTCTGTCACCTGAACATAGCCAATATTGTCCTCTAACATCTCATATGCAACTGTCGGGACTTCAATTTTTCTTCGCTCAACAGTAAAATCATAATACTTATCTTCTGACTCACGATATAGGCGTATATCAACTGTAGTACCGCCCTCTCCCTTGATCCAAGAAACAACAGTGCTTACGTCGATGCCGCTTACATCATTCCCGGCAACCTCTATTAAAATATCGCCCGGAAGCATACCGGCCTCGGCACCAGGACATCCCTCAAACGGACGCACAACAGTAATGATCTTTGTCTGAACATTCTGTGATACAACAACACCTATTCCCTCATAGCTTCCGCTTGTTGATTCCATCAGTGTCTGATATTCATCTGCCGTGTAATAGCATGAATATGGATCATCAAGCGCATTCATAAAGCCTTTATAAATGTTATCCTGATAATCCTTAGCATCTGCCGTATCAAATAAAAAGTAATCATCGGCACACTGTTCAAGAAGCTTTAATTTTGTCATCAGTTCATCTGTGATGGCCTCCTGATTCTGTGACTCGACTGTAGATGATGTTGCTGTCTTCGTTCCTCTCGATGAATATGCTGTTGCGAGCGAACCGTAACGATAATGACGGCTGAAATATATACCTGCCAGCGAACAGCCCATGATTGCTGCTGCCGCACCTACTGCCATACCTGCTGCAAAATTATTTTTTCTGTGTTTCTTTTTGCCTGTTTGAAGCTCATTTTTTTCCTCTATTGTTTCAGCATCTTCATTTAACTGTCTGTTTTTTTCTTCCACTTGCATCCACCTTTCCTCTGAACAGTCAGATCTATCAATGCTATTAGCATGACCAAAATCTGTCCGTCAATACTTTTGTATGCAAAACCAGAAGGGGGAAACAGACTCTTACGTCCGTTTCCCCCGGTTTTTCTACGCTGGAGCCTTAGTTTTTCTCCATATAATTCATATACTTCACAACCATAAGCGCAATCTTAAAGGTAATCGCATCCTCAAATACACGCAGGTCTAATCCAGTGCTCTTCTGAAGCTTGTCCAGACGATATACAAGTGTATTTCTGTGAATATACAGCTGTCTGGATGTCTCAGATACATTCAGGCTGTTCTCAAAGAACTTGTTGATTGTGGTCAATGTCTCATCGTCAAACTCATCTGGAGACTTGCCATCAAAAATCTCCTTGATAAACATACGACACAGCGGAATCGGAAGCTGATAAATTAGACGACCAATGCCAAGCTTAGCGTAAGCAACAACGTTCTTGTTGCTAAAGAAGATCTTTCCAACATCAAGTGCCATCTTTGCCTCTTTGTAGGATCTGGAAACTTCCTTTAACTCATTTACAACAGTTCCATATGCAACATGCACCTGACTCATTGCCTCTGTATTAAGCATATCAACCATAACCTGAGCTGTCTTCTCAAGATCATCCTGTGTCTCGCCCGGCTTTACCTCGCGAACAACGATGATATTCTTCTCATCAACTGCAGTGATGAAATCCTTTACTCTTCCGGTAAACAGGCTGCGTACCGTCTCAAGTGCATTGACATCCTTCTCATTCTTTGTCTCTATTACATAGACAACTCTCTTCGCAGATACTTCAATATGAAGCTTCTTTGCGCGATTATAGATATCTACCAACAGCAGGTTATCAAGAAGCAGGTTCTTAACGAAGTTATCCTTGTCAAAACGCTCCTTGTATGCAACTAACAGGTTCTGTACCTGGAATGCTGCAATCTTTCCTACCATGTAAACATCGTCACTGCCTCCCTTTGCCAGCATTACATATTCAAGCTGGTGCTCATCAAATACCTTAAAGAACTGGAATCCAGCAACTACCTGGCTGTCTGCCGGCGACAACGTAAAATTCACGATGGTCTCCGTGGTAATCTCCGGATCACCAAACGTAGATGCCAGCATGTTTCCGTCGGTATCGCATACACACAAATCAATTCGTGCGATATTTTTCAGCCCTTCAATTGTACTTTGCAAAATCTGGTTCGAAATCATACTTTCCTCACATTCCGCCGCCGTAGCAGCTTATAGTTTTCACAGCTTACCGCCATTCCTTCTTATATTGTATAACATTTTTCGAGAAAAGAAAGGGAATGAAAATTTTTTACATTTCCCCAAAAAATCTTAATTTAATTCAATTAGTTTAATACAACCAGCTCGCTATCCTTATCGAAGATATGGATTCTGCTCAGGTCAAGACCCAGAGTCAGAGTATCGCCCGGTCTAGCAGTTGTTCTTGGGCTTACACGAGCGGTGAAGCTTGTCTCGTTGATATCGAAGTACAGGAATACCTCAGCACCCAGAAGCTCGTACACACGGATTGTAGCAGTCAGAGTAGCACCCGGATAGTTGCTCATATCGCCATCATGGATATCCTCTGGACGAATACCGAAGCAAACTTCCTTACCAACATAACCCTTCTGAACTAATACCTTACCCTTCTCATCTGGAAGAGTGATATCAGCGTTACCAAACTGAACATGTACCTGGTTGCCTACCTGAACAACCTTAGCATCGATCAGGTTCATCTGCGGAGAACCGATGAATCCAGCAACGAACTTGTTAGCCGGCTTATCGTACAGGTTCTGCGGAGTATCTACCTGCTGGATAACACCATCCTTAAGAACAACGATTCTGGTACCCAGAGTCATAGCCTCGGTCTGGTCATGTGTTACGTAGATGATGGTTGTACCTAATCTCTGATGCAGCTTGGAGATCTCGATTCTCATCTGTACACGAAGCTTTGCATCCAAGTTGGACAGAGGCTCATCCATCAGGAATACCTTTGGCTCACGCACGATTGCACGACCCATAGCAACACGCTGTCTCTGACCACCGGAAAGAGCCTTCGGCTTACGATCAAGCAGATGCTCGATATCAAGGATCTTAGCTGCCTCATGAACCAGCTTATCAATCTCAGCCTTCGGAACTTTTCTTAACTTAAGACCGAATGCCATGTTATCATATACAGACATATGCGGATACAGAGCGTAGTTCTGGAATACCATTGCGATATCTCTATCCTTTGGCTCTACGTCGTTAACGACCTTATCACCAATCTTTAACTCACCAGAAGAAATTTCCTCCAGACCTGCGATCATACGAAGAGTAGTAGACTTACCACAACCAGACGGTCCTACGAAGATGATGAATTCCTTATCTGCGATCTCAAGGCTGAAATCCTTAACGCCGACAAAGCCGTTAGGATAAACCTTAGTTACATTCTTTAAAGACAAACTTGCCATTTTGAATTTCCTCCCTAATTTTCGAAACTGTTGACAGTCAGTTTTCTGATATGGTTATAATACATGATTTCGTAATTTTTTACCATACTGTTTTTCACCAAAAAAACAACGACATTTTTATATATGTTGTACACCTAATTTTCACATTTTATTAGTGGGTTGAAAACGACATTTTTATTATATTTCCACAAAACCTTCACCCAATACTTCTCTTGAGTCATTTACTATCACAAAAGCTCTGCTGTCTGCTTCTAAAACGACATCTTTTATACGAGCAATTTCACGAGGAGATATAACGCAAATGAGAATTGTTTTGTCTTGATTTGTGTACATGCCTCTTCCCTGCAGTCCAGTGACACCTCTGCCAAGCTTCTCTATAATTTTCTCAGCAATCAACGCTGACTGATCTGAAATGATATAAAGCATTTTGGCCGAAGTACTTCCCTCCATGATTCGATCTGAAACTTTCGCCGTCAGATAAACTACTATAATAGAGTAAAGCGCAATGCGAATTCCAAAAACCATAATTCCTACCGATGTAATAACTACATCAAGCAGCTGCATAAGCTTTGGCAATGAAATATAAGGAAAGAAATGATGTAAAATTGCACCGCACATATCAGTACCGCCTGTAGTTCCCTTTCCCAAAAAAACAAGACCAACACCGATACCCATGCTGACACCACCAAAAACAGATGTCAAAAAAAGATCAGGTTCCTCCATCAGCTGTACATATGGGATCACTGCAAGCCAAAAAGAAAGGAGAAGTGATCCCGCCACTGTGCGCTTTGCAAAGTCCCATCCATTGATCTTTAATACAATAGGAACCATTGGCACATTTAAGATCAGGTTCGTTACCCACAGCGGAACACCATCAGGAACAATTCCCTTTGTCAGTTCCTTTACTATAATTGCAATTCCGGTAAAACCACCCGGGACCATTCCATCTGGATCTAGGAAAAACTGAAGTGATACTGCAATAACTGCCGTACCTGCCACAATCAGCAGATATTCGGCAAGCTTTTTTTGTCGAATTGTAAGTTTTTGTAGCATATTTTCTCCTTAAACAACAAAGAAAGCAAAATCCTGCGAGGGATTTTCCTTTCTTTTCTCTTCTTATTATCCTATAATTCTTCTCAAAGTACCTTTTATTATACAGAAACGGAGTTTTTTTTATGATTTCTTATGAATCCTCATACTCAATACTGATCGGCCACCGTATCCGTAATGAACGAATTGCACTAGGTATGACACAATCTGAATTTGCCAAACTGCTTGGCATCTCACCCAGCTATCTCGGTGCACTTGAGCGCGGCACACGCCCTGTCTCGCGAAGCATTATGAACCGCCTTCACGAAAAAACACATATTTCCTACGATTACCTGCTTGAAGGACTCGAAAAGCCAGATGATACTATACCCATCATGCAAAATATCGTTGCGGAACCAGAACATTATCGTGTCCGCCGCGATATTGGGCTTCTTCTTGCCTCCTGCTCTGTGCGGGAGGCAAAAGACTGCTACCAGCTGATTCATACTTATTTAGATCATCTACGAAGCTCTGACAGCTCTAAATCAAAAGACGGCTAACCATAAATAAAATACATATTGCTGCTGCACCAATAAAAAATGGATCAATCAGTCTGCTAGTACCTCTTTTTTGAAGTGCTTTTTTCTCTCCGCCATTAAGAACCCACGCAAAGTAGTCCTCTCTGTCACACAGCTTTGCTAAAAGCTTCACTAATACAACAACAAGCGCTGTAGTCACAATAGCTACAATACCTACAACAATTACTGTTGTAACAAGATAGGTCTGCTTAAAAGCTCCTGAAATTTCAAGCATTCCTTCCTCTTCCACACCTGATGCAGTAAGCGATGTCAGTGCATTTATTGCCTGTGCTGATTGAAAATTAATCAGAAAATGAATTGCCATGGATGCATAAATACTTCCTGACGCTTCTACGACAGCTGCAAAAATAACACCAAGCACAAAGCCATATGAGAACTGGTTAAAATTTAGATGCATTAATCCAAAGATCAATCCGCTCATAAGTGCTGCCTTCCAAAAGCCATGGCTTCTGTATCCATGGAAAAAGACGCCTCTGAAAACAAATTCTTCGCTAAATGCAGGAATAACAGCCAGAAATAAAATATTCATCCATCCCGGACCGCCTGTCATCTGCTCTGCAAGCCCTGCAGCTGCATTCGGCACAAAAAGTGAGCTAAACAGATTCAAGAACGATAAAAGCGGCATTGATAAAAGCGTGATGCCAACCAGACAAAGAAGTGCGCCAAAATGCAGACGGCGATGGCGAATCTCTTTATAAAGGTTGATATGCTCTTTTTTTGTATATCCCCATGCAGGCAGAAGGATCAGAAGCTGTGCCACTAAAAGATCTGCGTAAATTGGAAGCTCCATGCCATTTGTCAAGAGCACATAGGCATATGAGCCTCCAATTGAAAAGATCGCAAGAATCAGAAACGTCAAATTTAATTTTGCTGTTTTCGTCATACTCACTTCTCTTTTCTGTATTCAATACGATTCTCGCCGATCTCAATCTTTCCTTCCTTGAGCAGATGACCAAGTGCACGCTTAAACGCATTCTTGCTCATCTTCAGTTCTCTTTTAATCTTATCCGGCTCTGCCTTCTCGCCAAATGGCAGATATCCGCCAAAAGACTCCATTGCATTTAAAATCGTCTCGCTGTCTGTATCCATCTGCAGATATGCCTTATCACGAACTGCCAGATTCAGCTTTCCATCAGAACGCACCTCTGTGACACGTGCATTAACCTGATCTCCGGTACGGTAATTATCGTAAATTTCTTTCTTTGGGATCAAACCAAAGTAACGGTTATCTACCGCAACAAACACACCTATCTCAGGATTTACGCGGTAAACAGTACCTGTTACCTGATCTCCCTTCTGATATGGGCTATCACTGTGAAGACGCTCATACACCTTCATTGTTGCACAAAGACGCTTACTCTTATCAAGGTACAGCGCCACCAGACAATGCTCTCCTCTTCTTACTGGAACTGTCTGCTCTTTAAATGGAAGAAGAAGATCCTTCTCAAGTCCCCAATCTAAGAATGCACCGATTCTTGTCTTTTCCTTAACAGTCAGCACTGCCATCTCGTCCATTACAAGAAGTGGTCTTCTTGTTGTGGAAATGATACGATCCATGGAATCCTTGTATACGAATACCTCGATCTCATCTCCTTCCTTTGTTCCCTGTGGAACCTGCTTTCTTGGAAGCAGCACGCTCTCTTTTTCTCCTTCATGTCCCAGATAGACGCCAAAATCCTTAATACGAAGCACAGTAAGCGTCTGCATCTTTCCTAATTCGATCATATTTCCTCTCATTCTGCCGTTTGCGCGGCTCTCTGTATGATTCAGCCGACATCCAAAGTTTATGCCGGTGATCTTCTTTTACTGAAAAGCAACTACTGCATATGCAGTCTGCTCATCCTTTTTTAACTGGACAATGATCTGTCCATCTTCTTCTTTTGTTACAACAGGAATCATCGTATCACCCAAAAGTGCCTGATAACGGTATTCGGCACGCACCTGATGCAGTGAAAAATCAGACGGCAGGTAACGGCTTGCCATCAATACATACTGCGTGTTATTCACATGATGATTGCTGTCTAAATGTTCGGTGCGCACAGTAATAGGTTCCATGACGATGCCTTCCTTTGGCGCTACAATCTTTCGATCTGCATATGGCATGTCAAGTGGTGTTCCAAGCTCGTAAGGGCTGCTGTCCTCCTCTGTGATGCGCACCGGACGCATCTGTGATTTTTGAACTAACACCCAGTTTGAGTTTGCGACAACGCACTGTGTCCCATCCGCTCTTTGGATGCAGAAGTTTCGCTTGCCAAGCGTTCCCTTAAACTGGTACGCCTGTGTCCCGATTTCAATGTATTCACAGCATCTTGGACGCTTTTTTATAATGATCTGCCAGGAATTTAAAAGCCACACCCGATCACGCTTTTTAAGCACATCCGTTCCATTGCCTACATCTTCTGAGTGAAAGACACTGCAGTCCTGAAGATAATTCATAATGCCTGCGAGTGACAGCTTTCCATTCTCGTCCGTCTCACTGAAACGAACCCTGCTGGTAAATGTATACATATTCGTTCCTCCATCCAGAGCATAAAACAGCTCCTTTTGATTATATCATTTCCTTTTGGGAAAAGAAAGCAAAATTTTATATATTTTTCAAAAAAATGCTTGACATTTGGACAATCCTGTATTATCATAAACATGTTGCTTAAAGCGCTATCGCCAAACGGTAAGGCACTGGACTCTGACTCCAGCATTTTCCAGGTTCGAATCCTGGTAGCGCTGCTAATTAAAACGACGCTGTGGTGAGATTTCATCACAGCGTTTTTTTTTTGCGTTCATAGTTCACGTGTCCAGGTAGATTCATACAAATCCCATGCTTGCATGAGGATTTTATGAATCAACTGGACGAAGTGGACGCCCGTTTATGAGCAAAACAAAGCTGCATAGCAGCGACACACGGAACGGGTGGTTTTGCGAATGGCGTCTCGTGAACGTTTAAATAGTCATTCATCGAAGACCTCTCGTAACCCCTCCTAGTAACATAAAGGCATCGCCTCATCTTGAAGCGATGCCTTTTATTCTGTCAATTCTTGTAACTATTCAGAACCCCATTCGCAAAATCGCATCTTCGATGCTTCTATTTTGCTCATGTGGTTACTTCGCCATATAAAATTGCTATTCTGTCTGAATGCAAGCATTCACAGAAAGCAATTTTGCATGGCTCTGAATAGTTACATTTTCTTTAGTTTGCAGCTGCTTCAAAAGCATCATACTGCTCTGTGGTGTATGGTTCTTTGGATGTCTCGAAGTTTACAAAAGTCGGGCGGGAAAGCCAAGAAACTTTTTTCAATTATCGGACAATGATGTCGAATTTTGTCGAAATGTTGTACAGGCAACTGCTCGTTTTGTGCTTGTGTACTTGTGTATTGCATGATATACTGTTTATATCAATAAAGAACATATATTCATATTCGCAGTTAAAGGAGGGCACATATGCATACGGTACAGCTTCTGTTAAAAACATCTAAATACGAACGCCATGAAATCAATCGTCGTTTTCATGCATTGGCACATTTGCATAATGTATGTGTAAAGCATGCCCGTAAATGCATGATACGCCTTCAGCACGATAAGCGATATGCAGAACTCAGACAGTTATACAATGAGCTGGTGAAAAAAGAAAAAATGTCGAAAGAGGAGAAATCGCAAAAGAAAAAATTGGCAAAGCAATTAGCAGC
>QUFP01000004.1 GCA_003478935.1 Firmicutes bacterium AF25-13AC
TACATAGATTACTACAACAACCAACGACTTCAAAGGAAACTGCATGTAATGACACCAATGAAATATCATGAGCAATATACAAAAGCAGCATAAAATATCGCCAGCCATAACATGGCTGACGATACAAAAATTTATTATTTTTTATTGTCCTCTTGACGGGGAGCATACCAGTTTGCCTTGCGGGGTTATTCTGTTAATGTACAGCCTCCCTGACTTCCTGCGTGATAGTCTCGCCTCCATTTTCATACCATTTGGTGACAAATTCATCAAATGCATCAATGTCACGCTCTCCTGTGACGATCTGAAGGTAATATTCTTTTTCCATTTTGCGAAGCTTCCACCACTGCGTGCCCATAGTTTCTGTCTCATCAAAATAAAGTGATTCAACCTTATTTGTTTTTGCATCCGCCAGCAAAGAGCAGGCTGTGATTCGGGATGTGTATGCCGCCCACTCCTCTGGCGTAGCACTATCTGTGTTATCCAGATAGGCCTTACAGGATCTATAATATGAATACTCCAATAAATCAAGATCTTCTGGCTCTTTTTTTCCTGAAAGCACATCTGTTAATTCGTGATAACATTTTGTCAGCGCATAGCTGTAATCAACATTGATTGCAAGTGGTCTGGCTGTTGGATCTACATTGTTCTGATAATATTCTTCAAACTCACTGTTATATGTTCCATCATAGCGCACATAATCAAACAATCCATTTATAATTTTGCAGGCGATCTCAGGATGTTCATAACCCTTTCTCACAACAACATACTTGTAAGTTGGATTTTGTGAATAATAGCTTGTGCTTCCATCGTCATCTGTCTGAATAAGAAATGGCTCCCAAACAGCATCAGGATTAGCTGCAATAGCTTCCATAAGTGGATTATTCGCTGCCCACCAAGGTCCAAAAAATGATCCGCAAAGTCCCTTCGTTATGAGTTCAATATTGTTTACAGAGGTGCGGAGCAAAAAATTCTGATCTAATATATTGCGCTCATACATGCTTTTAAGCTTAGCCAATGCATCTTTTGCCTGCGGCAAAACTGATCCGTAAGAGACCTCTCCATTTTCATCTTCAATCCATTGTTTCGGATAGGCACCATTTGCTGCAAACACAATATCCATCAAATATTCGCTGCTGTAGCCGCACTCACCCGATAACTCTGGATCACATACAAAACCAACTGTCTTGCCTTCTCCATTTTCACCAGGATCCTTCTCTATAAATGCCTGAACAATTGTCTCTGCATCCTCTATTGTTTTAGGACTTTCAAGACCTAGCTTATCCATCCAGTCGCGCCTTAGCCATAAAAGGTTTGGACCATCATCAATATTTGTCTCTGGAATTGCCATTATTTTTCCATCAAAGGTAACACCATCTATTATGCCCTCTCCATAGCTTGCATAAATATCTTTGATTCGGTCTGTCAAACAATTTTCATAACTTTTTGTCAAATCCTCAATCAAATCAAGCGCTACGAGCTGGCGCAAATCCTCAATACTCCCTACAAGCATTAAATCTGGAAGATTATCAGAAGACATAGCCACTGACACACTGACATTATACTGATCATCCTTTTCCTCAAATACATCCTTATTTTGAATGTTAAAGTACTCACGCAGATAACGTGTATAGGCATTGTTCTCGTAAGTCTCACCTTTAGGAAGATTGGAGTTATTTGCTCCAGTCATTTTTCCAAGCGTGTATGTTACAAGCTCTGGATATTTGCCATCAGGTGTTGTACTGGCATACTCCCACTGCTCTTTTTTTGCTAATTCGTTTGCCGGCACTGTCTGACAAACAGACAGCACCGATACAAACATCACTGCCAACACACTTTTTGGGATTTTCTTTTCCATAGACATTCTCCGTTTTTATCCCTTAACAGCTCCTGATACACCTTCCTGGTAGCATTTTTGCATTGACATAAATAAAATGACAATCGGAATGGAAATCAGCACGGCACCTGCTGCGAAGCAGTTAAACCAGCTGTTTACATATTCCTTTTCAAGCATATTCCAAAGACCAATTGATACTGTATAGTACTTTGCATTCGCACGGCAGATAACTTTCGCAAAGATGAAATCTAGCCATGGTGCCATAAATGCCTGCAGGATCGTGTAGACAATAATAGGCTTACTAAGCGGAATAGTTATCTTTGTAAACACCTGAAATCTTGTCGCACCATCCAGATAAGCAGCCTCATCAATAGACTTTGGAATAGTGTCAAAAAAGCCTTTTGCAATATAAAAGCCTAATCCCGCACCGCCAGAATATACAAGCACTAATGCTACACGAATCATAGCACCCTCTGACAGACCAACTGACTTTAAAATATAATAAACAGCGATCATTGACATAAAGCCCGGAAACATACCAAGAACAAGTGCAATGTTCATCATCGGTTTTCTCATCTTAAAACGCATACGTGACATACAATATGATACAGACAAAACAAAGAAGGTAGAGATTACGCAAGAGAAAATTGAGATGATAAGTGTATTAATAAACATCTGCGGAAAATTTAAAATCTGCGTATCTGTAAACAGCTTCTTATAGTTGTTCAGTGTAAATGTCTTCGGAATGAGTGTGGAAATATATTGTCCACTCTCTCCTCTAAAGCTGATCATAATAATCCACGCAATCGGAATGACCCAAATAACTGCCAAAACAGCAAGAATCACATGAACTATTGTGTTTGTAATAAATCTTTTGCTTTTTGCCGAAGCAGTATTTTGCTTTTTCATCATTGGAAGCCCTCCTCATTCTTATAGGAACCTGTATTCCGATACGTGATCAGTGATACAACGGCCAGAACCACGAAGGTCAAAATACCGATGACTGCACCAAGATTATAATACTGGTTATCAACTGTCAGCTTATACAGCCAGGTAACGAGAAGATCCGTCCTTCCTGCTGTTGATCCTACAGGCGTAGGATTTCCGCCTGTCAGCAGATAAATTACATTAAAGTTATTTACATTTCCAGTAAAGGTTGTAATAAGATATGGACCTGTTACAAACAGCATATATGGCAGTGTAATTGAGAAAAATGTTCTCACCGGACCTGCACCATCCACTGTTGCCGCCTCATACAAATCTGCCGGAATATTCTGAAGAACACCAGTTACCTGAAGCATGGTAAATGGAATACCAACCCAGATATTTATTACAACTACCATCACTCGCGCCAGCATTGTATTTGACCAAAACGGAATAGCCTTTTCAATGATGCCTGCATTTAATAATAGCGTATTTACAATACCATTCTGACTAAAGATAGTTCTCATTAACAGCAACGAAACAAACTGCGGAACTGCTGCTGAAAGAACAAAGCAAAAGCGCCAGAATGCCTTACATCTTGTACCCTTACGGTTGATGACAATTGCAAGAATCATACCTAAGATATAGTTACTAAAAGTCGCTGCTACAGCCCAGATAAGAGTCCAGCCAAGTACTGACCAGAATGTGCTTCCAATGGAATCACCAATATTTAATACCTTCGCAAAATTTGCCAGTCCTACCCAATCAAAGATTGTTGTATGAGCATCTACCTTACTATAATTTGTAAATGCCATACAAATCATGAATACAAGCGGAAGAACTGTGAAAATTAGTATACCAAGAATTGGCAGTGTAAGAAGTGTACGATGCAGATTTTTATCAAAAAGACTCTTGATATCTTCCTTAAAAGTAGGAATCTTTTTACCAGCCTCTGACAGACACTGCATTTTATATGCACTCTTTACGCTTCCACGCCAGAAAATAATAAATGCTGCAACTAAAAAGCATGTAGCCACACCAAACAAAAGCATAAGAAGTGAATTATCACCCTTTGTATACTCATAAATCTGCTTTGCCTCACTCCATACCTTCTGCTGCTCTTGTCCTCCAAGGTGAACAAGATCTACAATATAGCCTGCACCTTCAAGCACCATAAATGCGATAAAAGCAATTTCAATGGCAAGCATGCCAAGACCCTTTATTATCTGATGATGTGCAATATTTCCGAGTCCGAGTACAACCATGGAAAGCTTTGTCAATACATTTCCCTTTGTAACTGCTTTCGCAACAGAGTACGGATTATCAAATTCTTTGCCCCTTTTTTTCTTTTCGGACATAAAAAACCTCCCGTTAAATCTTAATAGTTACATGAATTTGAAAATAAATGCTCCAGGCCCGCAAGGCGGAACCCGGAGCTCTTTATTTTATTTCACTTTTTATTTAGTCAACGATGCTCTGATTCATTGAATCGCTTAACTTATCAGTCATCTCTTCTGCATTGTCTAATGTAACTTCACCGTTTACGATAGACTTACCGAAGTTCTCTGCCGGTGTCCAGTAATTATTCATAGCGCTTACGAATGGCTGCAGAATAGAAGTCTCATCAAATGTCTCATTCTGAGCAATTACAAGCTCATCCTTCTGGATATCCTCTTCCTCTAATAAAGCAGTGTTGCACGGAACGATGCTTCTTGCATCATAGTGCAGCTGCTGTGACTCCTCATTTCCAAGGAACAGTGCCAGTGCTACTGCTACCTGCGGATACTCACAGTTAGGATTTACACCGATTGCCTTAGAACCTGCGAATGACTCCATCTGGATATCTTCACCGTCTAAGTTATATGTTGGAAGCTTTACGATTCCAAGGTTATCACCCATTGCTTCTGACAGCTTGGTGTAATCCCAAGAACCACTAAACATTGCATTGATGCTTCCATCACACATACCAGAAACGCCAACACCAGACTCATCATTTACAAAGTTCTTATTTCCTACAAGATTTACAAGATACTTGGTAACTGCTGCACCCTTCTCACCAGCAAAATCGATGCCAGCTTCCTCATCGGTGCCATCCTCACCAAACAATGTACAGCCGTTTCCTACATAGAAAGAAGCAATATACCAGGAGTTTGTTAACGGGAAGGAAACCTTACCCTTTTCCAGCATGGTATCAAGGCTCTTAACATCCTCCTCATCATATACGCTCTTATCGTAGAACATATACCAGGTATTAGTTGTGAACGGAACACCATATACACAATCATCTACTGTTACAGAATCTACGATTGCATCGGAGTTTGTATTCTTAATATAATCAACAGTCTTTCCACCAAGCTCTGCGATTGCACCTGCATCGATCAGCATCTGAAGCTGGTCATTTGCAAACATGTAAACATCTGCAGAACCAGATGGATCCTGAGAAATAGTCTTTCCTGCATCTCCCTCTGAGCAGGTACCATACTCAAATGTAAGATCCCAGTTTACATGAAGCTCATTGAATGCTTCGCAGCGCTTCTGCAGCCACTCGCCGTACTCTTCTGCCTGATCCTCTGCTGGTCCCCATACAGTGATAGTTGCTGTAATCGGATCCTCTGCGGAATAATCTACTGTTTCTGCCTCTGCTGCCTCTGAGCTTGTCTCTTCATCAGCGAATACACTCATTGCACCGCCAAAAGTTGATAAACACATAGCGCCTGCTAAAAATAAACTAGATGCTTTTCTAAATTTCATAATACAAAATCCTCCCTGTTTTTTGTTTCCATTCGGAAATCCTTATGTCATTATTATAAGAAATTTTGGTGATTTCGTATATATCAAAAATATTAGATTCATGTTGTTTTTTTCTGAAATTACGATATCCTCTTTGGAATCCTGATACTTGCCTTAGTTCCCTGCCCTATTTTGCTTTCAATTTGCAGACTATACTGTTCTCCATAGTAAAGCTTTATGCGCTCATTGACATTTCTAACGCCATATCCCTTTGACTCTTCTGTTAAAATACGAGCCGCCTGCTCATCACTCATGCCGACACCATTATCTGATACGGTCAAAACTATCAGATCACCATCTTCCTTTCCGGTAATCGTCAGCTTTCCTCTGCCATCTGTCTTCACATCGATTCCATGAGCAATAGCATTTTCAATAAGAGGCTGAAGCATAAGATTTAATGACTGATACTGACCAATTGATTCATCTACATCAAACTCCACATCAAATTCGTAATCATGCATCATCAGCTGAATATCAAGATAAGAACGCATGTTACGAAGCTCATCTGAAAGTGACATGACATTCTTTCCTTTGTTTAACGAGGTTCGGTAAAAGGTAGAAAGTGCCAGCGTAATTTTACTTATATCCTGTGCGTCTGCCTCAATTGCCTTCCAATTAATTAACGAAAGCGTATTATATAAAAAGTGTGGATTAATCTGCGCCTGAAGCGCCCTCATCTCATATTCCTTTTCCTTAATTCGTCCCTCGTAAACCTCTTTGATTAATGTATTTAATTGAAGAAGCATTGAATCAAAACCATTGACAAGATCACCAATCTCATCACGGCTGTCACTAGTAATATTAACCTCAAAATTCCCCTGCTCTACCTCTTTCATTCCAGATCTAAGTCTTCTAATCCTCTTTGTAACAAATCTCGTCAAAATCATCATGACTATCACTGACATCAGTGTCATAACAAACACCGCAATAAGCGCAATTCGTATAATTGGCGTTACTGACCATACTATTAAGCTATTTGGCTTATACAAACATGCTGTCCATCCAGTCACAGATGATGTTTCTGAAAGAATCGTATACTCATTTTCCTGATTTTTCTTCTGATCAAGAAGCTGCGCGGCGTTTAACTCATATTCCAGATATTTTTTATCAAAGAATGCTTTTTCATACACTGCATTGCCCTTCTCATCGAAAATAACAATACCATAATTATTCTGAAGCGTCTGCTTAAATGTCTCAAACATGCTGTCATACTCAACGCTGATGTACAAAATACCATCTAACCCATAACGCTTGAGCATACTCATTGGGCTTACCCCAAACACAATTTCTTCATTTTTATCAACAAACCACTGCATTTCTCCAGAATCTGCCACACTCCTATACCAATTAGTATCTATAATCTCTGAAATTGGTGCCAGCGTGTCACCATGCTTGATCATATCCTTATCTACATAAATCGTAGCTTTGCCAACATCGTTGTGAAAATATTTCAGTGAAGCAAGCATTGGGTCAAGTATCGTAACAAGCTGATTGTACATCTCATACACTGAATCATACTGGTATCCAATCACTTGTGAGATTGTCTGGTTGTAGCAAATATAGTTATTTAAATTTGTGTAGATTGCAAGCTTGTTTTCCATTGAGGCAAGTGCCTGATACAGATACGATTCCATACTGTTTCTCTCATTTTGCAATAAAATCTGCTTCATCTGAACATAAGTAACTGACAGCACCGCCACAACAGGAAGAAAACCTGACAGCGCATATACAATGGCCAGCTTATAACCAAGCCTTACATTTCTAAACCAGCTGACAATTCGGCTGCCAAGCTTACTCTTCTTCAATCATTTCATCCCCGCTTTCTCTAAATTTTTGTGGACTAATTCCATAATACCCACGAAAGCTTGAGCAAAAATATGAAACATTTGGATAACCGCATGCAGTACTTATATCTACAATTTTCATCATCGTCTGCTCCAAAAGCTCCTTTGCCTTTTCCATACGAACGCTCTTGATAAAACGATTCAAATTCTGACCGGTTTCTTTTTTAAATACACTGCTTAAGTAGCTTGGAGCCATATAGACAAGCTCACTTAGTCGCTCCACACTCATTTCATCTCCATAATGAGCAGCAATGTAGCGCTTGACAGCCTCCACCTCACGATGGCCTGTCTGTGCTCTTCCTAAAAATGCCTTTTCCAATCGGTTTATGGAATCACTTACAATATCTGTAACCTGAACAAAGTCAAATGAACGATAAAGCTGATCAATCTTCGTATTTAACTGCTTCTCTCCCTCTCCTGGTACTGCATCATAAATATCCTTTAGTAAGTTGGCGAATAAAAATTTGATGTACATCTGGGAAAATGCAGTCTGGCTTCGGTATTTCTGGCTGAAACGCTCAAAATGATCACGCAGGCTCTGAACATCCTTCATTCGAATATCCTGCTTCATCTGCTTAATTAATGTATCATCATCTATTTTAATGATCTCACAATCACCGCTCTCCATTCCACTGTAAAACAATTTGGTATTCGGATGGTAAAATTTATTTTCCATAAGCTCCTCAAGCTCATCCATTGCACAAATAATCTGCTCTGCGCATGAAATTTCTGAAGAAATGGATATTGTACAACTATTTTCATATTCCTGTTTAATCTGATCTAGCAGCTTATTTGCAAACTCAATAGGATCAATAAATCTATCTTTTAATAAGATGATAGACTGCTGCGGAGTCAGATTTAAATAAAGAAAGGCTTCGCTGTCGCAAACTTCTTTCATTTTTTTTGCCAGAATGCGCTCCTGCAAATCAACACCATTTTTCCGAAAAATCATCATCTGTCTCAAGCATTAGAATACGGCAAAAGCAATCAACGTCTGATTTTGTCAAAACACCGCCGCTTTTCTCAAGCACTTCTGCTACATTTACTCCATTTACAATCTGATATAGTGCATGCTCACGCATTTGCTGCATACTCTTTTTTTTCATATTTTTCTCGGCACGTTCTGCTTCAAGCTCCTGAATGACCCGTGTAATAGTCTCTTTAAACTCACTTGGATCAACTGGCTTTAAAATGTAATCAGAAACACCTAGACGCACTGCTTTTCTGGCATAGTCAAACTCACTGCAACCCGAAAAAATTACGCATTTCATATCCTCGTTTCTGTCGTCTTTTTTACATTCCTCTATCAGCTGAATGCCGTCCATAAATGGCATCTTTACATCTGTAAGCAAAATATCTGCCGTATGATCCTTTAAATACTCAAGCGCATCCCTTCCATTTGCAGCCTCAGCAATCTCACATGGCAGCTGCATGTGGCGCAGCAGCATTTTAATGCCATTTCGTTCAATTCGCTCATCGTCTACCACCAATATCTGATACATATCCCCCGATCCTTTCTGTATGCAACTTATCTGTATTCCATTTTACCCTAATAAACGAGGAAAATCAACGAGAAAAAGTGGCAGCGTGTTTCTGCTGCCACCTTTTTTAATATTTATCATAACTTCCAGATTTCTTCGTTATATTGTGCTATAGTACGGTCGGATGAGAAAAATCCTGCCTTTGCGATGTTGACTAGCATCTTCTTTGCCCATTTCTTTCTATCTGCGTAGTCATTAAGCACCTGCTCTTTGCGTGCTATATACTCTTTTAAGTCAAGGAGAGTCATAAACCAGTCTTTATTTATCAGTTCTTTATGAAGCTGTGTTAAGGTTTCTTCGTCTCCTGCTGCAAGCATTTGCTCACCGATAAGGAAATCGACTGCTGTATGGATGTCTTCGTCTTTTGTATAGTAATCTTTTGCACAATAATCTGCATTTTTATAATGTTCAATTACCTGCTCGCTGCTCTCTCCGAAGAAGTAAATATTATCTTCTCCGACAAGCTCTCCGATCTCTACGTTTGCGCCATCTCTTGTTCCTAATGTTACTGCACCGTTTAACATAAACTTCATGTTTCCTGTTCCTGATGCCTCCTTTGATGCTAATGAGATCTGCTCGGAGATATCACATGCCGGTATAATTTTTGATGCCTTTGTTACGTTGTAGTTTTCCACCATTACTACGCGCAGATATGGGCTGACTTCTGGATCCTGCTCTGTGATCTGCTGTAAGCAAAGAATTGCATGAATGATATCCTTTGCGATTGTGTAGGCTGGTGCTGCTTTTGCGCCAAAGATCAGCGTTACTGGCGTCTTAGGAAGCTTTCCATTCTTGATTTCAAGATATTTATGGATTGCCCAAAGTAAATTCATCTGCTGACGCTTATACTCATGAAGACGCTTTACCTGAATATCAAAAATAGAATTTTCATCAATAACAACACCCTGTGTATGCTTTAAATAGTCAGCAAGCTGGCGCTTTTTCTCCTTCTTGATCGCAAGAATGCTGTCTAATACGCTATCATCATTTTTAAATGAAAGCAGCTTCTCAAGCTCACAGGCATCCTTTTTAAAACCACTTCCAATCTTATTTTCAATTTCCTCTGAAAGCTCCTCATTACATGAAAGCAGCCAGCGGCGGAAGGTGATTCCGTTTGTCTTGTTGTTGAATTTCTCTGGATAAATTTTGTAAAAAGCATTAAGCTCTGAATTTTTCAAAATTTCAGTATGCAGGTAAGCAACACCATTTACACTGTGACCATAGTGGATATCCATATGTGCCATGTGAACGCGGTCATTCTCATCAATAATCGCTACCTTCGGATCTGAATATTTTGCCTTTACACGCTTATCAAGCTCCTTGATGATCAAAACTAACTGCGGAACAACCTTCTCTAAATATGCAAGCGGCCACTTCTCAAGTGCCTCTGACAGAATTGTGTGGTTTGTGTATGCGCATACCTTTGTTACAAGTTCAACTGCCTCATCCATGGTAATGCCGCGCTCAAGAAGCAGACGGATCAGCTCAGGAATAACCATTGACGGATGAGTATCATTAATCTGAATAGCAGCATACTCATCTAAATCGGTCAGCTTACAGCCGCGTGCCGTACACTCATCTAAAATCAAGTGTGCTGCATTGCTTACCATAAAATACTGCTGGTAGATGCGAAGTAAGTTTCCTGCCTCATCACTGTCATCTGGATATAAGAACAGTGTCAGATTCTTTGCGATATCTGTCTTGTCAAAGCTTATGGTACCGTCCTTAATAAGACTCTCATCTAAAGTATCAACATCAAACAGATAAAGCTTATTTGTGCGTCCCTCATAGCCTGTCACCTCAATGTCATACATGCGTGAGGTCACTGTCAGATCACCAAATGAAACTGGATAGCTTACATTAGTTTTGATCAGCCAGCTGTCTTTTTCAATCCACGGATTTGGTGTTTCCTTCTGGAAATTGTGATCAAACACCTGCTTAAACAGACCCATATGATAATTCAAGCCTACACCATCACCGTGCAGATTTAATGTTGCCATGGAATCCAAAAAACATGCTGCCAGGCGGCCAAGTCCACCGTTTCCAAGAGATGGTTCTGGCTCAATCTCTTCGATCTCACCAATATCCTTTCCTGCTGCTTCAAGCTCTTTTTTTACAGTCTTGTAAAGTCCAAGATTGATAAGGTTGTTTGATAACAGCTTTCCAATCAAAAACTCTGCGGAAATGTAATATACCTTCTTCTTTCCAGCTTCGCTTTCCTTCTTTGCTGCCAGATCCTTTGTCATATCAAGCAGTGCGTAATAAATCTCCTCATTGGTGCAGCCAGATAACGGCTTATTATATTTCTTTTCACAAATTTCATTTACCATCATTATTCTTAAAACTCCTTTCGTGAGTTGATGTATGCAGTTTACTGCTTTTTCTATCATTTTTCTTGCATTATACCGCCCTTTTATGGTACTATCCTATCATGATGATACCAGGGTCAAAAGCTACAACCACCGATCGTGCTTGCACGATGAGGTGTTGAGCTTGGGACCCGCTATCCAATCTTAAGGAGAGAGCCACAATGCAGATACCTGAATACGAAAATTATCATGAAACAAAATCACACAGCACACCTGATTTTCCTTACAATGCGTATATTTGTTCTATTCCGCTTGATTTTGAGAAGGTGCCGCTTCACTGGCACGATGAGGTGGAAATCATATATATTAAAAAGGGGCGTGGACGCGTCACATTAGATTTTACTTCTCTTTATGTAGAGGCAGGTGATATTATTATTGTCAGTCCTGGTCAGCTTCATGCAATCGGCCCGGCTGAAGATTCTATGGAATATGAAAATATTATTTTTTCACTTGATCTTCTTTGTACTGGAAGCATGGATGCTCTAAGCAGTGAATTTTTTGAGCCTTTCTTGGCTGGTACCATTGGCTTTGAGCATCTTGTCTGCTGTGATGATGAACATTACCCTGCTCTCTCATCATGCCTAAATCATATTGACAGTATCAGCAGCAGTTTTCCAAAAGGCTACCGCCTTGCAATTAAGGGGCTCTTTTTACCTTCTTCTACACCATATTCACAAATTCCACCGATATTCCTGCTCCCAAAAACGACCCTCACATTGAACGACTCAAAAGTGTCCTAAAATATATCGAAACAAACTACATGAGTACAATCTCCATTGATGAGATTTCTTCTGTTTCTGGTTTTTCTGCTTCTCATTTTATGCGTTTTTTCAAATCTGCAATGGGTACCTCTTTTACTTCATATCTTTCCTCGTACCGTCTTTCAATGGCAGCGCGTCTTCTCTTGCTGACAAATGACTCTATTTTAGATATTGCTCTCTCCTGCGGCTATGAGAATCTTTCTTATTTTAACCGTTCATTTAAAAAACGATACAAAAAGACCCCCAGCGAATACCGCCGAGGGTCTGATAAAATATAAAGATTTGCTCGTTTGATTAAAAATTCGCACAAGAAAACTCGTTACTTTAGTTTTGTATTTTTGCTCTTTGTGTTTAAAACTATGCACTCACTCGCTAATCTTATTTCCTGTTAAAATCTTTTAGGTAAGTAATACACAACTATCCTTACCTATATAATATATCAATATTTGCTTTACTTTTCAACCTGCTATCTAGCAAAGAGATGTCCCCTGGGGGGCATCTCTTTTATTTGCTGCAAAAATCCAATGCGATCCAACCAGCTCCACTCTTGAGCTTGCCCCAACGCTTAGCACCCTTACCGGATGCCTCCTCTACGATTGTCAGGGACATTGCCTCGCGGATCTGACCTGTGATTGGTGCATTAGTGCTTGGCCACTCACGAATGTTCAAGGCTTTGTCCGGGATGCTTTCTGGTTCCACTTTTACCATATACGGCTTAGTTACAACTGCATAATTGAGTCCGAATCCTTGCTGGATACCCGCAACGATTGCACTTGCAATTTTGGTCTTGTTGGCCAGATACCAGCTCACATCATCCCAGTCCGTGATAAAGCAAGTTTCCAGCACAGCATGTGATACGCCCTGAGCGCGGATGCGACTCTGCACCAGCAGGCCGGAAGGCACTGGCGTTGACTGACCACTACGCCGTCCCATGCCTGACGGTTACCCAGTGAGTACAGGTTGGATAAGATCGCATCCTCCACAGAATGACCTGTTTCGGACTCGTCGATGTACACCATACTGCCTTTTAGCTGTCCATCACCAACCTGATCAGACGTGGCGCTGGCGTTAAAGTGTACCTCCAGAACATAATCGTAGCTAGAAACATCGTACTGACCACCCGCCTTAAAATAGGAGTAGTGGTTTCTATCAGGTGCGATGTCGCATCCTACTCCTGCTCGATCAGCAGCTGTCTTGATCAGGTCTCTTAGCTCTCTAGCCAAGTCTGCCTCCTGATACCCACAGCCTACCGCTCCCGGGTCCCAGCTGCCATCCTGATTGCGTCCATGTCCTGCCATGACCAACATTCGGAACATCTTCTTTTCCTCCTTTTTGCCAAAATAGAAATGACCCCATCTTGTGCTAACAGAGTCGCTGCCTAAGTAATCATAGTTCTTATATAGATCTGCAAGCTTTCCTTTGTCGGGGTTTCCTGCTCCGTCAGAGTACTTGGCGAAGCTTCTAAACTGCAAAATCTTTGCGTCTGGAAAGCGTCGCTTGCCCTCCTCAAATACTGCTTTCGCTGCATCAAGGCAAGCTGTGTCGTACTGGTCTGATGGAGCTGTAAAGGCCGACTTTAAGCAACTGTCTAAGTCCTTATAGCTTGATAGTAGGTCGTGGATACACTGAGCAATGGCCAGTAAGGCTAAATCATTTTTGCCCGAGAAAATTCCACCTTCAGCATAGATTACTTTTGCAATTTTTTTCAATTCTGTATCTGTCATCTGTTTCCTTTCTTGCGCTGGTGCAAAAACAGGAGGGCCGAAGCCCTCCCTTGATTATTCCTTGTCCTTATCTGTTGTCACCTTATCAGCCGTCTGACTCTTAATGTTCTTGACGAGCGGCTCCAGAAACGGCGGCATGGCGATGCCGATGTCTTTCAAATTTTCTAGGATCGAAAGAATCTCATTACAGATGATCCAGCACGCTACTACACACGCGACTAAAAAAGACCCCGGTAAGGTGATGCCAATCGTTCCGGAAGCGTATAAGATTAACTCGTCGATGATTGCGCCAACCGCCACTAAAAGCCACATACACACCTTTTTCCAGATTCCTCTCATACTTTTGTATGAGTTGATATCCTCCGAGCGCTTTGGCGCTGCAATCAAGCCAGTTGCATAATCAATTATATTAGTCCCCACCATCAGTAAGATCGGAATTGCAAGTACCCCAAAAAGCGATGTTAGCAGGCTAAAAGTCATTGTAAAAAATCCCTTGATATAATTCACATTCTTGTCCATCTCTACTCCTCTCCGTATGGTCTGGATGCCGCTTCCGCAGCATCCATTCTCTCCTGCACTTTGTCTGGCACTTCCAGGCCAGATGCTTTTATGTACAGGATCAGATCGTATATGATCGACCATAGCATTCTCATGATCTGCAGCTCGGTCACTCTTCCTTAGCCTCTTTCTTTGGCTCCTCCTCTGGTTCTCCCTCCGGATCATCAAGGCCAGAGTCGATCAAAATTCTGCGTACCTCCTTCTTAAGTAATCTCGGTACCTGTTCATAAGTTTTTCTTCCGTTGATAATTTCCTGTGCCCATAACATAGCCATCATTTCTTGTCCTCCTATACTGTGTCTTATGATCACTGATATACTGTCTCCGACATCTCCAGCAGGCAGTCTGTCAGCATCTGGATCTGTGTCTGCTGCTCCTCGATCTTCTCCTCAAGCAGCTCTGTCGGGGTCTTTTCTTTCTGCGGGATGTAATCCAGATATTTCTCCGGGGATGCGCGAACCGTCTCCTCGTCCAACTCACCCTCCTGAATCCAGATCTGATTGCAGTCGTACTCATATACAGTCTGCTTGGTTTCTCCCATTTCCTCTTCTGTCTCTGTTTCGTTTAAACAGATCGTTACGAAGATCTTTTTTTCAACCGGCTGCCAGAAGACAGCTGGCTGCTGTTCTGTGAATTTTGCTTTCACTCGATACCACCTTTCTGCAGATCCGAAAGATCTGCGCCATATTATACTTGCGCCTTACATATATCGAATCGGTATTTTTGAACCAGCCATAACGGGATATGCAGCTCTGTGCGATTTTTAGTGGCACAGGAAGTCCTTTGCACATGTATCCCCACGCTTTTGCGAATGCGCGGCGACCCTTGATGAAGATCTTTCTTCTCATCTCTGTATGGTCGCGGTAAATTTTAAATCCCATCATATCAACCGGAGATCCGCGGCGTGTTGCCTTGTCTTTTTCGCGGTACGTCTTATACTTCTCGTCCGTCTTGATCTTGTAGTCCACTCGGAAAAGCACTTGGTTGGGCTTGATCGTGATCGCGTACTCTTTTGCCAAGAACTTAATTAGCGACCGGGCGGCCATTTTAACGTCCGCCTCCCGTGAGCCAAAGATCTGTATGTCATCCATGTAGAAGATAGCGAAGTATGCAAGCTTACGCGTCTCTACAGTTCCGTCTCTGTGCTTTCGGGTCTTGTGCAAAGATAAGACGTAATGGTATGCTCTAGCTAAGTAATAATTGCACAAGAACTGTGACAAGCCGGACCCAATATTTAGTCCCTGCTTGTAAGTGTCAAGCAGGAAAAATACCAGATAGAGCAGCGTCGGGTTCTTTACATCGTGTATCAGCATTCTTTTCAGCCGCCTTGTGTCAACTGACTGATAACAGTGTCGCGCATCTCCTTTCCAAGCATATCTCGTCTTGGCAGATTTCTTTCTCATCCAGTACTCAATAGTTTCTTTTCCGCTGAGCTGGCCTTTCCCTTTTATGGACGCGTATTGGTGATAGCCAAGTTTGCGTTTCCACAGTTCTGCAAGTCCTTCTCTTGCGATCTCGTCTAGGATCAGCTGTTTAACGCACTCCTTACCTATTTCTCGCGTCTTTTCGGACGCTGGATCATATCTCTCGCTATACTGGATCGGTTCTACCGATAGGCACCTATTTTGTATCTCGTATCGGATCGCCTCCGCGGCTGTTTCTATTAGTCCAGTCGTGTACTGGCGATCCGATGCGAGGATATCTTTTAGTATTGGTTTAGGGGTGTTCGGTGCGTACCCCTTAAAGTACTTTAGTACATCGTTTCGTTTCCATTTCTCATGCAACGCTTCTTGCATTGCGTGTTCGATGAATCCAGGTTTTAGTATATCTGTATTTTTACAACATTTCTTCAAAAGGCTTTCCTTTCTGCGCTTCAGGGGCTTTCGGTTGTCTACTAGCCCCGTCTGACGGCGCTCCCGTCAGACCCCCTTTGCAGGGGTGGCCTTTCATCGCGTATTTTAGTTTCCCAGGTGAAGGCCTCTTCGGCCGGTTTATAGGACACGTTTTTGTTTTTTTGTTTCGCAGAAATTGTCCCCAGGATGTTCCACCACGTGTTCGACAGGCCATTGTTCGCATTCACGTAGGCGGGGCCAGCGATCCCGCCGTTGTTCAGATTACCACGCAGCAGCAGCTCCCGGGTCCTATAAACCCCTATAGTATTAAAATTTTCAAAAATTTATTTGAGGGGACAGCCCCTCTGGCGCTTATCCGCGCCATTCACCCCGGACGGCATTTGGGGAAAGGGTCCCCAGGAGGTTCCACCACGCGGACGACAGGCCAGTGAGCGCAAACACGCAGGCGGGGCCAGCGGTCCCGCCGTTGTTCAGATAACCACGCAGCAGCAGCTCCCGGGCTGATTCTGCTCCAACAGCCGGATTCTCTCCAGTGTAGTATCCATCTGCCCAATACGTTTTATCACCGCCACCGAAGGACTTTGGCACCATGTAACCAGATACTGGATCTACAATCATATCCTTGATATACAGCCACGTGTTATTGGTTGCCGGGAAACTTCCAGCGACCTTGTACTGCCGCTTGATCTTGGTCAGATCAGTCGTCAGGTTTTTTGCGTTATCTGTATAGTATGTTGTTACTGTTGTAGCTCCTGCCGCGCTTGTAGACATGATGTTTACTGCATTTCCGCAAACAGAGTAACCGCCACTCATGATTTCAATTTCATTGATCTTGCAGATGTTCTTTCCATCGGTGTTAGATACCGGTGAACCATCATAGCCGAGTACCTTGCTGGTTGAGCCTGTACGCCAGTGCATAGTCGATACATACATACCTACCTTGGTTGTGATTGAACCGCAATCCAGATATACCGCGGAGTTGTTATCATCCACCGATGTGATCGCCGTGATCATTGCAGAATCTGCGATGTTGTGCATATAAGCATTTCCGCGGTCGTAGTCTGTTTTTCCTGTGGCATCGCCTACCGATACGCAAGAGCCGATTACCAGATTAGCCGCATCCGCTTTTGCAAGGATAACTTTGTTTCCGGTGCTTGCGGCTGTAACCTTGTACTGCAAGTAGTAGGCTGATGCGCCTTTCATGTACTTCTGCAAGCTTCTAGTACCGTACTTGATCATCGTTAAGCTTTCCACCCACACGGCATCCGCGTCAACCTCGTAGCCATACGCCGCGCCCTGCTTACGTGCATAAGCGTAGTTTGCATGAGATATCTTACTTCTCACCGGGTTGTATCCCTCTGTGACGTATGGCACGCCATCAATCTCAGCAGTGCAACACTTGGCATGTAGCATCCAACCCTGTACTGTGCCATCTGGACGCACGCACTCTTTCAGAGGCTTGTAGCCCTCTGCCACTCGCGGAAGCATCGACCAATGGCGCAGAATGCCGTTTCCAGCCGCGTTACGCTCCTCCTTGTAATACAGACCCATGTTCATAACAGCCAGATTCACCTTGCCAGTGCGCGAGAAGCCCGACATTCCTTCGATTGCTGTGATAATTTGGTTTCCATCATCATCAAGCTTCCAGTTAACGATTGTTGGCCGGAACGCATCCAACGCTCCTACATCATCACGGCCTCTGTATGTGTTGGTGGATGGTTCGCAGACAAGCCCCGCTAAAGCATCCAAGCGGTTTACGTCACACGCCTGTGCTGTGCTGGCATCAAGCTCCTCTACCGTGTAGATGTCTGGGCCTCGGCGCATTGCATAGTATCTTTCTACCGCCTCGTTAAGGGATACTTTCTCAGATCGTGCAAAATTTGTCTGTAACTCGCTGATAGCGGTTGCATTTGCCTTGATGTTGGTTTCGTTTGTTTTTTCTTTTGCGTCAAGATTGTTGGCAACTTTGCTGATCTGTGTGAGTGTATCTGCCAGTCGATCCTCGTCCTCACTGGTAAGCTCTGCCGGCTCTGCACGGCGGCCTACTACAAGCTCGATGCGATACTCGGTTTTTCCGGTAGTACCATCATCAATATAAATCCACGCGAAGATGCTATATGAGTCGCTGCTATATGCGCTCTTTGGGCACTCTCGCAAGAGTGCATCTGGGATGTTAACCGTGGTAATCTTGTTTGAGGTTGCTGCCACGCGATTCTCGGTTTTGCCATCCCACTCCGAGGTTGCAAAGTGTACCTGCGTCATAGCTGGCAGATCCAAGCCTTCGATTCGCAGCACCTGATCATGGTCATACTGCCAGAGACCGAGAACTTTTAAAATTCTCTTTTCATTTTCAAAAATTGCTGTTACCATTTTCTACTTTTCTCCTTTCTCATTTTTCACTCTTTTGTACCAGGCTATTTCATTTTTACGGATCAGCTCCTTTACTTGGAGCGTTTTTAATCTTTTAGAGGTTGGTATTATGGATATTTGCAAATTTTTCAAGACTCCATAATGCAAGTATTTTTCTAGCTTTTCAGAGCCTTTTGCTTCAACCTTTAATTATTGGAGTGATTTTAATATTAGATACATAATAATTAGAGCATTATTTGATTGTTTAACAGCTTACTTAACAAGCTATTTAACAGCCTATTTAACAGCCTATTTAACAGCCTATTTAACAAATATCTTGCAAAAATTGCTACTGTACAAGGAAGGTGTAGCACCCGTTGGCCAGATATGTGCCGGCTGTTACACTGGATGCCGGAAGCACTGTAAGTATCTCTGAGTTTTGGTTTTGCCGAAAAACTCCAAGGAATGTGCCGCCCCACTGACCTACTATCGGGTGGGATGTTGCAACCAGTGATCAACTGCTTTTAGGGCATCCGGCAGCGTGATCTGGATTTCCGATGGTACTGACCCGCTCACGCTCTTGATCTGCACCATCAGCACCACAATTGCAACGTGTCCGATTTTTGCGTAGCAGCCATATTTTCCGTAGTACTCACCCGCCACGTTAACCGTTGGCGTAAAGTATGTAAGTGGCATTCCCTGCCAATCAAAATTCTTTCTGGCGATGAGGTTCCAGCCTACATCTAGCGCACCCTCTACCTCTGCCACCTTGCCGATGGCCATGCCTTTTTTGGTGGTGTCTGAGTCGCTGGCGAGCAGAATATCAACAAAAGCTGCCGCTGACATTACGTCTGAGCCGTAGTAGTCGATGAGTTTGAAACTATCTTGCAGTCTTACGCATATGTTATAGCTCGCCGCTGTATCTGCCGATACGATCACATAGCCAGATAATGTATAAGCCGACATATCGAGTACTTTGGATTGCCACCCTGTTTCTGTGGCTTTTTTCCAATAGATTGTGCATTTTCTTCCATTTGTGCTGCCCAGCGGCGTGATACTGCCACTTGGCTTGATGCAGATATAGCTCCTGCTGCATTAAGTGATGCATCAGTTGCCGACTTGCATCGATACGCACTTACGCTGGTTACTGCAGGCGCTGTGTATGCCTGCACAGTGATATCCTTGCTTACGGTATTTTTCCAACCTCGGCTATCCGTTACAGTGGCCGTTACTCGGATCGCGCCAGACTTAGTTAGTATACCCGTAGTATAAATTGATCCTGAGTATGCTGCGCCGTCCACTGTTGAGCTGTATGATGTGATCGTTGCGCCGTACTTTCCAGTGGCAGATATCGTTACTTTGAGCTGATCCACTCCCTGCACGTATCCAGTTACAGCAGGTGTTGTAGATCGCGGCCGCTCAAGCGTGATCGTTACCGCAGGAGCCGTTGACGATGGCACGGATGCCTTAAACACAACTGATTTTGTGCCGACAAAAGTGCCGCCGTAGTAGGTATCGCAGTAGATCGTGCCCCATCCGCTGTACTGATTCGGAATCTCCGTAGCAAGATCTAGCGGGAGCGTCCACTGACAGTTATTTTCTACTCCGTTAGCTATCGTGCCCGACTTGCTGCCCCACGCATACCGCACAGTATGCGTAAAAGAAGCACTTGCGCGATTGGTGTGGATATATATTGTGCTGCCCATGTATCCGATATCCTGCGTTGTGCCGGGATACGTGACGCACGACGGCTGCGATGCTCGCGCAATTTGGGTAAGCGCCATTGTGCCGGATGCCGACCATGCAGATGATGCCACCCACTTATAGGCACAGCTAAAAGATGCCGATAGCGTTTTGCTGCCGTCTGAGTCGTGCGGGATGGTAGCTGTGCCAGAAGCAATTGTTACTGGGTTGGCCTCGGTGGTGTGATCCGTGCCAATGCTGATCGTAACTTTTGTTTCTGATGCGCGCCTAAAAACCGTTGCCCCGTTGATTACCACGCTAATATTATGTGAGCTGTTGGAGTACCAGCTCGAACCTACAAGCCAGCCGATCAACGCCCAGCTCACTGTTGATGAGTTGCTGTTTACGTCCGCGCTTGTCTCTGTAACTCGCAGTGCCATCTTAACATCTGCGGCTACTGCACTATAAAATGTTGCCATCTTTCCTCCTTAACTTATCCGCAGATGTCGTCCGGATTTTGTGATTACGAGTCCAAGAATATTTGCTGTAGTCGTTACCACCAGATTGGAGTTGTACAGCTGGTTATTGGTATAGTAAGCTACTACCTGCCCCGACTGCATAAAGCAGATCCTGTCGTTTCGGATTTCCAGCGTGATCGGGCTATCCGACTTTCCAAGTGCGATGCCGTTTTGCGTGAGCCTTATATATGTTTCCAGTTGTGCCCACTTATCATCTGATGAGCTACCAACCTTTGATACGTTCTGCTCAATCGTTTTGAAACGTGCCTCGATTGCATCCGGTGTTTGCGATAGCTGAGACTCTACCTGCTTTTTATAGGTTTCCAGATCATCCTCTTTTACGTAAGATTGCATCGCCTTGGAAAGTGCCTCTGTGGCCGTTTTAAGCGACTCTACTTGCGTGGTTACTGTAGTTACTGTGGATTGTGCCTGATCGGCTGTAGACTGTGCCTGGTCTACAGCGCCATCTATATCTTCCGGAGCTGGGGTCCAGTCGGTTGCCACATTGCCAATCTCAGCCTTGAGACAGCGCCAGTAGAAGATGCCGTTGCCATCCGAGTAATCGCAGCGCATACCGATATCATACTTGTGAGCCTTTCCGTCCCATGTGGCTGTCGTCTTGAATATCTGTTGTCCACTTGCCGTTGGCGCAAAGTTGAAAAGTCCATTGCAGAATGGATTAGATGATGTCCAAGCACCGTCCTGACTACCTTGCGCCCATACCTTCATTGTTTGTCCGCTCTGCGATGCGCATTTTTCCCACCGTAGCTCAACTGTGCATGTAACAGATAGTCCTGCACTGGCTGAGGTGTCGATATTCGCGGTTGTACCGGATTTTAGAAAGGAGTGGCATTGATTCACTCCTGTCGCTGGCTGAAAGCTCTGCCACTCCCTGCTCTGGCCTCGTGCCAAGTTTCTTGCACCAACACTTATCTTTTTGACTTCAGTCGTGATATCTTCCTTCCAGATTTTCTCCTTGATCTGAGTTTCCATTGTTTCTAACGATGAGCCTTGCTTTGTCACCGTCTTTTTGACAGTTTCCAACTCTTGCGAATTGTTGTAGCCTTTTTCGTTGGCATCATTGAGTGCCTGTGCCAAGATCGGAGTTGTGGTTGACGTTGTGTTATCTGACCACGTTATATAAGATCTTGTCCACAGGTAGTGATTTGGCTGCCACGATGGTTGTGTGTTCGACCACGATCCGCCTGCCTGGGACGTTTTGGAAGTTGACAGATAGTACTGCGGTACAATGGATTTGACGCCTTTTCCGGTCGCTCCTGTGTCGCCTTTCGCACCTGCCGCGCCTGTATCGCCCTTCGCTCCGGTGCTTCCGGTGATACAAGCAGCTTGGCTATAAGTCACTGTGTCATCCTGTGCCGTTGTCTTGGTACGCGACCAGATGTAGTAACCTTGTGTTGCCGTGACCGCCTCAGACTGCCATATGCCGCCTTTTAGTTCGGTTGAGGATGTGCTCTTATAATATTCGACCATAATGGACGCGACTGTGTTGTTTGCGGTCTGCATTGCTTTCTCAGCCGTGTCGCTTGCATCACTGGCGGTCTTGTTCACTTTTCCAACGTATTCTGACAGCTTCTCGTTTTCGATTTTGATGTACTTTCCATCTATGCCATTAACGTATATGCGGTTGAGGATGGCATCACCCGACACATCGAGACCGTAAGGATATGTCTTGCCGCCGTCTGTGCTGATGCCCAGTGCAGTGGCAGTGAGCTTCCATACGACCAGTGATTCCGCAAGTGTCGGCTTGTCGTGAACGTAGTATATGGTACTTCCATCTTTCTGCTTTTCCGCAGTAATGTACATGCCAGACGACTCTGCAAGCTGCTTACTCAAGTTCTTGAGTGCCAGTTCTCGCTCGGTGCGCTCCTTCTCTATCTTGTTACGGTTCTCGATGATTGCCTTTGTCTGCTCGGAAAATCGCACGGCAGCTCGATCACTTGGAGACTCTGCGTCACAGGTGATTTTCGTGTCTCTACCTGTTGCATATGTCATGTTGGTAATCCAACAGGTATACGTTTTTCCTTTGCGGTCTGTCACCTCTGCCGGATCTCCTGCCTCTGCCGATGGGTCTAAGATACAGGTAAGATCAAGTGGTCGGAAAGACATTCCGATGATCTTCTTGCCAAGGTATGACGCCACAACTGGCGCTTTCCCGGCTTCGATCAGGGGGTTGTCCGATACTTCCAGTACATATCCTTTCTCTCCATACAAGCTGCTCTGCTTCTCATCACTGGCATCCGTTGCTTGTATACCAGTGATGATGATATCTTGATTTTCTGGCGTAAAGGACTTGATCGCCGTGATCTTATGCTTTGTGGCCTTCTCGTTGTACCAGCGTAGCTCCATACGTCCGAGTGCGTCACACCGGGCGAAGCTGCCGCTGATCTGCGCCGCATAATGCAGCACATCTCGACAAGTCAGTGCCTCATCGTTGGGTCTTTCGCTGACCACATACCCACCATTGTCAATCTGGGTTGTGACCAGCGTGATACCACATCGGTTGCATATATCTTGCACAATCACTTGGATTGTTGCCGGATATACTGTCGAGACCTCGGAGTACGGGATTTCCGTTCTGCACATATTGTCCAGGCATGTAAGATCTACAGATGAATCTGGGTTAGACTGCTTCTGCACCATAAAGCTGCCACACTGTAGCAGCTCTGTTGTTCCATCCTGTAAGATGCCTCCGCGCCATGCGGTTACCTCTGCGTCTAAGAAATCGTACACGCTATAATGCTCCTCAGAGTCGTCTAAACTCAGCTTCAAGCGATTTGTGATCACTTGACCGATATCAAAACTCCCTGTCCCCGAGGTTGCATCATCCATTGAGAATCCGCCTTCCCACAGATCGCTTTGTGTCAGCACAAGTTCTTTCCCTGACTTTAATTTAATTTTTATTTTGCAAGCCGGTGCTGCTACACCGCTTACACTTTGTTTTTTCAGTGCATTGCTTATGCTTAACATACTTATACCTCGATTATGTCAAAGGATACTGTTGAGTATCGTTCTTTGCCCACTGCCCAGCTACGCACTGGGGCTACTGGATCGCTTCGGTAAAAAGTTCTTGTTTCATCAGTGCCTGCAAGTGCATCTGGGTAGGTGACGCTGAAATTGACATCGTTGAATGCCTTTAGGATGGCTGATGTTTCTTTCTTATCAGGATTCCACCACGTAAGAGAGATCTTTCGCTTTTGGGCCACTCGCGTCTTATGCATGGTGGCATCCTGAGTGCGTCCACTCGAGGAGGTTGAAACGTCATTCAGATTCCATGAAAATGCAGACGGGTCTTTAACTGCGATCCCATTTACTGTAAGCATTGCCATGTTGCACCACCTCCTATAAGCTAGCAGTCGCTGTGTAGCGCCGTTCTGCTCGTTTCTTGCCTTTTAGTACCGTTTTATACATGTCTTCGCTATCAACTCTAAACGTGAACTCTGTGACAGGTGTTTGCTCGCTTTGTCCAGCCATCATAAGCGCCTCAATTACCGCTGCCTTAACCGCTGTTGCAATCGCATCTGTGATCTGCTCGTTATTTGCAACTGCTGTCTTCCGGCCAATTGTACCAACCATCTCTGGACCACGCTCACGTGCGATGAACATCTGTCCCATCTCAGGGAAACCACCGTTGGCATACCAAGCGACATTGACTGATGGAAGGGAAAATCCGACACCCGCAGCTGACGCTCCGATTGTCGCCACATTGAAATGAGGGGACGGGATATGGACTGACTGAAAACCACTTGCGAGGGAACTTGCGGCGCTGTGACCTACTGAATAGAAGTCTCCCATAGCTGATTGAACGCGGCTGTTAAGTCCTTGTGACTCTGAGACAATACTGTCTAAGGCTGTCTTAGTTTCTCCCGGCCATGCTCCCAGAGCAGTACCGATGGTATCATCCATTGAATCCCATGCATCTTCGGTATTCTTCTTGATGGTCGCATTTGTTCCCATCTGAAGAAGCATACTTCCCATGCCCCCGATAGTGGCTAGCAGCATACTTCCCAGAGAACTAGATACGCTTGAGTTTGCACCACTCCATGTGCTGTCTGTGTCGTCTGCGATAGACCTATTTTTTTCTGATACGTCTCCCTTGATCTTCTCAAATTCTTCTTTTGCCTTTTTACTCGCCGACTCGCTATATTTCGTTACAGTATCCTTGATGTTTGTCCAGAAAGTTGATGTCTTGGTTGCCATCTCACCAGTTGAAGTATTAACAGAGTCCGTTGCTGAGTCAGTTGTAGTTTTGAGTGTATCAATTGACTCATTGCAAGTATCAATGGTGGCTGTCAGAGTCTCCTGTTGCTTTTTGGACTCTTCCATCTGCAAGCCCAAATTGTTATAAGCATCCCACAGATCATCAATATCGTACCTCTGCCCATCTATCACGATAGAGCCGTTATCCAGTACTCGTGATAACTCGTCGAATGCCAAGTTGAACTCACCAGTATCAGCCGTTCCTGTCTTCACATATTCATTAAGGACATCCAGTGCCTTTGCCGTTTCATCAGTTGCAAGCTCGCAATCCATAATAGCGGTGTTGAAGGACTCCATCTGCGTTTCCAAGCCTTGGTAGTTCATTTGCGCATTTGCCAGCGCCACTCCAGTCTGCTCGATGATAGTCAGATAGCCTTTCATCTCTGCCGCTTCTTTCTGCGTTGTTAGCAAGTTCAGCAGTTCTTCGCGGTTTCCCGTATAGCCTTCCTTGATTTTGTCCAGCTCGCTGCGCATCTCTGGAGCATACTCTATCAGGGTCTTGTAATACTCCGTAAACAAACTTTCTTCGCTGTCTGTCAGCCCTCCGGATTGCTTCTTTTCTGCCAATGTCAGGAACTCATCAAGTACATTGATCGCATTGGTATAATCGGCCTCTGAAACACTCTGCAGATTGGATAGTGACTCTTGAAGCTGATTAACTGACTCTGCAACATCAGCGATAGATTCCTCGTAACCAGATTCAAAGGTATCCTTGTGAGTGAAGGACTCAAACAAGTTCTTGACGCTTAACCCCAAGCCTGTAAGACTGGCGACCATTCCAAATATCATTCCTGCCGCCGGAAAAGCTCCAATGCTTTTAGCAAGCTCTGAAAGAGCGCCTGCAGCTTTCGTGGCTCCCGGAATCTTTTCAATCGCAGGTCCTACTTTTTTCAGTACTAATACTGCATTCTCAAACTTTTTATAGCCTGAAAATGTAAGCATACTAAGCCCAACCAGTGCAAGTCCCTTTCCTGTGGCATTAAGCAATGGCTCAGGGAGTAGATTGATCACATATGCAAATCCATCAAGTGCATATGCAAATCCGTTGACCAAACTAGCTGCATTTTCTGGCACGTGAAACTCATCCATGAAATCTAATGCACCTTGGCCAATCCCCGTCGTAAGATGCGCCAGTGCGCTCCAGAAGTGTGCCAATGCTTCGTTCAGATAATCCCAATCAACATTGTTATTAAAGATCGTGAGGTTGTCTGCCAGCCTTGGAATTGCCTCGCTCATCGTCCAGCTACTCACTGGCTTCAAAAAATACTCGTAGAAGTCCATGAGACCTGTCCATGAGAATTTGGTTGGTTTCTGCAAAGATGTATAGAAAGCTGATAACGAGTTCTCTAGTCTGTCCCAGTCGATGTCATTGAGCAAATCGTTGGTGATGTTAAAGAAACGTGGTAAACCTGCATCATCTCTGATGTACCATGTTCCCATTGGCTTCAAGTAATTTTCCCAGAAATCCTTTATGGTGTTTCCTGTGAAATTCTCAAGCTTCTGGAAACCATCGTTATACAGATTCTTGATCGCATCCGTTGTCGGGCTGATAAACTCAAGTAGCTTCTCGAAGGAGTCAGACAGATCGTCGATCACATTCTCACCCTCGGCAAGTTTTCCAAAATCGACGTCTCCGCCATCTAAAATGCCTCCTGCTCCTCCAGAGCCGCCTCCTGAGCCACCGGAACCTCCGCCTCCTGAGCCATCTCCGCCATCCGAGTTGCTTGTGGTAAGCTCTTGGAGCTTGTTTAACTGATCGAAACCGAGTAGGCTGGCCATTTCTTTGGCTGCCTGCTTTGCTGCCTTACCTACCGCTCCAGTGTTGTCTGCGAGTTGTCCGGCACTATCCGCAGCATCTGCAAGTCCTGTTCCGGCATCGTTGGCCACTGTTCCGATGTCCGCAATTCCATCCACTGCATTCTCGCTGATTCCACTGCCAGATGAGGCAGATTTTCCAGTGATCAGCTCTGTAAAACTTCGGAAGGCTTTTGCAGCAAGATCCAGTTTTGATAGCAATTTGTTCGTTTTGATTAAGATCGGGTCAAAGAGGTTGATGAAACCTTGTCCTAAACTTGCCTTGATGGATTCAATGCGCAAGTTAAGGATACGTGTCTGATTGGCCCAGCTCGATGCGGTATTGGCAAAGTCTCCCTGCGCCAGTGACAGACGGTCCAGTACAAAACGATAGCGCAAGGCAACTTTCTCTTGCTCTGTCATTTCAGAGGTTGAGACGTTCATACCTTGCGCCAGCGCATATGCGTCAAGTGCATCCTGGGTCATTACAATTCCCAATTCCTTCAATGACTCAGTTTCGCCCGTGAACACGCTCTTTAATTTTGTGTATGCCTCATCCTGTGTGATGTTGTAGAAGGAGGCTACATCTCCTGCCAGACCCGTTAAGGTGGTAGACATCTGGTAGGCTTCCTTCTCAGCAATTCCAAAGGAGGTTGCCATCGCTCCAAAAGTACCCGTATAGCGCTTGGCCATCGTCTCCGACAAGCCAAACTGGTTGATCGCGTTCTCCGCGAAGTCATCCACACTGGAAGACATGCTGGAGAATGTAACATCTACTACGTTCTGTACTTCCGTCAGATCGGAGCCAAGTTCTGTACACTCCTGTGCGAAGCTGGCAAATCGGCGTGCTGCTGCAAGTACCGCTGCGATTCCGATAAAAGACTTAAGAGCTTTTCCCGCTCGCTGAAATGCACTCTCTGATCTGCTGGATGCGTTCTCCGTCGACTGGGCGATCTGCCCCATGCTCAGGCGCATCTGTGATGCAGCGTCTCTGGATTCATCACTTATATCTCCGACTGCATCTTGTACTCTCTGCAAGCTTCGTTCCAGATCTCCTGTATCCGGAGCTTCCACTGCGTCCGAGATCGCATCCTCGACCGTCCCCATCTCTCTGCGAACCAATTCTCTAAATCTGGTGATATCTCTAGTGAACGGCCGCAGGTCCGCTTGTATCACTACTTGCAGTGTCTGTAGTGTCTGTGTCGCCATCGTCGTCTTCCACCTCCTTCCATCGGCTATTGTGCATAGCTGCATAGCGATATCTTGATTCTCTTACACGCTCTATCTCGGCCTCTTTCTTCATTTGGTCGGCCATCTCTTTTTCTTCTTGATACAGACTTGGGAAGTAATCCCAGATATGTCCAACTTGTGCCTCTTTATTTCCAAGCATAATTCCGATTCTTGTTCCTAGCTCGGTTACTATGTAGCTTGCAGCATTTAGGCGCTCCTTTTGCTGCCTCTGCCGTATTCTGGCGCAGCTTTTAAGGATATCTTGCACCTCTGCGATACTATAGCCCCAGAACCGCTCTGGGGACATTCCTGCATCAAGTGCATAGGGATACAGCTCATATACGATTTCTGATGCTGTTACAGGTCTTTTCTGATCTCTTCGAGCAGCTCCTGCTGTGCCTCTTTTAGTGCTTCCTCGTTTCTCTTCGGAAAAAAACCGGATACCGCATACAGGTCGATAAACGGGCCATACGCAAGATCCGTCTGGCAGTATCCTTCCTCTGCATACTTATCAAAAAGAGCACAAGCCTTTTCGATCGTCATACTCTTGTCATAGGTCTTCATGCCCTCACACAGAATCAGGAGCATGGTTCCTAGCTTTGGCAGTCCTCCTCTTGCCGGAAATCCCTTAGTGTTGCCTTCGTTGAGCACGTTGAGCAGATTGGTTCCCAGTCTGTTCTCCAATCTCGTGATTGTCAGTGTGGTCAGCTTCATCTTGTGATCTCTGCCGCCCACGGTCCAAACGGCAACACGCTCGTTACCGTTTTTCTTAACTGCGTTTTCTTTTCCGTTTTCTTTCTTGATATTATTGTTCACTTTTCTATCCTCCGATTATGTTGGGTCAGTTACTTTTAATTCGCTCTGCAGGTAGATTGTGAGATTGACTTCTACAACGCCATTGACAGCGCCGCCAGTTCTCTTGATTGAACACGGGCCTTCAAATTCTGTTGTGGTTCCGTCCGCGAGTGTTTCCTGCCACTGATACGACTTTCCTGTTGCCTGCATTCCTCTCAACTTGCGGTAAATTGATCCAGGTTTCTTGTTATCGTACGCAAACTTGTATACGATGTCTCCAGCGTCTCCGATTCCCATTTCATACTGCTTCTGCTTCGCAGTCAGAGGGGTATTTTCTACTTTTTCTCCGTCTGCTCCCATCTCCGGGATTTCTTTCAGTCCCGGAAGATCTTCATACTGTGCCGCGCTGTTTTCTCGGTACCCGAGTTTTGATCCATTCGCTAACATGCCTTCCTCCTTACTGTTCAAAATTCCAATATACTGTCTCGTCGTTTACATCGATGATGCCTTCATAGCGCATCAACTTGCATTTACGTTCCCCATTGTTATCATTGCAGTCTGTGCGGATCAGTCCAAGCTTTGATATAGCTGCATCGACATCGAGTGCCATCTGAGACGTGCTCGAGTTCGACCAAATTTCAATTCGATAGCGCAGCTGTGCTTTCTGCTCTCGGTTATCCGTCCATTCGACTACTTTGTTCTGCTCCTCTGCGTAGAAAATAAAGGGTAGCTTATCCGGCTGCGGCGGGTATGAGTCCATTGTGTTTTTACACACACCTTTCAGCGCTCTGTAGACTTGATCCTTTACATTGATCACTTGATCACTCCTCCTATTGTTCGTTTTGTACTGTTCTCAATCGCCTTCATAGCCTCTTCTGTGCCGTCCTTAAGAGCAGGATACATAAAGGGTTGTGCGGCCTGTCCAGCCGTTAAAAAATACTTCTGCCCGTGGTAGGTTGTCTCCGCGAACTGGTACGGCCCCGAGGCTATCGCATTCGCTGGAAACGCCCAGCCGCGCTGTTTATACACCGGAGTAACCTCTGGTGATATACCAGAGTGTTTCCGCTGTCCCACAGGGCCTGTACCAAATTCCACATAGGTGGCGTAGGGCTTGTTGGTGTAGCATACCGCCTCTGTCTGCCCTTCGGTCTGCTTTACGCTTGTGCGGATGCTGTTCCGTAGCTCGCCTTCATTGGTTGGGCATAGATACTTTGCTCGCACTTGAACCTTCTTAATGGCGCTTTGAGCCGCCTTTTTCCCGATAGTTCCCGACTGCTGCGCCAGCTGGCCAAGTTTTCTCTCGAGTTCATCTAGTCCATTGATCATAGTTTTTCCATCTCCAGATACAGTTCTTTGTACGGCTTGATAGATACGACACGATAGGACTCTCCCTGTGATGTGGTGATTTTGTCCTTTTCTTTCAGCGTCCCTCCATTCAGCACATATGTAAGCCGCTCATCTTCCAGCTTGGTGGTATACTTTCCTTCTATACGGCAGTTTCGTATATAGGCAAGGTGTTCGCCATATACTTGAGCTTGTACCTTGCCTCCTGCTGGCCATGTCTCCGCCTTAACCTCATACGGGGCTTGATAGTGTTCCGTCGGCGTTCCTTCGCTGTCTGTCCGTATTTCCCTCGGATAGATCTGGCATACCTCAAGTCTACTTCTGCGTCTTCTCATGGTACATGCCTCCCACTCGTGCCAGACGATACCGATCAAGCACGTCAAAGATCTGCTTCGGAGCCTCTGCAAATGTGTAGGACTCTCCAGCCTCGCTACGCGCCATCTCGCCCTCTGTGCCTAATCGGTTTAAGGCGACCACTGCAAGGTCTCTCACGGTCTTTTGCAGAGCCGCAGGGAGTGTCGTGCGGTGTGTGTATGCCAGCACGTACTCCTTTGCATCATCTAGCAGCACTGTGAGTAGTTTCTCGTCTTTCTCGCCTGTAAGCACCTGCAGCTTTTCAACATCTGTCATGATTCCTCCATGATTTCTAACAACTCCGCCTTTGACAGTGCCTCTACTCCTACGATACCGCGTTCTTCGGCTTTCTGTCTCAGCTGTTTTACGGTTAACTCAGCCAGTTTCTCTGCCTGTGGCGGCGCTTCCGGCTCTTTTTCCTCATCAATCAGCTTGTATCCCTCCTTGATGAGACGCTGCTGTTCCTGCGGTGACTCTGTGACTCTTTCTACGTTACCTCTGATCAGTCTCATATGTCCTCCTTATCCCTTGGCATCCTTGATGTTTAATGCGATAGAACCAAGCATATTATCTTTTACCCACAGGTCATGAAAACGTCTGTAATCCATTGACCATGCGTTTGCATCCTGATAGGTTTCTGGATCGAAGATACGCATTAAATCCTGCTTTGAAATTCCAATCGGTGTAGTAGTTGGGCATACAAAGAAATTGATATCCTTGCCCTTTGTTCCCTTCTTATAACCACCCGCTTCCTGTCCAGCAGTCTTACCATCGTTGATCTGAATCGAAGTATACATTCGGTCAGACGGAGTGGAGATGATCGGTACTCCATCAATTGCATTTACACGCAGATCAACACCGCCCTGATTAAAGATAACAGTTGTAAATTTTCCCGGAAGCTCTAGTTCAAGCTCTAAGATAAAGGTTGAGGTTGCATGGCAGATTAGTGGACCTTTATAGGAATCTTTCACCGCCGCTATCGCAGCCTTAAGCTTTCTGAGTGCAGATGTGCCAGTTGCTCCTGGAACATATCCATACTCAATCATTCCGGCTTTGTCCGCCGTAATCGCATCGGATGCCAGTTTAGAAATACGGTATGCATCTATCTCAGGGATAACATATTCTCTCTGGAACTGTGCCATGGCTCCTGCGGCGTTTACAACGAAGTTAGTCTCATTCGTATCCATTGCATCAAGTGTGAACTTTCTTCCTCTGTCCTGAGTCATTTTTCTAGTCTCATATTCAAGTGTGATGCTGCCCTGTGTGTAGCCCTTATCTCGATCGTAGTTGGCCATTCCCTGTAACGTCATCTTTGGGATCTTGACCTCTGCGCCACCGTTATAGATGACCTGCCCTGCATTGGCTTCCATCCATCCGGTTGTTGCTTCTCTCACTGCTGCTTCATCGAGAGTCTTCTGAAACAGCGCTGCTGTTGCTAATGTGTTGATTGCCATTATTTACTCCTTTCATTTTCCTACAATGATTGATCTCACCTGTGCTTCCAGCGCATCTTCAGCATCTCGCGGTGCTTTCTTCATTGGATCTTTGCCTTTTAGACGTTCTTCCACAGCTGCCTGCACAGCGCTCTGGAACGCTTTCTCTACAGCTGCGATAGATTTATTACAGCTTTCTGCATCCGCATAGTTGAGTACCTCTGCCAGCTCCTGTGGCAGGTTCTTTCCTGCAAGCGTATTCTTGGCCTCTGCCATCAGCTCTTTTCTTGTAATGGCTGCTTCTCGATCTGACAGCTCCTTTTCTTTCTTCTGCTGCATATACTGAGCTTTTTCCTCTTTGGTCATCTTTGCCAGCTTCTCAGCCTCTGAAAGCTTATCGTCCGTCATCGCCTGCCACTTTTCCTTTTCCTTGGTCAGTGAGGTCTGAATTGCCTTCTGCATTCTTCTGTCGAACTCAGCCTGATTACCCCCTTCTTTCAAGAAGTCATCAAAGCTCATTCCTTTTGAACCTTCGCTGCCAGTCCCGCCGCCGTTTGATCCGCCTTCCGGATCTCCGTCACCGTTGTCTGCGAACAGCTGTAAGTTCATTCTGTTCCAATTTTTCATATTGCCTTTCCGCCCCAGTCCATTGCCTAAGCCCCAGACCATTGCTGTAGTTTACCCTCATCTCGGAGCATAAAAATAACACGCATTTCTGCGTGTTTCTTAACGTTATTCAGTTGCGCTGGCGCAATTACTCCTCATAAATTATATTAAGTCCATACGCAACAGCTGCTGCATATTCGATTCTGCAACCGCGTGCCTTTTCCCAACCTTTTGCAAAATACACGGCATGGCAGGTACTCATGCTTTCCAGTGACTTTGCCAGAAAACAAAGAGGGATCTGTACAACGCCACGTTTCTCCATGGCTTTTCCGTCATACCACTCATCTGTAAAAAGTGTATTTACAATCTCGTAGCCTTTCTCTTTTAATGTCGCAATCGCCTTTTCTCTGGTAGCCTTGATCTCTTCCTCGCTTTTGCCAGCCATTGGCTGTGATAACATTGCTTTCACTTGCTTACTCCTCCTTATAGCAGGTGTTAGTCACCTTCTCATAAACATCTTCATATAGTTCCTCTTTGTCACCATTATATGTATACTCTGCATACACTCCATCATCAAGCACCGTTGTAGCTACAAGGCATTTATAATTCTGCAATACCTTACTGCTCCAGACAATAACTACGTTGTGTCTGGCAATATTTATTGACGGCTTATGCTTGTGATACCACTCAACAAGCTTAGCTTCGCAGACGCTCGCAAAGTGATCTACTCCCGTAATAACCATTAGTGTTATCCTCACTTTCTTAAAAATTGGTACAAAAATACCACCAACCTTCTGGTTGATGGTATCATGCTGAATACAACACCTTTTCAATGTCGTCGATTGTTATGCTAATTGTGTCCCAGTCTTCTGGCGAATCCCCCACATCTACAATAAATACTTTGTTTTCAAATGCTTCCATAACCGCTGCCATTCTTCCATCTTTCAGCAGAACTGTGTCAAACTGTTTAATAATCACTACTTTGCCTCCTTGATATAAGCGCTTGTCATGCCAATTGTCCCGTCTGGTTTTTTTATCCATGCGACAACTACATTCGCCGGAGTATCTTTCTGCCCATACAGAATCATCTTTTGCACGTATCGGTCTCCGTATCCATTATTGTCAACATGCTGTGCTGGATACTTAGTGCTTCGATAGCGTATCTCTTGTTGTAGCTTTTTCCAGTTGCTTTCGTCGTATCCTAAGCGGCTTGTAAAAGCTTTGCCTTTAGGATACCCACTTTTACTGTTTTTGTCAAACAGATACTTGGTAAATTTCGGCTCTGGTAAAATTGCATTCTCTGCGTTTGGCAGCTTTCGTTCTGGATGCTGTAAAAGTTCATTTCTTCTTTGATAATCAAGCTTTACAAAATCCCATTTTTCGGGTTTGCCATACTTCATATTCTGGAAGTCATCAAGGGTTTTAGGCGCATCATCTTTGAGAACATCTTTATAGCGCTGATACTGCTTTTTATCCGCGCTCTGGTGCTTGATTTTCTTCTCGTTAAGTTCTGCATCCGGATGCCCTCTGACTTTCTCATCATACCATTGCTTATAAGTCATGGATGCTGGAACTGTTTCTGTTCTTCCTGTCTCTGGATTTCTGGCACGTCTCGCCATTCTCGCCAGTTCATCCTCACCTATATCGCAGATTGTTGTACTTCGGCAGTATGGATGCATTGGAGGGCAGTTCTTTCCTGGTTGCTGTTCAGATACCAGAAAGACTTTTCCATCAAGCTCCCTGCATATGTCCGAAGTTTTCAAGTCCAGCGTTGCAACAAAGCGGTACTTCTCAATCTCACATTCTTCGTAAGCCTTCATCTCCATCTGATTTGCCAGATAGCAGCTTTCTGTTCTTACGAGTCGGCGAGCATTTTGCATCCCCTTCGCAAACTCGAACTGAACGCTTTCAGCTGCTTCTCGATTCGTCCGACCAGTGATGAAATTAACCATCAGCTCCTCTTTGAGCTTTTCTGCGAGACGATCTGTGTTGACCCAGATACGTTCTGAGTAGTTCTTTCCGTACCATTTTAGGCTCGTGGCTTTTTTGATTGCTGCGTCATCGATTAGACTAAAGCTAAAGCCTAGGCCTGTTTGCTTCTGCACTTGATAGATGGTCTTGTAATAGACATCCTCTGCAAGTCGCTGACACGCATCCTCTGCTATTTTAAGCTCTGCCTTGTATATTTGGGTCGTAATCGTGTCGATCTGATCCACAAGGCTCTGGAAGCGCTGTATGCGATGCTGATATGCTGCACTTTCAAGCTTTGCCAAAAGTTCAGCTTTTTCTTCGCCGTCTGTGGTCTGCTTGAGTTTCTCTTTCAGCTCATGAAGATCTGTAGGACTCTGCATCGTGTTGAGCAGTTGTCTGGCATCTTCGTCTGTCAGATTGTGGGCATCTCGGAAGCGTTCAAAGATCTGGTTGATCTCCTCCGCTAGATACCGGTATCCTCTCTGGTAGAGCTTCCTGATCTCCTCTGCTGTCTTCTCTGCATCTTCCATGTATCTCCACATGTTTCTTGCAGCTCTGCGCTCCCAGTAATCACTCATCCTGTTCCTCTGCTGCATCTTCTGGTGGCGGATTATTTGCCGTGAGTCCGAACAGTTCCTGCTGGCGCTCTAAAGCTTTCTGATTTTCTTCCTCCACCGCTTTCAGCTCCTCTTCCACATTATCGACGAAAGGTACCTGTGCCAGAAGCGTTTTTGCGCTTACTTTTCCCCACAGGTTGGCCACGTACTGGCTGATCTCAAGCAGATTCTTTGGCATTGCCCTGGTGAACACCATCGTCACCAGATTCGGCTGTACTGTGATCACCTTGCTTGCCTGCAAGTGATTGCAAAAGATCCGGACACGCTTTCTCAAGCCTTTCTTGTAGTATCGCGTTTTAATCTTCGTGATATTTTCCATTCCCAGCAGTTTAAATTCTAAAGCCACGCCAGAGACGTTGCCTCCAAAATTCTCGTCAGTCATGCAGGGTATGTGTGAGAACTTGTGAATGTCCTGCTCTATTGCCTTTTTTAGAATCTCCACGCCCGCTTCATCAAATGTGCGAGTCAGATACTCAGCCTTCGCATTCTCTCCTGGCATCTCAATTAGCTTTTTCTTTTTAAGTCGTTTTTGAGCTTTTGCAAGATTACTGTCTTCTGCGTCCTCCTCATCGTCATCACTGAGAAGCGTGCCATAGAGAACCAGAATTGCGTCGATGAACTGTTCTTTGTCAGTGACTCGATCAGACATCAGCGCGTTATAAGCATCGATCAGAGGGATCTGTAGCTCAAAGTCTCCGATGCCCAGCTTGTTGTTCAAATATTCAATGACCGGCACCTCACCCTTATAGTGTGGCTCAGGCGGCTCGATCAGAGCTTGTGGTGACTCGATCTTCTGTATGTTTAGCACGTACTTGTAATTTCGAGTAAGTACTGTAGCCACGTAGGTAATCGGGATTCGATCTGTTGAATCTTCTCGGGCGTAGTAGTAAACCGCAAAAAGCTCATTCTGCTCGATTGTATCGTCATACACTACAAAGGTATTCTCTGGGGCCAGGTTGCGGACTGACAGGTCTGTCTCATCCGCCTTGGTATAGATATACTCGTAAGCACGTCCATATACGGATAGGTCGAGGCCGTTGTCTCCATCCGCTTCATCCGCTCCTGCTGCTTCCAGTGCATCTGTGAGAAGTGTGATATCCTCCTTGGATTTATACACAACCGGGTTGCCGATGAAGTATGCAGACGCTGTATCGCTGATGTCCTTTGCGTGGTTGCATACCAACTTGTTTTCTCGATCTTCAGCCAAGATCTTATGCTTGCCTTCATAGTACTTTTTCTTTTCCTTAAGTTGATCGACCCCGCTTGCATGTTTCTGTATCAGATGCAAGATTGCGAGCTTATCCGGGTTCGTTTCGTCCCATCTGCTGGCAGGCATCGTAAATACATGCATTTTCTATCACCTCCTCGCAACCTTTACGGTCGCTAATCTATTTCCAAGTATCGTTGCCACAAAGTATCTCAGTGCGTCCATTGCATGGTCTTTTTGCTTCACCGGCTTATCCTCGCCCCTCTGCGCGGCTTTTTCGTCCCACACGTAAGAAGCAAATTCCTTTTGCGTGTTGACGCAGGCTGAGGAGAACTTGATCTTGTCCTGATTAAGCATCGTGCCAACCATGCGGATGCCATCCTCTACATCGTTCTTGGCCTTTAGCACCTTATATCCTCGCTTCCTCAACTCTGCAATGAAAGATGCTGCCGCAGGGTCTACGATCAGTGCCTTTACTTTTGTTTCGTCCAGCCACGCTTCCAGATCATCTGCATATTCTGCATCAGTTTTCTGTTTTCCCTCGTCACGGCCTGAGTAGTAGTACTCGCGTATACAGTACCATGCGCCATCTATTCCCTTATTCCACAGAAGAAAAGCGGTGGCATTTTGCGTACCGTAATCGATACTGACATACCTATTGCCATCGATCAGGAGCTGAAAGAACTCCTTGATCTTCAATACATGCCGATGCTCATCAAACATGTCGTAGATGATGCCCTCTGCCATGCACCATAAGCCTTCAATGTAGCGCTTATAGAAAACTCCAGTGTACATGCTGCGGTATCGTGCTTTGATCTGCTCCGATAGGGACAAGTTATCGTCCATCGTGAAATGAAGATATAATAAATGCTTGTCTTTCCGCTTGTCGATCCACTCAGTCTTAAACCAGTGATAGGGACCATCCGGGTTGCAGTTGAACCAGTACTTGCTACCATCAACAGAGCAGCGGCCGGTCGCTTGGTTTACGAAGCTCTCTGGCATCAATGCTACCTCGTCGAAGAACACACCTGCCAGCGTGAGACCTTGGATGAGATCCTGTGAACGCTCGTCTTTTCCACCGAAGATGTAGAAAAAATTCTCGGTCTCGCCAAGCGTGATGACAACCAAATTATCAGCTCTATGGTCTTCGACATGGTATCCACGAGACTTGAGCATCAACTTTAACCAGAACAACACGTTACGTCGGAAGGAGCCTATCGTCTTTCCACACATCGCGAAGTTTTGTCCGTTGAAACTGCTCATCGCCCACATAACGAAAGATAGTGACATGCTCACCGTCTTTCCAGATCGAATCGCGCCGTCTGCGATGATACCCTCTGCATCTTTTACTGGTGATGTCGAACACCACCAGTTCAGCACCTTCCTCTGCTTCTGTGAGAACGGTTGGAACTTAAAGAACTGTTTAACTTTCTTCCTCATCCGCCCAATCCTCCGCAGCTGTACCTTCAAGCGCCTTTAAGAATCCATCATCGACCGTCTCCTCTTGTTCCTCATCGTCTCTGGTCAAACGGTGTGTCTGTGCCTTGATCTGCTCAATTCGAGCGCGCTGTTCCTCGGTGGCCAAGTCCATGTGGTTGGCTAGCCAATCTAAGGCTTTCATGCGGTCGGCCAACTTGATACTGTCTCCGTTTTTCCCTTTTTTCACTTCCGCCAGGAGCGTGCCATCTATCTCCGATGAGCTCTTGAACCGGACGACGTTCTCTTTCTGTGTGAGTGTTACTTTTTTTCCTGTGTTCGGGTCTTTAACCTTAATCGGCCCATACAAGCCCATCACTGGGGTTTCTTCCACGCCAAATTCCACATAATCCGTGAGGTCAGCAAAGGCGATATCTATATATTTCTGGAAGATATCATGCTCGTCCAAAAGCTCCCGGTTCAAGCGGTTCTGCTTGAGCTGTTGTATTGCTTTTTTAATACAAGGTTTTACAAGGAGTTTATATCCCTCTGCGTTAGCCACATCATAGCTACACCGGTACGCTTTTTGATAAGCTTTGGTTGCGCTAAACGAGCGAATGTAGTACATGCAAAAAAGCCGCTGTTTTTCAGACAATTCCGCCGTTTCGTCCAAATACTCGGATTCTTGTTTAATCGTTTCTTGTTCCGCCCTTTTTGAGAGCTTCTTTTCTTTTGCAACGTTGCATTCTTTTTTTTGCAACGTTGCGTTTCCCCAATATCGCTTTTTCCAGCTTCTAATTGTACCTTCCGGGACTCCGAGCTGATCAGCGATATCTATCAACTTTTCCCCCGCATCATACAGCTTTTTGGCTTGCTCGATACGCGGGTCCAGAGTCCTTGCCAAGTTATCAACTCCTCTTTTCCACAAACAAAAGCCGCCAGCGATGTGCTGACGGCCTACCTTAGGGAAGAACACTACCCGATGTGTTCAAGATCCTATGATCTCTATTGTTATTATAAATGTGATTTTTGTGATTTGTGTGAAACTTTCAAAAAAGCATCAATTTTTTTGCTGACGCCACTTCTTTCAATGTTCATCTTTCGTGCAACCTTCTCCTGAGTCAGCCCCTCTAAGAAATACATCTGAAAAATTCTCCGTGTTCTGCTATCCCTAATCCCGAAGATCCATTCCTCAATGCTATCCTGTTCAGCTTCAAGTTTCTCAATCTGGGTCTCATACCGCTTACGACGTTTTGCTCCAAGCTCATAATCATGACCCACGATTGCTTGTGTCCTCGGATACCCTTTACGGTAATCAAAGATCACATCGTTTCCGATCAGACTGTCACCTTCCCCCAGATGCTCAAGTTTGTACTTAAGTTCCTTGATCTCGTCTCGATTGCTCCGGTACGCTTCCAGGCGCTCCCGTGTCATGCCTTCTGTTTCCATCAGTATCACCTCCTCTCACCTTACTCCAAGCTACTCTTCGGTGTCTTCTGGGCTAACAATCTCCGCCGCAGTTGGCACAGCGTTGAGCACATCTCTAAACATCTTGTATGTCGACTTGTATTCTGGATGTTCCTGTTCAGCCTTGTCAACTACAGAGAGTATAAGATCTGCATCAATTAGTCTCATAATCGCTTACCTCCGTTTCTTCGATACGGCTCTGGCAGAGGCATCCATGCCACAACATCGCGAACCGGTAATGTACGACACTCAAAATATGCATCTCCAAACACCCTGATGTAATGAGCGATCATCATACCACCGCTTCTTGTCTGTACCAGATATCCTGTGCAATGATCAATGCTTATGTCATGCAGATCTTCCACATCAGGGATCTGATCACTCACTGGTATCCAGTGCATCTTGGCCTTCTCCAGTTCCTCACACTTCTCGTCACACATGTCACTGATCTGATCCGGACTGAATCCAGTATTCTCGTACTCCATAAGCTTCCACAATGCGCCGTAGATCTTTTCCCACATTTCATCCGTAATAATCTGCCCTGCATACAGTGATTTCCATGCAACACCGCTTAAAGCCCAATTACCTTGACTATCAGTTTCTGTTAATCTACTCATCTTGTTCTCCTCCACCAACGTGCTTTACTTCTTGGCCGCTGCTTAATGCTCGCTAAAAAGCCTGCATATGTACGACAATTATTCTCTACCAACCTGCATTCCGTGTGCTTGATCATATTGTGAATCATCTTCTGCATCCGATCAGCTTCGACCGGATTATAACCATAGAGCTGCTTATATGTTTTCTTTCGTCTTCTTTGATTCATACTCTTCCTCCATCATCTCGCATTTCTTCGCCTGATATCGGAAAGTCGAATAACCCAAACCACTTTCCTGTACAGCGGCATAAGTTGAAATTTCTCCATTTTTCCAGCGCTTATATGCACGTTTAAATCTTTCCGATAGCGGTTTTATATTCTTTTTCTGCTTATGTGTTTCACCTCGTTCTTTCAACATTTCCTTTACATAACTTGCAAATGTCATCTCGCTGACTCCAAGTTCCTCTGCTCCTGCAACAGCTGTAATCTCTCCATCTCTCCACTTGATATAAAGTTCCTCTGGAAGCACTGCTTTTCTTCTACACGCCCGATTGCGCCGCGTTACATTTTTCACCGTTTCATGGTTTGTGTTTTTTTCCTCTACCTGCAGCACTTTCCAATGCATCCAATTTTTATACATTGGGCGACGTTCATATCTTGTTTCATGCAGCGCACTTTCTGCCATCTTCGTTCTTGCCTCTGCCTGACGCATTGCTTCTTGAGATGTTTGAAACACGTCTCTTCCAAAATCGACATCCTTCCAGTAGAACTTTCTGTTACCCTCTGTAACTGCTCCGACTTCTCTTTTGAACACTTCACTTGCCCATCCTGTCAATACGCTTCCTTTACGGGATTTCCAGATATACGGCTCCGTAATTACAGATTCTACAACTTCAAGTCCCCAGTTCTTGAAGCCTTCAAGGTTCTTTTTCCTCAGTTCGTAATCAGTCAAGTGAAACTCACTTACATGATACACATGATCACCAATCTTTGGTGTCCACTTCTGTTCATTCATTGTTACCCTCCAATTTGTTTATACTAATCTTATTCTTCATCCAAATAGTTGCGGCCAAAGACCTCCATAAAATATCCTCTGCTGCCCCAGTGAGCCTCGAACGCTCTCTGAGCATCTTCATGCAAAATCTGGCGATTCTCACTACCGTTTTTACTATCGTGAACCGCATTAGGGCCTGTCCGGTGACACGGAATACACAAATATACTTTTAGCCCATAATGCTCAGATAGCTTACGGTTGGGGCCTCCGAAACAATGATGTTCCTCTGTCTGACCAACATACCCACACAGATAGCACTCTCCTTTACGTGTCATCATCCTTGTTTTTGCCATTTTCCCCTCCCATTTTTGTGTCACATTGTGACACAATCTTCATTTTCAAGCGCTGACCACATCTTCTACAAAAATTATCTGAAAATCTGATATTCGTTCCGCAATCTGGGCAATGTGCTCTATTCTTTTCCATTCTTGCATCTTTTGCGATTACTTTACTCAATGCATACTTTCTCACCTTGTAACTTTCTAACTGCATTTTGGCAAATGGTGCATCATATGTTTTTGAAGCTGCTACTCTTTCTGTAGCTTTTTCCAATCTTTCATTGAATGAAAGTTCCTGGATGAGTCGTTCTTGTCTCATATCCTATTCCTCCCTTGCGCAAGTGATTCCCCCGATGCCCAGAATGCAGTAACCCTCTTGCAGGCCCTCATAATCTTCCAACATGTACTTTACTACACAGCGGATCACGTTTCCGGTCGCCTTTCCGCTCGCAAACTCGTGCATCTCTAATACATCTCCCACTCTGTAATTTCTATCGTTCTTTCTTAACTCAAACGTCTTTTTTCGCGTTATGATGTCGTTATAATACGTCGTTGCCAATTTCAGATAATGCGTTTTCGGTTTCAATTCCGCGTGCGGTTCTGTGTCGCTTTCCACAGCTTTCTGAGCTACCTGCATGTTTTCGTAGACTTCTCCGGTCAATCCATCTACAATGCGTGGCTGCACATTTTCTTTTGGTTCTGGCCGTGTTTCCTCTGCTTTCTGTGTTTTATCCCTGAACGCATTACACTTTACCGTCGTTGATGACTTCTGATAGCAGCCATCCCAATTCTTGCATTGATAACAAATGCTTTCGATGTTCATGGGCTGAACTTCATGCTGTTCTTCTGTCTGTTCCTCTGCCTCCTGTGTTGGCTGTACCACCTCTCGTGCCTGAGCACTATTGATGGTTCCAGTCTCCTTATATACCTGAAGCACTTCCCTCTGCGCTGCATCATCCATCTTCGCAATGGTATATGCCGCCGAAAAGTTTATCTTTTCATCCCTCAATGCTTCATACAGTTCTCTATTAAGCCGATTCGCAATCGTCTCCATCTGGCCAACCTTTGCTGCACTGTAGCTTAAAATCGATGCAATTGTGTCCCGAAGTCTTCCATCCTGTAAATCATAACCTTTTAACGACTCTTTGTTCTTTTTCATCTCCTGAAGTGTTTCCTTCAGGCGCTTCTCTTCCTCAATCTGCTCCCAGACGGTCTTCACCCTCTGCCTATTGCACATGATGATTTCAATCATCTCCATGTGCTCATTCTCCGCCGTTCGGATCTGACATGTTGCTGTCGAGAACTCCGTGTAACCTTGCTTCTGCAATAGACGCAGGGCGCGCCATCGACGCTCCCCACCCAGCAATTTATAGCTGCCTTTCTCCGTTGGTGCATACGTCACCGTAAGGTTTTCCAACAAACCAACCGCCTTGATATCCGCCGCCAACGCTTCAATATCTTGCATCGAATAAAAATTATGCCCATTGGGATAAATGTCTGTTATATCAATATCTTTCGTTCGGAAGCGACCGCATGGCTTCTCCTCTGCCTGTTGGCGCGTAGTTCGATTGAGGGCGTTCAGCACGCTGTATCCTCCTGCCATTATTCTGCTCCTTTCTATTTTCTGTGTTTTCTGGCTCCGATCTCTTCCAGATCCTGCACAAGTTCCTCTGCCACTTTTCTGTAGTCTTTGGTTGCTTTGCCATTTTTACTAAAGACCGGAAGTGGCAGCCCTTCCAGCGCCGCCTTTTGCACCATGACGCTGCGCGTGATCGCAGCATCAAACGCATTGTAGCCGCTGCCATTATGTAACCACTCCTCAAATTCTCGATTCGTCTTGTTATTCTGTTTCATGGTGAACAACGCCTTCAGTTGCAAATCAGGCTTGATACTCTTCAGATCATCTACCTGCTCCTGCAATTGCTGTAGGCCATCAATCTCATACCCGCCAAACGGAACCGGCGCCACAATCAGGTCAGATGCAATCAACGCATTCAGAACCGTCATATCGAGACCAAGCGCACAGTCAAAGATTGCAACATCATATGCGATATACCATCTTTCCATTGCCTCCAGACGCTCCAGTGCTCGATCCAGAATGTGCAACTGCTCGGCCTCCGTGTCCTGCAACACCTGTGCATTGGCCTGCATCAGATACATATTGGCCGGAATGACATCAATAATTCCCTTTGCCTCTGGATCTAAACAGGTTGCTCTCACTGTGCAATTCTCCGGATCTTCCTGCCCCTGCATGATTGAGTGTGTACCTCTGCTATCTGGGCTATACTGTCCGAGAGCCTTGCTCGCATTTCCCTGCATATCACAGTCGATCAAAAGCACGTTCTTTCTGTGTTCTGTTGCCAGGATCGTTGCCAGGCTTACTGCTGTTGTTGTTTTCCCGATTCCTCCCTTGAGGTTTAAAATTGCTATTCTTTCCATGTCTTTGAGTCCCTTCCTAAAATTTCTTTATTTCTCCTGTGTCTTTTGTATCTCCAATTTCTGTTTTTGCCCTTTTCGCATCCGCACACGGATGTAATAGCGACCATTAAACGAGTTATAGTAAACGTTCGAGTCGGTGTACACATAGCCTTCATAGCGAAGTTTTCCTCCTCTAGTTTTTACTGACTCCACATACTCGCGGATATAATCATGGCTTGCGACCATTTTGTCGATATCCCTTGGGCGTGTTTGGTGATGTTTACGCTGCGGTGGCTGCTCTAAGTTTGTGCTGCAGCTCCAGCGTTTTTTATGTTTTTTTCTTTTTGTATCTGCCACTGGTTTGACCATATATCTGATCGCACCTTCAATACCGTTCTCATCTTTCTCGATCCACCTGTACTCATTTCTCCCGCCATGCTTCCAGGTTGTCATAACTGTGTCCGCATCCAGCAAAGAATCCATCAGAAGATGATGATGAATCCGCACTACTTTTTCGTCTTCGTCCACCTCTTCCGTAACGTAGACATACTTCGCGTTCGGGAGCCCCTTCCTTTTTCTCTTCGCATTCACGTTGCGAAGGAATTTTTGCATATTAGCGTTTGCGACCTCTATGCTGGCCGGAGCATCTGAGTAGGTCAGCGTAACCCACAGATCCCCTTCTTTGAAGTTGTGTTCACAGAGCTGCCAGAAGCGCTTTCGAGCCAGTCTGCCATTCAGCTCCTTTTGGGCCTTCTGTTGCTTGCGTTTATCAATAGGTTTTATCCCTTCAGCTTTTGCCTGTGTCCTAGTAAACTCCGGGTAATACTCGATCTCCAGCTGTTCATCCGCGAACTGTTCCTTGGTAGCATATACCCCGTTCGCCTTGCCTTTTTGCAGCAGCTGTTCTATGAAGTACTCATTTAGATCCTCTATACTCTGATCATACTGCTCTTGGTAGTCATACTCTATGTAGTGTGGCTTTCTGCCCTTACCTGTCGTTCTTTCTTTTCCCGCCATACTCTCATCTCCCTTATGTTTTCTGTTTTTCCGGTAATGAACTGGCGGAACCCGGAGGGAATGTGCAGAGATGTTAATATACATTACAAGCCCGATTAAGAGGGCATCCCTCTTTTTTCTCGCGCTATATATTGCATTTTCTTGCACTATGTATTATACTAAGTTTGAAATAAAGTTCGTCCACAGCGTTGCCGCCAAACAACGTAGCTGTGGACGTTTTTTCATTTCTTATGCCTTTAAGATCTTCTCGATCATCTCATTCAGATCCTTTATCGTTTCTGGTGTCTTTATCTGTTCAAATTTGCTTTGGATTTCGTCAAGCTTTGCGTTAAAGTCTTTGATTTCTTCGCTCGTTGGAAGCTCCATAACCGGATTGCTCGGTCTTGCTTCCATGCCTCCTGCGACAATTCTAAGTACAGTCTCACAGTCTTCCTCTGAGTCGTACTCTGCCACTTTCGTTCTTATACCGCTCTCCCCCTCTATGAACAGATATTTGCCATATGCACCAAGTCTCTTTCCTGTCATCTCCTGCAAGAACAATCTGTCTTGTGACATTACAAACATTACAATATCCTCCTTATTTATAATTTTCGTATTTGTTACCTATGCAAATGATTTCTCTGATGCAAGCTTCTGGAACCCGTTTATCCTGGGCAAATGCCTCCCATTGTTTTTGTAACTCTTCTTTTGCTGTCTCCGGCGCTTCTACACTTATTATCACTCTACCGCTATGGCCATCACTGATGTACTCAACTCGGTAAATCGGATTCTCTCGTTCTGGTACCCACAGCGCCCGATTCCGAAATGCCTCCAATACCGTCATTTTTTCATATCTCCTTGACTTTTTAGCCGTAAATGTGTATGATTATATTGTCTTTGGGTGTCTTTTGACATCTCCGCCGATTTTGCTTGCGACTTAATCGGCGGTTTTTTATACCTTTTTTTCATTTCCTCCTCTGCCTCTAACCTTCTTATTTGTGTTCACGATATCTGATCCCTAAAGTCAACGACCTCTTCTCCGGTCTGCATACTGTAAATATAATTGCCTGTTTCAGCATCCGAGATCAAGACTTCATAGCCCAACCACTTCGAATATCTCTCAAAAAACTGGCATCCCTGTCGCTTTACTTTTATTACTGTGCATTTGCTCTCTGGAACGCCAACAGGTATCTCATATTCCTCAGCCGAGAATATTTCCTGCTGTACATCATCCTTAAAAACCGTTACTATGAACAGTCCCTTCTCTCTTCTCTTTGCACTCAGTACTGGCCCAACATTCACCAGAGACGTCAGTACATCTTGCGATTCAGCACAACTTTCATATGCTGCAGTCTCCTTGTTCTCTTCCTGCATTCTTCAGTACGATCTGACATCCGATAGATTCTATCAAACTGAATTCGCCAAGCTTCCATTGCCTCTTTATATGCAATTTCGTCTTGTGCGAACAAATCAACTCGGTCTGATCTGATATGTACAATATAGTTGCCCATTACCTGCTCATACTTACGCTGCAATTCATCCAGCTTTTCAAGCTCCCTCTTTAAACTTTCTTTTACCATCGTCATTCCTCCTTTCTTCGCTTGTCTGAATGTCTTTTTTCTTTGTGATCTTGATGTCACTTAAGACCACACCATGTTCCTCTGCCCAAATGGTATATAATACCGTCAAGATTTTTTCTCCTGATGGTGGTGGATTTCTAATGGGTTCTGTAAGCAGAACTTTTCTTTCTTCCATATCTAGCTCCTCCCTGTGAGCAAGCAGACTTTATTGAGCTGCTTTCTCCATGCTTTTTCCGTTTCAATCCATGCCTTTTGGGCTTCCTTCCATGTATGAGGAGGTTCTGAGGCAATACACGAAAGAAAGTGTTGAAAGGCTCGTTTGTGCTCTTCTTCCAGCTCGATCAGCTTTCTATTCTCTGTTTCTATCTGATCCATTTCTCTTCCTCTGTGAGTGGGGTCTGCATCATTGCGCAACATCCTAAATCTTTTTATTCAAGAGTCCATGATCGTTCTTGAATCCGACTACAATACTCTTTCCGCAATTGAAAATCTGGTTATGCCCGGTTGTCCTATGGGAATCTATGATGATACTAATTTTCTTCCAGTGCTAAGAAGAGGAATAACCGCATCCCATCCTGCCTATTCTTTTAAAGGAGCTTCTGAATTCTTATCAGACATTTCATGTTTTCCAGGATCAAGTGGATCACCAATCTTTTTGGATATCCTGATTATCAAAACATGCACTATCATTTTGGAACCTCAAGAATACGATTACTTGGAATCCAATGTCGTTCATATACCAATACATCTACCGGCGAATCACTTAATCTTGCTGTTGCTCAGCAAGCTCGCTTCTTATTAGACTTCAAGCCTATTCTTGAAAATTTTGTCTAATTCCTATTTTCTCGCTTGTTGGTTTAACTGTGATTGTTTGTTCTGTGCACTCCAGGCTACTGCGAATAGCCTGGAGCTCTTTCTTTATGGCTACCAATTCCTGATAAATTAACTTGAGCATACTTTTACCTCCTATGCTGTTTTTACAGCTCCTCCTGTCGCCAGATCAAGACCAATCTTTACACCACGCAGCAGTGCATCAAACTCCTTTGCCTGATCTGCTGTCAAAGTCTTTGTGAAGCTCAATATATCTTCTGCTTCTTTCTTGTTGTCTGCTGACAGAATCAAGCCTACAATTGATTTGTTTTCTTTCATATCGGTTTCCTCCTTATTATTTATTCTGTAACGTTTTTCGGTTTTGTTTTACCGATCTACGTTATCTTAATTGTATATTATAACGTTTTTCGTTATTTGTCAATGACTTTTCTGTCTTTATATTGACTTTTTTAACGTTCTTCGTTATTATAAAGAATATGGGAAGGAGGTGAGAAATCAATGACTATCAACGAACGTGTTAGATATTTTAGAAAAGATATTTTGCACATGAACCAAACTGAATTTGCTCGTTCTATCGGAATGAAACAAACAAGTGTTAGTTCTTTTGAAAAAGAGGGAGCTACTGTTTCTGATCAATCACTAAAAGCGATTTCTTCCGTTCATAATATCCGTGAAGAGTGGCTGCGAACCGGTGAAGAGCCTATGTACAAGGTTCAGGAAACTTTCGATCTCAATAAGTTTGCAAAAGAGCGTGGCGCTTCCGATTTTGACTTGAAGATCGTTAAAGCCTATTTTGCGCTAGATCCTAAGATCCGTAAGATGCTACTTGAGCACTTTAGGTCAGAGCTGCTAGACGATGGCAACGAACATCCGAAAACACCAGAAGAACTTGAAAGCCAATACAAAGTCGAAGACGCTGGCTGATCGGGCTGGGGCTGGGTAATGCACCCAGCCTTTTTTATTTAATTGAAAATTATGAGCTTACATTTACCTTTAAAATTTTTATTGTAGTACAACGTGTTATTTGATCTGTAATATAGAGCATATACATTCGTATGTTTGTAGTAAACGTATTTTATTGTCATCACATCAATCACCCTGCCCTCTCTTGCTAGCTGGGTGCAGATCCATATTACACACATAATTTGTGAAATAATACTGGTATTTTCTGGTAATTCATTGTTGGTGGCGATTTTTAGTTGACATTTTCTTGCTTTTAGATCTCTTTTATTTTTTATTGTTTCAATTTTGTTGAGCATTTTATTCCTCCTCTTTGCTCGTTTTGAGTATTACTTTTGTATAATATGCTCATTTTGGGCATATGTCAATATTTTTTTCATCAATGGATTTTAATTTATTGACACCAAAAGATGAGGTATTTATAATGCAACTATGATAGGAGGAAAAGTTATGACTTTTGGAGAGCGTCTTACGCAATTAAGAAAAGAAAATGGGTATGCCACTCGAAGCGAGTTTGCAAATAAACTTGGCATTCCATGCACAACCTTGAGAAATTACGAAACCAATGCCAGAGAACCCGGATGTGCCTTCTTAAGACAAATATCCATTCTTTTTAATATATCAGTTGATTATCTGTTAGGTCTTACAGATGATAAAGAAGTCCTAAATTCTTTTCGGATTCAGAAAAACGAGAAAGACTTAGTTGAAAACTATCGCCAATTAGACTCTCAAGGGAAAGAAGTGGTGGACTATATACTTATACACGAAATAGATTCTGCTAGATATCGAGAGTCCGCTCAAAGGCGCTTGCAAACTTATTCTGCACGTTTGTCTACGCATTTAATTGTGGCTGAACAATCTGCTGAATACTCTGCTCAAAACGATACCTTCGTAAACAGTAAGTTGGAGTAACTTTATTGGTATTTGCTTGATTAGTTTTATTTTTTATGGTATTTTATGTTTATAAAAGATCTTAGGGAGGATTTTATGAAAAGAAGAGTATTTCCACTGCTGTGTGCTACATTCTTTTGCATCAGCTCATTTTCGTCTGCTTATGCTTGGAATTTAAAAGACAAGATCGAAGAGATGGAAAGTGAATCTTATTCTGAAGAAGAAAACAGTCTGACACATTACGAAGATGACTATGTTGAATTCGATTACTATGATAGTGACGGAATCTTTATCGAGAGATATACTGGTGCTGGCTTTGCAAGATATACCTTTTCTGATATTCAAGAACTATCGAATTCGGAAACAGTAGTAAATGTTGAGTTTGAAGTCAACAGTGAGTCTATTGTCAGTACGGACGATTATATGAAAAGGCTTTCTGGAAATGATGATTTCCAACTGCTTGAGGGCGAAGATCTAATCTGTTCTTATACGCATAATGATCAATATTGTATTTGCTCACTTGATAAATTACGCGACGGTTACTATCTAGCAACCACATATTCAACCGATTCAGAGTCCTTCGTGGTATCTGATTATCTTGATGATACGCTTAGCACTTTTACCGTTAAAGATACTTTCGATTCAATGCCAGAGGGTTTCCCTCAGAGATCTACGATATGTGCTTGGTTTTTTACACCAGATGACTGGATCATCGAAGATATAGAAGCTGCGCTTGATATCTGTAAGCAATATAGGACTCTTAAGCTTACTCATGATGAAGCCACCGAAAAAATTTCTGAATTGCATGATTTGTTGATCTCAACCAATGCCTCAACCACTATGTCTGTTGTGAACTCCTATTTCCAATATGACAAAGCAGATATTTCCACAGCCATCTCTACTTTAGAAACATTCCTTAGTCGTCAATTCAGCGCTGATGAAACTGAATAATTTTCTTGCTCACGTTAAAAGCCCTGACGTAAAATGCCAGGGCTTTTTCTTTTGTGTTTTTTGTTCTTTTGTACTTTTATTCTTTTTCTTTTGTACTTATGTACCTCTTTTGTATTTTTGTATATCTCTTTGGTACGTTTATATCTTATCATTCCGCGTCGATTTACGCAATCAATTTTCCTCGCATTTTTCGACATATCTTGACATTTTCCCTTGCATCACTTATGATGCAGTTAAGACCACCAAGAAAGGAGTGTATGTATATGAAAAAAGTTGGTCTATATGTGCGTGTATCCACGCAGGAGCAGAAATTGCACGGTATCTCGATTGAAAATCAACTAGATGCTCTGCAAAAATACTGTAAAGAAAAAGAATATATTATTGTTGCCACCTATAACGACGCTGGAATCAGCGCACATGTGAGCTACAAAAAGCGTCCTGCCTTGTTGCAGATGATTCAAGATTGTCAAGAACAGAAAATCGAGCTGTTGCTTTTCACTCGACTCGACCGTTTCTTCCGATCCGTGGAGGACTACTATCTGGTACTTTCCCAGATGGAAAAAGTACCCTGGAAGGCTATATGGGAAAATTACGAAACGGAGACTTCTGATGGGCAGTTGCGTGTGAATATCATGCTGTCAATCGCAGAAGCCGAGGCCGCCCGAACGTCTGAAAAGATTAAATCCATCATGGATTATAAAGGGAACGCGGCGATCACTTAGGGACTGTGCCTCTGGGGTATCGGACCGAAAATAAAAAACTTGCCATCGATCCAACCACCGAGCCAATCGTAAGAGAAATTTTTTCAATGTACGATTCTGGAAAGGGACCAAATGCAATCCGTAAGTATCTTTCTAGTGTTGGGCATGATATGCACTCCAGATCTATCCGGGAGCTGATCTTTTCTCCCGTATATGCCGGTGATGATAATGGCCGCCCGTGTCCTGCTTATTTTTCCAAAGAAGAGTACCAGCGCAGGCTTGCCACAAGAAAAATCCACGAGCCAAGAAACGATCGCCGAGAAACATATATCTTTTCAGGGCTAATCAAATGTGGCGTTTGTGGTGCAACAATGCATGCGCAAAAAGCTAATGGAAAATACTTGAATTATATCTGCACCACCGGCAAGCAAAAATTTCTGCATCCTGGGCTGTGTGCATCTGAAAAGTGGCTCGAATCTACTCTGCTTTCAAGACTTCAAGATTTTGCAGACGAGTATAATTTTGCCAGCGCATCTGCTGCACCAGATGAAGCAGAGCGTGAGAAGGAAATTGCAACATTGAAAGGAAAGCTTAAGCGTATCGGAGTACGATACGAGGATGGTGATATCTCCACCGAGGAATATCGGGCGAAGCGTGATGATCTTAAATCAAAAATAGCCGCCCTAGAAGTGATCCCCTCTGCAAAGCAGATCATTCTTCCGGACGGCTTTTCTGAAACTTATGCCCAGCTAGGGCGCGATGGAAAGCAGCGTTTTTGGCGGTCGCTGATCACTTCCATTACTTTTTATCCCGACCGAAAGTATAATATTCAGGTCGGCGATATTTTTTGGCGTTAAAATTACTTACTTAATTGATTTTGTTACCGGTGTATAGCTGATAATATTTGCCCTTTTGTGCAATAAGATCATCATGAGTTCCGCGCTCAATGATACGTCCCTGCTCTAAGACCATGATACAGTCGCTGTTCTTAACGGTAGACAGACGGTGCGCGATAACAAATGTTGTTCTTCCGTGCATCAGCTTGTCCATACCATCCTGAACAATTTTCTCAGTTCTTGTATCAATGGAGCTTGTTGCCTCGTCAAGAATTAGTACAGGAGGATCGGCAACAGCTGCACGGGCAATGGCAAGAAGCTGTCTTTCACCCTGACTTAAGTTAGCACCATCTCCTGTGAGCATTGTGTCGTAGCCCTGCGGCAGTCTGCGGATAAAGCCATCTGCATTGGCAAGCTTGGCTGCTGCATGTACCTCTTCTTCTGTCGCATCAAGTTTTCCGTAACGAATATTTTCCATAACAGTTCCGGTAAACAGATGCGTATCCTGAAGAACGATACCGAGTGAATGACGAAGATCATCCTTTTTAATCTTTCCGATATTTATACCGTCATAGCGGATCTTTCCGCTTTGAATATCATAGAAACGATTGATCAAATTGGTGATCGTGGTCTTTCCGGCACCAGTAGATCCGACAAACGCAATCTTCTGACCTGGCTGCGCATATAAGCTTACATCATGAAGTACCATCTTATCATCGTTGTAACCAAAATCCACATGCTCAAATACAACATCGCCTTTAAGCTGTCTGTAGTCGGTTGTACCTTCTGCCTTGTGGTAATGCTTCCAAGCCCATGTTCCTGTTCTCTTATTTGATTCAGTGATTGTGCCATCTGCATTTACAACAGCATCTGTAAGAGTAACATAGCCATCATCCACCTCCGGCTTTTCATCAAGCAAACGGAATATTCGATCGCCGCCGGCAAGTGCCATAACGATACTATTTAACTGGTTACTGATCTGATTAATTGGCTGCTGGAAGCTCTTATTTAAAGTTAAAAAGCTTGCCAGACTTCCCAATGTAAAGCCGCCAATTCCGTTGATTGCAACAAGACCTCCAACGATTGCAACAACAACGTAGCTTAAGTTTCCAAGCTGAACATTGATTGGTCCTAAGATATTAGCATAACGGTTTGCATTATATGCACTTCCAAACAGATCATTATTTAACTGGTCAAAGCGCTCAATACTCTCCTCTTCGTGACAGAATACCTTGACAACCTTCTGACCATCCATCATCTCCTCGATAAAGCCGTTTAATGCACCGATATTTTTTTGCTGTGATACGAAAAACTTTCCGCTCTTAGAAGCAGCTGTTTTACTTGCCCATATAACAAGCATAACCATAACAATTGAAACAAGTGTAAGCGGCACACTTAAGATGATCATGTAGATCAGCACATTTACAATACTAATTAAGCTGTTGATGAACTGCGGAATACTCTGGCTGACCATCTGGCGAAGCGTATCAACATCATTTGTATACATTGACATGATATCACCATGCTTATGTGTATCAAAATATTTAATTGGAAGGGATTCCATATGTTTAAACATGTCATTACGGATATTTCTCATCGTTCCCTGAGTAACATACACCATGATCTTAGTATTGCCAAAAGTAGCAGCAATACCAATTACATACAAAATTCCCATCTTGATAATTGCCTGCAGAAGCTCTGAATAGTCTGGGTTAGCCTGACCTAAAAGAGGTGTAATATAACCGTCAATCAAAGTCTTCATAAACATAGTTCCCTGTACATTTGCATATACACTTACAACAATACAGATAAGTACAAACAGACAATGAACTGGATAACGCTTCAGCACATAGGACATGATGCGTTTAAATACCTTTACTGGATTTTCGACCTTCTGCTTTGGTCCGAAATCACGTCTTGGTCCTGGCATTACTGATCACCGCCTTTCTCATCAAAATCACCGCTTCCGCCTGTCTGAGATTCATATACCTCGCGGTAAATCTCATTTTTAGCAAGAAGTTCTTCATGTGTTCCAATTCCATTAATCTTACCATCATCCATCACGATGATACGATCTGCATTCTGCACACTTGAGATACGCTGTGCAATGATGATCTTTGTTGTATCTGGAATTTCCGTTGCAAATGCCTGACGTATCTTTGCATCAGTTGCTGTATCAACTGCACTTGTGGAGTCATCAAGAATTAAAATCTTTGGCTTTTTAAGAAGTGCTCTTGCAATACAAAGACGCTGCTTTTGTCCGCCTGATACGTTATTTCCGCCCTGCTCAATGTAAGTATTGTAGCGCTCCGGGAAACGCTCAATAAATTCATCTGCACAGGCAAGCTTACAAGCACGGATACATTCCTCATCAGAAGCTGTTTTGTCACCCCAGCGAAGGTTCTCTAAAATGGTTCCGGAGAATAAGACATTCTTCTGAAGAACAACGCTGACTTGATTACGAAGTGCCTCCATATCATATTTTCGCACATCTAATCCGCCAACCTTTACAGCACCTTCCTGAACATCATACAGACGGCTAATCAAATTAACAAGACTTGACTTTGCACTTCCCGTTCCACCGATCAGACCAATTGTCTCACCTGAACGGATAGACAAATTTATGTCAGACAAAATTGGCTTTTCGCTTCCTGCATTATATCGGAATGTAACATGATCAAACTCAATGCTTCCATCCTTTACATCTGTAACTGGCTGATCTGGGTTCTTTAAATCTGGCTTCTCATTTAATACTTCACAGATACGCTCTGCACTTGCAATACTCATTGTAAGCATAACGAAAACCATAGACAGCATCATTAGGCTCATCAAAATACTCATACAATAATTTAATAAGCTCATCAGCTTTCCTGTTGTCAGCGCAACACTTCCTGTTCCGATGATCATCTTCGCACCAATCCAGCTGATTGCAAGGATACAGCCATATACGGCAAACATCATGACTGGAGAGTTCAATGCAACAACACCCTCTGCCTTTACAAAGATCTTATAAATGTTTTCGCTTGCCTTTACAAACTTGTTCTTTTCATAATCTTCACGCACGTAAGCCTTTACAACACGAATAGCAGAAACATTCTCCTGAACACTCGCATTTAACTCATCGTACTTTGGAAATGCCGCGGTAAAATATTTTCTTGCTCTGTTGACAATAAAAAATAATGCGAAGCCAAGTACGATGACTGCACCTAAGAAAATTATTGAAATTCTTGCATTTGTAATAAATGCCATTGCCAGTGCACAAATCAGACTGGCAGGTGCTCTCATACACATACGAAGTACCATCTGATATGCATTCTGAATATTAGTTACATCAGTGGTCAGTCTTGTTACGAGACTGGCAGTTGAAAATTTATCAATGTTGGAAAATGAAAAGGTCTGAATATTATCATACATTCCCTTTCGAAGATTGCGGGCAAATCCTGCTGATGCTTTTGCACCATACACACCGCCCATGATTCCGGCAAATAAACCGATTGCTGCGATCACAAGCATGCCTGCACCAACAAGACAGATATGCTTCATATCACCCTTATTGACACCGTCATCAATAATGGAAGCCATCAGATAGGGAATCATCATCTCCATCAAAACTTCCAGAATCATGTAGCACGGTGTCGCGATTGATGCACGCTTAAACTCTTTTACATATGCACCTAATGTTTTTATCATGGCTACTCTCCTCCTGTTATTTTCTCTACATTTTTACAGATCTTTTCCAATACCTCAAAGCAGATCCTTCTCTCTTCATCTGTAATACCAGCCTCCATCGTATCATGTGCTGAGTCGATTACTGCAATCGTATCAAGATGAACCTTTTTCCCTAACTCTGTCAGTTCTAACCGCTTAAGCCTTGCATCATGCTCATCGTTAGTCCTTGTCAGATACCCCTTTTTCTCCATCAGCTGCAGGATGTTTGTCACCGTTGAACGGGCAATTCCAAAATTTGATTCGATATCCTTTTGGTAGACTGGTCGCTGCGCGTGATACAAAAAGCCCAGAATCCATCCATGCATGTTTGTGATTTCATCAAAACCAGCTTCCGCGAGGCTTGTGTGAATGCCTCTCTCCACGATATGATTTACCCTCTTTAGGCTAAAGCATATCGATTTTTCCTTTTCCATACAGCCCTTCCTTTCTGTTAATTTTTAATCGAACCAAGTTCTCGATGATAGTCTTAAATTGTTCGATCTTGAACTGTTCGATTCCGAATTGTTCGATACAGAATTATTATAATACCTGATTTTATTTTGTCAATGACTTTTTTTTGCAAAATGAATCGTTGAAGTTATGTTGAACTTTTTTCACGGATATGGTATTCTTATAAGTAATTGACTTAGATATATTTTACACAGGAGGTTTGCTTATGCAAATACATGAATCTGCCGAAAACTATCTCGAAACAATCCTGATGCTCAGCAAAAAGCTGCCAGTTGTGCGCTCTGTCGATATCGCAAATGAATTGGATTTTAAAAAATCAAGTGTCAGCATCGCAATGAAAAATTTACGCGAAGGCGGAAAAATTACCGTAACTCAGGCTGGTTATATTTATCTTACTGACAGTGGTCGCGAGATCGCTGAAATGATTTATGAGCGACATCAGTGGCTGACAAATTGGCTTATTAGCCTTGGCGTTGACAGCAACATTGCTGCTGAAGATGCATGCAAAATGGAGCATGTAATCAGTAAGGAGAGTTTTGAAGCACTGAAGAACCATTTTGGTCAGTTTTGATTATGAAAACACGAATTTTTCATCCTGACAGGATAAAACAATTTCTTCACGCTTTTCTATTTTGCTTTTTTATTTTCATCACTGCTTGTATGATGAGCGGCTGCGCAAAGTGCCCGCCAATCACATTCTCTTCTGTATTAGATATTCAGGCTGATGAGTCAGGTACACGCACTATGTCTGTTACCGCCAATAAAAAGACACTGCAAAAGCTTTTCCACAACAGCAACTTTTCTTTTCAAAGCTTTATCACGGCTAACTGTCCGAAGAACCTTGAGTGGAATTATGTGGACACTGCTTCTGCTTATGAGCTGACTTTTGTTCTTTCATTTGATTCACTAGATGAATATCAGGAAAAAATTGATGCGCTTACAGGCATTGAACAATTTTCTTCTATTTCACGACCGCAAGTCGGTGTGAAAACTGGCTTTACCTTATCTGAGCCAGATGATGTGATGGCTGTTTTTACCTGGTTTACTGATGCTCTTAAGGAGCGCACAGGACTTAGTGACTCAAAGCTTTTAGCCTACCTGTCTCAGCAGGAAAATGAACTTATCTATAACGGCCGAAGCTATAAAAGTCAGAATAATGCACTAGTCTGCAACGCAGAAACAATTCTTGATGCCAAGCGAATTGATATTTTAACATCACTTTCTCTTGACAAATGGAACCGTACTATTTATATCATCTTTCCTGATGAACTGCGCGACAATGCTTCTAATGTAAAAAGCTATCTGGACGCTATTGTCCCAGATGGAATTGAAGCTGTCTGGAATAATGATACCACATGGCAACTGACATTCAGCGCTGAAAGCTTTAAAGAATTGTGTGTAAAGACAAGCCAGCTATTTCAGTCGTCAAGCAAATCACTTGCGTCTGAATCGATCATTGCTGAAAATTCCATGAAAATCGTGCACTCTTATGAAGAGCCTTTTCAGTTTTCCTTCTTTGTTCCCGATTCAGGAACAGCAAGGGCACGCTATTTCTACAGTACTGATACCAATGCAGCGCTTGCTGTATATGACAATGATCATACGCTTCAAAAGCTTCCGCTTGCACGCGATGGTTATGATGGCTATGTCTGTCTGTTTGATGATCTTGTTGAAGGTGGATGCACCTACAACTATGATGCCATCTTCCAGTATCAGCCGCAGCAGATCACAGTCTCTACGCAGGTAAAATCTATTCAGCTTCTTACGCGCACAATTACTCTGTCACTCGGCGAGGTACCTAAGCTTCACCAACAGCTTATCACAGATACCGCCGCGCGCTATACTCAAAATTTTGGGACCGTTACCGCCAAAACTGATGATGAAAATCACCTGACTTTATTTTTTACACAGACTGGTACACCATCCTATCTCGCAAAGGGATTTGAAGCTTTCTTTGACGGAAAGGAAACACTTGACTACTGCTCTCAGACTATGGCGCTGTTTCAGCCAAAGCATACATATCGCTTCACAGAAAACATGGACTTTTCCAATTTTCTTGTGAATCCAGATGCAACATTAATTACTGTGATGGTGCAGCTTCCAAACGGTACTTCCATAATATCTGATTCTCTTGAAAGCAGTCTTACAACAGAAAACAATATCTTAGATAATGTTTACTCTGCCAAGACAACAGATAATGTTTTGTCACTTACCATGACGCTGTCTCAGCCAAATGCTGTCTATTATCTTTGTCTGCTTTCACTTATTATCATTGTAAGTGCGATTCTTTTTTCCATATACAAATGGCTCAGCCACCGCTAAACGCGGTGCTGAGCCTTTCATTTTGTCTATTATTTTGCTGCTGCCAGTGCATCCATTCCCAGCTTTGCACAGCCAAGGATTCCCTGATTGTCATTTAAGCTTGGAAGCACAATATAATTTTCAATATCGGCAAGCTCCTCTGTGTCGATATACTTGTTGACCATACGAAGCGTTTCCTTACGAATCAGATCCATCACATGAGTCTGATGCATAACACCGCCGCCGAGTACAATACGCTCTGGTGACAGAAGCATGATCATGTCTACAAGACCCTGTGCCACATAATAAGCCTCTAACTCCCAAACTTCCTTCTTGTCAGACAACTCATATGCCTTCTTGCCCCAGCGCTCTTCGATTGCCGGACCGCTCGCCATACCCTCTAAGCATCTTCCATGATATGGGCATTTACCCTTATATGTATCATTTGGATGAGGTGCTACTAAAATATGACCGCCTTCTGGATGCTGCATTCCATGAAGCATCTTTCCATCTACAATAACTCCTGCTCCAATTCCTGTTCCAACTGTGATATAGATGCTGTTCTTTAAGCCCTTTGTGATGCCCCATGTTGCCTCACCAAGCGCTGCTGCATTTACATCTGTATCAAATCCAACAGGAATCTGCAGTGCCTTCTTAAACTCATCAAGTACCGGATACCACTTCCATGCAAGCTTTGGTGTATTGCCGACACAGCCATACTTTGGAGACTGCTCGTTTAAGATAACCGGGCCAAAGAATCCGATTCCAAGTGCTTCAACCTGCTGCTCCTTGAAATATGCAATCATCTTAGGCATTGTAATTTCTGGTGTCTCTGTAGGAATGGATACACGATCCAATACTTCTCCATTTTCATTGCAGACAGCAAGCACCATCTTTGTGCCGCCGCCCTCTAATGCGCCAATTCTCATTTCTATTCTCCTCTATTTCCCCTGTCTTCTATTTTATTTTTGGGTGATCTTTCCTGTTTTATTTTGATTTTAATTGATTACTTCTTATTTTTCTGTGATGTAAGAATAAATCATCATCAAATTTTTGCCTTCTGCCTTCATCTTTCCATAACATGCCGGAACGATAAGGTGAGTGCCCTTCTTTACTGGAGTGCCGTCAAAACTTCCCTCTCCATCCAGAACACTGATATCTACAAATGGCTGATTCCAATCAAACTCTGCTGTTCCATTTACAGTTGCCTTGCATACAGTATAGCACGGGCAGCTTACAAGCTTCTCGGCCTCTGCACCTTCAACGTCAAGCTTTTCATGCTCTGCCACTGCCGGTTCAAATGGTGCCTTAATAACGTCAATACTCTGCTGTACATGAAGTGCTCTCGGCTTTCCATCCTGCAGACGATCATAGTCATATACACGATATGTAATATCACTGTTTTGCTGAGTCTCAAGAATCAAAGTTCCACCCTTAATTGCATGAACACAGCCTGGATTGATCTGGAAGAAATCACCCTTCTTTACAGGAATCTCGCGGATAAATTCTTTCCAGCGCTTGCCGCGGATCATCTCTTCTACTTCCTCGTGATTCTTTGCATTGTGACCGATCACGATAGTGCCGCCTTCCTTTGCATCAAGAATGTACCAGCACTCCATCTTGCCAAGAGAGCCATTCTCGTGCTCTGCTGCGTATGCATCATCTGGATGAACCTGAATGCTAAGATCTGCCTTTGCATCAATAATCTTAATCAAAAGCGGAAAGCGGTCTCCCTGTACATTGCCAAATAATTCTCTGTGATTTTCCCACAGCCAGCTTAATGTCTTTCCCTTATACTCGGTATTCTTAAGTGTACAGTCTCCGTGTGGATGAGCACTGATTGCCCAGCACTCTCCTGTATTATCTCCCGGAATGTCATAACCAAAATCATCCTTTAAACGGCTTCCGCCCCAAATCATCTGTTTAAACACCGGCTCAAGTAATAAAAGTTCCATGGTAGTTCCTCCTTATGCGATACAAACAGCACTTGCAGATGCTGTTTCTTATGTGTAAAGTATATCGAATTTGGGCAGAAGTTACAAGTGATATTTTCGACAGGTTCGAGAAAAGCCAATACACACATTACAAGCCAATATTTACAGCATGCCCGAAGGTGAATGGATTTCACGAGCCGGACACTTGGAGCAGGTCTTTCAAAGTAATATATAATAAGAAAGAACATAAAAGGAACCTGCGGAGTTTGGTCCGGCGACGAAACCATTGCGCCTGAGGGCATTCGTAAGCTGACTCCGTGAACCGTAACTTCTCCCCTTGACCATACGTGCAAAACAGAGTATAGTTATGAGCAGCATATTATGAAGGGAATTAAAAGACATGGCTAAGCTTGTATTTAACTATGGAGCAATGGGCTCCTCTAAAACCGCTAATGCACTTATGGTTGCATATAATTACGAAGAACGAGGGCAGCACGCTCTGATTTTAAAACCAGCTACTGACACTAGAGATGGCATTCACACCGTTTCTTCAAGAATCGGTCTTTCAAACACATGCCGCCTGATTGACGAATTTCTGGATGAATTTACGAAAAATCCAGACTGTGTATTAAATTACAATGCGATTATCGTTGATGAAGCACAGTTTGCTTCTCCTGAGCAAATTGATTTATTTTCTGATATCGTAGATACTTGGCAGATTCCTGTCTTATGCTACGGACTAAGAGCTGATTTTCAGAATAAATTTTTCCCAGGCAGCCGCCGTCTGATGGAGATCGCCGATGAAATCAAGGAAATCAAAACGATCTGCTGGTGCGGCAAAAAAGCAACCTGCAATGCCCGCTACGATGACAATGGCATCATAAAAGAAGGCGCCCAGGTGGTACTAGGCGCCAATGATAAATATATTGCTCTGTGCAGAAAGCACTTCAAGGAGGGAAATTTAGGAAAATGATTTATCACCCGGGACAGATAATGAGCCGCCGTTCCTGTCCCGGTGGTTTTTCTTATTTATAGTACTGTGCCTGCGCATTCCACATCTGGCGATACAGTCCGTCTTTACCGATCAGCATCTCGTGGTTTCCCTGCTGCACAATCCTGCCATCGCAAAATACGATGATATCCTTTGAGAATCGGCACGCAGACAAACGGTGCGATATAAATAGAGCTGTTTTATCCTGCACAATCCGATGAAAATCGCTGTAAATCTCGCTCTCGGCAATCGGGTCTAGTGCCGCTGTCGGCTCATCAAGAATAACAAATGGCGCATCCTTATAAATAGCGCGTGACATTGCTGTTTTCTGTGCCTCGCCACCTGAGATTTCCATGCCAGTTTCAGAAAAATCTCTATTCAAAATAGTATTTAAACCGTCTGGCATCTTATTATATAAGCGCATCAGATCCACACGGCGAATGGCATCCATCGCGCGCTCCTCATCTACCTTTTCTCCTGCCGCAATGTTCTCCCCAAATCTGAATGAAAAAATTTTAAAATCCTGAAAGACAACTGCGAACAGCTTGCGATACTGCGCCTCTTCGTACTCCCTGATATCCACTCCATTTAAGAGAATATATCCTTTGGTTGGGTCATAAAGCCTGCATAAAAGCTTAATAAATGTAGTTTTTCCTGAGCCATTCAGCCCTACAAATGCCGTACTTTCTCTGGCACTTATCTTTACATTAACATCACGCAGCACATACTGTTCTGTCCCTGGATAGCGAAAAGATACATCTACGAACTCAACTTCCGGATTTTCCATATCAGTCAAACTAACAGGGCGAGACGCCTTTTTCATCTTATTTTGCAGACCCATGTACTCAAGATACTCATCCATCTGCATTCTGTCATGATGTAGTCTGCTCCATCCTGCAAACAAATCAGTCATTCCCTGAATGAACTGCTGCACAGCACCTGCATAACGCACGATATTTCCGATTGTAATCATCCCACCGTATGCACAGAATGCCACATACAGATAGATGATTCCGCCTACACACGAGGAAAGCATTCCCTGTAAGCCAAAATGACACACATCATTCTTGGCATATTGAAGCGTCATTCGTCTCCAGTTTGCATTCATCTGATCACCGTAATGTTCCATCATCGGCTCCTGATGAAAAATCCGAATGTCCTTTCCTGCCTTTTGGGACAGTACAACTTCATTCATCATATAGCTGTTTAAACGATTCTCATCCTCATGCTCCTTGTGGATTGCCAAACGGCGTTTGCCTTGCTCTAATACAGAGCGACGATTCAGATACAACACAGCAAACAATGCAACTATTGCTATAATTCGAAACAGCGTTTCCTGTGTCCTAGCTGTCTTTGAAAACTGTTTTGCAAAAAATGGACCGATTGTGATAATTGCTGCCACCATACGAACTGACGCCGTCAATAGAATTTCAAGCTGTGTTAGAAAACGCTCAAACACATCCTTCTCGCGCTTTCGGTACTCATCCTGGCGTGCCCGAAGAGTACGCACGCGCTCATCCCCGATCTGCTCATAATCCATCTGCATTGTTTTTGTCATGATGGGTTCTGTCATTCGATGCTGCATGCCCCACCACATAATATTTTTCTTTTTTGTGACAAGATGACGAAGAATTGCTGTGACAAAACTCGCGCCTGTTCCTGCAAGAACAAACAGTGCCATTTCCTGCATAGAACGTCCAGAATAGAGTGCATCTAGTAGCATTGATGAGAGAAAAATTGCAATAAACGGGAAAATGCCTTCCAACAAGACACCAATCAAAATGATCTTCCATCCCGGATTGTACTCATTTAGAAGGTGAATCATTTGAATATACGTTGCCGCATCCTCGCGAAACTGTGACTTTTTCATCTTCATGCGCACACCTCCTCTACACCATCTTTGTTTACCCGATAATATTTTCCCTGTATCTCAAACAACTGCGCATATCGGCCATTTAAGCAAATCAGCTCATCATGTGTTCCCTGCTCAATGATCGTTCCATTCTCTAACAGCAAAATACGATCACAAAAACGCGTGCTTGCCAGTCGATGTGAAATAAATACTGATGTTCGTCCTTCCACCATCTCCATATATTTCTGATAAATCTGCTGCTCGGCTAATGGGTCTAGTGCTGCTGTCGGCTCATCTAAAAGAAGCATCGGTGCATTTTTATATAGCGCACGCGCCATCCAAAGTTTCTGGTTTTCTCCTCCGGAAAGTGCGATTCCATCATCAAGAATACTAGCACCAAGCGGTGTATCTTCTTTTTTAGGCAAGCTGCTAACTTTTTGCCATAGTCCGGAAAGCGTTAAACATTCACGCACCCGCTCACGGTCAATGTGTGTTCCAACATCGGATGCCACATTCTGTGCAATAGTCATAGGTAGAAGCTTTACATCCTGAAAAACAACTGCAAGCAATGAAAAATATTCCTCTTTACTATATTCTTCCTGTGGTCTTCCATTGATAAAAATCGTACCCTGCGTTGGACGATACAGTCCACAAAGAAGTTTTACAAGCGTTGATTTACCAGCACCATTCAGACCGACAAGTGCGATTCGTTCACCTTGGCGCAGCGTGACATTGATATCCTTTATGGTAGGTTTTGTGCTGCCCGGATAGGTAAAGCCTACATGCTCCAGACGAATTTCAACTGCATCGCCTGCTAATTTATGCGCTGCCTTGTCTTTTGTTTCTGATTTTTCATTGATACTGTTGTCTTTTTTAGAAATAGTTCCACGAAAAGATGATTTTTCCCATGAGCACAGAAACTGGCGAAGACGTGAATAGTCAAAGCTTAGCCGTCCCAGTTTTTCTCTGCTGTCAAGAAGTGCGCTGCATGCCTCTTGACAGCTTGCCGCAATCGCTGTATACCAGACAAAATCTGAAACTGCCATATTGCCATTTATGATTTTCCAAATAAAATAAAGGTAGATTCCAAAATCACGTATAAAGCAAAAAGCTGCATCGCAAATATTAACTGCAAAATAGCCGTTCTCCCAATGCTTCACGTAGCCGTCAGCTGTTGCCTGTTCTCTATGGAAAATGGCAGTCAGCCACCCAGTCAGATCATACATGCGAATGTCCTTGCCTCCGGCTAAATCACAGGCGCACTCCTCCACATATTTCATCTTTCGGCTTGCCTTATCTGCTTTGGGGCGAAGTTGTCTGTCAAACGCTGCCGCACGCTCCTTTAAACCTAAAATCAATAGTGCAGGTACCCATACAAGAAGTACAGCTACAATGCTTTGTCTTATTAAAATCGCACTGTATAAAACAAGTCCTGCTGTAGCAGTCAAAAAACGCTTCCAGATCATGGAGCCATCACGCAGGACGGAATTATTTCGATACAGCGAGTCAAATACTGCATGTGCATCATCATTAAATTTTTTGCTTTCTAACACATCATAATCTACGTACAGTCTTTTCTTTAGCATACGCAGATTAAAATCATCCTCAAATGGTCCCTGCATACGTTTTATGTAGGCATCAAGTGCGCTTTTTATCATGTTTCCCGCTGCCAAAATAAGAATCAATGTACCTACCTGCAGCACAAGCTGCTTTAATTCAATATGCTCCTCCAACCCACAAAGCACCTGCTTGGGAAGTCTCGCATTTAAAAGTGGAAGCCCCACGGCAATTATAGAGAGGGCAATCACCGCTGCCGCCATGCGCGGCTCACGCCTAAACTGCTCCTTCCAGTGCCATGCAGCATTAGAAGTGAATGTGTATGCGCCATTCGTTTTCATTTCAATTTTCTCTTTACTCATGTAACTCACCATCCATCCTTACGACTTCCTTTCCCTTTTCTAAGTCCCACAGCATTGCAAGTAAAATCATGCGCTTGAATGGTTTTAAATTCGTGAGGATATAGCAAAGATACTTCTGCGACTCTGACTGAAAAAGTTCATACTGCTCTTTTATAAATGTATCATTCGGATCATTTTCCTTCACTGTGTAAGTATATACACGTATCATCCACATCACCAGTGCATACGCATTTTCCTGTTCTAGCTCTGGAAAATCGCGTTTCGCATCTTTATATCGCTTGATTACTGAATCCAGCTCATCTACTCTTTTTTGATGAGAATTTGTATTAACAATACTATCTTTACGAATATAATAATTATATTTACTTTCAGGCAAGTACACTAATTTTTCTGTTTTTCTAATCAAATCATACATTACACTAATATCCTCGTATATTACTCCAATTGGAAAATATACACCCTGAAATAATTTTCTTTTATATAATTTATTCCACACATAGTTTTGAATTTTCCTATCAAACAGTAATTCTTTAACTGCTTGCTTCTGATTCATTACAATTAAGGATTTATCTTTTGGTTTGGCAATTTTTTCACCCATTTCTATTTCGCTATATGCTACCATGGATATATCAGCATCATATTGACATATCAAATCATATAATAACTCAAAAAAATCCTTTTCTACTGTATCATCACTATCTACAAATCCAATATATTGCCCTGTCACCATATTTAAAGCAAAATTTCTTGCTGCAGCAGCTCCACCATTTTTTTTATGTACCACCTTTACTCTATTGTCTTTTCGAGCGTAAAAATCACAAATATCGCCAGATTTATCAGTTGATCCATCATCCACAAGAATGATCTCCAAATTGGTATAGGTCTGACATAAAATACTTTCAATACATCTTGCAAGATACTTCTCAGTATTATATATCGGAACGATTACGCTAATTCGTTCACATATTATCTCATTTTTACCTTCCATAGCTTTATCTCCTTTTTTCTGTTTTTATATCATAAAAAAGTCCTTTTCGTAAACAGACAAATCACTTCCCAAAAAAATGGAAGTGATTTGTCTGTTTACTTTTTTGTTTTATATTATAAAATCACTTTCATCACAAACAATTTAACTTCAGGAGGTACTTAACCATGAAAAAAGCTACACCATCGAAGAAACAAGCACTGAGTCCGAAACTGAGATTGAGTCAGGTTCCGATGAAAATTTACCATTGAAGCCATTATCTGATCGAGATACAACTATAGTCCATTAAAACATTTATTATTTTAAATATTTTTCTTCCCGTACTTTAAGAAAGTGTATGCAATCTTGATCTTGATTAAAGTATGCAAACTGTTGTGCGCACAAAAATTTTTTTTGATATTGTTTTTTATTTTTAATATGATCCGATTCATAGATATCCCAAGCCTGATTATAAAGTAATTCTCCAACAGACATTAGATAAAAATCATTCAATTCGCAGAAAAGATTTATTGTATCAATTTCAAGTGCATACGCATATTCTTTACGATCTCCAAGTAGGCCAGAATATTGTCCCAACGCAACCACACATGCAGGAAAATTTATTTTCAAAAATCTCTGTTGCTGTTCGTATACTTCATACAATCTTTTAAAAATCCCTTGGGCTTCTTCTTGTTTCCCTATTTTTCTATACAAATTTGCAATATTGCTAATAATTATTCCTTCCTCTCTTTTTATAAAAGGAAGTTCTTTTTGCGAAAGCCATTCCAAAGAAAATGTACAAGATAATGCCTGAAAATATCGATCTTGTGCTTCCTCAATACTAATTTCTTGTGCTTCTAACAAACTTGCAGCCTCTATAAACTGAATCTCCTGCTGTATTTGTGGTTCTTTATAATCTTCTGCCCTTATTTTAGTCTTTAATTGTTCCAATATATTTTTAGCTTTTTTCCATTGACGCATACCAATAGCGTAAATAATATCTTGTCTCATCGATAAAACTTCTATCGAATCCGTTTCAAGCATCGGCATAATCCAATCAAGTTCTCGTCCCATCTTACGGGTCAGGAATTGAAAATTCTCTGTAGATGGTCGATTTTCCCCTTTTTCTATACGAGATAGCTGACGTACATTTAAAAACGAAAAACCTTTTTCATCTATGCATACTTCTTCCTGTGTCTTTTCCTGTGCCATCCGCATTCTTTTTAATACCATTCCAACATCGTAGCTATTTTCTATACTTCCACACTGCCATACTCGCATATACGGAATTTTATTTTCTTCATACAATATCGCAAATGCTTTTTGAAATTTCAGAAACTGCTGCAATTCCTCAGATTTCTCTTTTTCTAACATTATTCCAATACGCACTAACTCTACCAGTAACGGATATGCGTACCGCTGACTGCTCTGCTGACGCAATAATTCCAAAGATTCTGTTCCAATCTTATATGCAATATCAATTTTCTGCATTCTTTCATACAGCTTTATTCCTATTAAAGCGATCTGCGCACAGATCATTTCTCTCATGCGAGGTTCCCAATTGTGTATCTTAGGATATCTTTGTATTTGATCAAATAATCTAAATGCATCCATCAGTTCATTTTTCTTTAAAAGGGACCAAACAACTAACAACATGGCTTCTAATTCCTCTGGTCCCACATAAAGTGCGGACAAATTTTCTTTCCAATCTTCTTGTACTGTGCAGCAAACAGCATCCTTGCTTAACTTATAAAGTTCCTCTCCACTTTTTTCATTTCGTGAAAGCAGCCATTCAATCTTTAAGCAAAACTGTCTCTCTATGTTAGACATCTTTATATGCGAATTTCTGTATTCTTCTAATAGCTTTTTTGCCTTTTCACAATCTTCACACACAGAAAGACAAATATCTTCTCTGCATCTCCAGTCTTTAAGCTCTTTCCTTGATACAACTGTTTCAAAATAATCTGTAACAATTCCTATACGATGCATCAAAAATTTCCAGTTTTCTCTTGAAAGCACACTTTTTCCTTTTTCAATATCCAAAAATGCCCGTCGGCTTATTACTCCCGATACGATTTTTTCCGTGCGAATCTTTTTTTCTTTTCTGTATGCTGTAAATATGCGAAAAAAACTAACACCAGACTGATGCAAAATTGCATTTTCAGATAACGGTATTTTTGTCAGATTCCCTTGTATGTCCATACTCATTCAAAACCTTTCTTTTTTTGTAAGCTATACTGACTTACCCCAGTGGCAAGCCACTAGGGTAAGTCAGTTCGAGTACATCGCATCATTTTTAGAAAGAAGATATACACAATACTGGTTCATGCTGATTCCCTCTCTCTGAGAATGTTCTGCCAGTGATCGGTGCAGACTTCGTGGAATCCTCAATTTGAACTGCCCGGAATAATCTTCCAGACTGTCCGGCTCATGAATCTGTACACCTTCTTCCAATGCTGCTTCTAACCACGCTTTTTTTGCATCCAGTGCGTTTGTCACCGCACTTTCCACAGTCTCTCCACAGGTAATACAGCCAGGCAAATCTGGATAAGAAACCACAAATCCGCCTTCATCTTTGTCTTCTACAATTTCCATGCGATAGGACATTGCCATGTAATCATTCAGCGTTTTCATCATTCTTCGCCTCGCTTTCTACAATCTGCCTTACCATTTCCACATATACTTTCTTAATCGGTTCGTGCTTCGGTATAGTAATCGGCATACAGCCCTGCTTTCTGAATGTATAATGACTACTTCCGCTTCTCGGAGCATTCATTTCATACCCACAGCTTTCCAATACTTTCCGCAGTTCATCAAACCGGAGGTCTTTCGATAAATTGCATATACGTGTTATCAGTTTATCCCATTTTGACATCTGTTATACCTCCTACTTATAGTATATGTGGTGTCGTATATGGTGTCAATCATTTTCTTTAACAATTGATAGTTTATTTTTAAAGGCCGTCGTTCCTGTCCCGGTGGTTTTTAAGAAATAACTGCTTCAAGTGTCCGTCTCGTGAAATCCATTCACCTTCGGGCTTGACCGCAATATTGACTTATCATGAACTGTAACATATTTACATCAGAGCCCTTCTCCCCTTGACCACACGTGCAAAACAGAGTATAGTTAGGAGCAGCATATTATGAAGGGAATTAAAGACATGGCTAAAAATCAAAACGATATGCTGGTGCGGCAAAAAGGCAACCTGCAATGCCCGCTATGACGACCACGGTATCATTAAAGAAGGCGCCCAGGTGGTACTAGGCGCCAATGATAAATATATTGCTCTATGCAGAAATCACTTCAAGGAGGGAAATTTAGGAAAATGATCTACCATCAGGCAAAGGATCCAGATTCGTATCAAACCATTTTCTACAAACAGATTGGTCTAAAGCGCCGGTCTGCTTCTTTGCCTGAAAATGATTGGGCAAACGATCAGATTGGCTCTATCTATACCTATGGTCGCATGGATTCCATTCAGTTTGGAATCGGTGATTACACAATCCCAGAGGATTTTTTTGTTGAATTCCAATATGATACTGAATATCTTCATGCCGGTATCATCTACGAGGGCATCACCTACTCTCTCGTTGAAAATCGTATGGAAAAATCCGCGATACCATCGCCGTTTCTCGCGATTGAGCAGGCGAGCGGCGGTATCAACTGTTGGAAGCATGGTCAACATTTTAAAGGAGTCGAAATTTCGATTGAGATGAACTATTTAAAAAAGAAGATTCTTCCATATTTAGGAGCATCTGACGATTCGCTCGATTTTCTAGTTAAAAATGTCCGCCACATCCATCTTCCAAAGGAACTAATTGATCTGATTGTACAGGTTCAAGGCTTACTAGAATCACGTTCTATGACACCAGAGCTGTTGCTCGCCCTTGGCACTGCCTTTACTGCCCTTTTGATTCGTCAAGCTAATCGTCAATTTTTCTTTTCAGGTGCCGATTTGATGTCAGAACGCATTTTTGTCGGAAACAGACCCATTCGAATCCGCCCTGATGAGTATAAAAAAATCATTGCTGCCCACGATCTGCTTCGTGATCAAGCCGATTCCTTTGTCACAATCTATGCACTCAGCCAGACACTTGGCATTGGTGAGCAAAAGCTAAAGGCTGGCTTTCAGGAGCTTTATCAGCAAACCATCTGGACTATGCCAATCAGGTTCGCATGACAAAGGCTGCCGCTTTATTAAAGAACACCGATAAGACAGTTGACGAGATTGCTAGACTAACCGGCTATCAGAGTCCTGCCGCCTTTCGCACAATGTTCAAAAAATGGAGCCAAACCACCCCTCGGAAGTTTCGCTCCTATTTTTCAGGCACAGATTGATTCTGTCTTAATGGATGCTTCAATCTGCTCTTTTTCTGTTTTCTCTTCAACTGTATCTTTCTTCGCTGAAGTATTTTCTTGTCTATGATGACGACTCTCAGGCACAATAAGTGGTGTGCCTGATACCGGATCTTCAATAATTTGACAATCGAGTCCATAAATCTGCTTCATTAACTCTCTTGAAATAATCTCGGACGGACTTCCCTGTGCAACCAGTTTTCCTTTGCTCATTGCAAAGATGTGATCGGCATAGCGAGCTGAGAGATTGATATCATGAAGAACCATCAAAATTGTGGTTCCTCTCTTCTTATTTAATTCCATTAAAAGATCCAATATTTCCACCTGATAAGCGATATCCAGATAGGTGGTTGGCTCATCCAGCAATAAAATGTCCGTCTGCTGTGCCAGTGCAAGCGCAATCCAGACTCTCTGGCGCTGTCCGCCTGACAATTCATCTACACAGCGATCAGCAAGCTCTGTGATGCCCATCATCTCAAGCGCTTCCTCAACAGCTGCAAAATCTTCCTTTTGAAGACCGCCAAGCAATTTTCGATATGGAAATCGTCCTCTTGCGACCAGATCTGTCACCTTAATTCCTTCTGGCACGATTGGTGACTGCGGAAGAAGTCCTAGCGTCTGCGCCATCTGCTTTGACGGCATTGAAAAAATGCTTTTTCCATCCAAAAGAATGTTTCCCTGCTCTGGCTTTAGCAGTTTTGCAAATGTCTTTAACAGAGTTGATTTACCACATCCATTTGCGCCAAGAATTACGCTAATTTTATTTTGTGGAATCGTAATATTGACATCTGAAACAATTGTCTTTCCGTCATAGCCTGCTGATAAATTCTGCGCTGACAATTCGATTTTGTTGTTTTTCATAAGTGTCTACCTCTTCTTATTCATTCAGCTCTAACCAGATGCGATTCTGTCCTCAATTGATCCCTACACGCTTTCACTCTTCTTATTCATTCGAAGAAGTAAAAAGATCAAATACGGTGCGCCCAAAATTCCAGTTACGACACCAACTGGATAGCGTGATGGAAGTGCAAACTGACCGATCAAATCCGATGCCAATACCAAAACACTTCCGACAAGTGCAGAAGAAAGCATATTGGTTCTTCCACCACCACACAGGCGTGCTGCAATCGGTCCTGCCAAAAAGGCAACTGATGCAATCGGTCCTGTCACGGATGTTGCAAAGGCAACTAGCAAAAGAGAAAGTAAAATCAAAACCAAACGAACCATTTTCGATTTCACACCAAGAGTAACCGCATGACTTTCGCCCATCTGAAGCATCGTTAACTGCCGATTGAGTAAAAGGATTCCACAGCCTGCTGCACAGACTACAATCCCAAGTGGCAAAACCTCAGAAAGCTTTACTCCATTTAAACTTCCAGAAAGCCAGCGAAGTGCATTCGCCACATCATACTCGGATGCCTTTAATAAGAGCCATGAAATAATCGCATTTAAAAATGCCTGCATACCAATTCCAGTTAAGATCAGTCTCGCGTTGGAAAAACCACCTCCCTGAGACAAAACATAAATCAGACAGGATACCAAAAGACCTGATATCACTGCAAGAAGTGATACAATACCAGTTGGCAGTTTTAACACAAGAATGCCAAACACGGCAGCAACACTTGCTCCTGAAGTCACACCGATAATATCCGGGCTTGCCAATGGATTTCCAAGAAGCTGTTGGAATGTATTTCCAGCCATACCAAATGCAAAGCCTGCCAAAATTGCAGTGAGCATTCTTGGAAGGCGAAGTGTCTTTACCGTGAAGACTGCACTGCCCTCCACTTCTTTTAAGGCATCCCATACCTCACTTGGCGTATAAATTGTATTTCCGTAAAGCATCATAACTGCTGCTAGCACGAGCGCGATTGCCAAAAGCACAAGCGAAACCACGATGCTTTTTCTCTGTCGTCTGTGATATCCTGCCTCTACATTAGAGATTCCATCAAAAGACACATTTTTAGATGTTCGCAATGTCGTTTCTTTCACAGTGACTTTACCTTTGCCTTTCTGATGATGAGAATAAATACCGGTGCACCGATCAGTGCTGTGACAATACCTGATTCCAATTCGCCAGGACTTCCCAAAATTCGTCCCATTGTATCTGCAAATAGAAGTAAGGCTGCGCCACCAACTGCAGACAGCGGAAGAATCTTTTTCATATCTGGACCAATTACCAGACGAAACAGATGCGGAACCATCAGACCAATGAAACTAATCGGTCCTGCAAGTGCTGTCGTTGACGCACACAAAAGCACACCAGCTAAAGAGGCAAGTGCTCTTGTAAACGGCACATTTAAGCCAAGTCCAGTTGCCGCCTCATCCCCAAGTGCCAATGTGTTTAGCGGAGCTGCCATGCAAATGCTGACGACAAATCCAATCACAAAATATGGAGCAAGCAAGCGGATATCTGTCCAACTTGCTCCACCAATATTTCCTGTCTGCCAAAAGCGAAACTGATCCATTACCTGATTGTTTGGAAGCATGACTGTGTTGACAAGAGATTGGAGTGCCGTTCCTGCTGCCGCACCGGCAAGTGCCAATTTAATTGGTGTTGCACCATTTCCACCAATTGATGCCAAACCATACACGAGGATTGCTGTCGCTGCTGCCCCAGCAAATGCCAGCCAAATATACTGACTGCCCTTACTAATATGAAAAAAAGCGATTCCGCATACAACAAAAAGGGAAGCCCCCGTATTGACTCCTAAAATACTTGGATCCGCAATCGGATTTCTTGTCACTGCCTGCATCAGTGCGCCTGATACGCTAAGCGATGCTCCTGCTAAAATGCCAAACACAGTTCTTGGGATTCTCGCCTGCACAACATTGTTTTCAAATGTCTCCTCTCCCAAATGAAAAAGACTTCGAATAACAGTGGGAAAGCCCACGGATTTTGATCCGCAGGCTATCGATGCCAGTACACAAAACAGCAAAAGCATGATAGAAGCAGCTGCTGTTAATAGGAACCGTCTGTCTCTCATTTGATATTCTCCGCTGCATCAGAAAGTAACTGAAGATACTCGTCAATCTCATACGGGATCGAAAGAATGGACGGAGTGCAAGCGCCTGCAAGTGCAGAGGTACTGTCAACCAATGCAACTGCACCGTTTTTGATTGCCGGAATCTGACTCATTAACTTATCCTCCTGTAAAGACTTCAACAGATCCTCATCTCCGTAAACAACCATAAGCTGAATATCATCAAGCTGATCCGCATTCTCACGACTCACTGTGATATTAAAATCATCCGTCTCGCCAGCAAGCTTCTGTACACTCTCTGGAAGTGTAAAACCAAGATCTAACAGATATGCTGCTCTCGGATCGGTCGGAAGGTATACATAAAATGTGCTGAAATCATCTGCACTGATCCAACAGAATGCAGTTGGAATTCCTTCAAGCTGTGGATATTCCTCAAGCTTTTCTGCAATCAGATCCTCTACTTCCTTTACCTTCTTCTCGCCTTCTTGCTTCATGCCCATACCCTCGGCATTCTCGATGGTCTGCTCTCTCCAGCTTGTCTGCCAAGCCTTCTCCTTGTATGGAATAACCGGTGCGATCTGGCTTAACGTATCATAGTCTTCCTGAGTCATACCAGAATATGCTGCCAAAATGACATCTGGATTGCAATCACTGATCTGCTCGAAATCCAGTCCATCCACATCATCAAAAACAACCGGCTTCTCTACGCCAAGATCTGCAAATGCCTCATCAGTCCACAGATGCAAATTATTATCAGTTACCAGTCCATAGTTTGCTGCTGAAACACCAACCGGTGCAACACCAAGTGCAAGTGGGGTATCCTGATTTTCCCAACCGATTGTTGCAATACGCTCTGGCTTGCTCTCAATTACTGTCTCGCCAAATGCATGCTCAACGGTAATCGGATAGGTGACCTCCTCACTGGTCTCCTCCTCAGATTCTACCTCAGTCGCTTCCTCGCTGCTTATCTCCTCGGTTGCTTCTTTCGCGCTCTTTGCATAGGAAACGCCTGCCTGCGCAAACAAACTCATACCGGAAACTGCTGTACAAAGTGTGCCAAGAAAAAGTGCTTTTTTGATTCTCATAATTTCCTCCATATGTCAAACTTTAATTAGTGTTTTCTAACTTTCGGTAGGAGTATAGCACGAGATCAAAAATCCGTCAATGATGACACCCTAAAAAAAAGCTTTTCACCTAATTCAGTCGGTTCGGGCTACTTCGTCAACAACTTCTTATAGGTTCCATCAATTAAAAAAGCCCCTAGCGGTGCAGTGATCAAGATTGATAGCACAGCCACTGTCAAAACAATATTTCCACAGGAAAGTCCCATCGCAAGCGGCATTCCGCCTATAGCTGCCTGCACTGTTGCCTTTGGCATATAGGCAAACATGCAAAACAGTCGCTCTTTTTTCGTGAGGGCTGTGCCAAGCATACAACACCAGACACCAACCATTCGAAAAAGAAGAACACCGAAAATAAGAACCACTGCTGCAGCCCCTGCAGATGCAGCATAATGAAGATCAACAGTTGCTCCGACAAGAACAAACAGCATGATCTCTGCCATGACCCACAGCTTATTAAACTTTGATGACAAACGTACTGCTACAACAGCACGCTTTCTTTTTAATGCGATTCCCATACCCATGACAGCTAACAATCCAGAAAATGGAACAGTCTCGCCAAAGCGATCCTCTACTGTTACAAGCAAGAATGAAATACTAAGCAAAATCATGACCTTTGCAGTATCGCGAATATGAACTCGCTCAAAATACAGCGAAAGTACGTAACCTACTGCAAATCCTGCCACTTCTCCAAGCAGTACTGAAAATGGCACTTTTATAAAGCTTGCCGCTGATACACCATCACCAAGCGCAATTCCTGTAAACGCTGAGAACAGCACAATGACAAACACATCATCAACCGATGCTCCAGCTAGAATCAGCTGCGGAATTGATTTTTGGGTACCCCATCCCTCTTCGGTTAGCTTAATCATACGAGGTACAATGACAGCCGGCGACACAGCACCGACAACAGCACCCATGATTGCTGCATCGAGTCTCGACACACCAAGAAGCATTGGTGCCAGAATAATCATACCTGCCACCTCAAAGCAGGCCGGAACAAAGCACATCAAAATGGCTGGGCGCCCTGCCTTTTTTAGATCCTCTAAATTGAGGGATAGTCCTGCTCTCATTAAAATAATAATCAATGCAATCCGTCTTAGCTGAGATGAAATATCAAGAATAGATGAATCGAGCCATCCGAGCCCATATGGTCCTAAAATCATTCCTGTGGCGATCATGCCTACCAATCCTGGCAGGCTTACTTTTTTGCACAACCACCCGAGCGCCATTCCGAGCAGCAGCATTAATGCGATACTTTGTAACATCTTTTTTCTCCTTTTTCTTGCATAAGTTTTGACCGTTCAAGGGACGCACATCAATTCATCAAATCTTCATGCAAGCATGAGATTTATCTGAATTCAACGTAACGCTTGAACTGTTGAACAAAAAAGGCTGACAATCCCTGCGAAATTCGCAGAAGTCATCAGCCTTAACCAGCGGTTTGTGATACAAGGAATGTATCAATGGGAGAACTTCATTCCCAAAACATATTTATTATACTGTGTTGCCTTCGGTCTGTCAAAGGGATTTTTGTTTTGTTAAGCGAACTACGGTTCACAGGACGTGTGAACTGTTGTAGCAATGTTGTCTCTTGCATTCTTAATGTGCTCTGCCGTAAGCTTTTCTGCAAGCTCCCCATCATGCTTTGTGATCGCCTCTAATATCGCGCGATGCTCAGAAACAGATTCCTCGGCACGTCCCGTCACACAGACAGAGACGGCACGAGCGCGCCTGATATAGTTATGAAAGCTTGTCAGCACATTTTGGAGCGGACGGCTCTTTGATGCAGCGAAGATAATTCGATGAAACTCACCGTCTAACTCGCCCATCTCTTTTGCACTGTCTGTTTTTCTTAAATAATATTCCTGAAGTGCCATACACTGCTCAAGCTCTTCGAGTTCTTCATCTGTGATCTTTTCGGCGCAAAGACGTGCGGCCAATCCCTCAGTTCTAATACGAATCTCATAAATGTCCTCTACATCCTGCTCTGAAACACCAACTACGACTGCCCCTTTATTTGGGATGTTTTTGACAAGTCCCTCAAGCTCAAGCTGCATCAGAGCTTCCCGCACAGGAGTACGGCTCACACCCAGACTCTTTGAAAGCCTCAGCTCATTTAAGCTATCTCCTTCCTTGTAGCTTCCGTTTAAAATCGCATCCTCCAGCGTATTAAATACTTGAATGCGAAGCGGATCTCCACTCTGCTGCATACCCTTTTGTCTCCTTCTTATTTATCTTCATAATCCACGTCTCTGTGGAATACATACTGTTCTGCATAACGAATCATCTCTGTCTCACTGATAACAGTAATACGTCCATTTGCATATTCCTGATCAATTAGCTCCTTGATCGTTACAACGCCTCGTTCTTCTTATCAATTGCCTCTGCACCCTTTAAACCATAATACTGGTTGATCCATACAGCGATACCAGCAAGACCAGAGGTGTTGCTGATAGCAACCATCGGCGGACGATTCAAGATCAGCTCGGTATCAAAGATGTTATAAATTTCTGGATCCTTCATGATACCATCGGCATGAATACCTGCTCTTGTCAGGTTGAAGTTTCTTCCAACAAATGGTGTCATCGGCGGTGTTTCATAACCGGTCTCTTTCTCAAGATATTCCGCAATCTCTGTGATTACAGTCGGATTCATTCCATCAAAATCACCGCGTAATGATGCATATTCAAATACCATTGCTTCAAGCGGCACATTTCCAGTACGCTCACCGATTCCAAGCAAAGAACAGTTTACTGCGCCGGCGCCATACAGCCATGCGGTAGATGCATTGACAACACCCTTGTAAAAATCATTATGTCCATGCCACTCCAACATATCACTTGGCACACCGGCATAATGCTTTAAGCCATAGATGATTCCCGGCACGCTTCGCGGAAGTGAAACACCTGGATAGGAAATTCCATAACCCATGGTATCGCAGGCACGAATTTTAATCGGAACACCACTGTCCTTTGACAATTTCATCAGCTCAGTAGCAAACGGAACAACAAATCCATAATAATCTGCTCTCGTGATATCCTCAAAGTGGCATCTTGGATGAAGACCGGCCTCAATCGCGTCTGAAATAACGCCCAGATACTTTTCCATTGCCTGCTTTCTTGTCAAATTCATTTTCTTAAAAATATGATAATCAGAGCAGCTAACAAGGATACCTGTCTCACGAATACCAATATTTTTTACCAGTTCAAAATCACTCTTTGTTGCTCGAATCCACGTTGTGATCTCCGGGAACTCATATCCAAGCTCCATACAGCGCTCTAACGCATCACGGTCCTTCTTTGAATAAACAAAAAACTCAGTCTGACGCACAATACCATTTGGACCACCAAGACGATGAAGCATTTTATACAAATCTACCATCTGCTGTGTGGTATATGGCTCGCGTGACTGCTGACCGTCACGAAAAGAGGTGTCAGTGATGTAAATGTGTTCCGGCATATCCATCGGTACATGGCGATAGTTGTAGGATACCTTTGGAACCTCGTTATATGGGAAAATCTCCCTAAACAGCTCCGGCTGGCTGACATCCTGCAGCTTGTACTCATACAGATCCTGTTCTAGCAGGTTGGTTTTGGTGCTCAGATTAATTGTCTTATTTGCCTTCATAGTGTCGTCCTCCTCTGTTGCTCCTCATTTGCAGTGCATCTGTTACAGCACTTTTTCTGTATACCATTCTGCCACGTTACCGTGATGAATTTGTATCATTGTATACAATTATACAATTCAATTTAAATCTGTCAAGTACATTTTTTATCTCTGACCAAAATTGAGCCACTGGGGACAGTCAACCCAATCTTCCCATTCACCTGTTTCCTCATTTAATTTTCTTATTTTTCCATCTGATGTGTAATCTACATACTGTCCATCCACTCGATTTAAACTCTTGCATTCTCCATCATATGGATATTGTACGCCATCATAGGTTATAATGTATGTATTTTCTTGAAGATCATTTCCCCAAAAACATCCATTCTGTTCATACCATTCTCCTGCTAATTCAATACTCCAGTCTTCTTTTTCTTTCTCTAAATCATAGCAGACAAGATAATATATCTGATCTTCCCCGTTTCTTTTTTCCAAATAATAAACATCCGTTCCTTTTATATAATCCCCACTGGTTGACCGACATTTTTCGCTAATTGTTTCAATTTCTCCTGTTTTCATATCAATTGTATAAAGATCTGAATATCCGCCATCAGAAGTTGATGTAATCAATTTATCGCAAACTGCCTGAATATATGCTCCTTCCATATAATAAGAACTTCTTACTCTTATTTCTTCTTTGTCTTTGAGATTCAAAATCACAAGGAATCCACTTTCTTCTTGCAAATTCTGCTCATATGATTGATCCATAAACACTAAATAATCACTATATTTTCCAAGCAGATACAAATAATTCGGTGTGACAAGATCTTCAGCAGCAGAATCTTTATATGGTTCAGAATAAATCTCTTTTATCATTCCGGTTTTTTCATCATATGCCATAATCTTATGCATTCCATCTGCTTCTACTGAATAATACAAAACCTTATCATCATAAATTAAATAATATCTGCCATTCATATATTCGCACATTAAATCTGTTGCAATCAGATTTTTTTCTTCATCAGACATTTCAAAAATTAAATTCGTTTCATATGCATAATACGTTCCAAACTCAGTATTGATTCCTTGATAAACTGCCGGAATCCAAAGTACATCCTGTTCCTCATCATTTTCACTTGATGTTTCTTGCTCTTTTGTTGTCTTCTTATTTTCTGTTCGAATTGCTGAAGTTGCTTCTGCCGTCACGTACAAACTATTTTGGCACAAAAATAGCATTACACAAATTAATGTTGAAAACCTTTTTTTCATATAAATTATCCTCCATTTCGAATTAGTTAACTACTCATAACCACATTGTTTACTTATAGTATACAAATCTTTTTAATTCCCGTAAATAGACAATTTATTTTCTATAATTGAGGAAGTAATTTATCTACTTATTTTTTACTTTAGAAAACTGGTTTGGGAATCCTCGGTCATTCAATAGTCAAATAGTTCACGAGGCCTATTCCATGAAGTCAAATGTCCTCCATGGCTTTTAAGTCTACAACCATACTAACACAGAAATCGTTTTTGGACAATAGGCAGCTAGCTAGCGAGATGAACTGAGTTCATCCCCAGCGGTCAGGGTCAACAACACAGTGATGCTTTTTGCATCATTTCCGTTTTCGTCATACAAAAGTGCAGTTTGTATATAGGTTCCATTATCATCAAACTCATACACGATTCTGGCTTGCCCTGAATAGTTTATCAGCTCATTTAGCTCTTTGCACAAATCACTAGATAATGAGTAATGCCAACTATTATCAACCTGATAAAGCATTACCGTACAAATCACCTGATTCTCATATACAACCGGAAGTACATACCCCTCTGAACAGGTTTCTCCAGATGGTGTCTTATTCCATGTTTGGAATGGCTCCATAATAAAAAACTCAGCGTCATCTATGTACTCAGTTTGACTATACATTTCAAAATGCTCTATCCATTCATTAGATACTGCCTTTATATACTCGACCATACCCTGTGTATACACCGCAGGTGCCAGTGCAATCTTCACAAGTTCTTGTGTCTCTTCTGCCGTTGTTTTCATCTCTTCATCTGCTTTTGCAGTTGTTTTTGTCTGCGTATCATCCAGCAGAACTCCATTTTGACCTGACTGCTTTTGTGGTGTGTGACCTGGCTGCAACGAGAAGAAAAAAACGCCTGCTACCGCAATTGCAATAGCTGCCACAGCTGTCACTTCTGTCACAAAAATATGCTGTCTGCTTTTCAATTGCTCCCTTCGCTTTACTGCAAAACGATCTGCTTCTGCAATCATTTCTTCGTCAATCGCATTTAATGATTTTAACAAGCTATGAACTTTCATACATTTTCCTTTCCCTGTTGTCATACTATTTCTAATCTCATATCCACTTTTCCATTTTTTTCAATGAGATTCAATTACACCCTGACAAACCAGCATTTCTTTGAACTGTTCTCTCATGCGAAACAGAGAAACCTTGACACTGCTTTGTGTCATACAAAACATAACCGCCAATTCCTTAATCGAATCTCCATACCAATATCTTCGAACAAACAATATTCTTTTATCAGAAGGCAGGCTTCTCAGATAATCTTGAATATACACTGTCAATTCCCCCTCTGACGTTTTCTGAAATGTCTCATCTGGTATAGTTTCTTCGAGTTCCTTTGTCATCTCAACCATCACACATTTTCTTTTTTTTGCTTCTCTTCTTTCCAAACGGTTCATTGCATTACAGCGACATATCCGCATGATAAATGCCTTGAAATGAATGGGGCGATTAGGTGGGAGCGCATTCCACAAGTCCCAGTAAGTGTCGCTGCAGCATTCTTCTGTATCCTGATAATCAAACAGCAATCGATAGGCGAGCTGCTCCATTGTTTTTCCATATTTTTCTTTTGTCTGTATAATGGCAGACTCTTCTCTTTCCCAATAAAGCTGTATGATTTTTAAGTCCTCCATACTTTCCACCTTCTTTCTCTTTTGCTTTTTTTCATACATTGACCATTATACCAAATTGTTCTGTATTAAAGCGAATATTCACAAATTCATCTCCACCAGAATATCATCTTTTCTACTTGAGTCAATATCTGTGGATTCTGTTCCGTAAAATTTCCATCATATGGAACAAGAATAAGTAAGGGCAAAATTAATAATGTCATAACTGCAGTTATCCATACAAAACGATTCCAGCCCCTATTTTTTGCCGTTTCACACCTAAACCCTACCGCTACAAAACAAGCAATTCCTAATAAGAAATTTACATCAAGCTGATATCTTGTCACCATATAGGGTGTATAAACACTATCGAACACTGTAATTCCTATTATTAATGCAATAAGTATATTTATTATTGCTGTCAGATGATTTTCCTTTATTTTCTTTTTCACCGAATCCTGCAAAAAAGCTGCAATGCACCAAAAAACAGGAAATGCAAACAAAATTCCTTCATAGCTTATGTATGGAAATTTTCCTTGTATTGGACTCCATGAAGCAAATTGATACACGAGTCCGTTTATAATTTTGTCTAATCTGAATCCTGCAAATAAACTATATAAGCGTTGATCTGCCACCGTTAGCTGATAGTGTTGACCAAATTCCCATATACTTCCAAATCTTGCATAGTTGTACCACATCAGCAATATAGCTGTAACCAAACATGGAATCCCTGCTGTTAAACAGGCTTTCATACTTTTTTTCTTTGATTTTAGCTCATGCAGATGCAAATAAAACAGCATAATCTGGAGTATTCCGGAAAGTGCAATAGTCGGTCGGCATCCAAATGCCAATGATGCACACAGGAAACTTCCTGACAATTCTGCCATTTTTCTTCCATTTTTCTGCTCTGAATCCCACACCACTCTAACCATCATGTTCAAGCTTATTATTTCCATACACACAGCTGACATGATCGCTGTGCAATATAATGCTGGTGCCGCGATTGCATACCATACACTTACAAATGATAGTACCATTGATAAGATCAAATATAGGTCAAATGGCATTTTAGGAAAAAATTTTTTTCGTAAGAAATCAAATAATGCAAAAATAGCAAGGATTGTCCCCACAGTAAAAATCTGTGTTGCTTTGTATGTAGTAAGCGCATTTCCTGTCAAAAGCTGATATGGAAGAAACAAAAGAACTACAGGAACAATTCCAAAATACATATAGTACTTTCCATTGTAAAATGCATGATCCCAATGGTAATAAATACCTAGTTCCTTCCTTGCCTGTGGATCATAGGGATTTTCCATTTCAGATAATCTTGGATCAACATCTTCATATTCAAGGTACAAATGACCATGCAAAATAGATTGTGCCATCCTCTCATATTGATCTCTATGACCCGGAATTTTTCCATTCCAAACAGGCGAAAGTGACATGGGATAAACGCTTAGCACAATTGTAATTATCATGCAAATAAATCGTTTTGCATCGTTGCGTTTTAACCACATAGTATCAATTTTTTTCCTCCTACGATACATGTTTTTATATAATTTCAGAATATATTTTTTTATTTTGAAGTCTAGCTTCAGAATCCATTTTATTTTTGTAATGTATATTCTCAATTAAAACAAGCGCAATCAAAACTTGCATTCCACTTGAAATATGTAGTAAATTTTCTCTTATATTTGAAAATTTTTTTACTCTAGCATTTTTAATTTCTATGAATCCTGCCACAAGCACTACTATTTTCCAAAGTTTTCCAGGTCTATAAAAACAAAACATATGCAGTAACTTTTTTATTATGCTTATGCCATCTCTTATTGTGCTTAATTTTGACTGACTACCATTTGGTCGCTCCTTATACGCTACAGCAATTTCTTCTACCTGCAGATTATTTTCTAATGCATAAACTGTCAGTTCAGTTTCTACTTCAAAATTCCGGCTCAATACTGGAATTGTTTTTGCAAAACGGTAACTCAATGCACGATACCCTGTCATTACATCTCTTACCTTCCCACCAAACAATTTTTGTACTGCCAAGCGCATAAAGCGATTCCCTGAATTATGAAATCTCCGCTTGTTTACCTTAAAGTACGTGGAACTAAGTCGATCTCCTACTACCATATCAGCATGATATTTTAAAACTCGTTCCGTCATCTTTGCCGCCTCTGACGCTGGATAGGTATCGTCTGCATCAACCAGAATGTAGCACTGTGCTTCTATCTCCTGAAACATTCTTCGCACAACATTCCCTTTTCCTTGCTGATACTCATATCTAACAATTGCACCTGCTTCTTTTGCTTTTTCCACTGTTTTGTCAGTAGAATTGTTATCATATACATATACCGTAGCTTGCGGCAATGCCCTTTTAAAGTCTCTCACCACCTTTCCAACCGTAATTTCTTCATTGAAGCATGGAATTAGTACTGCTATCTCATCCATTTTTCTCCTCCTTTCACCATTTAAGTCCGATTTTATTTTCATTGGTTACATTTTTTTATAACTCAATCACAAATTTTACGAAATTCGTACCATCATCATATCCATTCGCAAAACTGCAAAATATCCCCTTGCTTTTCTATTTGATACCCCTTATAATGAAGGTTGAGTAGACATTTTGGTCTGATTCCAAGCATTTTTTATGGAGGTTTTAATATGACACAGATTTCAAAAGATATTACAATCGGTGAACTGCTTCAGGTAAACACCGGTGTTATTCCGATTCTTATGGCTGCTGGTATGCATTGCCTTGGCTGCCCAGCATCTCAGGCTGAATCTATCGGCGAGGCTGCTGAGGTTCACGGACTTGATCCAGATGATCTGGTTGATAAGATCAATGAGTTTTTAGCTGAGAATGCTCAGGATGCTCAGTAATACTTTTTAAAAGGGGCTGCGAAAAAATGAAAGTTTTTTCGCAGCCCTGTTTCTGTTGTAGATAACTCCAGCTGTCTTCTTTTTGAATTTGACAGTTTATCTTAAACAAAACACCATGGATATTCGAAATGGAATGTGGATAGCCTATCTCCATCATACCTGTTGAAATCTCCATCATTTTTTGGTAAAATGATGGAGATAAATTTGAAATGAGGGAGATTCTTATGAGAGAGTTTGATTATATTACAAGTCCTGCGAAGTTGCTGACACCTGAAATTGTTCAGATGGTAGGCAGCATCCACGAACACAAAGGCAAACAGGAACTATTTCTTGAAGCCAATATAGATGAACTGAAAACGCTATTAGAAGTTGCTTTGATTCAGAGTACTGGAGCATCTACCGAATCGAGGGTATATTTACAAGCGATACGCGTTTGGAAGAACTGGTACGTCAGAAAGCAGAACCGCGTAACCGCTCTGAACAGGAGATTGCCGGATACCGTGAAGTGCTTGCAACAATCCACGATAGCTATGAGTATATCAATCCAAGACCGAACATTATTTTGCAGCTGCACCGGGATTTATATTCCTATTCGCATGGGACTTCTGGCGGCTGTTATAAAAACTCTGATAATGTGATTGCAGAAACAGATGCCGATGGTCACCAAAAAGCACGTTTTATCCCTGTTCCAGCATTTCAGACTGCTGAAGCAATGGATGAACTTTGTACTCATTTTCTTGAAGCATGGGAAGCTGACCACATTGATAAGTTAATTTTGATCCCGATGTTCATATTGGACTTCCTGTGTATTCATCCTTTCAATGACGGAAATGGCAGAATGAGTCGCCTGCTGACTTTACTGCTGTTCTATAAGGCAGGTTACATTGTTGGAAAATATGTCAGTATGGAAATGCTGATAGAAAACACAAAAGAAACATATTATGAAGCCCTTCAAGCAAGTTCTACTGGATGGCATGAAAAAGAAAACAACTATGAGCCTTTTGTTAAATATTATCTTGGTATCATGCTGAAAGCATACAATGAATTTGAAAGTCGTATAGAACATCTAAAACACCGCAGCTATCTAAGCCTGATAGAATTAAAGCAACTATTGACAATAAGGTTGGCAAGATTACCAAGAAAGAAATCATGGAGCTTTGCCCTGATATAAGCAAAGTTACTGTAGAAAGAACTTTGACAGATCTGGTCAAGAGTGGATATATTGCAAAAGTTGGTTCGGGTCCATCCACAAGCTACGTCCGTATTTAAAAAAATTACATTTGACGGCAAAAAACCATTAGCTATTTTTTATGACAACACAAAACCGGCTGCTTCTGATTATGTATCCGGTCCTTTCGGACCGGGTAAGATCTATCAGAAGCAGCCGGCAGTTTCGTGCGCAACCTGCGGTATCCGCCCTGCTGCGTTACAATATTATGTTATGCAATACGTCAAGAAATGTTCCTATCCTATCATTATTCTAATATTCCCTATTACAATTCTCTTATCGCACCAGAAGAAGTTTTTGCCCTGGCTTTGTGCCAAGCTCTTCTGGCGATTTTCCTTCTTTTTGCATACCGGAAGCGGTCGCATTTAATGAATCTGTTTTTGTATTATCTTGGTTAACCTCGCGGATCCGCTCAATGCTCATTCTATATTTTTTTGCTATTGACCAAAGATTATCGCCTGGCTGCACAATATAGCCAATCATTCCTGGAAAATCATTTGGATCAATTGTCTCTCCGGTAAAGTTCACCTGATCGAGCACTGAAATTTCATGCTCTGAGAGCACAAATGTATCAAGGCTAATGACTGCACGTACTTCTCCCTGACCTCCTGGCGCAATCATTGTTGTAATTTGTTCTAACATTGGGCTTATAGTAAAACAGCTTCCCGGCGTAATTCCTCCTGCTTCAATTACATGGCTGAGCGGAATCACACCTGCCGCAGCCTGCATTGGCCGTTCATCGTTTGCTGCCAGATATAATACAGTCACATAGACAGCACCCTCCACACGAATGCCCTCTGATACAATCTCTGTACGATCAATTGACACTGTTCCTTCACTGTGACAAATTTGGAGCATGGTGTCAGTGCTGTGAAGCGGAATCTTTTCAGTGATTCTGCACTTTGCTTTATTTTTCATCTGAAGTGTTTCCAAATGAGCCGTCTTGTAGCTTGTGTCTACTTCTTTTGTTGTCGAATAAGCGTCACAGAGCAAATGTACCTTTTCCTCAAGATACAGCTTCATATCAAGCTCCACTACTGCTTCCACATGGAATATTCGATTTTCTCCATCTTCGTCTGGATGAATACTAATCTCTTTTTTTATCAAAACTGGCTCCACCGATGGAATCATCTCATGACGGCATCCAACAAGCGGCAGTTCTCCTGTAAATGAGATCGTCTTTTCCATCCACTGCATAGGAAGCTGCTCCTGTCCTGCCTCATAAATTACAAATAAGGCTGCCTCTGCCTGAATGAGCATTTTGTCTTCCTGAGCCTGATATTCCATACTTCTAAGACTAAGTGATTTCCATAAAAGTGACTGTGCAAGCGGTTTTCCCGGAGCTACTACTACATCATCCTCCATACGAAACGTATCCTTTTTTTGCAGCTGCAAAGACACCACTTCCATATCTTTTCCAAGTACAGCGATATCTTCTTGCCCTGAAAGCGATCTTGCTGCCTCCTCAAGCTGTGCCGATGCGGCAAAAAGTTCCGCACCAAGCACGGCACTGATATGAAGCTTTCTTGAGTTGACAACACGAATACTGATATCTTCTACCTTTGTGCGGCAGCGCACATAATCGCCCGGCTCAAGTCCTGGATAGCTCACGTTTTCTTCAAATGTAAGTGCACCAGACAAATTTTTCATTCTGCCAGAACCCTCTACGGCGTATAAAATTTCAAAGTCGAGACGTCCTTTTATGATTACCTTTTCTGAAAGCTGGCGAAGTTCCTCCATCACGGCATCTGCCTGCTTTAGCAGTACGCTTCCCACATCTGGCTTCGCATCTGGAATATTAAAATCCTCATCAAATGTGACCTGCGCACTCACTGTATTTTTGCTCCTGCTCATATGTATCTGTTTTTTCTGCAGCTCTAACATAATCGCCTCCATATACTGATATTGGGCTTTGCCGCTTTCAGTCGGTTTTGACATGACCGACTGGCCCTATTACTAGTATATGAAGGCGATTTATTTTTTATGATAAAATATTTTATTTACAATCTTTTTCTGTTCGCTCCTGAATCTCTGCATGATACAGCTCTAATTCAAAATCCTGGCGATTTTTGTGAAGCATATTTTGGAGTGATATTCCAATGCCTGCCAGCTGTATTGCTGCGACTGACAAAAATCCGCTGACAATCAGTGTTGGATAGCGCGGCACAAGGCCTGTTTCAATATAAGTGATTAATACTGGCACAAACATTACTAGCGAAATTAGAAACAACATTATGCTTATTATACCGAAGAAGGCAAATGGATTGTAAATACGAAAAAGGCGAATCAGCGTCTTAATTACACTCCAGCCATCTAAGAAGGTATTGAGCTTTGACACGCTTCCTTCTGGCCGATCACGATATGGTATAATTACGTTTTCCACCTGCATACGCTTGTCAATCGCATGAATACTCATTTCTGTCTCTATCTCAAACCGACATGATAAAATCGGAAATGTTTTCACAAAACGGTAGCTGAATGCACGATACCCCGTCATTATATCGCGGATGCTTCCGTGGAAAAGTTTTGATACCATTCCCCGAACAAGACAATTGCCTATATTGTGGAATGGGCGCTTGTTTTCCTCAAAATAAGTAGATGACAATCTATCTCCAACTACCATATCCGCATTGTGTTCCTGTACAAGCTTTACCATTTTTGCAGCAGATTCTGCTGGGTAAGTGTCATCCCCATCCACAAGTATGTAGCAATGTGCATCAATTTCCTGAAACATTCTGCGCACTACATTTCCCTTTCCCTGCTGATACTCATGACGCACTATAGCTCCTGCCTTTTTTGCAAGCTTCTCTGTGTCATCTGTTGAATTATTGTCGTACACATAAATGACGGCGTCAGGCAGCACACGTTTAAAATCTGATACCACCTTTTCAATTGTTTTGTCCTCATTATAACAGGGGATCAATACAGCAATATCATCCATGTCCTCTCCTCCTTTCAAATTGGTACACTGCAAGTTTTAATAAACACATCTAAATATTGATAGCTGTGCTCCTTCATAGTATTTTTGAAATTCAATGCCACTGTCTGTAAAAATATTAGTTATTCCAGCTGCTATTTTTTCATCAAAATCATTTGTACTGACTATATATCTGATATTTAATTTCTTTAGTTCCTCTGGTGAAAGTGTTACTTCTACATAATCTGTACTGACTAACTCAAGCATCGTCTTGCTTCCAAGTGATGCTCTAATATGGCAATACCTATTGTAGATATCTTCATATTCTCCTTCCTGATCTAACATCTCCCAGCGTGTTTTCTGAGGATATGTCTGCGTTGTATTCAGGCAATCTGCTCCTGCCATCGCAGGAATGTTAGTAGCCGGGTAGGCCATATCTACGACAAGCCATATTGCCTTGGGATCCTCTTTTACAAGATCACGAATTTGCTGCATCGTTTCACTTTTCGTAATTTCAGGTACCCCCTTTGCAACTGGATTTATCCAAATTGATGATGCTAATACTACTGTGCATACTCCTAAAACTGCCATTGTATACTTGCTTTTTCTTGCCCGATACAGCAGATAAAAAACAACTGCTAGAATTGCCCAGACAACTAAAATTTTCTCTGCTGTATCAAAATACTCATATCTAAGTCCGCCTGGCTCATACTTTGTAAATCCCAAGGCTAATCTCATCGGTACAGCTGATGAAGTGACAGCTGCCAATGCTGCTAACCACCTTTTAGGTGCTTTTTCTTTTAATGCGACAGCTCTGACAAATAGAGTCAAGCGAAGAAAGCCTAACACCTGCGGTCCGCGATTTGAATTTACAAAACTAAGCAGTAGCATTTTGGCAAGCCATTTAGGAATACCAACACAATAGTACCAGGCCAAAAACAGATTCATTCCAAGTAAAAGAATGAGTAAAGGATCCTTCTTTTTTTCTTTAATGATTACCCACAGTGCGAGTATAAATCCTGCTGGTGCAAAACAAATGATAGATGAATTTTCTACAATTAGTTCATTCATGCTAAACCTGCTAACAAGCGAAATAGGGTATTTCATCATCCACCAAAGACCTGTACCGCCTGATGACGAAGGTGCATTTCCAGGATAAACTGAATTTAATTCTGCTTTAATCACATCCCATGAAGTGACGGCAAGTACTGTAAGACCTGCTGCCGTAATCACGAAAATAAGAAGCCATGGCACCACATCAACTCGTCTTAACACCTTCCTGTCAAATTTCCAAATGACAACCCACAAAAATAATGGAACAAAGCCCCATGCTACTGGCACCATCCATGTCGGATAAAATGTCAAAACATATCCTACTGCGCAAACTGCCATACCGACTGCCACTGCGATTTTTCTTGGATTAAATGCACGTGATACCAAATAGTTACTTCCAAGCACAAAACAAGCACCGTAGATCAGCATCTCAACAAGTCCATTGATTGCAAACCACCATTGTAAAAATGGTGCAAAGCTCACACAGATTGATAACATTACAGATAATTTTTTCTGCCCATCAGTAATCAGCATTCCTAGCTCAAACCATGACAAAAACAGCACGATCAGACGTGAACACCAAAACCATGAAAGTCCTCTATCACTTCCAAAGAAAAGATATCCCCAATAAAATGGGCGAAATAATGTCAGAATATCCCACGATGGCTGTCCATACACGAGCATGTTATCTGTCAATATACTGCCAAGTGTTTGGCTATAGCGATTATATGAACCAAGCGTATTATATTGCTGACGAAAACAAAGCGGCGTCAATGTTCCCCACTCATCACTTCGCCAGACACGCGGTTCTCCCAAACGAATACCGCTTTCGCCATCTCCCAAAAACAACTTCCAACACCCCATAGATGATCCGCTGATTTTGAATGAAACCAACATGATTAACAGCAAAAATGATAATACAAAGCGATATTCATAAATCAGCTCAAATCCCTGTTTCAAGCCTCTTTGCTTTTGTCTTTTTTCATTCATTGTTTCTTTCTCCACAACTTCTCCCTTCTTTTTAGTGTTTCTATTATCTTACCACATCTAGGTGACATCTCTCTTACTCTTTCGTGACAAATTTGTCACTTAATTTATATCAATGATGTTGGGGTCAAAAGGTATTTTGACCCCTTTGATACCAGATTGCTACGTGCTTTGCACTCTCGCAATCTTCAAAAACATTCGTAATCCGCTCATTTTTCTTTGAAAAATGGCTACTTACTCATGTTTTTGGCGGGTCAAGAGTTCAAAAAACCTCTTGCAAGCAAGCTTGCATCGGCTTTCTGACCTTTTGACCCTGGTATCATATCAATTTCTTTGCGCACATTTCCCATGCTGTCTCTTATTACGATACGACCTATTTCCTGAACACATTTCATTTGTTCATTCATAAATAAAATAATGCCGTAACCATCAAGCATTGTGCCATCAGCTAAATAATACAAAATTTCAGAATACTCTTTTTCTGCATATGCAATTGAAAGTATGTCGACTCCTGCTGCACCTGTATTACTCTGGCTCGCCATGCGTGCCGTGATTTTGCCATTCTCACTGATAAGATGAGTATCGTTATCGTTTCCGTATAAAAATTTCTTATTTTGATCAAACAACAGTCCAAATATATTTCCCTCTTGCATAACCTGTACATCTGAACATTGCAGGATCTCATTCATGATCTCTGCATCAACTTTTATTTTATTTCCCCATATAAGATTTTCTACAAATCCATTGCCACTTTCATCTAATCCCCAGTACCATAAGCACACTTCGTCATACATGTTACCGAGATAAATCTGATTTTGCGGATACGCATTTATTATATTAAATTCATCATCGCACCGATAATAATATATTTTCTGATGCTCGGCGGATGTTGTCTGTAAAAAGAACTCGTGTCTCCCCTCATTATTTGCTGTTACCGTAAGAAGACACAGACCATTTCCTTGTGCATCTGGATTTTTAGCAAAAAATTCATCTTCTGACAAAACAATTTTTAATGTATTGTCATCACCCATAGCTGTTAAAAGTCCTTTTCCATTCGTATCGTTCCAACTTTTATAAATTCTCCAGCCAGCTTCCCCACCAGTCCATGTCAGTCCTGATTGCTCTATCCATATGGTCTCTCCTTGCGCATTAACACATTTCGTATAATGACTGCCATCTGAAAAATACTCATTTATTAAAATCTCATCGCACAGCACGGTCAGAACATTCTCATTTTCCTGAATCATAATCAGCAGCTGTCCTGTCTTGTCATACACGGCACGTCTGCTGATAATAAAGTTGCCCTGCACAGTCACATCCTCTGCCCCTTCCTCTATGCAGGTTCCGTCTGTCCGATACAAATTGCCGACATCAGATCCTATCATATACACAGAATCAGTAAAAAGAGTCACGCTCTGCCTAGCCGGCTCCACAATCCACTTTCGATCCTTCAGAGAATAGATTCCCATCTGTGCACTCGCATAATCGCTGTCATCTGAAGCTTTGTCCTCATATTCAGTATACAAAACAAGCGGTGTATTTTCGTTCACTATCATTCCATTGCTAATATATGCGCTATTTCCTGTAATTCCATAGCCAGGAAGTCTTAAAATTTCCTCTCCAGAAGAATCAAGAGCAAGAACCATATCTCCACCCAGCCAATTGTCTCTGCCTTCTCCTGTCGTCAGCACCAAATATTCATCTTCCGCGATTGGAAGGTTGTAAGCAAATTGCCCTCTCGGTGTAATACAAAGCTTACCATTCTGCATCGTACATACTGCATAGCGATCTGCGTAAATAGCATTTGTGTCCTGCTCTATTAACGGTTCTCCATTTGCATTAAAATATAATGTATTGGGATTTGTTCCATTCTCATAGACAACAATTGTATCTTCATCCAGATTAACAACATTCTCCTGCAAAACTGTATGCCCTCTTGACTCAGAAATGACAGTTCCGTTTGAAATCAGCAGAGTAACAATATTGTTTGGATTTATCGTATTAATTGTAACGCCATACATTGGGCCTGCATTTGTAATATCTATATAAGAAATCTCACCACCTTGTAGATCAACGGATGCCGTAACAATTGTCTCCTTTGTCCAAAAATTCGTGATTGTCAGAAGTCCATCAGCTGTAATTTGATACGTTAATGGCACACGGGTATCATCCTCATAATAAGTATCTATAAATTCTTTTGGAAGTTCTTCAGTTATATTATACTGACTGTCACAGGCATAATAATGATATATAGAAGAACCTTCCTGGTTCTCGATTAAGCTAATAATAACTTCTCCTGTCTGTTTATTTTCACATACAATACTAATTTTAGTTCCATTTGGCTCCCATTCTGCATTTTGTGCAAGCCAGTCCGCTTCCTTTAATTTTGGATTTAACATCAAATCTGTTACAATGCCTTGTCCATCTGCTGTCTCCCAGCTAAGCAGATTATTTGCATCAGTTAAGTATAGCCAATCACTGACAGTCCATACTGTTGCCATCGTATCAACATCAAACATTATATACTCATTTGTACTAAAATCACATCCTAGCACATAATTTCCAAACTCGTATTGTGCAGTAAATGACGGATGTTCGCCAAGTAACTGTCCATCACAATCATACACATAATCTTCGCTATAAATACGATCTCCTACTCGCCTGAATACCTGATTATCCTGTGTCAGTTCAATACCATTGATATTATATAACTTTCCTGATGAATAGAGTGTACTGTCGCTGCTTGTAAATACCGTATCTGACAACTGATTCCAGTAAGTATGAAACTCCTGACTAAGCTGCAATTCTCCGCCTACATACATCTGATAGCCCACCGTTTGAAGATTATTTATCGGTACTCGCTCTCCATTCTTTACAAGAACACACTTTTTCCCTGTTAACAATTTTCCAGAAATGGTAGTTTCAAGGCTGCCATCCCATGCATTATATACAGATACTGTACTTTCATCTGTCTGCACCATAAATTGATAGTTTGTTGCATGACTAAGCCAGCCTGCCTCATTTGTTGTTTCCTGTAATGCAGCTTCTGTTGTCTCTGCTTCTGTCGTTTCTGCCTGTGTCGTCTCTTCTTCTGTCGTCTCTTCCTCTGTCTCCCACTCAATTTCCGTTGTCTCTTCTGTCTGATATGGAAGCTGCATCGGAACATTTGAATGATCGATTCTATTGCGTCCTGTCTGAAAGAAGATTGCCGTACAAATTGCTGCTGCCGCGGCAAGTGTACCGCCTACAATAAAATATCCTGGCACACTTTTATCGCTCTGATAGTGCTTGTAATCCTCCGCCTCTAAGATAAAATCATCACGGATATCGCCCATCCACATCAAAATTTCTTGTTCCCGCTCTGCCATTTCAGGTGTTTGCTCTTTTGCATTTTTCTTAGACTTGCTTTCAAAATCATGCTTTTTCATAAACAGTGTCCTCCTTTCCACTTTGTTCCCAATAAACTCTAAAACGCTTTCTCATCTGATACAATGTGTTATAAACATTTTTTTCCTTTAAACCCATATGCTTTGCAATTTCCCGTGGTGTCTCCATGTACCAAAATCGAAGCACGAAAATCATCCGATCTGTTCTTGTCTGTTTTTCCAAAAATCCATTCAGACGCTGCACAAAATCATCTTTGTCAATCATACGGCTAATAGCGTCCTCACCGATAAGATCACCAACTTCCTGCTCAATCACACTAATTTTTCCATATCCGCGTTTCCATGCCTTATTATGAATTATCTTGTTAAGCGATAAATTTCTTGTAATTCTTGCGACATATGCTCGAAGCGAATCTGGTCTGTTTTCTGGAATGCTGCACCATGTTTTCCACCAAGTATCATTTAAACATTCGCTCACATCCTCACGGTTCTGTACAATTTCCCATGAAATCTGTCTGCAGTAATGGCCATAATTTATTTCAAGCTCTTCTATTGCAATCTCGTCTCGTATCCATAACAACCTTATAATGTCAATATCTGTCATCCCCCTGTCCTCTCTTTCTTCTCTACGGCTGTATGCATTCTAATATAATACCTTATACCATATAAGACAAAATCTATAAATAAATTTCTTACAAAATCAAAATTTTTTTTAGTTGCTTACGAAAGCCCCTCGGTGTAATGACTTAGATAATGTTTTATCCGTAAATTGCAGCAAAAAAAGACAGCTGGTTTTCACCAACTGTCTCGCTTTTACTTTTATTTTTGCTCTTCTTTATTATCCTGTGTGGCTGCGCTGTCTGTTTCTTCTTTAGGTTCTCTTGATGCAAACATCTCTCTTGAGAAGACCTGTGTATCTGCTTGCTGCTGATCTTGCTGGGTCATAACGATATGAACCTGCTCGCCTTCTTCTGCTTCCTGTGCCTCTAACTCACGTTTAGCCTCTGCAACTACAGAATCACCATTTGCCTCGTCTTCCTTCGGGATATACTTATCGAAGATACTACCAAGAAGTATGACTGTAAAAATGCAATCAGACCATAGCTTAATAAGATCAACGGTGGGAAGAACAGACATCCCACGATAACAGCTATTGCAATAATAATCATTGCCAGGCTGCGGAAGATATGCTTTACACCGATGAACAGTGCATTTCTGAGTGTGAAGCGAATCTTATTGTAAAACTTTGCCTGAAGCGGATATACATAAACAAGTGTGATCAGATAAAGTAAGAAAATTCCAAGGAATACAATTCCAAGAATACGGCTAATCTGTGTACCCATCATAAAGTATGCATAAATATCATACAAGAAGAATACAAGAAGCAATGTCATGATGATACCGATCACACTTCCCTGTTTGAAGTTTTCCTTGAAGGACTTAAAGAAGCTTCTTACTGTGTACGACTCCTCATCCCTCACAAGTTTCAGTGTTACATAATACACCGCAGTTGATGCTGGTCCAATCGTAATGATCGGGATACAGCAGACAGCCCACAAAAGTGTCAGGATAAACACATCTACGAGTTTTCCCATAAACCGCCAAATTGGATTGTCAAGATTAAACAAGCTTCCCATTATAAGTACCTCTATTCCTTTTTCACATATTGCGCTGCGATCACGCAGACGCTCCCGGACGGCTATATTTTTTATTTGCCGCTCATAGATTTTATTATATATGAGGATTCCTAAAAATGCAAACGAATGATGCAGATTTTATGATTATTTTATACTAATCATACTATTTTCATTTCCATATCGCAAAAACTGTGTTACACTAGTATCATACTTCTTATACCACAGAAAGGCATGGATTAAAATATGAGAATTGAAGCAGATGACCCAAGCAAAAAACAACCAAAGAAGGAGGAATTTAACCCGGTAAAAAGTGAAAAACGCAGTTTTAAATCTGAAATTGCTAAAATGAAGTCAATGGGCTTTAAGGATGGATGGGAATATTTCTGGAGCTATTATAAGGTTCCAGTCTTTGTGATCATAGGTGTGATCGCCATTGTGATTAGTATCACCGTGTCCGTAATCAGAAACAGCCGTCCATTTATCGTGCAGGTTCATGTTTATAACAACTACTTATCAGATAATGCTGATGTCGATTCCCTTGAAAAAGAATTTGCCGCCTATGAGGATATGAGCCTTAAAGACTATCAGATCAGTTTTAATCTGACAGAATATCTTGACTTTAGCGGATCAGACGAGGCTTCCTATACCTCTATGATGAAGGTAATGGCAATGGCAGCCGCCCACGATCTTGATGTACTCGGCGGCAATACTGCATTTGTCAATTATTATGGTGTCGGTGAGGAAGATAATACCTTATTTGCCGATCTCGAGGAAACACTTCCTCCGGCATTCTTCCAATACTTAAAGGAGCAGGATCGTATCCTTTACTTAAGCCGCACTGATGAAGCTGGCAAGGTCCTTGGCCAGTACGCAGCTGCAATAGACGTTAGTGATACTCGTATCGTAAATAAAAATTGTCTGTTAGGTACACCATGTTACCTTGGCATTGCTGTCAACACGTCAAGACTTCAGACTTCCATTGACTTTTTGGAGTGGATTTTTGATTATCAATAAATAAAAAAGTCCAATAGGCCGGATTAATATTCCGCCTATTGGATTTTTTTATTTTTTAATTGTACTGCTGTCATTTAATAGAATCGTTCCATATAAAAACAGCACGTCTGCATTTGCCATTTCATCTGATTCAAAATCAATTAATTCGCCTAATTTTTTTTGCGCGATATAACGGAGATCTACAACCACTATACTGCTGTAGGAATCAATTAAAAGAGGAATCAGACTGCTACCATAGGAATCACGAAAGACGATTAGATTTTTCTTTTCTGCTGCCTTAGGATTTTCAATCCTAAGAAGTGCTGATGGACCTGACAGGAAAAAATCATAAGGATCATAGCCTGTCAGCTTATCCTTGTCATAAACAGCGCCTGTCTTTTTCGTCTCATAATTATAAACCTGTGCCTGTGAAATGATTTCACTGTCTATATACATAATCTTGTCAGGTGTTACTTGAAGTGCCGCCTGACCGCTGTATACACCATAAAAAGAATCTGCTGCCTGACAAATATCATAGCCATCTGACAAAGTATCAATTTTCATATTTCTTTTTATCTGGTTGGCTGTTTCTATCAGTGCTTCCTGACGCCAATGACTGTCTGTAAAATAGTATGCCTCAAGAGACAGCGTCTGTGTAAGATCAATAAACTTCGCATATGGCATCCCATTTTCAAAGCATTTAAAAAACTTATCATAATCCATCACTGGATACCCATTTTTCGCCGCAAGATAATATCCTTTATCTGGTACTATTGCCGCATAAATTTCATGACTGTCATTTTTTAAATACTGTGCATAGACATGCTCAAATGCATTAACTGCATGCTGCACGGAAGCCTCATTGATTTCGCTTTCTATTGATGCTGCATATCCGTCTGCGACATAAATTCCATGAACATCTTTTTGCTGATATAATGAAAACAGTGCTTTCGTTTTTAGCTTTCTGAATGCTTCACGAAATGGAAATTGATCCTGACTGTAGCGCTCAAAGCCACTCATAAAATTTCCCTTTCCAACACTGTCTTTTGTAAGTGCTGGAAGCTGTGCCAGACGTCTTCGCTCAGAGACAGATATCTGATTTGGCGTATGAAACCATGCTGCCATACAAAGTATTCCAAATATAAGTCCTGTTATAAGCAATGTGACAATAGCCTGTTGTTTTTCTTTTTTTATCATAAACTCTCCCAATGCTTAAAACCTAAAATATAAAAATGGATTATATGAGCCGTCCACCAAAAAGGCAGTTGCCAACAAAAGCAATCCTACAAGCACAATCGGCATCGCCCAATTAAGAATACTTCCTGCTTTTGTTTTCATAAATCTATTAAATGCTGTTGCTGGCAGCGGTGTTGCTGCGATTGCTGCAAAAATAAGCAGCAGTCCGTAGCTTCTTAGATAATACATGCTTTGTACTGATATGACTGACAATTTTCCTGCGCCAAACAATCCGCCTATTCGCTGCATAGCCTGTGGTATTGTATCTGCTGAAAAAAGAATGAAACTAAGTAAAATAATAAAAAGCAAATACAAACGTGAGATAATAGACGGCATTCGTTCCAGCCATTTTCCCCATAAAAATCGCTCGCACAAAAGAAGCACTCCAAAACCTGCTCCCCATAAGACAAAGTTCCATGATGCGCCATGCCACAGTCCTGTAAGCATCCACACAGCTATGACATTTCGCACATAAAGTCCAGTCTTTACGCGACTTCCTCCAAGAGGAATGTAAACGTAATCGCGAAACCAGCTGCCAAGACTGATATGCCATCTGCGCCAGAACTCCTTCACGCTACGGCTAATCAGAGGATAATTAAAATTTTCTGGAAACTGAAAGCCAAAAATGCGGCCTAGTCCAATCGCCATATCACTGTAGCCTGAAAAATCAAAATAAATTTGAAGTACAAGCGCTGCTGCATACATCCACCAAGATAGTATACTTGGCTGCGATGTTTTTAGACAGATATCTGTCAGTTCTCCCAGTACATTTGCAATCAGTACCTTCTTGCTTAATCCTATCAAAAATCGCTTTATGCCTGATGCAGCAAGTGTGACGCTATGCTTTCTTTCCTGCAGCTCTCTTTCAATATCCGTGTATCGCACAATCGGTCCCGCAATCAGCTGCGGAAACAGCGATACATATGTTCCAAATGAAATAATGTTTCTTTGGGCTTTAGTATCTCCTCTCCAGACATCTACAGTATAACTAATGATCTGAAATGTATAAAAACTTATTCCTATTGGAAGAGACAGCTTAAAAAGAGGCAGTGACACACCTGGCAGCTGATTCACATTTTCAATTAAAAAATCAGCATATTTAAATATAAGAAGAAATGACAGGCTGACTTCCACAGATATCCACATGAGGATGAGTCCGCTTTTTTTATTCTGTTTTTTTTCAATCATAAGTGCAAAAACAAAACCACTCACAATTGACACAATCATAAGCACAATATAGCGCGGCTCTCCCCATCCGTAAAAAATCAGGCTGAACACAAAAAGCACTGCATTTTTCAATTTCCGCGGTGCTGCAAAATAGCACACCAGCACCGCCGGAAGGAAATAATATAAAAATGGAAGTCCGGAAAATAACATTTTATTTTTTTATTTTGGCTGACAGGTATTGTCTGGATTACCACATACCTCTGTGAACGCAGCTACAGCATCGTCCATGCTGTAAAGCTCATGATCTGCCATAAAAAGCATAATAATGTTATCCTTTGATACTACAGTCAGCTCATCTGCCTCTACACACACCCACTTGCGCGGATTAATTCCATCTGCCATTTTCTGTGCAATATCAGCTGCATCTGCCTTATCCTTAAGTCTAACAAGCACAAGTGAATATGCCTGTGAACCCATCATTGGCTCAGATACAATTGCTGCATCAAGCTTTTTCACATCATCCATCGTCAGACCTGTATAGGAAGACACTGCATACTCATCATCAAAATCAACAGTGTCAGTTTCCACATCAAAATCTGGTCCCTTGATTGCATACATCTTATCTAACAGCTCACTAAGCTCTGCATCTAACTGCAAAACGTTTTCATCAGTTGCTGCTGCCTCTGATTCACTCTCAGATAATGTCTCTTTTGTTTCTGTCTCTTTTTCTGTTTGATCCTCAGTCTGCGCTTCTGTCTTCTTTTCAGTTGCTTTATCGGTTTCCTTCTCAGTTTTCTTTACGGTTTCCTTTTCATTTGCCACTGTGCTGATGGCTTTGTTGACTCTGGCTTTTCATTTCTGCCGCATGCGCTCATAGAGAGTGCTGCCGCTGTCATTAAAATAATAAGTCCTGTTTTTCTCATGATTTTCTCCTTTCATAAAACAAACAGGGACAGGGAATGTGACTTTTAACGCCGCATTACCCTGCCCCCGATGGCATTTAAACTTCTATCTTATTGTTTTCTGCATTGCACAATTTTATACATGCAACGCATATTTCCAATTCATTACAGTTCAACTGTTACCTTGTCAAGCTCCCAGATCTCGTCAACATACTGCTGGATGGTACGGTCAGATGTGAACTTTCCGCTGCATGCGGTGTTCATCATAACGATGTGTGCCCATCTTGTCTGATCCTGATACAGCTCGTTAATCTTCATATGTGCCTCATGATAGGACATGAAATCCTTGAGGATGAAGTATGTGTCTGCGCGGTCGCTGCTGTAGGTATTAAGCAGTGAATTGTAGATATCGCGGAACAGCTCCGGATCCTGTGGTGAATAGAAGCCATTGATTAACTGCATAAGAACCTGACGAATCTCCTGATTCTCGTTGAAGATCTGCATTGGATCATAGCCGCCATTCTTCTCATAATTGATAACCTCATCTGCGGTCATACCAAAGATAACAGCGTTGTCCTTGCCAACTTCCTCAAGAATCTCTACGTTTGCACCGTCAAGTGTACCGCAGGTAATTGCACCATTTAACATAAACTTCATGTTACCAGTACCAGATGCCTCTTTAGATGCAGTAGAAATCTGCTCTGAAACATCAGCTGCTGCAAAGATGATCTCTGCATTTGATACACGATAGTTCTCAATGAAGACTACCTTGATCTTGCCGTTGATGGACTTATCATTGTTGATGACATCTGCTACAGAGTTGATCAGCTTAATGGTCAGCTTTGCACGGCGATAGCCTGCTGCTGCCTTTGCACCAAAGATGAAGGTATGTGGATAATACTCCATATCCGGATGGCTCTTTAACTCATTGTAAATGTACATAACGTGCAGGATGTTTAAGAGCTGTCTCTTATACTCATGCAGACGCTTTACCTGTACATCAAAGATGGAACGCGGATCAACGTCGATTCCGTTGTGCTCCTTGATATACTTTGCAAGGCGAACCTTGTTCTGATACTTGATGTTCATGAACTCCTGCTGGCTCTTCGGATCATCTACAAACAGCTTAAGCTTTGAGATTTCTGGAAGGTTGGTGATCCATGCATCACTGATCTTATCAGTTACCCAGTTTGCAAGCAGTGGGTTTGCATGAAGCAGGAAACGTCTCTGTGTGATACCGTTTGTCTTGTTGTTAAACTTCTCTGGCATCATCTGGTAGAAGTCCTTTAACTCCTGCTTCTCCAGAATTTCTGTATGAGCTTTGCTACACCGTTTACAGAATAGGAACCTACAATTGCCAGATGTGCCATGCGAACCTGACCGTCATAGATGATTGCCATTTTTGCGATCTTCTCATGGTTGCCAGGGTAGGTAGCTTCGATTTCCTCTACAAAGCGGCGGTTGATCTCCTCAACGATTCCGTAAATACGCGGAAGCAGACGTGAGAACAGCTCGATTGGCCACTTCTCAAGAGCCTCTGCCATGATGGTGTGGTTGGTGTAAGCACAGCACTTTGTTGTGATTTCCCATGCAGCCTCCCATGTCAGATTCTCCTCATCCATAAGGATACGCATAAGCTCTGCTACTGCCATAGACGGATGGGTATCATTCATCTGGAATGCAACCTTCTCGTACATCTTTGTAACATCGCCATTATGAGCCTTCTTATATTTATTTACAGCTGTCTGCAAGGAAGCTGAAATGAAGAAGTACTGCTGCTTTAAACGCAGCTCCTTTCCTGCATAGTGGTTATCGTTCGGGTAAAGTACCTCTACGATATTCTTTGCCAAGTTCTCCTGCTCAACTGCCTTCTGATAATCACCCTTATCAAAAGAATCCAAGTTAAAGGTATTGATAGGCTCTGCATCCCAAATACGAAGTGTATTTACAACGTTGTTGCCATATCCTACGATTGGCAGATCATATGGTACAGCACGAACAGACTGATATCCTGCCTGTCCAAAATGCTCTCTTCCTGTCTCGTCCTTTGTTACTGTTACGTAGCCGCCAAACTTAACCTCACAAGCATACTCAGCACGGCGAATCTCAAATGGATAACCATCTCTTAACCAGTCATCCGGAACTTCTCTCTGATAACCGTCCTCGATCTTCTGTGCAAACATACCATACTTGTAACGGATTCCACATCCATATGCCGGATAGCCAAGTGTTGCAAGAGAATCTAAGAAGCATGCTGCCAGACGTCCAAGACCACCGTTTCCAAGTGCCGGATCCGGCTCCTGATCCTCGATAGTATTCAAATCAAAACCGAGTTCTTCAAGAACCTCCTTTACCTCATCCTGTGCACACAAATTTAAAATGTTGTTTCCAAGAGCACGGCCCATCAGAAACTCCATTGAAAGATAATACAGCGTCTTTGCATCAGTGCGCTCAATCTCCTTGTGAGTTGCAATCCACTGATCAATGATATCATCCTTCAATGCATAGGATACTGCCTGAAAAACCTGCTGCGGAGTTGCCTCATCGATGGTTTTTCTGTACAGGGTCTTTACGTTGTAGATGATCTGCTTTTTCAGCTCAGCCTTATCAATCGTTGTTTTCATTTCATCCTCCTTAGGTTTATTCCTTGCTGACAGTGAGTACAACAGTCTCGCCGTTGATGCTCCACTCCTTGGTGTAGCCGCTGATCTCACTGTCTGTCAGCTTATCTGCAAGTACATCTGCACAAATCTCATCTGCATACTTGCTGAAGATGGTCTCAATCTTTACATTGTCCTTGTAGCCGACTGTGATGTGATCCGTTACCTCGAATCCTGCTTCCTTACGCATCGTCTGGATCTTACTGATGATCTCTCTTACAAAGCCTTCTTCAAGCAGCTCTGGTGTTAAGTTGCAGTCTAATACTACTGTAACATCCTGATTGCTCTCTGTTACATAGCCTTCTTTCTGCGTCATATCGATCAAAAGGTCTTCCTCAGTAAGAACAACCTTCTCGCCATCAAAATCAAAGGTGACAGAACCATTTGCCTTTAACTCATCCATAGTGGCATTGCCGTCTACAGAAGAAAGGGCGGTACGGATCTTTCCAAGAAGCTTTCCGTACTTCGGACCTACTGTACGAAGCTGCGGCTTAAAGGTGTAGGTAGTAAATGAACGTACATCGTCTGTAAATGTAACTGTCTTAATATTTAACTCGTCTGCAATGATATCCTTAAAGAACTCGTTTAATGTAAATGGTGCCTTTACAAACATGTTTGCAAGCGGCTGACGGTTCTTCATGTTTCCACTGTTTCGGCATGCGCGGCCAAGAACAACAACCTTTAAAACAAGATCCATGTCTGCTTCAAGTTCCTTGTCTACATGTGCCTCATTTGCCTTTGGATAATCACACAGATGGATGCTCTCCGGTGCGGATGGATCTACCTTTACAACGATATTCTGATAGATCTCCTCTGTCATAAACGGAATCATCGGCGCTGCTGCCTTTGCAATTTCAGTCAGACAGGTATACAGCGTCATATAGGCATTCACCTTATCCTGCTCCATTCCCTTTGCCCAGTAGCGCTCACGGCTGCGGCGTACATACCAGTTGCTCAAATCATCAACAAATTCCTGAAGTGCTTTGCAGTCTCTGGAATCTTGTAGTTTTCCAGGCTGCTGTCGCATGTCTGAATCGTAGAGTTTAACTTAGACAAAATCCACTTATCCATAACGGAAAGCTTCTCATAATCTAATGTGTGCTCCATCGGATTGAAGTTGTCGATGTTTGCATACAGTACGTAGAAAGCGTAGGTGTTCCACAGAGTACCCATGAACTTACTGCGGCCTTCCTTTACTGCATCATCGTGGAAACGGTTCGGAAGCCACGGTGCGGAATTGGAGTAGAAATACCAGCGGATTGCATCTGCTCCGTGCTGGCGCAGTGCATCCATTGGGTCAACGGCGTTGCCCTTGGACTTACTCATCTTCTGACCGTCTTTATCCTGAATATGGCCAAGAACGATAACGTTCTTATAAGGTGCTTTGTCAAATAAAAGAGTTGAGATTGCAAGCAGGGAATAGAACCATCCTCTTGTCTGGTCTACTGCCTCACTGATAAAGTCAGCCGGGAAATTCTTCTCGAAGACTTCCTTATTCTCAAATGGATAATGATACTGTGCAAATGGCATAGATCCTGAGTCAAACCAGCAGTCGATTACTTCTGGTACTCTTGTCATCGGCTTTCCACACTTCGGGCAGGTAACATGAACCTGATCGATGAATGGACGATGAAGCTCAATATTATCCGGACAGTCTGGTGACATCTTCTTTAATTCTTCCTTGCTTCCGATAGCATGCATATGACCGCATGAACACTGCCAGATATTCAGTGGTGTTCCCCAATAACGGTTACGGCTAAGTCCCCAGTCCTGAACGTTTGTCAGCCAATCGCCAAAACGACCCTTACCGATGCTCTCCGGAATCCAGTTGATGGTGTTGTTGTTTGCAATCAGATGATCCTTTACAGCTGTCATCTTGATGAACCAAGACTCTCTTGCATAGTAGATAAGCGGAGTATTACATCTCCAGCAATGAGGATAGCTGTGCTCAAACTTCGGTGCTGCAAAGAGCTTGCCTTCTGCTTCCAAATCCTTTAATACTTCCGGGTCTGCCTTCTTGACAAAAAGTCCTGCATACGGAGTCTCTTTAGTCATCTCACCCTTGCTGTCTACTAACTGTACGAACGGAAGATCATACTTTCTGCCGACCTTTGCATCGTCTTCACCAAATGCAGGTGCAATGTGAACAATACCAGTACCATCACTCATAGTAACATAGCTGTCACATGTCACAAAGAAGCCCTTCTTATTCTGCTTTGCAGCAACATCTCCAGAACACTTAAACAGTGGCTCGTACTCCTTGTACTCAAGATCCTTTCCTTTATAAGTCTCAAGAATCTCATATGCCGGCGCATCCTCTGTCTTAAGACGACCAAGTACGTTCTCAAGAAGTGCCTCTGCCATGTAATAGGTATAGCCATCTGCTGCCTTTACCTTGCAGTAGGTATCCTCTGGATTTACACAAAGTGCAACGTTTGACGGCAGTGTCCATGGTGTAGTTGTCCATGCTAAGAAGTATGCGTCCTCACCCTTTACCTTGAAACGTACAATTGCAGAACGCTCTTTGACATCCTTATAGCCCTGTGCAACCTCATGACTTGAAAGCGGAGTTCCACATCTTGGGCAGTACGGAACGATCTTAAAGCCCTTGTAGAGCAGTCCTTTGTCCCAGATTGTCTTTAATGCCCACCATTCAGACTCAATGAAATCATCGTAATAAGTTACATATGGATTTTCCATATCAGCCCAGAAACCAACGGTCTCGGAAAATTCTTCCCACATACCCTTATATTTCCAGACATTTGCCTTACAGCGCTCGATAAATGGCTCAACTCCATACTGCTCGATCTGCTCTTTTCCATCAAGACCAAGCTCCTTCTCTACTTCAAGCTCAACCGGAAGTCCGTGTGTATCCCAACCGGCCTTTCTCGGTACCTGATATCCTTTCATGGTTCTGTAACGAGGGATCATATCCTTGATCGCACGGGTTACCACGTGTCCAACATGCGGCTTGCCGTTTGCTGTCGGCGGACCGTCATAAAACATGTACTCAGGGCAGCCCTCTCTCTCCTCGATACTCTTTTCGAAGATATGATGCTCTTTCCAGAATTTTGAAACTTCCTTCTCCCTCTCCACAAACTTTAAGTCTGTAGGAACCTTATTGTACAACATAGTTTTCTCCTTTCTCATACGCTACAGCGCGTATACCATCGCTGTATGATATATGCTTTCCGATAACGTTGGAATAACGTCCTGACTTACTTTAGCACTCTGTCATTAACAGACAGTCTATCATTTCAGTAGGCAACTCCGGAGTGATGTTCATCTTTTGCCCGCAGTATCCGCCTCTCATCTTTTGCGGTTCGCTGTCCTGCTTTATGCTTAGATTACTGTCTCCATCAGCGTCTTTTTGCCGTGCGGATTTGCTATAAATCCTGACTACACGACACACACGGTTAGTATATCGGTTTTTGAAAGCCTTGTCAAGGAATGTGTCCAGAACACTTTGATTTTCGCGGTTTTCGTATATTTTTCCATATTTTGGTTAATACTTTATACAACATGATAAGGAGGTATTGATTTTCAAAATGACACACAGAAAAAAACTCACAATTTTTCTTTTAGCTGTTGCAACACTTTTCACATTTGTTCTTTTGATTCACCCATATCGAAAAAATGATTCTTCTCTGCTTTCTGATAAACTTTTACGCTTTCGTGTCCTTGCAGACAGCGATTCTTCAATTGACCAGTATGAAAAAAATGAATTGAGTAAAAAAATGATTACTCTTCTTTCTCCTGCACTTTCAGATATAAAGACAAAAGAAGAGGCACTCACACTTTTACGTGAAAGCCTCCCCTTTTTAAATGCTTACTGCAATTATGTGCTGTCCGATTATGGCGCGCAAAATTACGCCTCTTGCACACTCGGTTCCCATCTCTTTCCTTATAAAACATATGGAAACTATCAATTTCCAGCCGGTATATACGACACACTTCTTGTGACAATAGGAAGCGGACGCGGCTCAAACTGGTGGTGCCTTGCCTTTCCGCCTCTTTGCTTTGCCAATGAAGCTTTTATTGACGTGCCAGATTCTTCTAGTCAGACACTTTTTGATCTGCTTGGTCCTGACTTGTTTGATGAAATCTGCCAAAAAGAAAAGCCAAAGCTTACGCTCGGACTTTTCTTCTAGCTATTATAAATGATGTTGGGGTCAAAAGGTACTTTGCCCCCAACTGATATCCACGAATTGCTCCGTTGCTATGCAACTTTCGCAATTCTAAAAACATTCGGATTCGCTGATTTTCCTTGAAAATCGCTGCATCCTCATGTTTTTGCGGGTCCCAAGCTCAAAAACCTAATCGTGCAAGCACGAACGGCTTTTGGAGCTTTTGACCCTGGTATCTTATAAGTTTTTCAAAATATTTTCTTCCTGATTATCGATGTGAATACTTATCGCTGCCTTTGCCCGCTCACACTCTCCTTTTATGATGGCATCAGTGATCTCTCTGTGCTCACGCCGCAAATCTTCACGCATATTCGCATCTTTAATATATTCAAAGCGATATCGATACATCTGCTCTCTTAGATTGTTTAAGAGCATATCTAGCTTTGGATTTTTTGTCGCCATATAAATGACTTTATGAAACTCTTCGTCCTTTTGCGCAATCAGGCGAAGATCGTTTCCTCTGCTTGCTGTAGCAAATGCTTCCTCTGCCTGACGCAGTGCTATACGCTCCTGCGGTGTGATTCTGGAAATGGCAAGACAGACAGCAAGACATTCCATTGCCTTTCGAACCTCTAATACATCCCTCACACTCTGCGCGGAGATTGTTGCTACCTGTGCACCCTTTCGCGGTGCCATCACAACAAGACCTTCCTGCTCTAATTTATGAATTGCTTCTCTAACCGGTGTACGACTTACACCAAGACGCTGTGCAAGTGCTACCTCGATCAAACGTTCTCCCGGTTTTACTCTCCCTTTAGTATTTTCTGTCGGAGTGTTTCAAATACAACATCCCTAAGGGGGAGGTATTCATTTATCTGGAAATCCTCCATACGGACCTCTCTTTCTCACTCTTATTTTCTTTTAGTAACCATTTATGTAGTTACTGTTAATGTGGCACTCATTACCAATAATTTACTGGTGTCTCCTCGCGAACACGGTACAGATCTGTGACATAGACAAGCGGAACCTGTCCCCACTCTAGCAGAGCTTCTTTTGCGCGAAGTGCCATCTCATAATTATCAAACAGTGCAAATACGGTTGGACCGCTTCCACTCATAAGCGATATTAAGGCTCCATTTTCCATAAAGCGCTCCTTGATCTCTCCGATAATCGGATATGCCGGAATCGTAACACTCTCAAGCACATTTCCCATATATGGAAGCATGCCATAAAGATCCTGACGGCATATTGCATCTGCTAAACCATAAATATCAGGATGTCTTGTTGTCTCATCAAGACGCAGATTTTCATAGACAAATCGTGTGGAAACGGAAATTGCCGGCTTTGCAATGACAACGTAGCACGGCGGACATGCCGGCAGTCTTGTAAGTTCTTCTCCAATACCCTCTGCAAGTGCTGTTCCTCTCATCAAACAATATGGAACATCTGCACCTAATCTAAGTCCAAAATCCATCAATTCTTCTAATGTATAGCCCATATAAAAGATTCGGTTCATCGCATATAATACAGCTGCTGCATCTGCGCTGCCGCCAGCCATACCTGCTGCCACTGGAATACGCTTTTGAAGGCTGATGCTGACACCACCGCGAACAGGCTGACTTTCAAGCATCATGCGCGCTGCCTTATATGCAATATTATTTTCATTCACAGGAAGAAAATGCAAGTTGCTGGATATACGGATCTCCGGCTCTGGAATACGATAAACAGTAACTCTGTCAAACATGCGGATTGTCTGCATAATCATGCGAACCTCGTGATATCCGTCTTCACGTTTTCTGACAACGTCCAGACCAAGATTAATTTTAGCCATTGCTCTTAACTGCATTAAATCCATATTTTTTTATCACCCTTCTAAAAACTTGTACATGCTTTTCTTTTGTATACGGCTTGTACTTTGTATACATCATTATAATAAAAAAGAGACTTCTTTGCAAGTGTTATTGCAAAAAAGTCTCTGGTATGCAGCCCGATAGTTTGTGAAAGCCCTTCGGTGCAATGGTTTCGTTAATTTATAAAGAGCTGCTCATCTTTTCGAGAAGTCCTTCTGGGGCTTCTTCCATCTTTCCTTCGTCGCACAATGCTGCCATCTTTGGATCTAACGGCAGGTAGTCGATTGCTGAGATGCCGTGCTCTGCTGCTACTTTTTCGATATGGCTTGTTCCAAACAGGAAATGCTTTTTTCCACAATCCGGACATACGAAGTATGACATATTCTCTACAATTCCAAGTACTGGAACGTTCATCATCTCTGCCATTTTTACTGCCTTTGTTACGATCATAGATACAAGCTCCTGTGGTGATGTAACGATGACGATTCCGGCTAACGGCAGGGACTGGAATACAGTCAGTGCAACATCACCTGTTCCTGGCGGCATATCAACAAACATGTAATCTACATCACCCCAGCAAACCTCTGTCCAAAACTGTGATACTGTTCCTGAAATGATTGGACCTCTCCAGACAACTGGATCTGTCTGATCTTCAAGCAAAAGATTTAAGGACATTACCTTAATTCCATTTTTTGTTACCTCTGGAAGCAGTCCGTCATCATTTGCAACGGCATGATCATTTAAACCAAATGCTGTCGGGATTGATGGTCCTGTAATATCAGCGTCCATAATTGCTGTCTTATAACCTTTGCGGTTCATTGCAACTGCCAGCAAAGAAGTCACCATGGATTTTCCAACACCACCCTTACCGCTGACAACACCAATTACCTTCTTTACACGGCTGTGTGCGTTTTCCTTTACCTGCATACTCTGTGGACCCTTTGCTGTATTCTGACTGCATCCCTCGCAGGAACTTTTTCCACATGTTCCCTTACTGCTGCATTCACTCATTTTAATTTCCTCTTTTCTTTCTTGATCAGTACATTATTAGTAACTATTCAGAATTTTATTTACATAACTCAAGTTTGCATGAATCTGAATAGTTACAATCATTATATCAGACATTCGCAAGTTTGCAATGCTTATGTTCTTCAAAGCTTGTATCTTGCGTATTCACCATCTTCAAAGCTCTTCCAGATAAATAAACCATTCTCAAGCGTCATATAACCATTTTTGCTTCCATTTTTCGGGATTGAAACGGAACCTGGGTTAAAGAACAGCCCTCCGTCAGTCGGTTCTGTGATTGGAATATGTGTATGACCTGAAAGCACCACATCTTTCTTTTGAAGCGGTGGAAAGCTTTCGTCTTTTCTGAAATCTTTTCCATACACATGACCATGTGTCAGATAAATCACGCGATCTTTTTCCATGATCCAGCTGTAATCAGCCATAATCGGAAAATGAATGAGCCACTGATCTACGTCTGCATCACAATTTCCTCTAACGCAAAGAATACGGTCGCTGATTTGATTTAACAGATCACACACTCGCTGCGGATCATACTCTTTTGGAAGTGCATTTCGTGGTCCATGGTACAAAATATCACCTAACAGTATCATTCTGTCTGCTTTTTCATTTTGATATGCATCCATCAGTTTGCTGCACCAGTATGCAGAGCCATGGATGTCAGATGCAATTAATAATTTCATTCTCTTTTTCCTTTCGTCAAACAATAGTTGAATTTTTCTTTAAATTCTTTTATAATGTGATACCAGGGTCAAAAGGTCAGAAATCCGATGCAAGCTCGCTTGCAAGAGGATTTTTGATCTCTTGACTCGCCAAAAACATGAGTAAGTAGCCATTTTTTGAAGAAAAATGAGCGGATTACGAATGTTTTTGAAGATTGCGGGAGTGCAAAGCACGTAGCAATCTGGTATCAAGGTACCGAACTTATTATACCACATTAGGAAGGGAGTTACATTATGCGCATTCGCACATTTTTCAAAAAAATAGTTGTCTGCACGCTGTCAGCGGCTATTCTTCTTTCTCCAGCCTCTGCCCTTGGCGCTGACATACAAACAGATATGACATCTAGTGAATCACAAGATACAGAATCTGCTGCAAATGAAACAGAAGATCTCTATGGTGTTGAGGCTTACGCAAATCTGGAAGCTATTTATCAGAATTTCCCACAGCGAATTAATGACGAAAACAATCGTTCTGAGAATGTCACTAATGCAGGTTTGTGGATTCAGTCACAGCTTGAAAGCTATGGCTATGAGGTTTCTACACATGATTTTACTCATTTTAACTTTACAGGAACCAACTATTTTGTCACTAAGCCAGGTAAGTCTGACAAGACAATCATAATCGGTGCTCACTATGACAGTATGCCAACTGCCGGTGTCGATGACAATGGCTCTGGAGTGTCAGTTCTTCTTGAGCTTGCCCACCGTTTTTATGATATGGACACACCCTGTACTTTGCAGTTTGTATTCTTTGACACAGAAGAATATGGTGCATATGCCGGTTCAAGCTGCTTTGTCTACACCTACCTGATGACAAATAACCTGCTTGATGATGTGCTTTGCTGCATCAATATTGATTCCATCGCAGGCGGTGATCGTCTCTATGGTTATGGCGGTGAATATGATGAGGACGGAAAGCTTACTCGTGAATGGGTCTATGACGAAGCTAATCTTATTGCAGATGATCTAGGACTTGACCTTTACACACTTCCAGAACAAGTTACTGAGTTTCAGTCTCCGACAAGACTTCTTGGAAGTGACAGCTACTATTTTGCAAAGGAGGGCATTCCTTACCTTTATATGGAAGCAAGTCTTTGGTGCAATGATGACGGAACAGGCGGCAATGATGAAACACATTTAACGTGCCACTATCAGACAGCAAATGAAGCATTTGCCTCCACCGGCGGTCAGATCATGCATACAGAATTTGATGATCTGAATCGTTTAAATGAACTGCTTCCTGGCCGTGTCCAGAAAAATCTGCATGATGCAAGCGCAATCGTAACCGGAATGCTTCTTGACATTTCTCCAAACACAGAGGCAGGAATTGCCGCAGGCAAGGCTGCTGCAAGCGCTGCTACACAAGAGGAGTCGTCTAGCACTGATAACTCTATCGAGGAGAACTTCTCTGAGGACAGTTCATTTGAAAATGATACTTCTAAATCTATTGAATCTGAAACACAGAATGCTTCACTTGATGAACCAAACGAAAGCGCAGCGCCAGTCATCGAGAGCGATCATAAATTTATGACCGGACTGTTTGCTGCCGCTGCGATTGTATTAATTCTATTTGTTGTTTTTCTTTTGACTGCTGCTCTTACTGCAAACCAAAGACGCCGTAAGCGTATCCGCCGTTTTGGAGAAGATTATAAGAAGAAAAAATATTAACGTCGTATTACTTACCATATACCTTTAGCTGTGACAATGCCGGGAACGGAGACGGATCATCTGCCTTGATCAGTTCCTCAAGCTGTACCCAGCGAACTTTCTTGGGCGGGAATGTAAATTCCTGCCCTTCGTCTGTCTTAACAAGATCACAAACCATTGTAGTATCATCTGAGAAACGTACAGTTGCCTTTGTCCACCATGCATCGTGTGGGAAATCTGCACGTGTATAGATTTCGATACGATCGGTTGTTACTTCTCTTCCAAAGTCAACACGCATTGTTGCCTGTGGATTTCTGTTGATTCCCCAGGAACCATATGGCCAGTAGCCATGAGAATGATTTGAGGTTACACCGTCAATGGCATTGCGTGCTGCAAACACAGACTCACCGCGAGTCTCAACATTTGCTGTTGCGTGCGGATAGCAATTAGTATCTCCGTGCTGATCCATCACATTTACTGCCAAATTGCGGTATGACTCGTATTCCCACTCTCTTGCTTTTCTGGCAGTGACCAAATGACTCTCACCTGAGAAAATCTTCGGTGAATAGCACACCTTCTTTTCTCCAAATGGAATCTCATAAGAAACCTCGCCTGTCACATAGACAAGTGCCTCACCTAATGCATCATCTGCCTGAAATACATAAAATGCAGGAATCTCATCTGCCAAAAATACAACGCGATCCCCTTCTTCATATGTACGTGAAACTGGTAAGTTTACTTCCTTTGTTCCAACAGCCTCTGCAATAATTGTTCCTTCTTTGTTAATTACCTGTACCTTAATCATAGCTGATTTACCCATACTTCCATCTCACCCTCACCACGGTTTGCCCATGCATAGTAAGGGATGAAACGAAGTTCCTTTCCTTCATATACTGGCTTTTGCCATGTTTGATATAAGCCATTTTCTACTGTTACCGGCTTCTTTGTTTTTGCGTTTACACGCAGCATAATCATCGTAAAGCCAAGCTCATCTGTCTTTTCTTCAGTAAAGACGGCATCTGGCTTTACTCGCACAAGCGGCAATCCCTGTCCATTGTCAGCTTCCTCTAAGCAGTAAACAACCGGTCCTCTCATGATGGCAACCTTGCCCTCATCCTGACGAACTCTGCTGTCTGCCTGCATTACCTTTACCTTCATCGCAAAGCGAAGCTTTAACAAATCCCCTTTTTTCCACTCACCACTGACATACAGATAGCCGTTTTCCATACGGCACTCCTTGCCAACAGCACCTTCCAGTTCAAAATCTTCACCGCACCAGCCTGGAATGCGAAGTGCTACTGTCATTGTAACTGGCTGTTCACTCTCTACCTTGAGTGTCACATCTCCGTCCCACGGGAAGCCAGAAGTAATAACAACCTGCGTCTTCTGTCCGTTTACCTCTTTTTCAACAGTACCGCCTGCATACAAATGTACCCACAAGGTATCTTCATTTTCTGTGTATGCATAGGAACCAATAGAACTGATCACTCTTGCTAAGTTTGGCGGACAGCAGGCACAGCCAAACCACTTTTGACGAACAGGTTTTACATGCTGCTTGCCTGGATCATCGTGACAGCTTCTTGGATTGACAGATAACGGATTGACATAGAAAAAGCTCTTTCCGTCAAGTGCCATACCGCTTAAAACGCCATTGTGAAGCGCCAGCTCCATAACATCTGCGTATTTTGAATCTGGATTCATCTCAAGCATACGGCGGGCAAAGAAAACAAGACCAATAGATGCACACGTCTCAGCATAAATAGTATCATTTGGCATATCGTAATCAAATGTAAATGCCTCACCATGATGCGTCTGTCCGATTCCTCCAGTCACATACATCTGCTTTGTAGTGATGTTATTCCAAAGCGTCTCGCATGCCTGATACAAGGAATCATCTCCTGTCAGTCTTGCCACATCTGCCATACCAGAGTATAGGTAAACGGCGCGAACAGCATGACCCATCGCTGTTTTTTGCTCTCTCACTGGCAAATGTGCCTGATAATACTGATAGCGGATCTTTGTCTTCTTTTCCTTTTCTGTAACCTTGCCCTCACTGTCAAAGTAATACGGCTGCGTACCTCTCTGGTTGACAAAATATTCAGCCAGCTTTTTGTATTTTTCATCACCCGTAACCTCATACAGACGGACAAGTGCCATCTCTGCAATCTCATGACCAGGATAGCCCTTACATTTGCCTTCTTCTGTTCCAAAATATGATGCGATGAAATCAGCGAAGCGCATTGCTGCCTTTAACAGCTTATCCTTACCAGTTGCCTGATAGTAAGCGACAGCACCTTCTGTTAAATGGCCAAAGCAGTACAGCTCATGATGATCCTTTAAGTTTGTGAACATCTTATCCATACCATTAATAATATAGTAGGTATCAAGATATCCATTTTCAAGCTGTGCTGCACACACAATATCAATTGCGCCGTCTGCAATCTTTTCAAGCTCTGGATCTGGATGCTGTGTCAATGAATATGCAACTGCCTCAATCCACTTTGAAAAATCACTGTCCTGGAACACAAATCCATAAAACTTATCATCATCAGGATGTCTTGGATCATCTGGAAGTGCCTCAAAACCACGAAATGTATACGTTGGCTCCTGATACCTGCTTCCAAGCTCTCTCTTTTCTTTATTCATCCGTCCTGCTACTTTAAAATTATGCATGCAGTAGCTTGGTGCTGCCTCTGGTACTCTGTCGTTTAACGTTTCCCACTGATAAGGAATTACTTCCTTTCTTACCAACTCCATCTCTGGCTTCCAAAAGCCATCATCAAGCTGAATACGCTTTAGACTGATCGGTTTACTGAATTTGGTGCTGTCCATTTTTCATATCCTCCCTTTCTGCACTTACGCACTTATTCCAGTCCTGCCTTTTGTCTGGCCTCGTGTACCTGCGCTGCCTGCTCGGCCTGAAGCTGGAACATATAATCTAAGTTAAAATTCGCATTGCCATTGCCGATATTTCCTGATTCTGCAATTGCTCTGGAATATTTACTCCACGGATAAGTTGTAATGATATCAAAATAATCGGTGACACGTACACCGCCAAGGCGATAATCTGTCACAAGTGTTTCCATATCAAAGTCAACGATTCTTGCTCCCTTAAAATCCTTCTTAATTGTTACCTTTGCCATGCCTCCAAGAAGAGTTGCCTCTTTTCGCTGCAAGGACTGAAAGTTTCCAAGTGAGTAGTAAATCAGCATTTTTCCGCCATCCGGACGATCTATGTAATCAATTGGCTCTACAACATGAGGATGCGTTCCTATTACAAGATCAACTCCTTGCGCTGCCAGAAAAGCTGCCTGCTCAGTCTGAGAAGCATCTGTTCCCAAATTGTACTCGGTACCCCAGTGTGGAAACACAATCACAAAATCAGAGGCTTCCTTTGTCCTTTGAATTAATGTTGCCAGACGATCATAGTCAAGCATATCGACAAGATATTGTCCATCTGCATTATAATCTCCCTTGCAGTTTAAAATATCTGTATAATTGATCATGCCAATTTTTATGCCATTTTTCTCAATTACGTGAATCTCATCCCGTGTCTCCCAGCTGTCGTGAATACCAAGAAGCGTCAGCTGCGGATAATTGTTTCTAAAAAAGTCAACCATATAAAGACTGCCGACCTTTCCTATATCAAGGACGTGATTTGTTGCCGCAAGTACAACGTCAAATCCAGCATTTGCAATTGCTGCTGCTACCTCAGTACGGACATTAAAGCAAGGATAATCTTTGATTCCCCACTGATCACCGCCAATGACACACTCCTGATTGATGACTGCCAAATCAGCTGCCTGTACAATATCTCTGACATAAGCAAAATTGTAATCGTAATTAAAGCTTCCATCTGCCTGAAGTCCGCTCATTGACACATCATAATGCATAAGATTATCTCCGACTGCGACAAGACTTACATATGTTGGCTTTTCTGACTTAACATCTCCGATCACAACATTATGTGCCGACTCAGCCTTAGAAGAAACATCTGCCTGTGTCTGCGTCTGTGTTTCTTCTTTTTCAATGACTGTGCTTACAATACTTTGTTCTTCAGTACTTTCTGTTTGTAATTTGCTCTCTGATTGTGAGTCACTTTCTAATTGTGACTCAGACTGTGACTCACTTTCTGTCTGCAATTCCCCATTAAATGCATATGCCCATTTCGCATCCTTGCTTGATTCTAACATTTGCGGAATCTGTGCGTTCTCCTTACGCATTTCCTTATGATATAACCCATTCATAAAAAGGATTATTCCGCCCACACCAACTATAATTACTGCTGCTACTATGAGCCACGAAGTTACCAGCCAATGAAAACGGGCCTTCTTTCGTTCTTCTCTCTTACCTGCCACTTTCTTTTCCTGCTTATATACTTTCTAATACTTTTTATTCCAATCTAAAAGCCTCTGCCATGCGGTCATATTCCGCATCGGTAATCACAACTACACTTCCATGACGCTTCATAGTCTTTCCCATATCAAATTCTGACTCATCAAGAGGCTTAAAATCCATTGTTTTTAAGCTGTCGCACACAAGTGGAAGATATCCTTTATGAGTAGCAAACCTGTCAATGATCAGACACCACTTTTTCTGATCTTCTAAATAATAGATTTCTGGTCCCTCTACTCCATAAATTGCCTCCAGATTTGGGACAGGGCGATCTGTAAATGATTCTTTATTTAAATCTGGTGCTGTATCAGTTTTAATATTCTTTGTCGTCTCATCCTTTGAGAAACGGTAATATACGCCATCGTCATACACCATCGTAGAGTCAATAACATGATTATCCTTCTCAAGATACACCTGTGCCTTAGTAAATTCATGAAAATCCTTTGTTCTTGCGGCATAAATACGCTGCTTTGGCTCTTTATCACCATCTAACTGTACCATAGATGCCCAAAATACAAGATAATTATCCTGCTGTCTGTCATAAATTGCCTCAGGTGCCCATGTACATCCTGCCTCTGGCACTGATACTTCTACTAATACCGGCTTACTCCAATGAATGAGATCCTTCGACTCCATAACAGCCAGATTTTTGCTTCCAGTTTTAACTGCAGCATCCCATCCTCTGCCATTTGCAATGCAAAGATCTGTCGCAATAATTACAAAACCACTTCCGTCTGCCTTACGAATCAAAAATGGATCACGCAGACCACACTCTCCAACTTCTGAGCAGATTACTGGCTTTCCATCATGAAGATCCTTCCAGTGAAGACCATCCTTGCTCAAAGAAAAATAAATTTGCTCGCCCTGCGGCTGCTCTCCGATAAAATGTGTAAATAAGTATGCCATATCAAACCAGTTCCTTCCACATTATGTTCTCTTTTTCCCTGTCTTTTTCACAGGACATGTTCTTTCGTCAGTATAGCACAATTTTCATCATGATACAATTCTTTCATGATGAAAATCACAACTATCTTCTTTCCAAAACGCCAGAAGTATGCTACACTGAAAGCAGTCTTACAAAACAGGCATAGTCAATTCTTTGTCTGGAAATGAAAGGAGTTTTTTTACCATGTTTCAACAGTTACTTGGGGAGTCTGCCAGCCCCGTCATTGCCTTCATCGGCATACTGGCCGCATTCTTTCTTACGTGCGTGTCACTTGCAAAAGGCAGCGCTCATCTTCCAAAAGATCAGGGGCGTGAATTTGCCGTAGGAGGCGCACTCTCTGCCGGAAAACCAAGAGGTGCCGGACTTATTTTCGTCCTTGTTTTTGCTATTACTGCCGTTTTATTCGCACATGTTGATCCAGAGATGATTATCTATCTTCTTCTTTTGATCTGCTGCATGATGACTGGATATCTTGACGATGCTGCAAAAACCTCATGGGGACGCTTAAAGAAGGGCATTCTTGATTTTCTTGTTGCTCTTTTAGTAACATTTACGTATCTTCATTTTAATGGCAATCAGATCACTCTTGCACTGACTGGATCTAGCTTTTCTATCCCAGCTCCTGTTTTTGCAATTCTTTCTATCGCGCTGATCTGGATTTCTATTAATGTAACCAACTGCGCTGATGGTGTAGATGGTCTGTCTGGAACATTAACGATTATTACGATCATGACCTTCTACTTTGCAAACCAAATTTTGGGACGCACTGGAGATTTTGATTATTTAAGCTTACTGTTTGTTGTCTGCCTGCTTGGCTATCTGTGGTTTAATGCTACACCAAGTAAGATGCTTATGGGAGATGCAGGTTCCCGTGCCATGGGACTTTTCATCGCAATCGCAGCTCTTAAGTGCCATGATCCGTTCCTCTATATTTTAGCTGCACTTGTACTTATCATCGATGGTGGTCTTGGTCTTGTAAAGCTAACATTAATCAAAACGATTCATGTCCATATTTTAAAGAATGTGCGCACACCAATCCATGATTTTGTCCGCAAGACAAAGGGATGGTCTAACACACAGACTGTTTTTCGTTTTGCTATCATTCAGATCATTCTGTCTGTAGCACTTATTTACCTGATTATGTTATAAGATTTCTAATAAAATAAGAAGAAACTCTTATTTCATACGGATCCAGCCATAAAAATATGATTGCGATCCGCAAATACATTGAAACATTATTTTATTATGCGAAAGGAGATTTCGTTATGAAATTACCGAATTACTATGAGGATCCTAATACGCTCCATGTAGGTACCTGTGAAAACCGCAGCTACTACATCCCATACGGTCAGGATCTAAACAGCCACGCTACATTACTTTCTGGTGACTGGCGCTTTGGCTACTACCCATATCCGGAGGCTGTTCCAGCTGATTTTATCAATCCGGATTTTGATGATTCCTCTATGGATACCATCCCGGTTCCTTCCTGCTGGCAGTGCCACGGATATGATTATCATCAGTATACTAATGTAAATTATCCAATTCCTTTTGATCCGCCGTACGTTCCAAAGGAAAATGCAAGCGGTGCATACCGCACTACCTTCACACTCTCAGCTGAGGCTGCAAAACAGCGCAATTTCCTGTATTTTGAGGGTGTTGATTCCTGTTTCTATGTATGGGTTAACGGCAAATTTGTCGGCTACAGCCAAGTTTCCCATTCTTCCAGCGAATTTGAAATTTCTTCTTTTGTTAATGAAGGCACAAACACACTGGCAGTTCTTGTATTAAAGTGGTGTGACGGCACATATCTTGAGGATCAGGACAAGCTTCGTATGTCAGGTATTTTCCGTGATGTTCTTCTTTTAACTCGTCCTAAGAGCTTTGTTCGCGACTATACTGTACGCACATTCTTAAAGGATGGCGGCGCTGGTGTAGTTCGTGTAAGTGTTGAAGCTGATGGTGAGATTTCCCCAGTTCTTACTCTGTGTGATGCTGACAAAAATCCAGTTGGTGAATCTGTCTTAACAGATGGTGTCTATGAGTTTACTGTTTTAAATGCAAAGCTTTGGACTGCTGAAACACCATATCTGTACACCTTAACTATTTCCACTGCTGATGAAGTGATCACTCAGGCAGTTGGTATCCGTGAAGTTTATATCAAGGATGGCGTTGTTTATGTAAACGGACAGAATCTTAAGTTCCGCGGAACAAACCGCCATGATTCAGACCCAGTGACTGGATATACTATCTCTAAGGAGCAGGCAATCTGCGATCTGACTCTTATGAAGCAGTTTAACTTTAACGCTATCCGCACAAGCCACTATCCAAACGCGCCGTGGTTTACAGAGCTTTGTGACCGTTATGGTTTCTATGTTATCGCTGAGTCTGATATTGAGATGCACGGATATTTAAGCACCTATCACAGTGACCGTGAGAACACATTAGGACTGCTTGATGAGGGCGGTGTCTTCACTGAGGCTGTTTTAGACCGCGTTCAGAGAAATGTTATCCGCGATAAGAACCATCCGTGTGTTTTAATCTGGTCTCTTGGAAATGAGGCTGGCTTTGGCTATGCTTACCAGAATGCCGGACGCTGGACAAAAGAGTATGACCCAACACGTCTTACTCACTATGAGTCTTCTACATGGGATCACTCCAATCGCTTTGATAAGAGTATGCTTGATCTTTACAGCCGTATGTATGCTACTACTGAGGAAGTTGACAGCTACTTTGCTGAGGAAGGTCCGAAGAAGCCATTTATCCAGTGTGAGTTTGTTCACGCAATGGGTAACGGCCCTGGAGATATCGAGGACTATTATCAGCAGATTATGAAATATGATGGCTTCTGCGGCGGCTTCGTATGGGAGTGGTGTGATCACGCAGTTAATCAGGGCGTTGCTGAAAATGGCAAGACAATGTATGGTTATGGCGGCGACTTTGGCGAGTATCCTCACGATGGAAACTTCTGTATGGATGGACTTGTATATCCAGACCGCACACCGCACACTGGTGTTTATGAATGGAAGAATGTTGTTCGCCCTGTTCGCGCAAGACTTGTTGACGCACACAAGGTAACTCTCGCATTAAAGAACATGCTTGATTTCACTGATATGGCTGATGCTATTACTCTTTCCTATGAGTGTAAGGCTGACGGAGAGCTTCTTTGCTCTGGTGAAATTGCAGTTCCTTCTACTGCTCCGCACACTGAGTCAGAGGTTACAATTCCTGTTACTCTGCCAAAGACAGCAGCTGACTGCTACCTGAAGCTGACTTACCTTACAAAGACTGCTCATGAGCTTGTACCAGCTGGACATGAAGTTGGCTTTGATCAGTTCTTATTATCTGGAAGCGCTGTTCGTCGCCTGAATACTGTTACTGATGAAGCTACTGCTCCAACTGTTACAGAGGGTGATCGTTTCCTGACAGTAAGCGGTGAAGGCTTTACCTATCAGTATGACACCTTCACAGGTATCTTCTCTTCATTGGAGCGCGGTGACGATACCATCTCAATGGATTACAGCATTTTCCGTGCACCGACCGACAATGACCAACACATTCGCCATGAGTGGGAGCGCGCAAACTATCACCACAGCGAGACACGCGCATACACAACTGAGCATACAACCGATGGCCAGACCGTTCAGATTACCAGCACAGTTAACCTCTGCGCTGTTACCGTTCAGTGGATTATGAAGTTTACTGTCATCTGGACAATCGACGGAACTGGTGCGATCACCTGTAAGATTGATGCAAAGCGCAATACTGATATGCCGTATCTGCCAAGATTTGGTGTTGAGCTGACACTTCCAAAGAGCTGGCAGCAGGTTTCTTACTTAGGATATGGTCCTCAGGAATGCTATATTGATAAGCATCATCTGGCATGGTTCGATGCATTTGAATCTACTGTTGGGGATATGCATGAGGATTACATTAAGCCGCAGGAGAACGGAAACCACTATCACTGCCGCAAGGCTTCTGTTGGAAATGGAACAAACGGCGTGACTGCATATGCAGCAACCAGCTTTGATTTCTCTGTTTCTAACTACTCTGATTATGAACTGGCAGTAAAGAAGCATAATTATGAGCTTGAGGAAAGTGATTTTGTAACCATGCATCTTGACTACAAGAACAGTGGTGTTGGAAGTAATTCCTGTGGACCACAGCTTCTGCCGCAGTATCAAATGAATGACAAGGAATTTGAGTGGGAATATCAGCTGAAGTTCTGATGATAAGATGTGCTGCCCGGTAGGTTACGTTATCCGGTAGGTTATAAATGCTACCCGGTAGATCTACGAATGCGGTTCGACGAGTGTTTTGTCGGCCTCTCTTTTCCGCAGGTACCTTTCACGTTACTTATTATCATACGTTACTTTGAAAGTCCTGCTACAGCGTTCGGCCTTGTAAAAGCAACTCGTCTCACCGCCTAGGTAGATTACGAGTATTTCACTATAATATTAAAAGATACCAGAGTCAAAAGGGCAGAAATCCGATGCTAGCTCACTTGCAAGCGGATTTCTGATCTCTTGACTCGCAAAAAACATTTTGACCCAGACATCATTAAAAAAAGACCATATCAAAAGAGATGCTATTCCTCTACTGATATGGTCTTTTTTCGTTTAATTATTAAGTAACCTCAAGTAATACTCTTCAAAATCATTTTTATTTCGAGTAGGTTGGTGTCTCGTCTTTTCCTTTATAATCAAACAAACCGTCGTTTTTTTCTTCTAATGCTTTGATCATGTGATAGGTGTATTCATTATATGGGGTTGGAATGCCAAGTTCTTTACCCATGCGCATCAGCGCACCGGAAAACATGTCAATCTCTGTATGGCGTTTTGCGTCTAAATCCTGCAGCGTGGAGTAACGAGCGGATGGCATGACAGGAGAACCTTTTGCATATGACTCGATTTTGCTAAATTCAATTCCTTTTGCAGCAGCAATTGCTTCTATTTCGCTGCGAAGACCTTCGCTGATCGCTTTCATATGAACACTATCGCGATAGCAGCCTACACCCGCACCGAGAATTGCCTGTGGAAGATTGTTGCAGACATTTAGGCGAAACTTGCTCCAGATCTCCTCGCGGATATAGTCAGTTACGCGATAGCTTATATCGCTTTTTTCAAAAAGATCGCAGACTGCTTTGACTCGTTCACTTTGAAATGGTGATTTATACTCTCCAAAAATAATGCCAATTGTGGACTTGCGATCAAAGTGATAGCCGTCTGGCTCTTTGTGGGATGCCACTTTGATCAAAGCCGGAAGAATATGGGACATGCCAATCTTTGCTCCTATTATTTCTTCGCTGTCTACACCATTCATCAGACTCATGACAATCGTGTTATGGCTAGTTGCCTGTTTGATTGTATCTAATGCGGTCGGCAATGCGCCATATTTTAATGAAACAATTAAAAGATCGATATTGTCTGTTTCCTGAGAGGTCCATACCTCTGGATGATAGGTCACTCCATTTATAGTACAGCCTGCACTCTTAAGACGTGCGTTTCGTTCTCCCTCTGCGATTACGCCAAGACGAATCTCCCTGCATCCTGAAATTCCTTCTATTACATAGGAGCCTACCGCTCCTGCTCCTAGAATTGCTACTTTTTTGATTTCCATAGTTTTTCTCCTTTGCTATCTATTACTCTTCCAGCATTACTTTACAATCTTTAATCTGGCAAGCAATTCCATATTTAAGAATCCGCTTTACCCCCGCCTGATACAATGTTTCTGTGTAATTTTTTTCATCTATCTGCTTTAAAGCTGCCTTACAGTCACTTTCCATTGACTTTCCTTCTTCAGTATACTTCACTTCAATTACCTGTCTTATCACATCAGTCTTGTCCACATAGTAATATCCTTCTGTTCTGATCTTTTTGAAATTTTCAATTCCAATCGGAAGCTTTAACTGTGCCATTTAAATCTCCTTTCGATAATTCACTGCCATAATATGTTATGTATATGATACCATGGAACTAATTTTGTTACAAGTTTCTTTTTATATAGTAAAACCGCCATGCAATCAGCTTTTACACTTATCGCACGGCGGCTTTCTCTTTAGTATCTTTGCAATCTTTTCTCTTTTGTAATCTAGGGCAGTCTTTTGTATATTTGTATTACTTTTCTTTTGAAGGCATCCACTTTTGTACTTTTAGAAAACTCTTTTCTTTGGTACATTGTAAATCATCTTTTGTAAAAGCTATCCTTTGTACTTCAGAATTTTATCTTTTGTAAAAATCATCTTTCGTACAGGTTGTCTTTTGTAGGGTGATCCTGTATGGTTTCGTCATCTTTTGTATCTTGCTGCCCTGTTTCGTCAAAAGGTGATTCCTTTCGACAAAATTATCATAGCACACTTTTTACACTTTGTCATTGAATTCGTCGTTCAATCAGCAACTTTTTTATATCTTCTTCGATATAACCATTTCCCGCTATAATGTCAGACGGTGCCATAGCGTTTGCACTGCTTCCTTTTATATCAATCACTCGTCCGCCTGCTTCCTCGACAATAATTTTTCCTGCTGCAAAATCCCATGGCTTTAAATTTCGCTCAAAGTATGCCTCGACGCGTCCACAGGCAACATATGCCAGATCAACGGATGCTGCTCCCATACGGCGAATATCCACACAGTGCTCATAAATACAGCGGATTGCATTAAAATTTTCCTCGGTGAGATCACGGTGATATGGGCTTGTTCCAACGGCAACAAGACTATCCTCTAATTTCCGTGTGTCACTTACATGAATCGGCTTTCCATTGCAGAACGCGCCTTTTCCCTTCTGTGCCCAGAAAATTTCATCAAGAAATGGCTGATAGATCACGCCGAGTGTCACCTGCCCCTGTTCACACAACCCTAGGGACAATGCACTATCCTTAAAGTCATGAATCAGATTTGTCGTTCCGTCTACTGGATCTAGAATCCAAACTGCACCGTTAAAATCTATGTCGCTGTTATCCTTTTCCTCGCCCATGAACTGTACATCCGGCCATCGTTTTGACAGCTCGTTTCTCATATATTCCTGCACACGGATATCTACCTGCGTAACAAAATCTGCACGTCCCTTCACAGTTACATGCTCTGCCTCTGTGTGATTTAAAAACATCGGCTTTACGCTTTTTACTAGTTCAATGAGTTCGTTTATATCAATCTGCATCTTTTAGTCTGTCCTTTCTTATTTAATTACTTCCTGTTACTTTTTATCAGTTTGCTGTCTTTTATTTCCTGCTCTTATATTGATGCTGCGCGTTTATTTTGTCACTTTTCGGGAGATTCTAAATTGTAACTATTTTACACTTCTACGAAAGGATTCCACCTATGAGACACAATTTTATCCGCTGCGGCCTTACCGGCCTTTTCATTGAAATCTTCTTCACCGGAATGGGTGCTCTTTTTGCTCACGACTACAGCATGACTGGTCACTCTTCTATTATAATGTTTCCCATTTATGGATCTGCTGCTTTCATTGAACCTATCTGGCGCCGGCTTTGCAACAAGCCAATCGTGCTGCGCGGTCTAATTTACACCATTTGTATATATGCTGTGGAATATACATCTGGCCTGCTTCTTCGCACACTCGGCATCTGCCCGTGGGATTACACTGGTGATCCTACAAATATAAATGGACTGATACGCCTTGACTTTGCACCATTTTGGTTTGTCGCAGGACTTATCTTTGAGCGAATTATTATTTTAAATGACCTTAAATCTAAGCCACTTTCCTCTCACAAAACGAATTGTAAAGATAACGCCTCTTACTCCCCAGTCTGCGAACATTCCGTACCAAACACCAATCGGACCTGTCTTTACGACACGCATCAAAAAGATAGAAAGTGCTACACGGCACAGCCACATCGTCAATGTCGCAGTAATCATTGAAAATCGCACATCACCTGCTGCGCGAAGACCGTTTGGCGGTGTAAACGAAGGTACCCAAAGAAGAGGCTTTACAATCGTAATGGCAAGAATCATCTGCATACAAAGCGCGGTACTCTCTTCACTCATGCCTGCCAGTACAGTAACCGGCCGCGCCGCAATATACACAAGAATACAGCTTATAATCATCGCAATCTCTGCATAACCGGCAAGCTTCACTATGTAATATTTTGCCTCTTCCTGCCGTCCTGCACCAATGCTTTGGCCAACAACTGTCATTAATCCAATACCTATTCCGACTGCTGCCATTCCATTTACATTTCGAAATGATTGTCATCGCCTGTGCTGCGATTGCTGCTGTTCCAAGTGATGATACTGTAGATTGAATTGCAAGTTTTCCAAACTGGAACATTCCATTTTCTATACCTGACGGAACACCGATTGCAAGAATCTTCACTATCAGATTCAAGTCTGGGCGAATAGAAAAATAATTCTTAAGCTGAATTGCATAGCCTGGCTTTCTCAGTGCGTAGAAAACAACAAACGCACACAATGCTCGTGAAATCAATGTGGAAATGGCTGCTCCTGCTGCGCCCATCTGTAAAACAAAAATAAACAATGTATTTCCAACAATATTAGCTACATTTGCGATCAGTGCTGTTTTCATTGTAAACTTAGAATTTCCGCATGCACGATAAAATGCTGCGCCTGCCTGAAACAATGCTATAAACGGATATGAAAGCGCCGTAATCAGAAAATACATCTGAGCGTTAGTCATAACAGCTTCTTCGACACTTCCGAATATCAAATGAAGCAGCGGCTTTCGAAAGCCAACGCCAATAATCATAATAGCAGATGAAATCACTACTACGGTAAGCACAATCTGTTTGGCAGCATCATTACAGCCTTTTTCATCTTTTCGTCCCAAATACTGTGAGCAGATGATTGCCGCACCTGCTGCCATCGCTGCGAATACCTGAAGTACCAGGTTGTTTATCGAATCAACAAGCGAAACAGCTGAAATCGCCTCTGCTCCGACACGGCTGACCATAAGTGTATCAACCATTCCCATCAAAGAGTTTAACATCTGCTCAATAATTAAGGGAATCAGCAGCATCCACAGCGCACGCCGCGGAAACAGCAAATTCCCATAATCAATCTTACTCTTATCGTAAAAAATATTTTTCATACTGTTATCTGCCTCCTGTGGTTATCAAATTTATCGTAACACCACAAAGCAGAAATTACAAGTTAGTTTTGTATTTAAAATCCATCTTTCAAGGATTATACAAACTTTTTGCAAAATATACATCCTATTTTATACAGCACTGCTGTGCGCCAAGAAAATTCAGCCAACCTCTCTTTGAAGGATCTCTGTCAGCGCATTCTGGCTGCTTGTATGACAGCGCACGATATTAGCATTACATTTTTCTGCCTCTGTCACAGCGCAGTGAACCATTTTGTGAGAAACAGTATTGGTAAATAAAATCAGCAGATCAGGGCTTCCAATCTGACCACTCAAATTTGCAGACATCTGCGTAAACACCTTTGCCTTACATTTGAAATCCTTACAAATTTTCTTATACTGACTTACCATGCGGTCATGACCACCAACAATAACAACACTCATTAAAATACTCCTTTCAAGATGCAAAATTTTCTGATACAAACGATAAACTCTATTAATACCCAATAGCCTGCTTTTCTTATATGTTAGCTGTTTCTAACTTGTGTTAAGTTTACCTTATTTTATTGTAAGCGTCAATGCTGTTATTGAGTTTTTTTCTCATTTTAATCCTGTTGCTTTCGTTATTTTAAACCTATTGACATGGTAGGTTTATGGTGCTATAATCCCCGTAAATAAAATATGTCCATAAAAGGAGGATACTGCCATGATTTACACATCTGCTGACCAGCTTATCGGAAAGACCCCTCTGCTGGAACTAACTCACATTGAAAAGGAACTCGGCCTGCAGGCCAGACTGCTCGCTAAGCTTGAGTATTTTAACCCAGCCGGATCTGTAAAAGATCGTGTTGCTAAGGCTATGCTTGATGATGCTGAAGCGAAGGGAATTTTAAAGCCAGATACTGTAATCATTGAGCCAACTTCCGGAAACACTGGAATCGGGTTAGCAAGTGTTGCTGCCGCCAGAGGATATCATCTGATTATTGTTATGCCTGATACGATGTCCATTGAGCGCCGCCAGTTAATGAAAGCATACGGTGCAGAGCTTGTGTTAAGCGATGGCTCAAAGGGTATGCCTGGTGCGATCGAAAAAGCTAATGAACTTGCAAAGCTCTATCCAAACAGCTTCATTGCAGGCCAGTTTGTTAATCCAGCAAACCCAAAAGCTCATTTTGAGACAACTGGTCCAGAAATTTATGAAGATACCGAAGGCAATGTTGATGTATTTGTTGCCGGTGTCGGCACAGGCGGTACAATCACAGGTGTTGGTCAGTACTTAAAGTCCAAGAAACCATCCGTAAAAATCGTTGCTGTTGAGCCAGCATCATCAGCAGTCCTGTCTACTGGAAATGCAGGTCCTCATAAAATTCAGGGTATTGGCGCCGGCTTTATTCCAGAGGTGCTTGACACTTCCATTTATAATGAAATCATTGCTGTATCTAATGATGATGCCTTTACAACTGGAAAGAGCCTCGGAAAGAAGGAAGGCATTCTTACTGGCATCTCCTCCGGTGCTGCTTTGTGGGCAGCTATTGAGATTGCAAAACGTCCTGAGTCAAAGGGCAAGACAATCGTCGTGCTACTTCCTGACACTGGTGATCGTTATCTTTCAACTCCACTTTTTGCTGACTAAAAAAGTCCGCCGCACCTGCATAACAGGTACGGCGAACTTTTCTTTTATAAGGAAGATTTACTATTAAAAGCTATTTTACTCAGCTGCCTTCTGTGCTTCTGGCAGTCTTGTGGTGTTTCCATCCTCAAATGCAGCCTTACGTTCTTCAGTGATATCTGCAAATCCTGCATCGTTGAAATCATCTGTATACTGCTGATACTTCTCGTCAAACTCTTCCGGTGCACACATGGTCAAAGTATCACGTGCTTCCTTGTACAGAGTAACTAATGTCTGCTGATACTCAGAAGTATTCTCCATGGAAGATGCATACAGACAGTCAGCAACTGCATACTTTTCAGCGATTTCCTGTCTTGCATAATAGAAGTCGATTACATCCTGAGTGAAATCCTGCGGCAGATTGTGTGGTGTTGTTGCGTAGATAACATCCTCGATGGTACCTGCTGCCTTAGATGCAGTCTCACAGCTCCAGTAATCACCGCTGCTGTTGTAGCCCTGCTTGTAGTCTCCGCTGTAATCAGCTACTGATACTGGCAGACCATCTTCATTGTAGTTGAAGTTCTCACCCTCAATACCATACTGCATAGTAAAGAGCACATCATCATTGCACATCCACTCAAGATACATCCATGCTGCCTTTAACTCATCCTCTGTTGCAGATGATGAGAATCCTACCATCATACCAAATGGGTTATTTGAACGATAAGCAGGAGTAACAGTGATTCCATCCTCTGCTGTATCATCCTCAGTAACAACTGGATAAATAGCTAGCTCAGCATCTGGGTTTGTCTCATAGAAGGAAGTCAGTACCGGCATATCAGAGCTGATATAGCAGCCATAAGAATATGCATCACCGTTGATGAAGTTTGCCTTTGCTGTCTCGCCATCGATCAGGTAATACTCTGGATCTGTAATTCCGTTATTGTAATCCTCGTTTGCTCTCTTTAACAGGTTGTAGTTTGCATCAGTTCCAAGTGCCGGAATGTTATAATCACCATACATAGCCCAGTCAAGCTCGTTAAACGGATACTCACGATATGCATGGTTCTGATCGGAACCAAGACCTGTGATCATAGTACCACCGCCTGGATGCTCGCAAAGACCAGCCTCCTGGATCTTCTTCATTGCGTCAAGATACTCGTCACGCTTTGTTGGAACATGATCATAACCAACCTGCTTTAACCAGTCCATACGAACAAATGTCTGCCATGTATAGTTGATGTTGTAATTCGGATTAGAAGCCAGTGCGAAGTAAGTCTCATCACCGATTGTAGTATATGGAATCTGTCCGTCTGCCTCCATACGAGCATAGTAGTTTGGAGCTACCTCTTTGAATGCATCCATATCAAAGGAAGTTAAATATCCGTCATTTACCCATGTGGACAGCTTCGGATAATCGTACTCCATAAGAATTGTCGGAAGATTCTGATCAGCTGCAAGAAGTGCATAGCTTGTCATAACATCAGTTCTTGTGATCGGAACATACTCAACAGTGATATTATACTTATCACCGAAATTTTCCTGAATCCACTGTGTCCAGTAGTTGTTTGTTACATCCGGAACACCCTCAACACCTCTGTCATAAACTGGAACACGTAAAGTTACATTCTCTGCAAATGGCTCCCAGTTATTCTCTACCTGATCTGACTCAGCTGCCTCACTGCCAGCCTCGGTAGCTGCCTCTGTGCTTGCTTCCTCTGTGCTTGTCTCCTCAGCCATAACTGGAAGTGCGCCAAAAGCCATGATTCCTGCGAGGGAAATTGCTGCAAATTTTCTCATAATCGAACTTCTCCTTTCTCTTAAGATAGCTTACTACATCTTTTGGCCATCTTTTTCTCATGTCTACATAGTAGAACGATTATGAAAATGATTCTACTTACTTTTTTATTGTTTTCTCCTAATTATGACCTTTTAACTATAATGTTCATTTTGGAATTATATTTTTATTATATTATTCACAATGTTAATATTCTTTACTTGATTCATATTAACGATTTCACTTTATTTTTCCTCCTATTTATTGTTTTTATTTACAAAATAAGACAGCAGACATTTTATTGTCTGCTGCCCTGTCTCAAAATCTTATCTCTTAGCGAACTGCTTATTTTTATTAATTTTCCTCATGAAGAAGAGGCTTCATGCTCTCCATCGCAATTAAAAGTGTTGATGTATTATGTAAAAGTGCTGATGTAGTTGGCTGCAAGACACCTGCAATACCTCCCGCAATAAGTGCTGAGTTAAATCCTACTATTACCTTATAATTGCGATAAATACGCTTCATCAATCTCTTTGACAGCTTGCGAAGTGTTACAACCTCAAACAGATCCTCTGCTGCTATTGTAACATCAGCGATTTCACGCGCCAGTTCGGCACCATCGCTTATAGCAATACCGACATCAGCAGCAGACAATGCCGGTGAATCATTTACGCCATCTCCAACCATAATAACTTTTCGCCCTGCTGCCTTTTCCTGTTCAACGAAACATGCCTTATCTTCTGGCAGTACCTCTGAAAAATATTGATCAACACCAACTCTGGCTGCAATTGCCCTGGCGGTTCGATCACTATCTCCAGTCATCATTACAACCTTGGAAATTCCGCTTTTTTTAAGTGCACGAATAGCATCAGCGGCCTCCTCACGGAGTGGATCCTCAATGCAGATTACCGCAGCAAGTTCACCTTCAATTGCAAGATACAAATGAGAATATTCCAACGGAAGCTGTTCAAACAATTTCTCCTTGCCTTCTGGAATATGACACTTTTCGTCCTCAAAAACAAAATGATGACTGCCAATAATCGTCTTTTTGCCTTCTAGCTGCGTGGAAATACCATGCGCCACAATATACTCTACTTTTGAATGCTTTTCCTCATGATCAAGGCTCTTTTTCTTTGCAGCATCAACAACTGCCTTTGCCATGGAATGAGGAAAATGCTCCTCCAGACATGCAGCCGTGCGAAGCAGTTCATCCTCAGAATCACCATTAAAAGAAACAACCTTCACAACAGTCGGCTCTGCCTTTGTCAGCGTACCTGTTTTATCAAATACAATCGTATCTGCATCTGCTATGCTCTCTAAAAACTTTCCGCCCTTTACATTGATATTACGGTTTCTTGCTTCTTTAATTGCAGACAGCACTGCAATCGGCATTGAAAGCTTGAGTGCACAGCAAAAATCTACCATCAGCACAGAAGTAGCTTTCGTCAGATTTCTCGTAAAGAGGTATGTCAGCCCAGTTGTCAGGAATGTATATGGAACAAGCTTATCTGCAAGGCGCTCTGCCTTTCCTTCCATAGAGGATTTTAATTTTTCCGACTCCTCAATCATAACAACAATCTGCTCATAACGGCTCGCACCGCCAAGCTTTTTGACATTAACTGTCAGCTCGCCTTCTTCAAGAACTGTTCCTGCATACACAGTTGTTCCTGCATACTTTCTAACTGCTGCTGACTCGCCTGTCATAGATGCCTGATTCACCATGCCTTCTCCGCTCTCAACTGTTCCATCAAACGGGATGACATTGCCCATATGAATTACAATCTTATCATTTTCTTTGATCGTGGATGCATCAACAAGAATCTCCTGCTCACCAGTAAGCATCCATACCTTAGATACATTTAAAGACATGCTTCTTGCCAGATCACCAACAGACTTTTTATGTGTCCACTCCTCTAAGATCTCGCCAATTCCAAGAAGGAACATAACAGAACTTGCCGTAGACACATCACCTCTTGCAATAGAAATAGTAATCGCAGTCGCATCAAGCACTGGAACTTCAAGCTTTCCTTTTACAAGTGTTTTTACTCCCTTCCAAATATAAGGGATTGCTGCCGCAAGTGTAATGCATGTACAGATTGGCGCCGGCACAAACAATTTCTTCGTGCAACGCCAAACAACCATTCCAACAAGCTTATCCCAATACTCATTGTTCAATGCTCTTCCTGAATGTGCCAAATAACTTTCTGGTGCCTCAATCTCTTCTATATGGCACTTTCTTAAATAAGAAAGAACTGTTGCCCTGTCAGTCTTATAGTAAAGGACCACATCAGCGGTACGTTCATTGACGCGCACTGAAGTGATCCCCTCCTTATTAGACAGAGCATATTCGAGCAGATCAGCTTCCTTTACTGTCATGTGCTTCACAATGGCACGGACACGGATTCTGCCCTTTATTTCATGCTTTATCTTAAATTTCATTATTCAGCCTTCTCTTCTGTCTTTGTCTCTTCCTCTGCTACAGTCTCTGCTACCTCGTCCTGACCCTCAGCCTCAGCTGCATCCTCTGCTGCTGCGCGCTCGTCATTGATCTGCTGTGCACCTGCATAGATATCCTGTGCATTCTCCTGAATGTTGGATACAACATTTAATACGCAATCCTTTGCGCGAAGTACAGCTGCTGTTGCCTTTGTATATAAATTCTTAGCATCCTTGCTGGAAAGTGCTTTGATACCTGCAGTTCCGAACAGAACACCTGCTGCAAAAATACCACCCTTTTTGTAATCGAAATCTTTTAAACTCATGCTTTTATCCTCCTGTTCGATGATTGTGTAAAAGGCAAGCAAACCTTCTTGATTTGCTTGCCCCTTATTATAAAGAATATGTGCCAGAATTTCCACAGTCTTATTGATAAAATTTATCATTAGGTATTAGTAATTTTTAACAAATTTCATCAACCTATGCCGGTGTGATGCTTCGAATGGCCTGTTCCTTCTTGTATCCACATACAGAAAGCCCTGCCTGAATGATTTGATTCCAAGCTTTTTGTGAGAGTACAATGCTGGAATTGTCATCAAATTCGATTGTGCATGCACTTCTTGATGTGCCGCCTGGCAGCTCATCCATCGCCTCCTCACACTCTTCACAAGAAACCTTGTACATGTTGCGGCGGTTGATTGCCCCGATCTCCTCTAGCATATTGATCATGCGATAAACCGTCGCTGATCCAATGCTTGAATCGATCTTTGATGCTTTGTAATAAATTTCTTTACAGCTGGAACACTCTTCTTCCAGTATGATATCTAGTAACAGCATCCGCTGCTTTGTGATCCTGCAGCCCCGCTGTCTGAGTCTGTTCAGGATCGCCTCTTTTTGCATATTTCCTTGCTGCATAGGCTGACCATCCTTTACGTTTCTCTGCTTAGTGACAATGACCTCCACAGTGACTGCAGTCGCCTCCGCACTGGAGTGACTTTCCAGACTTCTTATCTTTTACCATACTGCGAACGATCAGTCCAACTACACCAACTACAATTGCTCCAACAATTACTGTTCCCATAATTACCTAGCCTTTCCAGAGCGCACATATCTATTTCATTTTTTACTTGCCCGTTGCGACCTGAAGAGTCTCGCTCTCTTTATAAGGTCTGAACAGCAGATAGATAAATGCGATAATAATTACGATTGCTACTACTGTTCCAATACCAAAGCCGGCACCTGTAAAGAGACGACCGATCTGATTGATTACTAAAGCTACCAGGTAAGCAAATCCACACTGATAACCAATTGCAATCCAGAACCACTTGGTGTTGTTCATCTCTCTCTTGATTGCACCCATTGCTGCGAAGCAAGGAGCACATAACAGGTTGAATGCCAAGAATGCATAACCGCTTACTGCTGTGAAGGAAGCTGCCATTGCTGCATATACGCTTACACCTTCCTGTCCGCCGTAAAGGATACCCATTGTACCTACAATGTTCTCCTTTGCTACCAGACCGGTAACAGATGCAACAGTTGCCTGCCAGTTTCCAAATCCCTGTGGGATGAAGATCCAGCTGATTGCCTTACCGATTGTTGCAAGGATACTGGAATCAATCTGATCCTCAGAAAGCATCTGGAATGCACCGTCAACAAATCCAAAGTAAGTGGTGAACCAAATTACGATGGTTGAAAGAAGGATGATGGTACCAGCCTTCTTAATGAAGGACCATCCACGCTCCCACATGCTTCTAAGAACGCTGCCTACGGTTGGCAGATGGTATGCCGGAAGCTCCATAACGAACGGAGCCGGATCACCAGCGAATAACTTTGTTTTCTTTAAGATGATACCAGAGCAGATGATTGCTGCGATACCAAGGAAATAAGCTGACGGAGCAACCCATGAAGCACCGCCGAAGATAGCACCTGCAACCATTGCGATAAACGGAAGCTTTGCACCACACGGAATGAAGGTAGTTGTCATAATGGTCATCTTGCGGTCTCTGTCATTCTCGATGGTACGTGAAGCCATGATACCAGGAACACCACATCCAGAACCGATTAACATTGGAATGAAGGACTTACCGGACAGACCAAACTTTCTAAAGATTCTGTCCATGATGAATGCGATACGAGCCATGTATCCGCATCCTTCAAGGAATGCTAAAAAGATGAACAAAATCAAGATCTGCGGAACGAAACCAAGTACAGCTCCTACACCGGCTACGATACCATCCATGATCAGACCTCTTAACCAGTCTGCACAATTTGCTGCATCAAGAGCAGACTCCAAAAATGCCGGAATACCTGGAATCCAGATGCCATAATCGGCATTATCAGGAGCGGTTGCATTCCACTTTTCATAAACTTCTACTGCTGCCTTTAAATCAGCGCCATTAGCAGTCTCATCTTCCTCTGCCATGGTTTCCTCATCCTGAACAACGTAAGTTACTTCTGCGTCATCTGCTACAGTTGCTGCATAAGCCTTTACAGCTTCGATTGCAGCTGCTGGATCGTAATCTTCTGACTCAGCATCAACTGCTGCTGCCAGATCCTCGTCACCAGACTCGTCAACAAATGCATTGATAATGGTCTCTGCATCGCCATACTCACCAGCATCTTCTTCATATGCACTGCGGCCAATTCCTGCCAGATACCAACCATCGCCAAATACTCCGTCATTTGCCCAGTCAGTTGCGATGGTTCCAACTGTTGTTACTGATACATAATACACAATATACATGACAATCGCAAAAATTGGAAGAGCCAAGAAGCGGTTTGTTACAATACGGTCAATCTTGTCAGAAAGGGTCAATTTCTTGCCGCTGCCTGCCTTCTGACAGCAATCTCCGATAATCGAAGAAATGTATGTATAACGCTCATTTGTGATAATACTCTCCGTATCATCATCAAATGTATCCTCCATGCGTCTGATCTCATCAGAAACATCTGGAACGGACTTCATCTGAGCTGCAATCTTATCATCCTTCTCAAGAAGCTTGATTGCGAAGAATCTCTTCTGCTCATCCTTGATACCAGTAAGCTTACTCTCAACTGCTGCAATGATCTCCTCAGCATCCTTTGAGAACTCGTGTACCGGCTTTGTCAATGCCTTCTTCTTTGCAAGCTCAACAGCCTTGTTTGCTGCTTCCTTGATTCCGTCACCCTTCAATGCAGAAATCTCTACAACTGGGCAGCCAAGCTTCTTAGAGAGCTTATCAACATTGATCTTATCTCCGCTCTTTCGAACCAGATCCATCATATTGATTGCCATGACAACTGGAATACCAAGCTCCATGATCTGTGTGGACAGATACAGGTTTCTCTCGATATTGGTACCATCTACGATATTTAAAATCGCATCCGGTCTATCTGTGATCAGATAGTTTCTTGCTACTACTTCCTCAAGTGTATATGGGGATAAAGAATAAATACCTGGAAGGTCCATGATGGTAACTTCCTTGTCCCACTTAAGCTTACCTTCCTTCTTCTCAACTGTAACGCCCGGCCAGTTTCCTACAAACTGATTAGAACCGGTAAGTGCGTTAAAAAGTGTTGTTTTACCACAGTTGGGATTACCTGCTAATGCAATCTTAATTGACATTACAAACCTCCTGTTTTCTCACCTTTTTTAATGCTTACTTTGTTTTGCCTCGACTTATTTTATTTGGTATAGGCTTATTTTGTTTTGTTCACCCTTATCTTGAATCGTTAGCCCTTATTAAAATTAGAACTAGCTAACCCATGGGTAAAAAAATAGTTACTCGACCTCGATTATCTCAGCGTCAGCCTTACGCAGTGATAACTCATATCCTCTTACGGTTACCTCTACCGGATCACCAAGCGGAGCTACCTTTCTTACGTAGATCTCAACGCCCTTGGTAATTCCCATATCCATGATACGGCGCTTTACCGGACCCTCGCCAGTCAGCTTCTTAACCTTTACTGTCTGGCCAATGCTTACATCTTTCAGTGTTTTCATATTGATACCCCTTTCCGTGATCCAAAGCTTCACTTAGGCTCACAAAATTTCTCCTCTCAGGAAACTAAGATTTTGCTGGCCATGTCCTTGCCAATCGCAACTCTTGAGTCCTTTACATTGACAATCAGATTTCCCTGAATCTCAGAGACAACAGTAACAATAGCACCAACAACAAAGCCCAGTCTTTCTAAAAACAGTCTGGTCTCTTCCTTGCCGCCTATTTTACGGATTACACTCTCCTTGCCCTCTGGAGCCATAGATAATGGCATAGCACATACCTCTCTTTCTTATAGTATACCTGGAAAATCCACCTACATGACCTCATAAAATAGATCTTCCATAGTTCTTGATAACATTTATCATTTCCTATCGACAATTAGTATACTCAAACCTCAATTAGATGTCAAGAACAAATTGCACGATTTTTTCAAAAAAAAAAAGAAAGCTGTGGCTTATCACTATTGGCTACCCGATAGTTTATTGGAGGGCGCTTTGCACGGGCGCCCCTCGTAAAGCAGTTCACCTCAACGCCCACTACAAATAATGCCCCACAAGGTTTTTCTACCTCGTGGGGCATTTACTTTACAATGTTAGCAAGATCACTCTTCGTGTTTCAGATACTCACCTGACACGTCGGACAGAGCCGTCACACCATCACGGCAGATCTTAACATAGAAGCCCTTATATGGCTTTTCGTAATTCTTTACTGCATCTTTAATCTGCAGACGACCATTATTTTGTGAGAATACATATGCATTGTAGCCACCTTTTTTATAGGCGAAGCTCTCACCATCGTCCTGATAATGAATATAATTTCCAATGCCTGGGTAAACCGCAAGTGTCAAGTCTTCCACTTCCTTTTCACCAACATACTGCATTAAAGGATAGATCGGAAGGACTGCACCTGCGCGAACAAATAAAGGCATAGTATCGAGTGGCGCTTTCTTTGTGATATACTGACCGCCTTTGTACTTTTCTCCCGTCCAGAAATCGTACCACATCGCACCCTCTGGCAGATAGACAAGACGCATAGTTGTTCCCTGTGTTACAACTGGAGCAGCAAGCAGCCACTCACCTACCATAAACTCATCATTTATTTCGTAAGTTTCTGCATCCTTTTCAAAATTTAACATAAGAGGACGCATAATCGGAAGACCTGTCTGCTCACTTTCAAAGAAGCAGTCGTAGATATATGGAAGCAGACGATAACGAAGCTCTACGTACTTGCGGTAAATCTCTAAAAGCTCCTTATCAAACTGCCACGGCTCCTGTCTTCTCGTGCCCTGTGCACTATGGTTTCTAAAAAACGGTGATAAACATCCCACCTGAACCCAACGAGCCAATAGTTCCTTTGTTGTATCTGCACCAAAGCCTCCGACATCTGTTCCTGCATAGGAAAATCCGGAAAGGCCAAGATTACAAAGCTGTGGAATTGCCATCTGTAAATGTGCCCAGATACTCTGATTGTCTCCCGTCCAAACAAGAGAATAACGCTGCGTTCCGGCATAGGCTGCACGTGTGATTATAAATGGTCTGCGGCCATCATATTTTAACCATCCATCCTTTGTTGCCATTGCCATACAGTGACCATAGATGTTATGTGCATCCTTATGAAGAATTGCTGTATCGTCCTCATCTGCAAATTGTACATCATCAGGCAGCGGACCTTTAAAGCTCGCCGGCTCGTTCATGTCGTTCCAAACACCGCGAACACCCATATCAATTAAAAATTTCTGCTTGTCTGCCCACCAGCTGCGTACCTTTGGATTAGTAAAGCTTGGGAAAACAGAATCACCTGGCCACACCTCGTTTACATAAAGCTCATTCTCTGCTGAGAATGCAAAATAGCCGTTCTTAATTCCTTCCTCGTAAACACTGTAGCCATCTTCCTTTTTGACACCCGGATCAATGATCGTAACTGGCTTGTATCCCATTTCAGTCAGTTTCTGTAAGGTCTTTTTCGGGTCCTTATAGTTCTTTTTGTTCCAAGTAAAGACCTTGAAGGAATCCATATAGTCGATGTCAAAATGAATGGAATCGCACGGAATGCGGCATGCTCTCATCTTTTCTGCGACATCCATGATGTCTTCCTCGGTAATATAGCCCCAGCGTGACTGATGATATCCAAGCGTCCACTTCTGCGGAAGAGCGGTGCGTCCTGTCAGCCCTGTGTAGGCACCTACGATATCGCGCATCGTCTCGCCTGCGATAAAATAGTAGTCTAAATCGCCGCCGTCTGCTGCAAAATAATAGCTCTCTGCATCTTCCTTTCCCATATCAAAATAGGATTTTGACGTATTGTCAAGAAAAATTCCATATGTAAAATGAGGACGCATTGAAATAAAGAACGGAACAGACTTATAAAGACTTGGGAAAAAGTCTGCATGCGTATCTGGAATATCGCTGTTCCACATTTCATAAGCATAGCCTCTTTTATCAAGAAAGCCCGTCTTATCTCCAAGTCCATAGATATGCTCCTTTGGATGAAGCATACGCACAACTTCAAATTTATGCGCTTCTTTTTCTTTTGGAAGAGAATGTCCCTCTTTTGCCAAAAGCTCTGCCTGCTCTTTTGTGATGGTCTGCGTATTCTCTGAGCGCACACTCTGCTCTGAAATCATTCGGCCATCTGGTGTCAGAAAATCAACCTGAAACTCATCTCTGACACGAACAAGAAGCTTCTTTGTTTTAATTGTAATAAACTCTTTTTGCTGACGCGCCTGAAAATCAACCTTCTTTGGTTCCTGCACAACTGCCCTTGATGGTCTGTGCTTTTCTTCCATCGAGCTATATACTCGTACAATGCGGTCTGTAATAAATGAAATTCTTCCCTCTTTATGTTCAAACTTTACCGTTACGCCTGTGGCATCTGGTTCAAATGACAAAAGCCTGCCAAACATAATGCTCCTCCTTCAACATTTTTGCATCACATGGATTGCTTTTTATTTTCTCAGTATAGCATAACTTTGCGAGCATGTACAGCAATTATAATGTCGGATTTTGACTACACACATAACTTTACTGTTACGATTCACAAAGCTATGTTACGAAAGCCATTCACCTTAGGGCTATGCCATAACTGACTTAACGATTACAAAAACATACCTCAATTTTGCTATTTCCTTTCTTGCTCCATTTTGTGTGCTATTATGGCATTACCCACTGAAAAATTAAATACATGAGTTTAAGAGGAGGAATTATGAGTTTAGTTGTACAAGATCTTTCAAAAAAATACGGAACGCGGACCGTTGTTGATCACTTAAGCTTTGAGATGAATCGTCCGGGTGTCTATGCACTTCTTGGAACAAACGGAGCAGGAAAAACTACTTCTATCCGCATGATGCTTGGCATGCTCTCACGTGACAGCGGAACTGTCACATGGAATGGAAAGCCGCTTGATATAAATACCTGCAATGTAGGATATCTTGCAGAGGAGCGCGGTTTATATCCTAAATATACTATTATGGATCAGCTTATGTATTTTGCCGCCCTGCGCGGTGTATCAGCTTCTGAAGCAAAAAAGCGAATCCACTACTGGGCAGAGCGCTTTGATATTATTGAATATCTTTATCCGCAGGAATATGCTGATATTCAGGCAAAAAAGGCGCGCATGCATGAGGAAGCTTCACCAAAGAAAAAAGGCTTATTTGGAAGCAGTAATCAGAGAAAAAAGCGCATTGCACCAAAGACAGCTGATCAGCTTTCAAAAGGAAATCAGCAAAAAATTCAGATGATTGCAGCTCTTATTTCTGACCCGGAGCTTCTTATTCTTGATGAGCCGCTTTCTGGTCTTGATCCTGTCAATACTGATTTGTTTAAGGATATCATTCACGAGCAGATAAATAAGGGCAAATATCTGATTATGTCTGACCATCAAATGTCCACCATTGAGGAGTTTTGTACTGACCTGACAATACTTGATCACAGTAAAACGATTCTTTCTGGTAACTTAAATACGATCAAGAAAAGTTATGGACGTGTTCACCTGTTTCTAAAGACAGAATCCGATATCACCTCATATATCCATGATGCCGGTATTTCGATTCTCTCTGAGTTAGCAGGCGAATATCATTTGAAGGTAACTGGTGAAGCGCAGGCAAATGCACTGCTTGGCACACTTATTCAGGCAGGAATCACAATCGTTACCTTTAATCTTCGCGAACCGTCTCTGCATGAGATCTTTGTAAGTAAGGTAGGTGAGGCACATGAAGAATAATGACAATCTTCGTGGACTGAAAAGCGTATATTCATTTACACTTAGTCAGACCATGAAAAGCAAATCAAATATTGTTTCTATGGTGATTTTATTTGTAATGGTGCTTATTTCACTTCCGCTTCAAAACCTTACCGGAAATAGTGTTTCAATAAGCCCAATTCAAACAGCTTATGTGACAAATGAGAGTGGAACCGAACTTGATTTTGATGCATTGACGGCTCAAAATGCTGCTTTTTCATCTGTTTCATTTGAAACCGCTGAGTTTGACAAAACTTCCTATGCCGATCATTTAGGCGACGCTGATGTCTACGTTTATATCAGCGCACCAGATAAGAGCGGTGCCTGCACCGTAGAGAGCCATATCGCAGAAAACAGCTCCCTCAAAACAGAGGATCTTGAATCACTTCTGAACGCGATTTCCTCCCAGATGACATCGGAGCGATTTGCTTCACTTGGCCTGTCCACACAAAATTCCTACGATGTGGACAGCATGAGCGCCGCTGACTACCTTGATCAGAAAAATGGCACAGAAAGTATTGGCTTTGATGCCAACTTTGCCATCCAGTACGGCTATTCGATCGTAGTTATGATCTTGTGTCTGCTTTCTGCAAGCTTTATCATTCGCTGCATCGTCACCGAAAAGGATTCCAAGCTGATTGAACTGCTGATGGTAAGCGTTTCCCCACTCGCACTTTTACTTGGAAAGATTCTGGCTGTCATGACCTATGTGTTAATCATGATCGCGATGATGGCAATCGGATTTGTTCTTTCCTATGAAATCAGTGTCGAGTATCTTCAGATGGCAAGTCTTAGCACCACACTTTCTCAGATGGGCATTGATCTCTCACAGCTGAATCTAAACTGGGGCACCATTGTAATTGCACTGATCTCACTGCTTCTCGCATTTGCGACCTATGCAGTTCTGTCCGGTCTGATCGGAACCTGCTGCAATACAATGGAACAGTCTGAGCCAGCGATCATGATTGTAACGCTCCTTATTATGGTTGGTTACATCGTATCCTGCTTCACACCGATTATCTCCAGCAACGCAGTTGCCGCAGCCGTGCTTTCCCTTTGCCCGGTCATCAGCGTATTCTGCGCACCAGTTTCGTATGTGTGCGGAAATATTTCACTGATTGTCCTGATTCTTTCTTGGGTTATTCAGGCAATCATTCTTGTTGCACTGAGCATATTCTGTGCAAAGGTATACCGCGATCTTTTGCTGTACCGCGGCAGCCACATGGGAATTTCTCAGCTGTTTCAAATTTTTAAAAATAGAAAAAGGAGGGCGCTACATTATGAAATCCTTTTTGAACGGACTAAAGAAGGTCTTTGGCTTTACTGTGCGCCACCGCCTCACAAAGGGCTGGAAGACAGCGACACTTATTGTCATGCTGTTATGCTTTGCGCTCCCGCTCGGAATTATGTCTTTCTTGGAATTCACTCAAAAAAGTGACACACCAAGCGCCGTCATTTCCGACGTATATACAGCCGACCTAACCGATGGAAATGCATTCGACTTTTCCGTTTTCAATATGATTGCAAAATCATCCAGCAACGAAACCTTCGCTTCCATTTCCTATCACAGCTTTGACACCGACGAGGATGCACTCGCCGCTGCCGAAACTGATACTGGCAATGCACTGGTTGTCGTTGTCACCTCCGACGAGGATGGCTTTCACACAAGCGTAATCCTGCCAGAAGCATCTGCCCTCTCCATGGACGATGCCGATGACTACAGCGACTTTTTAAGCCAGATGTTCTCCGTCTTTGCCGTAGCCAAATCAGGGGCATCGATCAGTGATCTCACGGCTCTGGGCGGCATCAGCTATAAATATTCCTATTATGAGAGCCAGAACGGCACAGACACACTTGTAAGCGGCGACGATGCCAACTCCGAGCAGAATGCAGATGCTACCGTTAAAAACGTCTTAGGTTACATGCTTCCATATGTAAACATCATGCTTCTGTATTTCTTGATCCTGTTTTATGGACAGGGCACCGCAAACTGTGTTGTACTAGAAAAATCCTCTAAGCTTATGGATACGATGCTTGTATCTGTAAAGCCAGAGGCAATGGTCATCGGAAAAGTACTTGCACAGGCATTTACCTGTGTCATTCAAATTGCACTGTGGGTAATCGGACTGTGGGGCGGCTTTGCAGCCGGTATCTGGGCAGTAAAAACAATCAATCCAGATACCACCATGCCGCTCATCCAGATGTTTGGTCATATGGGACTGCTCTCAAGCATCTTTACACCGGTCAACATCCTATTTTTCTTACTCTACTTAGCAGCTGGCCTGCTTCTCTACCTTGCAATCGCCTCAATTGGCGGTGCAATCGCTTCCAAGCAGGAAGACCTAAGCATGACAAACGGTATCTTCGTTATTGTCCTGCTGCTTAGCTTCTTTGCAACACTCGGTACGGGCAGCTTCTCCGGAAACTTTGATTCGATGGGTTCTGTCGGCATCCTCGACTGGATTCCATTTACATCAATCCTTGTTTCACCGAGCCACCTGCTTCTTGGCTCCATTTCCGTCGGCGAAGCCTGCGGTTCCCTCGCAGTCGTGGTTATTACCTCTCTTCTTGGCATGGCACTTGCCGGACGTATCTACAAGGCGATGTCGATGTACAAGGGAAATATTCCAAATGCGAAGCATTATTCGCTATGATTTTCTCGAAGTAAAAATTATAAAAAAATCCCCCGCCTGGCACATCCATGCCAGTGGTATGCTCCCCGTCAAGAGGACAATAAAAAATAATAAATTTTTGTATCGTCAGCCATGTTATGGCTGGCGATATTTTATGCTGCTTTTGTATATTGCTCATGATATTTCATTGGTGTCATTACATGCAGTTTCCTTTGAAGTCGTTGGTTGTTGTAGTAATCTATGTA
>QUFP01000040.1 GCA_003478935.1 Firmicutes bacterium AF25-13AC
AATATCATGAGCAATATACAAAAGCAGCATAAAATATCGCCAGCCATAACATGGCTGACGATACAAAAATTTATTATTTTTTATTGTCCTCTTGACGGGGAGCATACCAAAGCGCAAAGTTTGCATAATCGGGGATTCTTTTTTAATTTTCGTTCAACCCATGCATCCACACACGCATCTGATTTTCACCTCTGTTTGCCCATGCATAATATGGAATTGCCGTAAGTGTTTCTTTTTCTTTTGTAGGACGTTCTTCGCTGTAAAGTGTTTCACTTGTATGGATACGGTAGCCTTTTACATTCAGCAGCATCATTCCAGCCAATTTTCCTTCTTCACACAAAACAGCCTCTGCCACTACATTTTCTGGAATTCGCAAGCTCTGAACATCCCCGTCATTGTCCACACCCTCAAAGCAATAAACAACCGGGCCCCTCATCAATGCCACACAGCCTTCGTCATCTCGTACCTTACTATTCGCAAATACTTCTCTGACTGGCATATCAAAGGTAATCTCTACTGTATCGCCATCTTTCCAGATTTGATTCAAATACAAATAGCCTTTTCGAAGTGCACATGCTATGCAGACTGACTCCCCGTTAACAGTTACTTTCAAATGATGTTCCTTTTGTTTTATATATCCAGGGATGTGAATTGCCACTGTAAATTCATTCTGCTTTGGCTCAATGTGATAAACCACCTTGCCCTCCCACGGATATTGGCTTTCTACTTGAATTTTTGCCTTTCCAAGATCTGCCTCCTGTCCCATGAACAGGTGTGAATAAATGGTGTCTTTTCCTTCGCTCCATGCATAAGCAGAAAGAGAAGTCATCAGGCGAACCAGATTGGTCGGACAGCAAGCACACTCATACCAACCGGGACGCTCTGGGAGTACATGGCGATATCCAAACACCTTACCAGAAATACCTGGCTGCACCTCTAACGGATTGACATAGAAGTAACGCTTTCCATCTAACTGAATGCCGCTAATCGTGCCATTATACAGCTCTCTCTCCATGATATCTGCATAAATTCCATCCGGCTCAATATTTAGCATACGCTTTGCAAAAAATACCATTGCAATTGATGCACAGGTTTCTGCATATGCCATATCATTTGGCAGGTCATAATCCTCTGAGAATGCCTCACCATCTGTAGTAGAACCAATTCCACCGGTCAGATACATTCTCTGGTTGACAATATTGTTCCATAAACGCTTGCAGGCCTGATATAATTTTTCATCATTATCCTCACCTGCCAAGTCTGCCATTGCTGTGTACATATAAGTAGCACGCACTGCATGGCCGACCGCTTTATCCTGCTCATAAATTGGCTTATATACTTGTGCATACTTTGTATCAAGTGGATCCATTCCATACTGACCAAAATGAATCCATCCTCTTTTTTGCTTTTCCTCATAAAAATAATTTGGATTTTTGCCACGCTCTTCAAGGAAGAAACGCGCCATATCCTTATATTTTTCCTTTCCAGTCACACGATACAGCTTCATCAGACCGATCTCAACCTCCTGATGACCTGGAATGCCTCGTTCCTTGCCTTCTCCAAAACGGCTAATAATATGGTCTGCCATTCTTTCCATTACATGAAGCAGCTTATCTTTTCCAGTCGCCTGATAATAGGCCACTGCCGCTTCCATCATATGACCTGCGCAATAAAGTTCATGACATTCCTGCAGATTCTGCCAACGATGCTCTGGCTCCTTAATTGTAAAATAGGTGTTCAGATATCCATCTGGCTGCTGTGCCTTTTCAATAATATCGATAATCTCATCTGCGCGCTTTTCAAGTGCCGCATCTGGCTTAACTGTCAATGAGTAGGCAACGCCTTCAAGCCACTTTGCCACATCACTGTCCTGAAAAACCATTCCATAAAACTCTCCGGTATGAATACCTGCCGCAATTCGGAAATTTTCGATTGCATGGCTCTTTGCAACGCCCTCTACTTCATCATTTAGGACGCGCTCTTGAAATGGGATAACCACATTGATGATGCGATTCTGGATTTCAGACCAGAAATCATCTTTAATGTGAACCTGCTTTACCGTAACCTCATCTGCTGTTTTCTGCATTGTCACTGCCTCCTGAACATTTTTCATATTTTCATTTAATAGAGTTTTCTATCTGCATTTTAAAACATATATAAGAAAAATAAAATGGACTATTTTCGGCATTTTGGTAGTTTTTCCACTGGAGACAGAGACAATTCTTAGCCTGCATTCACCCCGCTGCTTCTGGACCTTCTGATATTACCGTCATCTGTGCATTCTGCACTTCTCCAAACGTACAGCCCTGATATTCATACGTTTCAAAGACTCCTGTAATAATAATATCAGAACCATTTAACGGAAAATCAGCAGATGTATAGTCATCTGTCAGCACAAATCGAAGACCTACTGAGCAGCAGGCGGTTGCATCATTGACAATACATCCCAGGTACGGATCTTCTTTATCTGGATCTCCGTATATTTCAAACCTTCCTTCCATTTTTATGGTTTTTCCTGCGTATTCCTCTGGAACCATCGTCATATCAGTGATCTGCGAGTATACGATGGTGCTGCTCATCTGCGTAAGATCGTAGTCAAACTCTGTTGCTGTAGTTTGCTGTGAGGTCTGTGTCTGTGAAGTTGCTTCTTGTTGCGGTGGCACTGGCTGCGCAATTGTCCCTTCCTGTGGCGCATCTTGCGTTTGTATCTCTTCTATCTGAGATTGCTGTGTCGCCCCAGTCTCAGCCTGCGACTGCTGAGACTGCCAAATTTCATTTAAGCGCTCTGGCAGTGTCTGACTTGTATCGGGTGTACTGCAGCCCGTTATGGAAAAAGCTGCCATCACACCAAGTATCACATATTTTCTTTTTTTCATGCCACTCTGCCTCCTGCAAGTTTTCCACTGATTCGAAATACAAAAAATACAACAATTTGAACCGCCACAATTGTGGATCCAACTGGTGTGCCTGCCAAAACAGAAACAAGAATACCAATCGCCGCACAGGTAACAGACAATACCGCAGCGCATATCGTAACACTGCGGAAATTCTTAAAAATACACATTGCCGAAACTGCCGGAAAAATGACAAGCGCTGAGATCAACAGAGAGCCGACAAGGTTCATCGCAAGCACAATCACCACTGCTATGATAATCGCTAACATTAAATTATAAAAACCAGCCTTTGTTCCGGCTGTTCTTGAAAAATCCTCATCAAATGTAATTGCAAAAATTTTATTATAAAAAAGGATAAAGATGACTACTACAATAGCGGACATTGCCGTGCAAAACCAAACCTCACCCTTTGTTAATGTTAAAATTGAAGTCGAACCAAACAATGTACTGCAAACATCACCAGATAAATTTGCCGCTGTTGAGAAGAGATTCATAATCAAGTAGCCTATTGCAAGTGCGCCAACTGAAATCATTGCCATCATGGCATCTCCCTTGATTTTTGTGTTCTGTCCAGTTCGAAGCAGCAGCACAGCACTTACAATTGTAATTCCCATAATAAGAGGCATTTTCTCAGTCATTTTTAACACCGTTGCGATTGTCATTGCTCCAAATGCTACATGGGAAAGACCATCTCCAATGAATGAAAAACGTCTGAGCACAAGAGTAACACCAAGAAGCGAGGAACACAGAGCGATAAGCACACCTACCACAAGCGCATAGCGCACAAATGGATACTGCCCAATAAAACTAATTTTTCCCAAAATTGCATTAAAACCCATCACTGCCACTCACCTTCCTCTTTCTGTGCTTCCCTTTTTTGTATCATTCTTCTATATGCTTTCCTTCTGCGGTATTCCTCTAAGTATTCATCTCTCGTTCCAAAAAAGGTATGTTTTCCTACTCTCAAAATATGGCTGGCATATTTCATAGCAGATGCAATATCATGGGAAATCATAATAATCGTAATACCATCAATTTCATTTAGCTCTTCAAGCAGCTCATACATCTGAGCTGTCGCCTTTGGATCCAGTCCAGAAACTGGTTCATCCACTAATAACATTTTCTGTGTTGCACAAAGTGCTCTGGCAAGCAGCACGCGCTGCTGCTGACCGCCTGAAAGCTCACGATAACATCTCCTTGCCAAATCAGTGATTTGCATTCGCTCCATGGCATCTTCTGCCAATTCTTTTTCCTGTGTATTATAAAAAGGTCGAAGACCGCAGCGGCCCTGGCAGCCGGAGAGAACAATTTCTCTCACGGATGCCGGGAAATCCTTCTGACTTGCCTTTTGCTGCGGAAGATATCCGATCTCATTTTGCGCCAGCCCATCTCCCACCATAATCCGGCCTTCCACGGGCTTTTGCAGTCCAAGAATGGTCTTCATAAGTGTACTCTTGCCGGCACCGTTTTCTCCGACAATGCACAAATAATCCTGCTCATTAACTTCAAAATTTAAATCTGTTAAAACGGCCTTTGAATCATATCCAACAGAGAGATGATGACAGATAAGCTGCGCCATTTCATGTTCCTCCTTCCTTAATTCAATGCCTGTTTAAGCACGTTCAGATTCTCTTCCATAATAGAAAAGTAGTTTGCACCGTTTTGTACATCCTCTGAGGTAACAGACTGCATGGATTTCATTGTCAAAATCTCCTGATCCTGATTCTGTGTGTTTGCCTTAATAGTCTCTGCAATCTTATGCTGCTCGCCTTCAATTGTCAGGATGCATGGAAGCTGCAGTTCATCTACCTTCTTTGCTAAGAACGAAATGGTCTCAAAGCTTGCCTCACTCTCTGCTGAGCAGCCTGCAAATGCAGCATAGTAATTAAGGCCATAATCATCTACCATGTAGCGGAACGGGAAACGATCTCCAAACAAAACTGTCTTTCTTGATGCAGTATCTACGGTATCCTGATACTGTACGTCAAGCCCTGCCAGTTCCTCGATATATGCTGCCACATTTGCCTCATATGTATCCTTATTTTCTGGATCAATCTCACCAAGTGTATCTGCAATAGACTGGCAGATAATCTCTGCATTCTTTAAGGAAAGCCATACGTGTTCATCGTATTCCTTTTCCTCATGCTCTAACATATCTTCTCGTATTTCTTCGCCTGTCATCTCAGCCGGGTAATAGGTTGGCCAATTTTCCATTTCCTCAGATAATGCATCAAAACTATCGTTTCCTGCATAAATATGAAAATGTTCTGCTGCTCCAGGTGCAATGCCATGATCACTAAACTGTACATATTTTGGTGCAGCATCATCACCATCTGTCTTCTCAAAGAAATATCTCACACCACGGCTTCCAGACTCATAATCATAGATCTGATAACCCTTATACTCGTAAGTTCCCTTTGCAGCGACTCCATTCTTGGTAAATTCCATTATTCCGTTTTCACCGTCAATTGTAATTTTTTCCACATCAGTCTTATAGCCAGTCTCATAGTAAGACTTATATTCCTCAGCTGTCTTATCACCATTCTCAGCCTTGCGATCCATTACCTCGTCCAGATCGCTATTCTCAAGATACGGATAAACGGACTGCCACTCGCCGCTCCAGTCACTAAGCTCACGATCTTCTACGTCCTCATCTGCAAAATGAGAATAGCCATGATTATGACCTTCCTCCGCCTGCATACCAGGCATTGCCTCTTCTGTCTTAATTGTATCCTTTAATACGTCAAGAAGATTGATTACCTTCTGATCCTTATTCTGAGATTCCTTCAGCGCATCCTCTACCCAAGCATCTGACTCACCGCCCACATACAAGAAAAGATCACACTCCGAAATCTTAATGATATCATCTGCTGTCGGCTGGTAGCTGTGAAGATCCACACCGTTGTCAAGCAGCATTGTCAAGTCTGCGCTGTCGGCCTGATCGCCTAAAATTTCCCTCACCCAATCATACTCTGGGAAAATCGTTGTCACAATGCTAAGCTTATCAGACTCCTCTGATGCTCCTGTTGTCTCTGCAAATGCCGGTGCACACGCTCCTGCTACGGTTACTGCACTTGTCAGTGCTGCCAATACGATATTAAATTTCTTAAAATTTCTATTTTTTCTCATAACAAAAAAACCTCCGAATTAAAATAAATAAGACGAAATAAATACTGCTGTACTCACGCTGAATCCTATATTCTATATTTCCATTTTTTTGAATACAGCACTCAGAATTGCACTCTGCTTATTGCAAAAATGCAATCCTTTAAACGCAACTTTTTCTTGTCTTATTTTTTTAATCCGAAAGCTTCACCTTCAGAGAAATTAATGTATGGCAAACAGCCGGTCTGCTCTGAGCCACCGGCAATACAATACAAACTGATAACAATAAAATTGCAGCAAATACTGCACAAGCAAATGTCAGCTTTCTGACCGTCTCCTGGCATACGCTGATCTCATAACAAATCGGACAGTCCTCTCCGGTACAGTCATGATTTGTTTCTGCTGCAACAAAAAATGAAGAGATAAGCACGACAAAAATTACGACAAATACCGCAGCTAATGACAATACACTTCTTCTTTGCTTCATCGTGCTTTCCTCCTTCTCTCATCATTAAAAATTATTGCGACTACTATCTGCAATCCTTGCAGACACCATATAAAATAGTCTCAGACTTATCAATCACAAAGCCCTGTGCTTTCTCAACATGCTCCACAAGCTTATTTGTCTGTTCTGGTTCAAGATGAAACATCCTTCCACAGACACGACACATCAAATGCAGACTTGACCTGCACTCTGGCAAATCAATATACTGATAAAGCACCTCTCTTGAATTATCCCGGATACATCTTTTTACCCGGTTTTCTTTTTCCAGCTCAAACAGATTTCGATACACTGCACTTGAACTAACTTTCTGTTCTTCCAGATCAGATGCGATCTTTTGAATCGACATCTGTTCATCTGCATGTGCTTCCAAATAAGATAATAAAATATCTCTTTGTCTGGTACTATATTTTGCCAATTATTCTGCCTCCCTCTTAGGTTTGCATTTTAATTTGCATTTCATTTGCAAATTACTATATCACGCCTCTTTTTTTCTGTCAATACCTAATTTCATTTTTTCACAGCCAATTTTTATCAATCTCATCCTTAAGCTGAACAAATAAATCATAAAAAATGGCTTTTGCCTGACGAACAATCCCAAGCGCAATTTTTTCATTATAAGAGTGCGTTACATTATTTCGTTCTTGCAATGCCCTTAACCAAGCGTCTTCATTTTTAATCATTCCTGCTCTATATGCTGTTCTTAAAATAATTTTAGGTGAGCCTGTAGCGCCTTCTTCGGCCAGCCAGTGGGACAGGTACACTGGCTTTTTTACCGTCCCGCTGGCTTACAAATTAATATATTATGGCAATGGGATTAATATACTGCGATCCCAGTTATAAACTAGAGAACCAGTAGTGAAATTTGTTGAACTAGCAGAAAATGCTGCTACTGTCATTTGGCCACTAGCTGAATTCCAATAAATAAGATTGGAACCATTATATCCAATAATAGTGACTGCATGTCCAGCAATTGGATAACCATTATTATATCTAGTCCCTACCATTGCTAGAGGATATTGATTATTAATATTATGCATAACCTCAGTAATAGATATTGCCTTTCTATTTAAGGCTTGATATTGAATGGTACATCCATGATTAATAAGAACTTGTCGCATTGTGAAGATATCAGCACCCACATCATATCCAATTCCCATTTCATTTGCAATTTGAAATGATTCAATAGAACGATTTCCTGTGCTGTAACGAATCATTGTAGCACATGTTGCAGCCCAACAAAGTCCACGCTGCTTCCCTGTTTCATCATTTTGTAAGACTAGACAATAATCCATGTTCAATATTTTATACGTTGGGTCATTTATTGAAAAACCATTCGCATAAGTGACAATAGGAGAAATGTTAGAATAAAAAGTACCTAAAGATCTTGAAGTATCATAAGATATATCATAAGGAATTGGTATAACAGTTGTTAATAAGCACCGTTCTGTAACTGGAACTAGTATACAGTCAGCGTCTTCTGAATATGAAATAACCTGATAAATTTGTCCACTTCCATAAAATTGGTTTAACATATCACTGTATGCGTATGAAGCGGTGCTACCCCAACCTTGTGCCGTTTCAAATACATGAATAATTAATACAACCTTATTATTTTGGATAATCGGGAAATCAATTATATCGCTTCTTTGAAGAACACCATCTTGATCTGTGTATACATAATAACCGTTTCCAATAGAACAGGAGATTCCTTCAGAGCAATGTACATTGGTTATATTAGATGCGCCTAAAAATGTTTAAATATAACTAGGAGCAAACTCTATTGCGGTGGTGAATGCTGCATCTGGTACAATATCAGTCGCAATTAGGATTGGCTGGGTGGATTCAGCAGCGTAGGATGTTGATGTGTTGCTAAGACTTATGAAAAATATAGTTAATAATAAATTCAAAAGTCCCTTCTTAAGAAATTTTTTCATGTTCTTCCTCCTTGTGAAATAAGTTTTATATAAATCTGTAACACAGATTATATACTATTGTATAAATTACATAATAGTGCGTTTCTCCTGTTCCATAACCCGATACAGTTCAAGTTCAAAATCCTGACGATTTTTTTTCAAGATTGTTTGTAGTGTGAGACCGACACAAAAGAGCTGCAAAGCGGCAATTAGCAAATATCCGCTTACGATAAGGGTTGGAAAACGCGGAACAAGTCCTGTTAAAAAGTAAGTCTTTAACACGGGAACCATTAAAATGCATCCAATGATTGAAAGGAAGCAGCTAATTGCCCCGAAGAAGGCAAGAGGACGATACACATGGTACAAATTTAGAATCGTCTTTAAAATACGAAAACCATCGAAGTAAGTATTTAATTTTGACTCACTGCCAGTAGGGCGATCTTTATAGTCAATTGCTAGATTTTCGATTTGCAGGTGTTTGTCAATCGCGTGAATGCTCATCTCTGTTTCAATTTCAAATTTTTGAGACAGCACAGGGAAGGTCTTGACAAAACGATAGCTGAAAGCGCGATATCCAGTCATGATATCCTTTATATTACTATGAAAAAGTCGGTTAATTGTACTTCGCACAAAAATATTTCCTGCATTGTGGAAAAGCCGCTTATTTTCCTGAAAATAGGTAGAAGACAGGCGATCTCCAATTACCATATCTATGTGCTGACTTAATACCATATCAGCCATTTGTAAACCTGCCTGTGCTGGGTATGTATCATCACCATCCGTTAAAATATAGCAGTGTGCGTCAATTTCTTGAAACATGCGTCGGACAACATTTCCTTTTCCTTGCTGAGGCTCATGGCGGACAATTGCTCCTGCCTGTGATGCAAGCAAAGCAGTATTGTCACTAGAATTATTATCGTATACATAGATTTTGGCATCAGGAAGAGCCATCTTAAAATCAGTTACTACTTTTTGTATGGTCATGCTTTCGTTGTAGCATGGAATTAGTACAGCAATTTTATCCATTTAAATCGTATGCCTTTCTGTTTTATTTTTTTTAGGACAATTATTTTGCTATTTTCTGCTTTGCCTCTTGAATATTTATGTATTCTTCTATTCCATTTTTATTAAATTAATAGTCTTAAAAGCAATCAGTGTTTGCACGACAGCGATAATTGCAAGAATAGAGAATACCTGAGCCAATGGATATGCACCACAAAGATACATATAAGCAATCGAAGAACAAGAGCGAAGCTCATTGTAGGCAACTCCAGCATATAAACATAGAAGTCCACCTGCAATGCCAGATAACATAAGAAGAATGGATACATTTTGTTTTTTGATAAAAAACAAAAGCAATAAAATCAGAGAACAAATTTTTCCAATCAAAGCGAGTGGCATTGAAATAATTCGAAAAATTCCAGCCAGCGAGTTAAAAAAACTGTAGGAGAAATTTGAATCAATATATGCCGATGAATCAGAATATATATACGAATCAATACTTGAGACTGCTCTCACTGCATGCCTTCCAGTAATCCACTCAAAACGGGCAATTCCGTCACTGCCGTCATCAACTGCGATGCGATCTAGCAGGAAAAGTTCATTTTCAGAGGAAACATAAGCATCTGCTTGAACAATAGTACTTAATAAGCTGCTCAGCATTCCAGACTGCCACGGCGGCATCAAAGCAGATGGCATAGTGGCTTGTTGTCTTAACTTTCCATTTTTAAAAGCTATTTCAATTTCATTATAAATCGCTTGATAAAATCTATCTGCTGTTCGCCCATCTTTATAATATCCTTCAAGTTGAACTGCATCACGCAATGCCCAGAAAAACCAGCCATTTTCTACATTCCCGTATTTCTTATTTTCTTCGATGCGTCCTGATTGAGCCGCATATAAATCCATCACCGCATCCAGAGAATCTTGTATTGAAGCAAGTGTCGGACTGATTTCATACACTTTTTCGATTTTTTCTCTGCTGATAGACGTGTAAGGTGTAGGTTCTTCCATATCAATGGCATATAATGCTTTCATTACTTTAGGAAAAGCACCGTGGGTTAATTCGTTGTCAGTCCAACTGTTGTACACAACTCCATTTATCAGCGTAATCGGAAGACGACACACAGGTAATGCGAGAAATGGAAGAAGTAAAATGATAATGTATTGAACTCTTTTTTTGCATTTGACATTATGAAAAAATCCATGAATAATTGCTTTCAAAAAGATGACACTGGCAGATACTATAAGAAATGGAACAACCCATATGGTATCTTCTCTGCTGAACCAAAGGCTTATAAATCCACAGGTTGTCACAATAGCCCATTTCATGGAAAATTTTTTACCATATTGATATCGCAAATAAAAGCCAAATTGTCCACCGAAAACAAGAAGAACCTGAGCAGGTGTGATGCTGTTTCGGTAAACTCGCTGAATAACTTCAGAGGATGCCATAATCGGATTAAAAAGCATTAGCAGGTAAAAAGGATAACTCGTCCATTGAAAACAAATCACTGGTCGAATGGCTCTCAAAAATAGGTAGCATGAAAGTGCATAGAAAATCTGTACACATGAAATAAAATCAATGTGAAAAAACTTTCCTACCGCAAGAAAAAATGGGAAAAGCAACCCTTAGCTAATGTATAATGGTTGTAACCACCAAGCCAGTTTAGACGTAACAGCTTTTCAGCGATATGAACCATTAGTTGATCATCGGCAAATGCAGTTGTAATAGCATAAATAGTGACATCTTTCATTAAAATTAGTTTGATAATAAGAAAAAAGATTGCAAATAGTAAAAATTGCTTATCTTTTGAGTGTGATATTTTGATTCGAGTCATTGTGTGAGTTCCTCCACAAGTCTGCGAATCGTATCGAAATCATCTGAATTCAATAATCGGTATAATTTTGGCGCTTCAGTTTGTGCACCGTTTGAATAATAAAAGTACTGTGATGTAAAGGCGCAAATGATACCATTGTCAAATTCAATCAGATACGATCCAGTTAAGCTTTCATAGTTTGCAAGATCCTCGTCAGATGCTTCTTGAAGCGAAAGGGCTTCAATTGCAGAACAAAGCCAATCTTTCATAGCAGAATCGCTTATTGAAAATGTATTGCCTGCATACCCATAGGTGATGGATGTAAAATCGCGATTTATATAAATTTGATGCGCTGTGGTTTCTGAATGCATCTCAGTAATAATTTCTGACTCTGGCTCAAACTTTGTTTCCAGCAAGGACTCAGATTCTGATTGTGTTTCCACCAATGTAGGGCGTAAAGGATGATTGTCCAGATGATTGTTCATATTTTTATGTACTATAGACCAAATAAGAGAAATGGACAGAATAAAGGCAGCAGCGGCAATACATACGGCAGTACAGAGATATTTTTTTCTGCGTTCTTTTTGAAAAAAATGTTTCATTTTCACTGTTTCATAATCACTCATAGCTTCTGTAATCCAGCGATCATCAACATAGGATAACGCGCGCATGATCAATTCATTCATAGTAAACTCCTTCCTTTTTAAGATATTTTTTCAATAATTCCCGTGTCCGGTAAAGTTGTGTTTTGATGTTGCTTTCTGGTATGTCGTATTGATTAGAAAGCTCTCGAATCGACAATCCTAACCAGTAGCGTTTCATGAAAAGAATTCGCCTGGGAGCAGAAAGTGATTCTAAAAATACAGATAACGCTTGTCCAAGCTCCCATTCTTCGATTCCACTTTTAAGTTTTGTATCAGGAATAGTTTCGCTCATTTCTGAGGTTAATTCAACAATACAGCTGTGTCGCTTTTTAGCTTTTTGCCATTCAATACGATCAAAGGCATCACACCTACAGATACGCATTAAATAGGCAAGAAAATTAGTGGGGCGATTGGGTGGAACGGTGTTCCAGGTCTCAAAATAAGTATCATTTTTGCATTCTTCGGCATCCTCATGACAATTTAAAATTCTCATGGCAAGCTTTGACAAATGATTTCCATATTTATTATCTGTTTCAAAAATGGCGGATTCTTTTCGATCAAAAAACAGATCAATAATATCCTCGTCATTCATAATAAAAAATCCTTTCTAAACTAAATTGATTTATTTACTTATTAGTTGTGCCTCTATTATATATGTCGGGAAAATGATATGAAAGGTTTCAAAAAAATGGAAACTGGTATAATGATTTTTAAAATTAGAGAAGCCAGCGGGACAGGTACACTGGGATTATGTACTGCGATCCCATTACAGTAAATTTCATATTGCAAAACGCCCGTTCTGATATTACAATATTTTTGAAAGAAAAAATTTTAACGTGCAAAAATACAATGGCATCCTGCTTTCTGTGCCGCAGCTGAACTTGAACTGCGCTCCAATAAGAGCGATCTCGAATTTAAACGAGAGTACAACCTAAGCAAGAAACCACTACAAATGGATCTTTTGATCATCGAAAAGCGAAAAGGTGTGCAAAAGGCTTAGGCGAAAAAGTGAACCAAATTCCGCTAAGAGAATTGACCATCTCACTTTTTCGAGCATCTATTCCCAAAGAACTGCTAAGTCAGCTTTCTAAAAAGACAAAACAGCTAACAATAGCCAACAAGGACGGGAATGCGGCACTACAGTGCCGCATTCCGTCCCCAGTTGCTGCGTTTTTATTTACATTTTTTACAGTGCCTTTACTCTTGCTACTACGTTCTCTACGGTAAATCCGAAGTATGGGAACAGTTTGCTGTACGGAGCGGATGCACCGAAGCGATTCATTCCGATCATATCGCCGTCAAGACCTACATAACGATCCCATCCAAATCCAGAAAGTGCCTCTACTGCAACTCTCTTTCTTACATTCTTTGGAAGAACCTTTGCCTTATACTCCTCAGACTGCTCCTCGAAGATATCCATACATGGCATGGATACGACACGAACGTCGATTCCATCCTCTGCTAAAACCTTCTTTGCCTCTACAGCAAGAGACAGCTCGGAACCAGAAGCGATAATGATCGCATCCGGAACTGCCTTCTTGGAATCCTGTACAATATAACCACCCTTTAATGCCTCTCTTGAGGTTCCCTCGATCTGCGGCAGATTCTGTCTGGTCAGTGCCAGTGCAGTCGGTGTTCTCTTAGATGTAATTGCGCTGTACCATGCAGCTGCTGTCTCAGTTGCGTCTGCCGGACGGAACATATGGAAGTTCGGCATTGCACGCCACATTGCAAGCTGCTCGATCGGCTCATGAGTCGGTCCATCCTCGCCTACACCAATACTGTCGTGTGTAAATACGAAGGTTAACGGTACGCCCATGATTGAAGACAGACGTGCCATCGGCTTTGTATAATCAGAGAATACGAAGAAGGTAGAAACAAATGCTCTCAGTCCGCCGTGAAGCATAATACCATTTCCGATTGCTGTCATGGCAAGCTCACGAACACCAAAGTGCATGTTGCGTCCTGCATAGTTTTCTGCTGAGAAATCACCCTCATCCTTCATATAGGTCTTTGTGGACGGTGAAAGGTCAGCTGCACCGCCAATTACATTTGGCATTCTGTCTTTGATACGATTGATCATCTTGCCGGACAGATTTCTTGTTGCATCTGCCTTATCATCATAAGCCCAGAAATCAGCATCGTCACAAACCTTCTCTGCCAAATCCTCATCGTAGTAAGTATCCCACAGCTCTTTCATTTCTGGATACTTCTCGCAGTATTCTGCAAACATCTTATTCCAAGCATCCTCTGCCGGCTGTAAGCCTTCTACGATTTCCTTATAATGATCATAAACTTCCTCTGGTACGAAGAATGGCTCTTCTGACGGCCAGCCTAAGTTTTCCTTCATTGCCTTAATATTGTCATCACCAAGCGGCTCGCCATGTGCACTTGCCTTGCCCTGCTTTGCCGGACATCCAAAACCAATCTGAGTCTTTACAGTGATAAAAGATGGTCTCTCAGTATCTGCCTTAGCAGCCTCAATTGCCTTGCCGATTTCCTCTAAGTTATTTCCATCCTCAACGGTAATGGTCTGGAAACCAAATGCTTCCATACGCTTCTGAACATTCTCTGTGAATGCAATATCTGTTGATCCCTCAATAGAGATGCGGTTGGAATCATAGAAAATGATCAGCTTAGACAGCTTTAAAGTTCCTGCAAGAGAAAATGCCTCAGATGAAATACCCTCCATCATACATCCATCGCCGCCAAGTGCGTAAGTGTAATGATCTACAACTGGATATCCCTCCTTGTTAAATACAGACGCCATATGACGCTCTGCAATTGCCATACCAACTGCCATACCCATACCAGCACCAAGAGTCCTGTCGTTGCCTCAACACCAACTGTGTGGCGATACTCCGGATGACCAGGTGTCAGAGAACCCCACTGACGAAACTGCATCAGATCTTCCTTTTTTAAATCACCATAACCAAACAGGTGAAGCAGGGAGTACAAAAGCATAGAGCCATGTCCTCCAGAAAGAATAAAGCGGTCACGATCCTTCCAATCTGGATCCTTTGGGTTGTGCTTTAAATGCTTTGCCCATAACTCATAGGCTACAGATGCACAGCCGAGCGGCAAGCCAGGATGTCCTGACTTTGCCTTCTGAATCGCATCTGCAGATAATACACGGATCGCGTTTACTGACATTGTATCAATGTTATTCATCTTCGTCTCCATTCCGCGCTTAAGCGCATTTAATTTTGTATTTATGCTCAGTTTACCAGACCATTGCGCGAAAATCAAGTTTTTCTTATGTTATCGCAGCTTAATCTGCTGAAGCTCCTCCATTGTCGCCAAATAATAGGTCTTAAACTTGTCGCCCGGAATGACAGTATACAAAGTATTTCCGAACTCTCTCGCAAAACGTATTCTTCCTGAAAATGATTGAACCTCGCAATAATCCGCATCATACATGACAATATTTCTCTGCTGAAATGCATAGCCTGTATGAAGTTCATCCTGCTCTGTAACAGCATTTTCATTTCCTTCTGATGTGTAAATATGAAGCTGATAGCCTGTTTTCGCTTCATCACGTACAACAAGACCAAGGTATTCGTTATTATAGAAAATACGCTGAATTTCTCCCTCAACAGCAATATCTTTTCGAGTAATTGCAGTTCTGTTTGACACGTCAAAAAAGCTGATGCAGCAATCTCCAACTGCAAACGCTTTTGTATCACTTAAATAGACAACCTTCGGGACATATGCGCCATTTTCAGAATAATCAAAACTTGCTACTATACGATCTGCAGCTTCTTTTCCCTTTTCAAAATCATAAAAAGAAATACTGCTCGTCCCAATGCCCTCAGCAATTGAGTAGTATGATACAGCTAATTGCTGACCATTTGGCGAAACGCTAATATCAAGCGGATATCCATCAATCTGAAGCGGATTGCGAATCGAAACTGCAAGCTCCTCGCCTGTATTTCGATAATAAGAAATTAAACTCGCATCCTGATCTTCTAGCTGAAGCACAGTTACACCTGTCGATGCAATCACTCCCTTTGTGATTATCTGAGATGTAGTTCCGCTTCCAGTGATTCCCGATTTATTGCAAATCGCAAAATTTTTTCCTTTTAAATCGTAAATCAAAAGATAATCACCTTTGACATTTGCCTTTGGATTGCTCATATCATATGGCGCAGACCACACCTTTGTGCCCTTTTTGTCATAATACGTAGCACCATCTTTATTCATTACGACAATGCCGTCTCCATATGATACATATCCTGCTGATGACGCATTCGACACATCAGTTCTCCAGCTGACTTCATATGTTTTGTAACGCCACAGCCGTTCTGCCACAAACCACGCCAGCACAACAGCTAACACCAACACTGCTACAACAATTCCTGCGACATTGACTGTTCTTTTATGATCCTCAGCCCAGCTTACTGGTGCACTGCGAACCTTATCATTCGTTACCATGCTCTGCCTAAGCTGCTTCTTCTTTCTTTCCCGTTGAAATTCACTGTCCCTTGCCATGTACTTTCCTTTCCACCACTGCGCTGACTTTCAAACTCTATCTGCATCTTACAATACAGCTGCACAGTGTCCAAAAAAGTATAACATATCCAAGGGTGAGTGTCAAAGTTCCTCAAAAATTTTCACGGCAAAGTCAGCTCCTGTCCAATATAAATTTTATTGATATCATCCAGTCCATTTACTTCCTTTAACCGCATGACCATCTGTGAGGAACCATAAAATTTTTTACTGATCTCAATCAATGTATCACCAGGCTGCACAGTGTATGAGGCTGGACGATTTACTGCTGCTTCTGCTGATGCTTCACTCGTACCCTGTACTGCATTTTCTTCTGTGGGCAGCGTTGGTGCTGCTACCGTTAAAATTTCCTGCGTGCTGCTTTCGTTTTCTCCTGATGGTGCTGCATCTGATTCTTCATTTTTTGATGCCTCAGTGCTGCCTGTGATACGATACACCGATGCTCCAAGACCATCCTTATAAAACATCATATCTCCAGAAAAAATCCCGCCATTTTGAATGGCTGCCACGTCTTTTTTTTCTGTCTCAGATGAAGCAAGGCTGCTCTCTGGTGTTTTGGCAGCTGAAGCTTTTTCTTCACTGCTTTCTGGTATCTTTGTAGCTGAAACTTCAAGCGTATTCTCCGTTTCTTTTAAAGACGCTGACAATGCACCAATGTCATTTTTTGTTGCCGCAATTTGTTCGCTTTCTGATTCAAAAGCAACCTGCTCGCTCTCACCGCTTTTTCTCTCCACAGATGCTCCTACTGCAAGCGCCTGCACAGAATCCTCTTTTTTATTCATCCCTCTTGAAAAAAGGACACCACCTCCTATTAAAATAATAAAAAGAATTGCCGCCCCTGCCTTTATCCATATGCCATTTTCTTCTGTTAGCTTAGGCGTCTGATTTATGTGTTTTGGCTTTTGCGGATGCTTTATATCCTGCTTTTCCTTCATAATCTTTCTAAAATTAAGCGCCGCCTGATCGCTGACATCCTCACTTTGATCCGCGTTGCGGCTCAGCATATAATTTTGCATTTCATTATTTTTCTCATAATAAACAAAATACCCTTTCAAATGGAGAATTGTATCTTCTTCCTCCATCCAAAAGCTTTCCTCATCGCCCTTCTTCCAGTACATCAAACAATTTTCCCCCGAAAAAATCTGACGATGTGTTTTTTTTAATTCTTCACCATCTGGAAAATTTTCTTCTGTTCCACTTATAAACCAGCCACATATACTGCAGCCTGGAAAATATTCCTGTATCACAGACAACGTATTATCCCAGACCTGCTGCGTAATCGCTGTTTTTTGCTCATTTTCTTCTTCAGTACTGCCTTGCACATCCTCTAACTCAACCGCTCCCTTTACAAACCAGCATCTTTTGTTTTCTGTAACCATTTTGCTTCCAAGCAATATACCAGTGCGTACATGCCCTGTACAATTTAATTTACGAATAAATGTATATGCATAGTCTTCCAGATACACTCTAACCCGCTCTTCTTTTTCTGCCATCTGACGAATATTTTTTGGCAGTTTCTTTTCCTCTTCCATATAACACCTCCAGACCAGTTCCATGCAGTTTATGCACGGTATTTTCCATCTTTCTTAGCACATCGTATCACTACAACCGTGCAGAATCTGCCAAAACCGCCTGTCGAATACACATAATCTTTCGACAAACGAATAAAGCGCTTCTTCCCCGGATAGAATGAAGCAAAGAACGTTTCAGAAAGGCGGTATCTATGAACACAGTCAACTCTCCATCCTATTTTTCGCAAACTGATTTTTCCTCGGAAGGCTTTGCCTGCCGCTTAGCCAATCTTGTTGATTTAAGCCAAAAAAAGAACGGCCACCGACCAATACTTTTCCTTTGTATTGGCAGTGACCGTGTCCCTGGGGACTGTCTTGGTCCTTTAGTAGGTTATAAATTAGAGCGTCTTTGCGATACCATGCAGCATACATTTGTTGTATGCGGATCGCTTGCTCATCCTGTACATGCTGTGAATCTGCGTCAAAAGCTTCATTATGTGAAGCATCTGGGCAACTTTCTCACAATTGCAATAGATGCCTCAATAGGTGCTAAAGAAAATCTTGGCATGCTTTGTCTTTCAAACAGTGCATTATATCCTGGCGAGGGTGTTGCAAAGTCGCTTCCCCCGGTGGGAGAAATCTCTATTACCGGGGTCACAAGCTGCGAAGACAATCCCATTCCATTTCACCGTCAAAGTGTCCCACTTTCTTTCGTGATGAATCTGGCTGATGAAATTTATCAGGGACTTTTTACTTTTTTAACAGCTTACTTCCAGACAGTGCCCTATACTGAGTCAATGCTTCTTCAAGCGACAGATCTGCATTCTCCTGACAGAAGGAATCAAACTTATTTAAACGCTGCTTGTACAGCAGATCCTTTCCAAAGACAGGCTCATATTCTTCCTTGAGCTGCTTTTCGATCTGCTCAATCTCTTCCTTCTTATCTGAAAGTTCCTGACGCTTGCTCTCAAACTCCTGCTGCAGCCCTAAAAGCTCATCCTTATTGGCAGCTGTAATGTCTGCTGTGATCTGATGACGAATCTCGCTTTCAAAATTTTCAAGTGCTTCCTGACGCTTTTCTACTGTATTCTGCATAACCTGCTGAATACCTGTGATTTTATCATCAAAGCTGCCCAGATTGTAGCCAGTCTCATCCTGACTTTTCTTGATGCGGTTCGTCATCAGCTGCTTGTTCTTATTATTAATGCGGATCTGCTTTCTAAGTTCCTCCACCTCTTCATTTACACCTGCAAACTTCAGCATATACTTGTGAAGCAAATACAAATATACAGTAAATAATGCACCCACATATACAAAAAATGTAAATGTCAGCACAAGACGATTCGAAATTGCCAATGAGAAAAACAATGGAATAAAGAAAATCAAGCCCACACCAACTAAAATATCGATTGTCCAATCTCGGCTGTTTTTAGGGAAAAACAGCATAGAAATCGCACGCTTTTTACATACGACTGGAACTTTATTTTCTTTAAATTTCAGTTCAATCTGTGCCTCTAGCTGCTGATTCTGTTGACTTAGAGGTGCTGTCTCAACCTGAATGCGCTGTGCTATTGCATTGGCCTTTGCCTTTGCACGCTCAGTTTTACATACATCAATCTGATCTTGATACTGACTCAGCTCACGATCATACGTTGCAGCAATTTCTTCTTTTTTCTTTTTAAGTGCCGTGGTAATTCCCTCTGCCACACTCTTTTCCATGCTGCTGTATGCCTTCTCGCTTTGCTTTAACTCACCAGTCAGGCGTGTCTTATCCTTCTCTGCCTCGTCAAGATCATTTAACAACTGCTTCGCCCTATTTACTGTTTTGATTAACTCAGAATCATGAATTGCATCAAGTGTAACAGCTTGACCAAAGACAGATGATTGAGCTTCTCTGGTTTCCTCATCCTCTGGCTTTGCTTCCACTTCCATAGAAGATTCCATTGAACCTTCTTGTGACTCTTCTGTCGATGCGGCATCTAATTCATCCTGCTGTTTTTCTTTAAGCTCAGCCTGCTCTGATTCTTCTGGCAGTTCTTTGGTAAGCTCAGTCAGTTCTGATTCTTCTGGCTGCTCTTGTGCTTCCTCCATCAGTTCTTCTGACTGCTCTTTTACTTCTTCTAGCTGCTCCTTTGGCTGCACAATTTCTTCCAGATTAACCGGCTCTGCTTTCATATCAGCTGATGTCTCCTTGGATGCCTCACTTGACACAGCCTGTTCTGCCTGCTGATCAAGCAGCATTTCAACTTCATTAGCTGTTTCCGGAGTATCCGGCTGCCTATAATCGTCCATTTTTACTCCTCCTAACGATGATTATCAAGAACCATTCCCATTTTCGCACTTGCGTTTGAGAATTGTTTTTGCTATACTGACCACAAAACAAAGTCAGTTTTCAATCAATTTACAGTTCCTATAGTTTACTATATACTATTTTTCACTATAGCACAAGTTTTTTCTTTTTAGGAGGTTTTTATGTTTCGCATGTGGGGTAAAGTCTTCGCAGACAACCATCTTCTCAAGGATTTTGTTGTTGAAAATCCATCACTTGATATGACCCGCACCAAAAAGGTGTTCGCAGCACTCGAAACCATCGCTCATGAATTTGATCTGGCTGTCCCAATCTGGCTGCCATCAAACATTTCTGATTTCAAACGTCACGCCAAAACACGCTTCACTCAGGACAGTTTTATTGAGGCAATTGATTTTGACTATCTTGAAATTCAGATTATTGAAGAAGATTAATTCTTTGCTAATTAATTTCAAGATAGCCTAGACATCCAGTTTATGTTAGCCTTATGACAAATATTGACTTATAATATCATTGATCAGCTGCTCTTCCTTTGGGGAGAGCTTTCTTGTCTGCTGCTTATGTACTTGTCGATCCCCGGATTCCCCCCGGGCCGCTGCAATCTGCGCTAGACTCTCTTTTAACTCCTCTAGCTGCTTTTGATGATCCTTTTCAGGTTCTTCCTTTCTGACAAGTTCTGGGCGGTTCACCCGCTTTTCATTCTCCGCTGATGCATTATTTACTTTCTGTGCATCATCCTTTTCTGCATAAAAAGATCATCCCTCATTGCTCCTCGTGCTCTGGCTGCTGCACTGCTTCTAACAGCCTCGCGCTCTGGCTGCACAATCTCATCTTGCTGCTCTTCACTGATTCCATCTGGCATATCTCTTGCACTTCGCACAACAAACACATTTTCAAAATAGTGAACAAGTGCTGTTTCAAGCAAATCTTTGTTGGAACTATTTCCCATCAAACCAGAAAGCACAATCATCCCAGCTGCCATCAAACTGCCTCCAGCCAGATACAATACACAATTTTGAACACTTCCTTTATTCAAATAAAGAATCAACGAGGATACGGCACCTATTAGAAATGCTGCTGCCGCACAGTAAATACTGCAATTTTCCCAACTCGTCAGACGTGTTCCTGCTATACGATACTGCTGCTGCATTTTACTTACAAATGCTTCTGTATTTTTCATACCGCAATTCATCCTATAAATGCTCTCGTACTTTGTCTTCATCTGCTGCAGCTGCTTGTCCTTTGCCGCTGCCAGATTATCAGATTGTCGAATCAAACTTTTGTAACAACGGTTTGCTGCAAATCTGCTGATAACTCCAATCACACAAACTGCCGCCATAACATACAGGATCATTCCCTGTTCTAGGTAATTTAACATACCATCGCCCCTTTCCGCCGAAATTTTCAGATTCATTTTCCGGTCTCCTAATTCATACACTAGCATAGAATTGCAAGCTTGTTAAGACAGAATCCATCGCACTTTTTTTACCTCACTCACACTTTTTTTCCATATATCTGATACTTTTTTCTTTTCCTTTTATTTTTTGATGTTATCTATTTTTTGTGAATGGACATCAACCCGCGTTTATGCTATACTGTCTGCAAAGACGCTGCTAGCTTTTGCTTCATGCGTTAAAAAACATTTTTGAAATATAAAGGAGGCTTTTTTATGACAAGTTACACTCCAAAGGGCGTATGTTCCCGTCAAATTAATATCGAGGTTAATGGTGATACTATCGAGTCCGTTCAGTTCGTTGGCGGCTGCAATGGCAATACTCAGGGTATCTCATCTCTTGTTAAGGGTATGAAGGTTGATGAAGTAATCGCCCGTCTCGAAGGAATCAACTGCAACGGCCGTGGAACTTCATGTCCGGATCAGCTCGCAAAGGCATTAAAGTCTATTAAGGGTGAATAAAATGAAAAAAATATTATTGACTGGCGGCGGTACCGCCGGTCATGTTACACCAAATATCGCTCTTTTGCCAGACCTTAAAGCAGAAGGCTATGACATTCATTACATAGGCTCCTATGAGGGAATGGAAAAGAAATTGATTACAGCACAGGCATTCACTATGACGGAATTGCCACTGGAAAATTTCGCCGCTATCTAAGCGCAAAAAATCTCACTGACCCATTTCGTGTTATCAAAGGTTTTCAGCAGGCTAAAAAGCTGATCCGTGACTACAAGCCGGATGTTGTCTTCTCTAAAGGCGGTTTTGTTGCTGTTCCTGTTGTGCTTGCAGCTGGTCACTATCATATTCCTGTTATCATTCACGAATCAGATATGACACCAGGCCTTGCAAACAAGATCTGTATGAGAACTGCTAAAAAAATCTGCTGCAACTTTCCTGAAACAGTTAAGCTTCTTCCGGCTGATAAGGCTGTTCTTACCGGAACACCAATTCGCCGTGAACTGTTAAATGGCTCAAGGGATGCCGGCTTTGCTTTTACAGGACTTAGTAACGACAAGCCGATCCTTTTGATGATGGGAGGAAGTACTGGTTCACGTGCAGTTAATGCCGGTCTTAGAAGTGCTCTTCCTCAGCTTCTTAAGGAGTTTCATGTCATTCATCTGTGCGGCAAGGGAAATCTTGACAGTACACTTGCTCAGCCAGGCTACATTCAGTATGAATATATTTCTGATGAGCTTAAAGATCTGTTTGCAATCTCTGATATTGTGCTTTCACGTGCAGGTGCTAATGCCATTTGTGAGCTTTTAGCACTCAAGAAGCCAAACATTCTTGTTCCGCTTCCAGCAGCCGTAAGCCGTGGTGATCAGATTCTGAACGCAAACTCCTTTAAAAAGCAAGGTTTTTCCTATGTACTTGAAGAAGAAAAGTTAAATGCTGATACACTGATGGCAGCTGTTCACGAAGTTTATAACAATCGTGATTCTTACAAAAAGGCGATGGCCACCAGCAATCAAAGTAATGGCGTAGATATTGTAATCAAGCTAATTAAAGAATTATCGTAAAAAAAAGGCAGAACTCCCATTGTGGAATCTGCCTTTTTTCTTAAAATCATGTCTTCTTTTTGTTTATAAAAAACTGCTTTTCATGATGCGTAAAACCTTAAATAATAAAAGTTTCTTTTTAATCTTTAAGTGCTTCTCTTAATTTTGCTCCCTGCTTTTCAAGTTCCTCTCTCTTTGCCGGCTTCGGATCCCATGAAACCATGTCTTCTCCGCCTGCATATCTTGGAATCACATGCATATGGAAATGCATAACAGTCTGTCCTGCTGCCTCACCATTATTCTGAACTAAGTTAAAGCCCTCACATCCAAGACCTTTCTTCATTGCCTTTCCAAGCTTTGCAGCAACTTTAAGAACATTTGCGGCATATTCATCGCTGATCTCTGTTACATCCTTAAAGTGCGCCTTTGGAAGGATTAATGTATGTCCTGCAGATGCCGGACCTAAATCAAGAATTGCGCGAAACTGCTCATCCTCATAAACAGTCTCTGATGGAATCTCACCTGCTGCTATTTTACAAAAAATACAATTATCATCTAACATAATTAAAACCTCTCTTTCGGCAAATATTGATGCCATTTTCTTTTGTACCCAGTATACTCATTTTTTTGATAAATTACAAGAGCACAAAATGTCGTTACATTTTTCTTGAGACAATCTATAAAAAATGATATATCTAACAGGTAACAATTTAAAGCTGTAATGGAGGTGCTTATGAACGATCAAACCTATTTTCTTGCCAATGCCGCCCATGAACTTCAAACTCTGCTTTCTTTGCTGTGCAGCAGTATTCAGGCTATTGAGCTGCGCATCCTGAAGTTAGATGCTATCGTTATTGGCCAGAGCTCTCCTCTGACTGCCGCTTAATGAATAAGCTTCTTCGTGATCTGACAGATTACAGCATGTCTGACCAACTGACGAAACAACGCAGTGATCTGTGCAATTTACTGCGGCGGGCTTATTTATCATGTCTTCCTCTAACCGAGGGAACGAACAAAACACTTACATATACAAGCCGCGTCTCATGCGCCTACATGCCTCTCGACTCCCCAAAATGATGGAAGCACTTTTAAATCTGATCGTCAATGCACTTGATGCCGTATCTGACAATGGAAGCGTTCAAATTATTCTGACAAAGTCAAACGAACAATTTGTCGTATCTATAATAGACGATGGCTGCGGGATTGCACCCAAACAACTGCTTACTATTTTCCATCCTTTTACTACCACAAAACCAGATGGTACTGGGCTTGGCCTTCCAGTTGCCAAACGTATTATTGAAGGACATGGCGGTCATATACGCGTAAGCTCTGCTCCAAATCAGGGTGCCACCTTTACCTTCCTTCTGCCCTGTTCTTTTTCATCTGACAAAAAATAATAATGCCGCATACAAAGCCTATTATAGCACCCACTATATGTGCGCAATTGTTGACACCACTTTCGGCAAATCCATGATATAAAGTGAAAAACATCATGAAAATAAGCTGCCGAAGCGTAATTTCTTCAAAATGACCTTTTGACAATAAAACAATACATAGTAAAAGACCTGCGATTCCAAAAATTGCACCAGATGCACCGGCTGTTGCCACGAGCAAATCCCCCTGATGCACATACCACCAGACAGACGCAGCATTTGCTCCAATACCACTGATTAAATATACACCAAGAAAACGCCATTTTCCAAGACAGCGCTCTGCCAATGCACCAAGATACAAAAGAACAAGCATATTGTTAAATAAATGATCCCATCCAAAGTGAAGAAAAACGCTTGTAACAAGACGCCACCCCTCTGGCTTTTGAACAAACTCACCAATTTGCAGCACCATCATATTCATCAATGCCGATTCTTTTCCTCCAATCTCACCGACTGCAACGATGCATTGAATCAAAATATTAAGAATCACCAACATCAACGTAACCTCTGGTACTCTGTTAATTGCTATTCGTTTTCCATTAAAACGATCTAAAAAACGCTCCTTTCTAATCAGGGTAGCATAAAGATCACAAAATTCAGACGGCTGACCGTCAAAAATCACTGGCTGTCCAGTATCATCTATAAACCACCTTGGGTAAAAGCCTGTTACAAGCTGCTTTGAAATTGAAAAATCATCTGACAGCACAAGTGCAAGAAATTGACACTCCAGCTGTTTTTGCTCTCTAACCTTCTGTGCTGCATAATCAACTACCCTATCAATTCTCCACGGATCGGCTGCCAGCTTATTTGGATCATCGAACAGACAAACTGCATACAGCTTCGTATCCTCTTTGATCCATACACCACAAGGAAAATTTGCTGCAGCAATATTCGTATATCCACCACGCTTCAGCTTTTTTTCCACAAATTCGCGCATCAGTTTTTGATCCACCCTTATCACCTCGTTGTACTTAACAAAAGTTACAATTCACAGGACACATATTTGAATGAACTGTAACTAGCAAAATTCTGTCAGTCAACTTTATCATTAGAAATAAGATTTGTCAATGTTTTGGCTTTAATATCCAATATGCCATAAATGCTGCTGCCACTGCCGCCACGACTATGAAAATCCCAACAGCTGCAAGCAGATTTTTATTGATGAGATCTAACAAAAACAAACGCTTCCCTGCTGTAAAAAACACATATCCCAAAATAACCATAATCAATAATATGCCAATAACTGTAACTGACGATTTTTTTTGCTTGCATTTTGTTTTTTCCCTCTTAGGTGAATCTGACACTTGCTGCACATTTTTATATTGTTTTTCCTGCTGTATTTTCTGTTGTTTTTCCTGTTCACTTGCACCAGAATCAGTCTGTTTAGAATCGCTCTGTCCACATTCTTGGTCTGTTATTTGCTTATTAATTTGAGAACTTATCTGCACAGAAGATACTTTAGAATCACAAGAATCATTTGTGGCATTCTCTAACCGATCTTTTATGCATCCAACAATTACACTGATTGATAAATTTTCCCGAAGGCTTTCCTGAAAGAGTCCATATGCCAGTTCTAAGCTTCTTCTATCATCATAATCAATATGATCAATCAAAAATCGACATAATACATTTACAGACTGATGCAACGGCATATGCTGATATGGATAATAGCAAAATCGAATACGTTCTAAGCTTTTCGACACATATATATACTGAGGTTCAAGCAATATTCCTTCTCCGTCTAGCAAATAACGCCCTGCCTCTGAAACTGCACTGCAAAACTGCAATAGAAGTGACACCATCTCATCATAGGTGATCTTTCTGGCATCAAGAAATTCCGGTAAGTTTTCTAATGATGTAATCTCATAGCTAAGCGTACTTTTTCCATTCATCTGCTGAACATGTACAGATAAAAATCCATTGATCCTATTGTTAATCAGCATTGACAACCTATAATCTGATCTGGCTTCCTCGTCTGTCTCTATCATCATATACTGATAATCAAGCCTTCGGCTGTATGATACTTCCATTTGTGCCATTATATCACCCCCTGTAATGAATTTTTATTGCTTTTCGTAAAATGTTCAATCTTCAGCTGATATTTCTTTAGAATCTGACGCTGTTTCTTTATCCCGCTTGATTCCTCTTACCAGTCTGATAAACTCCTCCTGCTTTGATTCATGTACCTGCACTTGTCCTGTAATTTCTGTTGGTGTTCCCCATAAACGCATCAGGGCAAAAAAAGGAAGACGTATTGGTGCCTTATATGTAATCTTAACCATTCCAGGTCCTGCCTTCACCAAAAATGATGGCATATCACAGGCAAATAATTCACCTTCTATATGCGTATTTGCATATTCACAAATTATATCCTGGTTTGCCGTATTCTGCGAGATCCGCCATAAAAGCCCTTTTTCCTGAAGTTCTTCCCAAGAAAAAGCTCCATCTTTCATACTACTGTTTTCTGTCACCAAAAGCATCGCTTTTTGCGCTGTATGCCACGATACTTCCTCTAACACTGCTTTATCATGAGTGAAAAAACCATAATAAATACACATAAAAACAGCCATGAGAACTGTTATCATAATCAAGCTGGCCTCCACAGTAAAGCTTGCTTTTTCCCGAAATAAAAGCTTCTTTTTGATCAGAATAACAATCTTTTTCTTTTCCTGCTTCACAAAAACACCTCTTTCTCGTAAAGCTAACATTCGCAGTCCGGTTTTACTACTTGCTTATAAACGCAGTATATATCAGACAATTGATGCAAATTGAGACAAGCAGCCAAGGAACAAATGGTATTTCTTTTTGGTAAACATGTGTTATAAAAACTCTTTGCATCAACTGTACACACAGACAAAGAATACTGCCTACAAATAAAATTTCCAGCCCTATTTCCACCCCACAGCCCGTTCCAAGCAAAAATATGCAAAGTACATCACCCATTCCAATGCCTTTACTAAAACGCGCCAAAAGCCACACTATCATACCTGGAAATAAGCAAAACGCTAAATCAAGGATTTCGCACCCACAAAAGAAATTCCAAATCATTGCAATAACTGTACATCCAATCAGCCAGCACACAGATACATTGTGGAATAACAAATCAGTTGCTGCTGGAAGCAAAAAGCATAAGATAATAAAAATCCACCTTGCTTGCGTCATGATTTTTCTCCATCATCCTGTTTGGCACAGCGGCTGCAGCAGTGACGATCTGAAACCTCTGAAAGCTTTACTGACTTTACATTTCTTCTTAGCGCCGCACAATTTGGATCTGTGTGAAAACGATTTCCACTTGATGTAATATACACCCAAAAACCACTTCCGCCTTTTTCGCATCTGTCACATGCATAATACTTGCTGCCATCATCACTGCGGTAATTGACTACTTCATTATGACGGATCTGTTTCACAGAAAGCTTCAGATATGAACAGTCCAAACTTGTATGGTACACACTTCCTGTTTCCGTAATATACACAATTTGGTCTTCCTTAGTCTCATCTTCTATCTTATCGCCATCTTGCGATGGTGCTTTATTTCCGCTCCATACACGCTGACACTCCCGCTGTGTAAATAAAAGTGAACCGAAATTTCCTGGAAGAAACGGAACTCTCAGGCGATATGTTACGGTAAGATCTAAATTTCCATCATCATCTGGAAAACGAGAACCAAGTACGGTCAGTCCATCACTTCCTCCTATAATCCATGAACGATCTAAAATTTCTCTTCCCACTGAATACAGAAGCTTTTGTTTTAAATAAACTGCTGTAATTCCACCTTGAACTATCAGCGTGGTCACATCCTCTGCTTCTTCACCGCCTACATCTTCTGCCTCATTTGGCTCTTCAAGCAAATAATAATATCCAGCAGCACTTGTAACTGAATCCTTCATTCCCTGCTGAATCCGCGTCTGTATCTGTATAACCTCAAAAAAAGACATAAGCGCCATAATAACACTAAGAAAAATAGGCAGCACTATACTGGCTTCAACAGTCAGCGAACCGTTACATTGCTGGCAGCCAACTGAAAAACAAAATGATCGATACCTGGATTTTTTTTTGAATGCTTTTCTATGATCAACTGCCAGCCTCATGGTACACCACCTTTCTTTATTTTAATTTTAATCTAATACATACGGCTTTGTTCGCACGAAATCTCATATCCAGACCCAGCAAAACAATAAAAAATCGGTGCCGCCTTCATACTTGCCTTAACCTGTACAGCTCCCAAACAATCCGCCATCGAAAAATCAGGATTTTTTTCTCTCATTCTAAGCTGAATGACATCCATTGTATGGTAGCGTCTATCACTTCGCCCTTGCGCATACAAAAGAAGGCGTAAGTATTCATCATATGACAGTCCATTATTCTCTTTTGCTGTTAAAAACAAATCTCCATCCAAAAAATCTGCGATCTGTGAAAACTCCAATGTCCAGCTTTCTGAGTTTTTAATAATAGGAATATTTCCTCCGCTTAGCAATGTTCTTACATCAACTATAGCCTCAGCAAATGACCAACCTGCAATCATTGTAAACTGCGTCAGCTAATGGCAGGATATACGCCAGTCCAACCAACAAGAGTAGCTGCCGCTGTCTCTGCCTGAGATGATAAGACAGGATCCTTCCATGCAGAAAATAAATTCAGTCCCTCTCTCATTAAAAGAAGTGAATTTACTGTTGATTTTAAATTTTCCTTATCACTTGTTTTGCCATTTAGTATATATTCTAGCTCATATGCCATTTTATTTGTCTCGCCTGTACTTGTAAAACTGCGGCAATGCTCTAAAAGATATTCTGTAAACAAAAAACTTTCTTCCATTTCACTAATCGCAGAGTGATACCATGTAAAATTTACAGTTCTCCACTTTGATGGAAGATCCTCTGCCTCAATAACATATCCTGATGCAGCCTGATCAAACGGCAGTACAAAATTCAGCCAACCATCTTCCTTGAGCTTTTCTAATTTTTCAAGCCAGCTTTCTTCTATCGCTTCCTCATACTTCTTCTTTTCTTCATTCGTCTTTTCCAAAAACTGCTCCTCAAAACTTTCTTGTTCCAGTTCCTGCTGCTCTTTTGCCATTGTCTTCGCATCATCACCCATTTCCAGCTCTTCAAGCTGCTCTTGTACTTTTTCAACCGCAATTCCAAGTGTGCGGTATTTCATAAATTCCAGTACGCTTCTGGCAAATAATTCTCCTTCATTTTCAATGACCGAAACCGTATTTTCAATCTCTGCAGTGCTGCTTGTTCCTCTATATAGATTCCCAGACAAAAGCAAATGGTCTTGTTTTGGATTTGCGTTCATCGTCAAATATTTGCTTACAACCTCCTCTATATCTTGATTATTACTTAATTCATTTTCATTTAAAAGCATTAAATCAAATTCATTAAGTAATTCACGATCATACATAGAAAATAATGAATCCATTGCAGAGTCTGTAGCACAGACTAGGCGCTGACGAAGTCCAAATATCCTCGCATGCTCTGTCATCATCATAATAAATCCAATAAATAGTACAAGCAGCAGCGATAAAAATACAGTTATACTGGCTTTCTCATGTAACCTTTTCATCATCCATACAATTCACTTACTGTACTATTTACATGACTAAAAATTCCAGTTACGATAGCGGTAAGCTGTTCTCTAAAAATTACAACAATTGCCAAAAGCACTACAAGAACTAAGATCACCTCAACAGTAGTAACTCCCTTTGTATTATTTCTAAATCTTCTAATTTTCTTCACTGCGCCATCAGTGATACGACAAAAAACCGTATGTTTTTTAATTCCTTCCATCGAAATATACCTCCTTCCGTAATTCTTTATTTTTAATCACTACATACTCATAAATGCAGGTATCATTACTATAGCCATTACTAATCCAAGCAAAAGAAACATCGGAAACAACATTTTGGTTTCCATACGCTCACCATCCTGTATTGCTTGGTTTTTTCTCTGTTCTAACGCCTGTGTCAGTTCTTGATCAAGCTGCTGCTCTAATCCCGATATTCCTTGACGCAAATTCTGTTCAAGGCTGCTTCCTAACTTCAAATAGCAGTGTGCTCTGCACCTCCTTCCAAATGCACCATATGCTGCTGCTTCATTTACACCTGCCTCTATTTGATTTCGGGTAACAAGCATTTCTTCAAACAGATAACGTTGATATCCCTTGCATTTATGCTGTGTTTCTTCATATTCTGCAGTCAAACGATTCCATGCCGTGCGTACATTTAATCCACACTGAATCATCAATCCTAACTCAAACACAAAATTAGGATAATCAGCTATCAGCTGTTTATTTCGATTCTCAAATGCTTCTTTCCTTTTTTGCCTTGCAATTTCATATAAAATAAACGGCAATAGTAAAAATAGCGCTGGCATCAGGCGGATCGGCTGTGTTTGCACTGTTTTATAGGTTAACTTCTTTCCTTCTATATTTTCAGGAAGCGTCACTATCGACTTTGTTTTCGTATTATTATTTTCATCCTTTAACTGTTTTGTCAAAAGCATCATATAATACTGCGCATCCTTATTTGGCATCATCAGTCTCACATCAAGTGTATAATACTGTTCATACATAGAATAAGATAGCTTTACCTGAAGCTGTGCAGTAACACCCTCTGGAGGGATATCTTGTATTTGAATCACGCCAAAATCATCCAAAAATTCTGGAGTTAAGCTTTTCCACGCCACACGTATTCCATAAATTGTGGAAGAAACGAGAGAAAGATTAGTCTGAACATTTTCAAGTGATTCATTCTCTCCTAAAATCTGTTCTTTTACTGAATCAAATGCATCATCAAACACAGCTATCATACCTTGTGTCTCTGGTTCTTTTCCATCTACACTTACGTGAATGGTCTGATCTCCCTCTTCTAAACCTTCCACTGTCAAACTATAGTCTTTTGTCTGTCCAAACTCCGGACGCTCTAGCTCTGTTTTTTGTATTTGTGTATCTGGAAGAAATGAAACAACAATTCCAAGCACACTCGCCAAAAATAAACATATCCAAAAATTTGCCATCTGCCTTGCGCCTTGAAGCTGCAGCTTTTTCTTTGCATCCTCTCTTACATATAAGGCATTTGCCCACTCTCTTTCTTCTTCACTTTGAGCTGGCTGCTTCTTTAAAAGCAAATCATAAATCCACAGTCCCATTGGAAATAAAAACCGTAACCATTCTTTTTTGTTTTCCTCACTCAGAATGTTGTCAATTGTTTCCTTTTTATAATTTCGTTTCCATACAGCAATTACTACTAATCCCACCATCAGACAACTAAAAAACAACGCCATGCAGCACACCTCCCTATTATTGCCTTTCAGCAACTTCATTCTTTCTTGTTTTAGTTACAGCATCCTTAATGACAGACTATTCTAGTCTTGTTATCCTCTCAGAAAGAAGATATGCCGTTATATAAATAAAAAGGCACACTGTCATAATCATCTTTCCTGTCATCGTCTCATACATTACACTAAGCAGCTGCGGTGATGTAACAGATAAATATAAAAGGATTCCAACTGGCATCAAATTCATAATCTTTTGTTCTAGCTTTTTCCCTGCAAGCATTGTCTCGATCTGAGACTGCGTCTGCACTTTCAATACAAGCTGACTAGCGATTTTCTGCAAAATAAATGGCATTGATGCACCACTTCTCTTAGCAAGCGCAAAAGCTTTTGCAAATTCTTTTACTTCTTCTATCTCACATGCATCTGCAAACGACAGCCATACCTGCTCAGCAGGTTCTCCCAAACTCATTTTTGTAAGCATTGTCTGCATAACCTGAACCATATAAGCAGTTTCTCCTTCCATCATAGATAGCTGCTCAGAAGCCTCCTGCATTGCATTTTCTGCTGAATGGCCAGTCCTAAATGCACCAGATAACAATTGAATTAATTCTTGAAATTCGCGTCTGATACGCTGTATTTGCTTTTCATGCAGCGATTTTCTAATCCATCGAAAGAAAAAATAAAGAAACGGTAACATTGAAATAAATCCTGTCAAAAAATCATGATAAAAAATATAAGTAAGCCCTAACCAGCCTGCTGCTCCCACAGCTCCATACAAAAGCTTCTCCTTAAAGCCTAATACCTCAGGAAGACAATACAATTCCTGCGCTCTTAAGTTTTTCGCAGTTTTTAAGTGAATGAACCGCCTCGAGTTTTCCTGTGATCTTTCCATCCACAACCCCCGTTTCCTGAAATTGATACAGTACAGACAGTGTTACATTTCCTTTTTCATCAAGACCAGTAACTTCCTGAATAGAAAGTACCTTTCGGGAACGATCTCGTAAACGCCCCAAATGAATTACAATATCAATTGCCGAGGCAATTTGTCCCCTTATTGCTGCAAGCGGAAGCTCCACTCCCATCAAAACCATTGTCTCAAGACGTGTCATCATATCCTGTGCACTATTGGCATGACCCGTTGAAAGTGAACCATCATGACCAGTATTCATCGCTTGAAGCATATCTAGCGCAGCCGCATCTCGTACCTCTCCGACAACAATACGATCAGGACGAATACGCAGACTATTTCTAATCAAGTCCCGAATTGTCACTTCATATTTTCCTTCCTGGCTTGCATTTCTTGACTCTAAGCGAACCAGATTTTGGATATGATATAAACGAAGCTCTGCGGAATCTTCTATCGTGACAACACGCTCCTGATCAGGAATATACTCCGCAAGTGCTCCCAAAAATGTAGTCTTTCCTGAACCGGTTCCTCCTGATATAAATATATTGTAGCGTGCTCGCACCAGATTCGCTAAGAATTGCGCTACATCCTCTGACAATGCACCCCATTTTATTAGTTGGTGCATATCAGGAGGATGCTTTGCAAATCGCCTGATCGTAAGAATCGGACCATTGAGCGCGATTGGAGGAAGAATAATATTTACTCGTGATCCATCCTCAAGGCGAGCATCTGCCATTGGATTTGCCTCATTTACCCGGCGATTTACTTTCGCTACAATTTGCTGAATTACATCCTCTAATTTCTCCTGCGATGAAAATGCCTTAGGAAAACGAACTAACTCACCTTGCTTTTCCACATAAATCTGATCATAACCATTGACCATGATCTCTGTCACTTCCGGGTCATCTAATGCCTCACTTAATACATCAAGCCTTCGAAATGAATCATACAATGCCTGTCTTAGCTGCGTCAAAACCCGCACTGAAAATTGTTTTCTGTACTGCGGCATCATCAAAACCTCATCAATGCTTGCATACAATTCATCATCTGTCAGCTCTCTTGTCATATCAAGCTGCTCCACTACTTGGGTACGCAACAATCCAAAAAGATTTTGCCGTTGTTTTTCATCATCTTCATTACTGTTTCTTTGACCTTTCAGCAAAAACAGCTCCTCATCGCATTTTTTCATTTTATTTACCATTCACTCTTTATTAAATTGCGCACATAATCTCCTGCTTCTCCCCACAGAGCGTATTCTAACCGTTCCTTCATTGTTCCATTTTGCGCACACTGAGGCAAAGTTACAATCTGCATACGCTGCAAAAGCTCATCACTACCATTTTTCTCAAGCCAAAGCTCAAAACGTCTTTGCTGATCTTTTGCCAAACGTTCTGAAAGCACTGGCACATACAGCTGAGAACACATCGAAAACATTGAATCTGCAAGCCACAGCTTTGATCCAATATCTAAAACAATCGCTGCGTATTCTGTCTCCTGCGCAATTTTTAAAATCAACTGGCTCCATTCTTCTGGCTGTATTGCACATAGATCCTCTGGACAATTCATTCCGGTAAGCACATCAACTCCATGCCAATGTGATACAAGTACTGGCAATTTTTCCTTTAATTTTTGTCTTTGCCAGTAAAAATAGGCATCTGATAGCGTTCCTTTTTCACCTTGCTCCTCTGATATATTTTCTTCCTCATCCCAAAACGGCAATTCATCAAAACCGATATATAAGACTGACCGCTTACGCGCCAGTAACTCCCCAAGCAAAAGAGAAAATGTTGTCTTTCCACATCTTCCTACTGGAGAATACACACCGTATATAGGACACGATTCCTGCATTACTGGACTGTCCCGTTTGTCATGATCACTCATACGCTGCATCAATTGATTTAATAATTGATCCGTAGGCTGATATTTATAAATATGGTTTTCCTTATGATCACGTGCCTGCTCTTTATGTTCAGTTAAATATAAAACATCCTGCGTTTTCACAGACATCTCTCCATACGATTCCAAACTGTTTTCTTCAGAAAGAAGGAGAAGCTGCGGTGTATGCCCCTGCAGATAATCTGACAGCTTATCTGCCTGCGAAAATACCTGCAATTCAAATGGCATATTTTCCTTGCGGTTCACATATTCTGCAAGATTTTTTCCATAAGCCTCTTCCTGCTCATACATTGCCACTACTTTTTTCATATGCACACTTTCTCCTTTCTTTTTCACTGGTATTTTTACCACTAAAACTTCATTCATAATAAATTAAAATTTACTGATGAGCACATTTTAACAGATTGATAGTTAAAGTCAATGTTTTTTCTATTTATTTAATAATAAGCATCCATATTGTATATATAATACATATTGTGTGAGTTTATATTTTTATTTTTACACAAAAAAAGCCTTATCTACCCCAACATTTTAGAGTAGAAAGGCTTTTTAATTTTACATTATTTTTAATTATATTCTCGAAAAATTGCATCCGATGCAATTTTATATTCTCTCACAGAGTTAGACTTTTTAATCTGTTTCAATAGCTTAGGCGATGCCTGGATACCATTTCCCAGATAAACCCATAACTCTTTCATCTTAAATAAAACATTGCGATCTCCTGACATCTCCTCACAATATCCGTCTAAAATCGCATCATGAAATTTCTTCAATCGCTCAGATGACAGCGTTTTCTCCACGTTCCTTTTTTCGCTAACGCCTTCTTCCATTTCATGATTAATCTCTTCTGCAAGAGCAGGATTCATAAGTAAACCACGACCTAGCATAACACCTTTTGTCTGTATCCCAAGACCACCCTTTATTTCATTCCACTTATCCACAAAATGAATATCTCCATTATAAAAAATTGGGGATAAACTATGCTCTTTTGCATACTGATAAGCATCCATATGAGGATAACCTTTATAAAAATCCTGTAACAAACGAGGATGAATAATCAAATGATCAATTGGGAACTGGTTAAACAGTGTTAATAACTGTGGCCACTCCTCCTCTGATGAAATGCCAATCCTTGTTTTTACAGAAATCTTCATTCTCGTTTTTGAATATATCTGATCCAAAAATTTGCTCAACTCTTCTGGATATGCTAAAAAACCTGCCCCACGTCCTTTTGCAGTTACTGTCCCAGACGGACATCCTAAATTGAGATTCACCTCTCGATATCCATATTCATACAATTGCTTTTCAATTTCCAAGAAGTCATCAGCACGATTGGTAAGAATTTGCGGAATTACATGCATTCCCTCATTATGTTCTGGCAACACATCATGGCGTTCACGACTTCCTAATTTCTTATTTGAAATAAATGGCGTATAGTAGGTATCAAGCGGTGCAAAATATGCATGATGCGCCCTACGATAGACGTAACCTGTCAATCCTTCCATAGGTGCCATTGAAATCTTATACTTCATGAAATTTATCTCCTTCTTACTTTTATTCAGGTTCACGGGACGCCCATTCACAAAACCCACACTCCGTGCTCTCGCTGCTTCGCAGCTTCGTTTTGTTCTTTGAAGTGGACTGGTAAACAAAAAAGCTATCACTTTTCAGTGATAGCTAAGCAAATAGCGGAAGGGAGATTTGAACTCTCGACACCACGGGTATGAACCGTGTGCTCTAGCCAGCTGAGCTATTCCGCCATATTATAAAGGCATTTCTGTACCTTCAAAACTGCACACAAACTTTTCATCCAAACCTATTACCATTTCCTACCCTGACCTTTTGGTCAAGCCCTCGACCGATTAGTAGCAGTCAGCTCCATGCTTTACAGCACTTCCACCCCTGCCCTATCAACCTCGT
>QUFP01000041.1 GCA_003478935.1 Firmicutes bacterium AF25-13AC
AGCCTGCTCTGCTCTGCTCTGCTCGCTCTGCTCTGCTCTGCTCTGCTCTGCTCTGCTCTGCTCTGCTCTGCTCTGCAGGGATTATGCTTCCTGTCTCAGCAAATGTCAATAATGAATCTCGATAACATTCATATTGTTTTTGGCGAGCTACAATTTCTGCGGGGAGACCGATATTTAGATCGTTGCAGATCGCATCGAAATTATCAAGAACTTTTACCAATCGCTCTTGAACTGCCAATGAAGGAACTGGTACTCTATAATTAAGTACTTTTTGAAAATCAAGTGAATCAACTGTACCACCCTGTTTTTTGGTTTTAGCAAGTATATCTTTGCCTTTTCCCTGAATCAAGTGAAACGCATAACGTGGAAGAATACCCTCATCAACTACAAGCATTTTTATATCTTGGTTTATGGTCGTTTCAAAGGGAACATATGCTACTGGAAATGTATGTTTCAAAATTCCTGATCTTGTAACAACTGCAATACTATTTCTAGGATAAACAGTCATCGAAATCTCTCTAATTGCTTTTTCCGTAATGTGATCTTCAGTATCTAATAAAGTAGAACTTTTCATATCTTTAGACGAAATCCAAGGAATTGTTCCTCCTTCCCAATAGCTATTTTCTGCCATTGAAGGTGTTTTTCCACCAGACCATTTGCCTAATTGTCCAAGTGTCTTCCAAGCAAATTCACTATTCTCGCTATCTCTAGTATCAAAAGACAACAGCTTGTTCCGATAAAACTCATATTGCTTTTTCCGAGCTGTAAGCTCGGCTGTAAGCTCGGCTGTAAGTAACGTGAAAGAGTCCAGCACGCGGACTATTTCACGTTGTACCTCCAGAGGAGGTACAGGAATTTTTAGCTGCGCTATCGAATCTCTTGATATTCGTGGAATACTTGCTTTACGAACTCTCGATTTAATCTTAGGTTGAAGTCTTAAAAGAACATGGTATAAATATTTACTAGAAATATCATCGCCACAAACCAAAGGATAACAATCATCAGCCGCCCAGAAATCAACTGAACTAAATCCTATTTCTCCAGCAGCACCTGCACCAATCATATATACAGTATCAGCTGGATAATTACAATTTGTATGATATCCCAGAGGTGTCAAGCTATTCTGAAAAACAGGATATTTTCCATCAATTACTAGCTGTTCTCTAACCAATCTCTTACCGCGCTCAATTGATATTGCATTTCCAAGCTTTTTATACTCTATGCCATTCGGACATAACTTTTGTAGTAATTCTTCTAACTTACTCATTTATCCCTCTTTTCTTTCCTGATTTAATCTGCTTATTTCATCATATAACCTATATTCTACCTCATCGTTATTAAGCTCCATTATATTATAATCAAAATGAAATTTATTTTGATTTTCCTTGTAGTATATTTCTGCCACATTACAAATTAAGGTACAAATTCTTTGCACATTCATTCTATATTCACAAAAAGATTCATCCTCTTGGATTTTATAACTATCTCCATAAAAATCAAACTCATTTGATTTTTGCGTTATTAAAATAAAATGAGTTATATCAATTTTATTTTCTTCATGAAATCCTTCTATGCTTGGATTTCCTGCATGTAATAATGCGCATCTTAATTTATAAATCAAATTCCCATCGGGACATGGTAGTTTTTCATTACTCGAACACTTTTCGTAGTCTCCTATATATTTATCATACCACATTCTGTATCGTCTTCCATCCTTTTTTTCATCAGGATATTCAGCTTTTCCACAAATATCTGGTAAAGTAAGCGCTGCACTTAATGCCACAAAATACAACTCCTTTTCCAATGCTTTTCGTATATCCTTAACAAGTAAATTTACCATTTATCCCTCAATTTCTGCAATGATCTTATCAATCTCATCACGTAGTACCTGTTCGCGAGCAACAATTTCCTTAATCTCTGCATTCAGCTTCACAATATCAATTTTCTCTCTGGTATCTTCTGCTTCTACATAGGTAGACACTGACAGATTATAATCATTACCAGATACTTCCTCATAGCTTGCCAAATGTGAAAAATGCTTTACTTCTTCACGTTTGGCGAACACATCCACAATACGGTCAATATTTTCTGGTGTCAGCTTATTATTGTTGGTAACCTTCACACACTCACTTGTGGCATCAATAAACAGTGTTTTGTTATCTGCTTTGTTCTTTTTCATTACCATGATACAGGTTGCAATCGAAGTACCAAAGAACAGATTGCTTGGTAACTGAATAATACAATCAACATAGTTGTTATCAATTAGATACTTACGAATCTTCTGTTCTGCTCCTCCACGATACATAATGCCAGGAAAGCATACAATTGCAGCCGTTCCATTAGACGCAAGCCATGACAAGCAATGCATAATAAATGCCAGATCTGCCTTGCTCTTTGGTGCAAGAACTCCCGCTGGTGCAAAACGAGGATCATTAATCAGCAACGGATTTTCATCTCCTGCCCATTTAATTGAATATGGTGGATTTGATACAATCAATTCAAATGGTTCATCATCCCAATGCTGAGGACTGATCAGTGTATCTTCACAAGCAATATTAAACTTGTCGAAACCTACATCATGCAAAAACATATTAATGCGGCACAGATTATAGGTTGTAATATTAATCTCCTGACCATAAAAACCATTACGAATAGCTTCTTTTCCAAGAACTTTCTCAGCTTTCAAAAGCAGCGAACCAGAACCACATGCCGGATCGTATACCTTGTTGATTTCTGTTTTTCCTACTGTACCAAGTCTTGTAAGCAGTTCTGACACATCAGCTGGAGTAAAAAATTCTCCACCAGATTTTCCTGCATTTGAAGCATACATGGTCATAAGATACTCATATGCGTCACCAAAAGCATCGATAGAGTGATCCTTTACATCACCAAGATTCATTTCGCCTACACCATTTAGCAATTTCACGAGCTTTTCATTTCGTTTTGCTACAGTAGAACCTAATTTATTGCTGTTTACATCATAATCATCAAACAGTCCAGCAAAATCACTTTCTGATTCGCTGCCTTTCGCTGATTCCTCAATATGTCGAAATACTCTTTCCAGTGTTTCATTTAAATTTTCATCATTTGCAGCATTCGCACGTACATTGCAAAACAACTCACTTGGCAGAATAAAAAAGCCTTTTTCCTCTACCAATCCTTCTCTTGCTTCCTCTGCATCTTCGTCTGATATTTTAGCAAAATCAAATTCGCTATTTCCAGCTTCAATCTCACCACTATTCACATAGCTGCACAAATTTTCTGAAATATAACGGTAAAACATTGTTCCAAGAACATAGTTTTTAAAATCCCATCCATCTACTGCTCCGCGCAATTCGTCAGCAATCGCCCATATTGCACGATGCAGTTCGTCACGTTCCTGTTCTTTTTTGGTATCAACCATTCTTATTTTTCCTCCGCTTATCCTCTGGTCTTTCTCCAGAATACTTATCTTCTCTTCACCATTGCTCAGGACATGGCGACTATCATACAAATTATATCATGTCGCAATCTGCTTTTCAACTTCTGAACAAAAATAAACAGCATAGGCTACATTTCCATAGCTTATGCCGTTTATTTTTTAAGATCTTTTGCTTAATCAATCAGATCCAAATATAGATTTTAATCCACACCTTCTCTTAGGAAGGTGACACAAAAAAGAAAGGGACTATTTATGGCATTAAATATTTCAATCCACATCCTCTTTGTAGAAGATGACTGCAAATTTTTGCCTTATCTCATCATTCCGCTATTGCTGACATACTCCTCATTCAACTGGCGAAGCTCCTTCTCCCAGTTTATATAAGGCTCATAATAATCAATATACTCTTAATCTCCATTGTCAATTACATACTGCTGTCTGATATATACCTTTATCCGCTTTTAAAAGGCAAGACCTCTTTACAGCACCCCCTGGCACTTCCAAAGCATAATCAAAAAGCGAATGGACGCTATTAATTGGAAAATAGCCACTACAATAAGTGCCAATGATCCAATTGCTGCGACGATAAATCCTAATATCGGAATAATTGAAAATACGAGCATCACAACACTGATCGCCAATGAAATAACCATACAAGTTACATACCAGTTGCATACGCTGTGGCAATAATCTGCTACCTCATAAGATACTATACTTACACATTCCTCTGTTGCTGTGCAAATGTAGTAGGTTGCACCCAATGTTGCAAGGCCATGGAGAATTGATATCGCTGTTCCCCATAATCCATCTCCACCGGCGAAGAGCCCAAGCACAATTCCAGCAATTGTAAACCAAAATGCATTGTTATAATTTTCACTTTGTTTTCTCAGATTTACAATCGCAATCAATTCCATGATTCCGCCAACAAGAGCTGCGATTACTCCCAGAATTGGAATTACTGCAAATAATGCCACAATGTTTCCCCAGAACATTAATCCCAGTCCTGACTTTACCTTTTGTCTATCCATTCTTCTTCCTCCTCAAGTGTTTTGTAGCCATTCTGCTAATTACTGCTTTTTTCACCCCTGCGGATAATACTCCTTACAGCACTGTGCCGCAAATTGAATATCACTGTGCGGTGTCTTAACTCCATTCTCCTCCTGGTAACTCTCATGTCCCAGTCCAAGAATGGTAATCATATCGCCCTCCTGTGCATGTTCAATCGCATAACGAATTGCTTCCTTGCGGTTCGGAATGACCAAATACGAAACAGGTTCTGCTTTTTCTTTCTGTGCCTTGTCGATTCCAATTTTGATATCAGCAAAAATCTGATCAAATGTCTCATAGCGGTTGTGACCGGCAGTGACAATACTCAAATCGGCTAACAGTGCACTCGCCTCTCCCATCTCGTAGCGGCGATACTTGGAACGGTTTCCGTCAGCACCAAATACGCAGACAATACGCTTTGGATGATATTCACGAAGTGCTTCAAGATGATTTCTTGTGCTGTAACCATTATGGGCAAAATCGACACAGACTGCAAAATGACCATTATTGAACACAATATCAAAACGTCCGCGAATCCTTAAATGAGTTAATCCTTTATTGATGATATCAGTTGAAATTCCCATATCATGTGCAATGGCAACTGCTGCTGCCGCATTGTACATATTGAAATCGCCCGGCAGGTTGACCCGAATGTCTGCATCCAACGCACCACTCATCGTAAACTCGATTCCTGGAGCCTCAAGCACACCATTTTGGCTCTTCTTTAAATTGCCAATGCGATAATCGGCCTTTTCGCCTTCTCCATAATAGAATACCTGCTTTGTGCGACCATCAGAACCATCGCTTAAGGTACATACTTCATAAAAGCATCCAGATGACGATCATCACAGTTTACATAAGCACGGCGGCTCTGGTTTAACAACATCGCCTTGCAATATAGATATTCCTCGAAATCCTTGTGCTCATTCGGTCCAATGTGATCACCTGTCTCAATGTTTGTCCATACTGCGTAAGCAAAGTCTACTGTTGCCACGCGTTTTTGCTTCATACCTTGTGATGAAACCTCTAAAACAACATGCGTGCAGCCAGCCTTTACCATCATTGCCAGATACATTTGAAGCTCCATTGGATCCGGAGTCGTATTATTTAATTCATAGCAGTCATACCCTGGCGTTTCGTTACAAGGTGCGCAGCTATATTTGTCAGATCCCCATACAGCATGATCGCATCCTGCAGGCATTATGGCACCGTTTGTACCTATTGTTCCAGTAAGATAACCAGCTGCACGCAAAATATCAGCCATCATATGAGTGCATGTTGTCTTGCCCTTTGATCCTGTAATTCCGATACAAACCACCTTTCAGATGGATATCCATAAAAGGCTGCTGCAAGTGCTGCAACTATATCTCTTGTAGATGCGACCTGCACAACTGCTGTTTTACAATCAGCATCAAGTTCAACTGGCTTTTCAACAACAAGAAGTGCTGCTTTCTTTGCCAGTTCCCCTGCCATTGTATGTGTGTCAAAACGTGCGCCTGAGATACAGATAAAAGCATCTCCTTTTTGAAGCATACGGTTATCATGACAGATACCTGTTATTTCTTCTGAAAGATCTCCTTGCAATACTGTATAATCAATGCGCTGCAGTAATTCACTGATTTTCATAATCTTTACTCTAAGCCTCTCATATCCTCTATATTGTCTGTCAGCAACAATCCAAATCTGTGTTTCTTTCATATAAGTTTGAATAAATACTGACTTTTTTAATTAGTATTAGAAAAGAGGCATCTTCTTTTTTAGAAGATACCTCTTAAACTATACTATCAATCAATAAAAATTGCAAGTGATATTCATGAACTGTAACAAAGACCCTTTTATGCCTTCTTAGGTGTATGAACAACTTCTGCCTTCAAACCACCATCACCGACATCAATTTCAATAACATCCTGTGCGTGAACTTCTCCAGAAAGAATGATTCTTGCTGCAAGTGTCTCAACATTCTTCTGCAGGTAACGCTTCAGCGGTCTTGCACCATATACTGGATCATAACCATGCTCAACAATATACTGCTCTGCATCCTTTGTCAGAGAAATCGACAGCTCACGATCTTCAAGACGATTATTGACATCTGCTACCATTAGATGAATGATATTGCCAATATTGTCCTTTGTTAATGGCTTAAAGAGGATTATCTCATCAAGACGATTCAAAAACTCTGGACGGAAATGACCGCGAAGATCATTCATAACAGCTGACTCTGCCTCTGATCTGATATTGCCCTGCTCATCAATGCCATCAAGCAAATATGAGGATCCAATATTAGATGTCATGATCAAAATCGTATTCTTAAAGTCTACGGTACGACCCTGGGAATCAGTGATTCGACCATCATCAAGTACCTGAAGTAAGATGTTAAATACATCAGGATGAGCCTTTTCTACCTCATCAAACAAAACAACACTGTATGGTTTACGACGTACTGCCTCTGTCAGCTGACCGCCTTCATCGTATCCAACATATCCCGGAGGCGCTCCGATCAGACGAGATACAGAATGCTTCTCCATGTACTCCGACATATCAATACGAACCATGTTGTTTTCATCATCGAACAGATTCTGAGCAAGCGCCTTTGCAAGCTCTGTCTTACCAACACCAGTTGGTCCAAGGAAAAGGAACGAACCAATCGGCTTTGAAGGATCCTTAATTCCTGCCTTAGAACGAAGAATCGCCTCTGTTACTTTCTCAACAGCCTCATCCTGACCAACGACTCTCTTATGAAGCTCATCAGCCAGATGAAGTGTCTTCTCGCGCTCACCCTCTGTAAGTCTGGCAACAGGAATACCTGTCCATTTTGAAATAATTTTACAGATTTCATCATCTGTAACAGCCTCATGAACAAGAGAAAGATCCTTTGACTTTACAGATTCTTCCTCTGCTGCCAGCTGTTTTTCAAGCTGTGGCAGCTTGCCATACTGTAACTCAGCTGCCTTGTTAAGATCATACTTCTGCTGTGCCTGAGCAATCTGCTGATGAACTTGCTCTATTTCCTCACGCAGCTTGCTTAAGTGATCTACTGACTTTTTCTCATTGTCCCACTGCGCCTTCATGCCTGCAAACTCTTCGCGCAGACTTGAAAGCTCCTGCTTGAGTGTCTCAAGACGCTCCTGTGACAAGTGATCAGTTTCCTTCTTTAATGCAGCCTCCTCAATTTCAAGCTGCATAATCTTACGACTTAGCTCATCCATTTCAGCCGGCATGGAATCCATCTCGGTCTTTACAAGCGCACATGCCTCATCGACAAGATCAATTGCCTTATCTGGAAGGAAACGATCTGAGATATAACGATTAGAGAGTGTTGCTGCTGTTACAAGCGCAGCATCGGTAATCTTTACACCATGATAAACCTCATAACGATCCTTCAGACCTCTCAGGATGGAAATAGTATCTTCTACCGTTGGCTCATCAACTAAAACTGGCTGAAAACGACGCTCTAGTGCTGGATCCTTTTCAATATATTTGCGATACTCATCAAGTGTTGTCGCACCAATACAATGAAGCTCACCTCTTGCAAGCATCGGCTTTAACATGTTGCCGGCATCCATTGCGCCATCAGTTTTACCTGCACCAACAATCAAATGAAGCTCATCGATGAAGAGGATAATCTTACCTTCGCTCTTTTTAACTTCATCTAGAACAGCTTTCAGACGCTCCTCAAATTCACCACGATACTTTGCACCAGCTACCAGTGCACCCATATCAAGTGAAAAGATCTTTTTATCCTTCAAACCTTCTGGAACATCACCGCGGACAATACGCTGTGCAAGACCCTCTACAACTGCAGTCTTACCAACACCCGGCTCACCAATTAAAACAGGGTTATTCTTTGTTTTACGTGAAAGAATACGTACAACATTTCTAATCTCGCTATCTCGTCCGATTACTGGATCAAGCTTATGATCTCTTGCCTTATCAACAAGATCACTGCCATACTTGTTCAGTGTATCGTAAGTAGCTTCTGGATTGTCAGATGTCACTCTCTGATTTCCTCTAATAGTAGATAATACCTGAAGAAAACGTTCTCTGGTAATACCAAACTCGCGAAACAGTTCTTTTACAGCATTATTTGGATAACGAATCAATGCCAGGACAAGATGCTCAACGGAAACATATTCGTCTCCCATTGCCTTTGCTTCATCCTCTGCGCTTACAAGTACCTTATTCAGTGCATTGCTGACATAAAGCTGTCCGTTTCCACCAGACACCTTAACCTTTTTTTCAAGTGTCTGAACTGCTCTGTTTTCAAAATATTCAAGCTGAATATCCATCTTGGTGATCAGTTTTGCAAACAAACTATCTTCCTGATGTAACAGCGCAACGATCAGATGCTCCTGATCAATTTCCTGATTTCCATATTGATACGCAAGCTTTTCACAATCCTGAACTGCCTGCATTGATTTTTGTGTAAATTTATTAATATTCATAGCCCCTCCTTATCTGCCACTGCACGACATCATTTGGTATATTTTGTCTATGATGTCTTGAGAACAATCGCTTAGTGGCTGCGAGTTATGTGTGTTTCATTTGTTCTATAAGAAGTATAACATAATTTCAAAATCTGTCAAGCACTTTTTTTATTTTTTTTGCAAAAAAATTCGCCCTATCAAAAAGATAAGACGAATTTTACTTTTATTTAATTTCCATAGATTGTTTGATGCAGACGATTGATTGTTGCCTCAAAATCCGGAACAAGCTCCTCACCTAAATTTGAATACAGACCATCATATGGTATACGATCCGTCTGAATATCATAATTGATATAGGAAGGTGCGTTAGCAATCAATGTTGTCAATGTTGCCGCATCAATATTGTGAGTAATAAGCGGAAGCATATTATTTACAACAGCGAGCAAAGTTGTTGCATCCAGAGATCTTGCTTTTTGCATCAGCTGTACAAGAATCTCTCTCTGTCTTGAAGTACGGCCATAATCAGAATGCTCATTTCCACGGCTTGTGTAACGGATTCTTGCAAATCCAACTGCCTGATTTCCATTCAGATGTGTAATTCCACCACCTGCAACATAGTAATCAGAAGCATTTAATCCCTGAAGTCTGCACTGTTCATCCAGATACATATTGATATAACCAGCCTCCTGTGTTGAAACTTCCAGATCAACACCACCTACAAGATCTATGATATTAGCCATCGAACTAAAGTCAACTGAAGCATAATTATCAATATCAACTCGATAATTACTTTCGATTGTAGAAACAAGAAGCGGACCTCCGCCAATTGCATAGGCACTGTTTAGCTTTCTTATACCAACATTTGGAATGTTAGCATACAAATCTCGCATAAAGCTTGTCATATAAATTGTCTTTGTCTGCGAATTGATGGAAGCTAAGATCATGGAATCGGAATTTCCATACCATCCATTTCTAGTATCAGAACCGATCAGCAGGATATTATAAACATCGCCATCAGAAGCAATATCAATATTTTGACCTACATTTACTTCCTTAGCAAAAGCTGCTGCTGCCTCTGCATCCAGCGTCTCCATCTCAGTAAAGCCTTCCAAATCATCTTCATCTGCTGTTAACAAACCATAATTAATGGTAACTTCACTATCATCTACATAATTCGTTTTTCCAAGATAATGCTTTAATCCAAAATAAAATACACAAAGTCCCGCAAAAACAATAATCAACAATACAAGCACCACAATTAAAAGCGGTGTCTTGGCCGACTTCTTCTTTCCCTTGGCCATACCGGGTTCTCCTCTCTGTTTTCCAGACTCTAAAGCCCATCCTATTACAGACAAACTCTTGTCCTAATTTGATTTATGGCTATTGTTTAACCACACAATCTTTAATAGTATAGCATATTTTAGACAAATTACCAGACTTTTTTTTACAAAATCTTTGCCTGAACTGACCTTTTGACCCTGATATCATTCTATCAAGATATAAAATCATGATTAGGGCATTCTTTATCATAAAACTGTTCCATTACACTGCTTATCGATGCCGTAATTTTCTCATCCATACAGCCTGTGTTTACTCCGTTTTGAATAGCACGCGAAAAAGCAGCTATCTCATAGCGAAGCCCTTCTCCTTCCAACTTATAAAAATAACGTCTGTTCTGTGTAAAGTCCTCATAACGAACTTCAAAATAATCTGTTTTCCACCATGGTGACGGTACATAAATATATCCTTTTGTCCCTGTTATGATAAGCTCACCTTCTGACTTTACACCGATTCCTGTTTTAACAGATGCTGCTGCATTTGCGTACAAAAAATTTATCTTTGAAAAAAGATCTTGATCATTTTTTGTCTGATATGTCACCATATCACATTTTTTATAATCTGCTCCCAAAATTGAAAATACAGACAATAATCCAAATGGTCCCCATACTGCCATGCTTCCAAAGCCACCCTTTTGATAGCCTACAGGCGGCGGCGTCATTTGTGTACAGGTTGCTTCAACTGCCTTGATATTTCCAACCTCTCCACTCTTTGCCATAAGAACAAGACGGTTAAATGCCATAAAATATGCGGTTTTAATAGCTTCTAAGAAAACACAGCCTTTTTCTTTTGCAAGTCTTGTCAGAAAAAGTGCACCCTCTTTTTCTAGTGCCACTGGTGATTCGCAAAGAACATGTTTTTTTTGCTCTAATGCCTTTTGGCTGTACCAAGCCCGTTTATCCGGCGATGTTACCACATAGACTGCATCACTCTCATCAAGCAATTCCTGCAGCGTTTCATAAACTGTAAGGCTTCCTGCATACTTTTTTTCATGTAATAACAAACCTTCTGACAATTGTTCTTGCTTTATTGGCGGCTGAAAAATCCCCGACAGCTCTACATTTCCTACATACCTGGATTCCTGAATAAATTTTTCAACCATCGGCTCATAGCCAATAATACCAAGACGTATACCACTATTTTCCTGACGAAGCTTTGTACTGGAAATATTAGCAGTGCGCGGCAGATAAACCACCTCACAATATTCCTTAAGGTAATCAAATTTGCCTTCCCAATCTGAACCAATTGTAAAAACATCAATATGATATCGACGAATATCATCTATTTTTTGACCAATGTACTCCTCTGGTATAACCTCATCTGCAAGTCCAGTATCTTTTACTGCCTGAATACGCTCCATTAGAGACTGCTGAACATTCAGTTTTCCTCTGCTGATATCAAAACTATCTGTTGTCACACCCACAATTAAATAGTCTCCCAGCGCCTTCGCACGTTTGAGCAGGTTTATATGGCCATAATGCAGCAGATCAAACGTACCATACGTAATGACTTTTTTCAAATCGTTCTCCTTGTACTCGTATTTTTCATTCAAACGTCTGCTAAATCTATATTATGCTCTTTCATCGATCTCAAAAAATGCAGTCAGGAAACGTTCCATTGCATCTTTTGAACCAACTGAAATACGCAGATATTTTTTCAGCATTTCATTGCCATATGATTTTACTAAAATCTTTTTTTCTGTCTCTAATTTCTGCGCAACCTCGGTCGCTGATGTTTTGGCGTCACGAAAATAAAATTTCCACGGCAGTCTCTTGTCTCGTATCCATGCTTTGTTAGTTCTGCAAGAGTATATGCCTTTCCCTCTTTTTCCGTTTCTATTAGCTGTTCAATCATCTCTGGATGATCTAAAATGCGTTCTGCAAACAATAGCGCAATCGCATTTGCATCAAATGTCAGCTTCGCATTTTTCACATAATGAATAATCTGAGGATTGCTGATTACAACGCCAAGACGACATGCAGCAATCGAAAACAACTTTGAAAATGTACGCAAAAGCACAACATTTTCTTCATTCAGTGCATATTTTAAGAAAGTATTTGGATAAAAATAATGATACGCTTCATCAATAATAACGATTGCACCGACTTTCTTTGTTTTTTCGATTACCTTTTCCAATTCATCTTCAGTGTAAACATTGCCGATCGGATTGTTTGGATTTAATAGCACTACAATTCTAGTATTTTCTGTAATGGCATCTAAAATTTTATCAATCGAAATCGTCATATCCGGCTCATATGCAACTGGAACATGATGAAGGCCAAGAATGCTGCAGTTTACCCAATACATTTCAAAGCTTGGTGCAACTGTTACAACATCTTTTCCTTTTTCACCAAATGTCTCTAACAGATAACGTATTCCCATATCAGAACCATTTACTGCTACTACATTTTCATATGATGCGCCAATATAGGCTGCATACTTATTCAAGAAGCGATCCGGCTCTGGATATATCGAAAGAAATTCTGGTGTAATCTCTTTTAATACGCTTTCTACAAATTCCTTTGGCAGTCCCTCCGGATTTTCATTCATATCATAGCGCAGATAATCATAACGGCCCTGCTGCGGAAAAACGCGATTTGTATTTTTAATATGTTCATCTACATAATACATAATTTGAAAACCATCCTCTCATAATGTAACAATTTTTTCTCTTGTTTTTATTGTACTACAGATAATCAAAACATACAATAAGAAAAATCATCATGAATCCCACCTTCTTTACATATCAGTTATTAAAAAGGTATCAGGTGTCCTTCCATGTTCAATTTTCAAAAAGGTGTCTTTCATCCATTTTCTTCCAAAACTCTTTTAATTTCTGCTGCTTTTTTGCTTCTTCTGCTTACCGCTTTTACACTTCCCGCCGCCGTAATGGTAAGCACTACCCAAGGTTCACGAGAATTGCCAATTTATTGTGTTCAGACTGATCAAAAGAAAATTGCGCTTACATTTGACGCAGCCTGGGGCAATGAAGATACAGCTGATCTTTTGTCAATTCTGGCACGAAATCAAATTCATGCTACCTTTTTCTTAACAGGAAGCTGGGTAGATGCCTATCCTGATGATGTCAAGGCAATTGCTGCTGCCGGACACGATATAGGAAATCATTCACAGACACATCCAGAGATGAGCACACTTTCAAAAGAACAGATCCGCGATGAGTTAATGCAGGTACACAAAAATGTAAAGGAGCTGACTGGTCAAAATATGTGCTTTTTCAGACCACCTTACGGCGACTACAACAATCTTTTAATACAAACAGCAACAGAATGTGGATATCTTAGTATTCAGTGGGATATTGACAGCTTAGATTGGAAAGACTACGGTGTTCAATCTATCATTGATAGAACTGCGTTAAATCCTGAGCTTTCAAACGGATCTATCATTTTGATGCATAATGGTGCTAAATATACAAAAGATGCACTTGAAACTGTTATTTCAACACTTCAGGCAAAGGGTTATGAATTTGTAACGCTGTCTGAGCTTGTTTATAAAGATCATTTTCACATGGATGCTTCTGGCAAACAAATTCCTGATTAATTACATCTTTTTTCCACTTTTTTCAATAACTATGCTATACTGAAAACAAAATTTAAATGCTTCAGAAAAGGAGATTTTATGAGTACACTAACGAAATTAAAAGAAAACATTGAATCCGTGATCGTTGGAAAGGGAAAGGTGATCGATATGGTCATGACTTCCTTAATTGCCGGCGGTCATATTCTATTGGAGGACGTTCCTGGAACGGGCAAGACAGTTATGGCTAAGTCACTTGCCCGCTCTTTGGATGCCTCCTTTTCCCGTGTACAGTTTACACCAGATTTGCTGCCATCTGATGTAACTGGATTAAACTATTACAATCAGAAGCAGGGTGAGTTCGTATTTAAATCAGGCCCTGTTTTCTGCAATATTTTATTAGCAGACGAAATTAACCGCGCTACACCAAGAACACAATCTGCTCTTTTAGAGTGCATGGAAGAGCGTCAGGTTACTGTTGATGGAAAGACCAGACCTCTTCCTGCTCCTTTTATTGTTATCGCAACACAAAATCCTGTCGAGACAACTGGAACATTTCCTCTGCCTGAAGCACAACTTGACCGTTTCTTCATGAAGCTTTCTATGGGTCTTCCATCTAAAGAAGAGGAGCTTTCTATCCTGACACGTTTTGAACATGCCCAGCCGCTTGCTGAACTGTCTGCTGTATGCACTACTGAGGAAATTGTTGCAGCACAAAAGGATTATAAAAAAGTTTTTGTTCATCCGCTTCTTCTTGATTACATGACAGAACTTTCACAGCAAAGCAGACGTCATCCTTATGTAGTTACTGGAGTAAGCCCACGAGGAACACTTGCACTTTTGAACGCATCAAAGGCGTATGCCTTTTTACATGAACGAAGCTTTGTCGTTCCAGAAGATATCAAGGCAGTAGCAGTCTTTGTTCTCGCACACCGACTTGTCTTAAGCCGCGGCGTTGGCAGCCAGTCAACCGGTACTGAAATTATTGAAAAGCTACTGTCTGATGTTGCCGTTCCTACTGAAAACTGGGGAAAACACGAATAAGACTGAGGATTTGCCATGAAAATACTTCTTTTATTAGCCGCAGCAGGTCTTTTATACATATTGCAGGATTTGATCTACAAAACTTTTTGGGACAAAAATCTCTCTGTCTCAATCCACTTTCAAGACAAGGCGGTTCTAGAAGGCGAACAAGCCACACTGACAGAGGTTATTGAAAACAGAAAGCTTCTTCCGCTTGCCTACCTTAACGTTAAGTTTCAGGTCAGCCGCAATCTTGTATTTCAAAATATGGAAAATACAAGTGTTTCTGATTTCAACTATAAAAACGATGTTTTTTCTGTTTTGTTTCACCAGAGAATACGAAGAACGCTTGTCTTCTCCTGTCAAAAGCGCGGATACTATGAGATTACACAATCTGATATCATCTCATCCAATCTACTTATGACAAGTGAATATATCAGCACATTGAATCAAAATACCTATTTATATGTTTATCCTAGATATCTAAATATTGATTGTCTTGACGTACCGTTTCGAAAAATGATAGGAACCATGACTAGCCGCCAATTTTTATATGAGGATCCTTTTGAGTTTCGCGGCATACGAGATTACACATCTACTGACCCGATGAATAGCGTAAACTGGACTGCCAGTGCACGAACTGGTGAGCTTATGGTTAATGTTCACGACTCTACATCTTCTCAGGAAGCCATTATTATTTTAAATCTGGAAACAGAAACTGTATGGGTATACGAACAGCTTCACGAAATTGCAATCCGGCTTGCCGCATCAATCAGCTACTACTTCCTTAATACTGGTGTTCCCACCAGAATGATATGCAACGGAAGTGACTGTATTACCGATCAGGTTGCTGTAATTCCTACAGGAAGCGGCCTTCGTCATGTGAATGCTATTGCTGAGGTTCTTGCAAGAATCGATCTTACACGAACAGTTGTATCCTGTACAGACCAACTGCATGAACTCACAAATAAAATGGCAAACTCGACTTCTGCTCCGCTTTATATCATGATCTCTAACTCAATGAGCAATTCCCTGCAGGATGCATTTGAACAGCTGATCAAAACTGGCAGCAGTGCTATGTGGATTGCACCTCTCTACGAGGACATGGAGCTTCGCGTACGGAAAGTGCCAAATATGGAAATTATACGATGGGAGGTAAACAAATATGAGAATTAAGCTTCAGGCTCTGACAGAGCATATCCATGGATTTTTGTTAATTCTTGGAATTACTGCATTTCTCTCCTGTCTTATTTTTCCTTCTCATTATTTATTCTACTTTTTTCACAGTTTTCTTTTGCTGATTCCATTTGCAGTTACTGCTTATGGCCAGGAAAAAATCAAGCATTTTGTCAGCTATTTCATTATTGGTATTGCATGTGCCATTTTGCTGTTTTTTATTGGAAGCAACTTTTGGGAGAAGCTGTACTTTTTGATTCTTTCAGTAGCTATCATGCTAATCCGTATTCCTTCCCGTCTTCAAAAAACAGACGACTATGAAATTGTGGATGAAAACGTAATTGAATCAGGTGGTCTTTTTGATTCGCCAAGTGCCGGCTTTTTAGGGTATTTTGTTCTTCTCTTTTTTATCGCCTTGCTGCTAAAACGAAATGATCTTCAAACAATACTCTACTGGATTACATTTGCCTGGCTGACTGATTTTCTTGTATACACGAATCTAAAAAGCCTTAATCGCTATCTTTACAGCAGACGCAATATAGCAAACCTTCCTGGCAAACAGATTATTTCTACGAACCGTGCACTCATGATTGCCTTTTCAATACTGGCTCTTGTGGTCATGCTTGTTGTTCCACTTCTTCCACTAGATCATATTGTTTATTCCATCGGCATCGCTATACGTGATTTTTTGCGATGGATTTTCTCCCATTTTTCCAGTGAAGAACAAACAGTCGTAGAAACAGCAGCTGAGTCACTTGCCACCTCTGGACAATCTGCTATGTTTGGCGATGTTAGACCTACACCTGCCTGGCTTAAAATGCTTTATGATATTTTATTTGCTGCCATTTTATTTGTTGTCAGTGCAGGTGCGCTTGTAGGAATTGGCTATACAATACTTATGCTTGTACATCGTTTCTACAAGCCATCTGCAGTAACTGGCGATATACAGGAATTTATTAATGAAGAAACAGAATCTACTTTTCTTCAGGATTCTGAAAAAAAAGAACGTGATTCTCTTTTTTCTATGCTGTTTAATCCGAATACCACGATTCGAAAAAAATTTAAAAAGCAGATTCAGCAGGGAAGCCATTTAAACAAAAAGGCTGGCAATTTCATTCCTGTATCACTGACTCCTCTGGAGCTTGAACAGTATGCAAAACTGCCAGATGATGAGCGCACACATCTTCTGCATGCCCTTTATGAAAAAGCGCGATATTCAAAAGACGGATGTACAAAAGATGACGTTGCATTGCTAAAGAAATAGTATTCAACAACTTTCATAAAAAAAAGACTGTACAGATTATTTTCTTCTGTACAGTCTCTTTTTCAATGTCTACATCAATATTTTTTCGTATTATTCTATCATCTTATTTAGGCCAGGCAACTCCATCTTTGACAATATATGTCTTTCCTTGACTCGTGCATTCACCATTATAACTCCAATCCAGTTTACCATCTTTGACATAATACCAACTTCCATTATGCAGACATAATCCGGTATAATTCCAATCGAGCACACCCTTCTTTACATAATACCACGCTCCATCATACAAATATAAATCAGTATAATTCCAGTCAATCACTCCATTTTTCACATAGAACCATGCACCTCTATAATAAAATAAACTTGTGTAATTTAACGCAACTGTTCCATTTTGATAATATTTCCAAATACCATCCTGAAGCAAAAGCCCCGTATAACCTCTATTCGATGCTGCATCAATAATAACATCAGTTCCTTCCAGTGCAAAATCTCCATCCGCATCATATACATAAACATGTGTAATATAGGTTCCATATTCATTTTTATGATCTGACGTACGGATATAACATGTTGCAGTATTCTGTGAAACGCTTGCCTGATGCCAAACTAAATCATCCTGACCATTTGCCTCTGTCCATGTCGGCAACAGCACTTTCGATATTCCTCTTGAAGCCTCAATCTGAGCTGTTACACGATATCCAGTACTGCTCACTTCTGATACTGTAATCTTAACAATTTTTGGCATTTTAGAAGGTGTATTCGTAATAACACGATACATACTAAACTGTCCTGCATAATCCCATATGTATACATCATTAATATATGGGCCTCCCTTTTTATCTTTCGCTGGAAGGTCAATATATCCTGACATTGTGGATGAATTATAATTTATATCTCTCCAAACAAGATCATCCTGACCATTTTCTGCTGTCCATGTTGCAACACGAATCGCATTTACGCCAAAAAATGTACTGTACTGGAACGAAATTCGATAATTATCGGCACTTGTCTGTGTACATGAAGCTGTAATTTTTGGCTTTCCACTCACTCTCTCCAAATCCTCTGGAATTTGAACATCAAGTGTTCTCGTTACGCAATTTCCTGCTTTATCATACAAATAAATAACAGAATGATACGTTCCACTTTTATTTTGATGAGCAGAAGTCATTACATATGACATTACACTTGACCCATTGACCGTCATATTCGTTGTCACAGCAGCGCCTAAACCAAGTTTGTCTGTCCATGTTTTCATCTCTGCCTTTGACACACCAAGCGGACAATCAAAATTTGCATTCACCTGATATCCCAAAGCGCTAACTTCCGTTACAGATGCTGATGTAATCTTAGGAACTGGCGTAGGAACAGATGCTGTTAATGCATACAGCTTTTTTGTTCCCCTATTATCAGTAACATACGCATGACAATTATATTCACCTCTATAATTTCCATGGTTTGAAATATTTACGCGAACACTTGCCCGTCCATTTACAAACTGAAGCGGATACCAGATAAGAGTCTTTGCCTGTCCTGCGGTACTGCTCCATACTGCCACAGAAGAATTTCCAGAAAGACCATAATCACTGGCTGCTTCTACTGTAAGTGTAAATCCATTATAAGAAATATCTGTTGTATAAACATTGTAAATAACAAGTGCCTCTGCCGCACCCTTCACAGTAACACTAACTAGCACTGGCTTTGAAGCTACATTGTCCGTATCATATGCCACAATTCGAACACCATATGCACCTGTTCTCCACCCAAACTCAGAAATTGAGAAACTGCACTGAGAATATCCACCAGAAATGCTTCCCTGCTTTGTAACTGTTTTCTCTGTGCTGAATGCAATATTCCATGCACTATATTCTACTCTTGCAACCGGCTTTGTTCCGCTCACCTTGCAGTATGCTGTAAATGCATCTTGAGTTACTCCTGTGTATCCCGATTCTGTAATTGTAAGTGATGGTGCTGATGTTGTACTTATAATACTGCTTTGGCATACATTCTGAATTGTAAAGCTTCCATTCTGCCATTTTTCAGTTCCATCCTGCTGCACCCAAATCTGAATCTTAGAAACATTGCTTTTTCCCTTCCAGTTTCCAAGATCAGCATATATCATCTGATTTACATTCTTTTTCAGTGCAAGCTCCGTTTCAAGCGTGTCCTGACCGCTTGTGAAACGCATGCGCACTCTCAAATTTTGATTATCTCCAGCCGTTCCTGAAATATTAAAACAAAAATAACGCTGTGAAGAAAAATCAACATTTCCTGCGCGTGCAATTCCTGCATATGTGAATGGACTGTTTGCTCCTGCATTTACGGAAATCTTCTGGCTGTCTGCACTGCAGGAAGTTAATCCATACTCACCATACCAGCCATTCATAAGAGTCGTTCCAACATTACATGACGCGGCATATCCGCCGGTACCTAAATCTGCACTCCTGTTTTTTGACGCCATTACAGAACCATATACAGATGAAAATGACGGCAATCCAACAAGCGATGCAAGTGAATCTGTATACGCAAATGATTGATCTGTATCAATGTATTTCCACACAGTCCACGCAGGCTTCTTTGCAAATGTACACCATGCCTTATTTTCATCATTATACCAAAGGCCCTGATGTATTCCCGCATCTGCCTCCGGCTTCGCATCGACTTCTCTCATTGCAATAAATGCATCAATATAAGGATTGGCTTCAGTCACATAATACGCGTAGGCAAGTGCTGCTGCCTGTTTCCACTCTACATTTCCCTGATTAAAAGAATGTGATGTATATCCCTGCTCAGACAGTATCACATGTTTTACGGAACCATCTGGATTTCGCAGTCCATTTTTACACAGATATCCAGTTAAAACTGAAATATTCTCCATTGAAATAAAAATTGCATTTTCATTAAAGGTTGCATTATCATTCCACCACTCTGCCTCCGTAAGCGGATTTCCATAGGGATGGAAGGCTACTCCCCACTCAATATCTCCCTCTGCCTTCATATAGGTGTTTACATAGTCAATTAGCTCTTTTCCATCATAACGTGTTCCTCCAGACACACCATGCCAATACATGTCTAACGACATAAAAACTCGCGCATGTGCACAGCTGCTTTTCACTGCCTGGCTTGTAATTCTCATCATATTGGTATAAATGTATGCATAATCCGGCGCAGACTGGTGACCTGTGTAATTCCACGAAGTATCTGCATTAACTTCATTTCCAACTGTCCAGCTTGCAATATGTCCATATGCATGATCACTTCTGCCATATCGTTCACCAAGAAAATGAATTGCTGCTGAAATACATTCAATTCCTTCCTTTGAGACAACGTTCCATCCATGATATGCACCAATTGATGCATTTGCACCAGGATAGCCAAAGCTATGTGGATTTTGATCTGGCTGCCATAATAAAATCGCATTCACAATAATATTATTTCGGTCGTACATAAGAAGTGTTTGATCTAACTTAGCAATACAATTTGACGAATACTGATATGTTTTCCCATTATATGTATAGGAATATCCGCTGCCATTAATTAGCTCATTCATTATAATATTTACATTTGTATAACTAAGGCCTAATTCTTCAATATCTGTTCCAAAAGCAATATCTGTGAGAAGCCCTTTTTTGCTTCTTGCCTTCGGATATGATGACTGATTTTCTGCCAATGCTTCTGGATTTGTAATAAAGCATCCATCACTCAATGCCTGATACGTACCATCCCTAAATTTCATTCCAACAAAAAATTTAGAATACAACTTTGACTGTGCTGTATTATTATTCAGCGGAACAGAAAATTCAAACGTATCTTCTTTTTTCACATCTGCAATCGGACTTCCTGTAATATCTTTTTGATACATCGGCTCCTCAAACAGATACAATTTCTCATCTGCTGTCTTAAACTTATGGTTAAGCTTTCCCTTGACAATGACTTGACTTCCCTCTATCCGACATGATAAAATTTGAATAATCTGAGTCACATCTCCAAGATCTAAAAAGTCAATTCCATATTCAAACTCGGTAGTTTCCTCTTCTATTTCCTCAGTTGACTCCTCTTCTGTCATTTCTTCCGATGATACTTCCTCAGAAGATTCTTCTGCAAATATATTTTCTCCAGATGATTCCTCAGGAGATTCTTCTACTGTCGTTTCAATAGCTGTTTCAGTTATTGTTTCACTTACATCTTCTCCCACTGTTGTTTCTTCATGTTCAGAAGCTGTTTCTATCGTTGACTCAGTCTCTAACGACGTACTTTCCGGTTGTGTACTCTCTGGCTGTATACTTTCCGGTTGTGTACTCTCTGACTGTGTACTCTCTGGCTGTATGCTTTCCGACTGTGGACTTTCTGTTATTGCTGCTGAAGTTTCTAGCTGTGGACTAGTCTCAGTCTGCACTTCGATTTTCTCTTGCGTCTGATTCTCTTCCTGATACAAGCTAATGTCGGTTTTGCTCATTTCTTCTGCTGCCGGTATTGTTTTTACTCCAGCAAAGCTTCCCACTACAGAAAGTGAAACAGCCATAAGAAGTGCGCTTATTCTTGTTTTTAACTGCTGCCTTCTCATTTATTCCTCCCATCTTTTAAAAGAATAGGCAGGTTACTACCTGCCCATTCAATTATACTAGTTTTATTCTGTTATGTGTAGACAAATTTTGCTGTCTGCAATACCAATTTTGCTGTTTTGAGGTTCATCACAGCAAACGTCCCAGCGAATGACATTAATATTCTCCAATATACCCTGATGATTTAAATGTTCTACTGTTTTGATTTTAAATTCACCCTTGCGTCCCTCTGCATGTAAAATAGCACAATGCTTTTCTCCATGAATTACAACACTATCATTTTCAACACTTACAGGCAGTCTGGTAATAAGATTTTCATGAACTTCAACACCTGGTCTGCACTGAATATAATCACATACAGTAAGTTTTCCCGTATTTTCATCTAGCCAAATCTCACGGTATACCTTCTGTGCTTCAATTCCATATGCTTTTCCAAATGAAATCAAAATATTGCGATCTTTCGTTAATTCAAATCTGTCGGCACAGTATTCCTTTCCTGCCTTTTGATCAACATCTCCAATGATCGGAATATTGTGGCTCTCGCCTCTATTACAGAAAACCTCATAACGTTTTTCAGAAAAATAATCCTTTGTATATTCTCCAGCGCCTAAATCATCCAAAAAGGCTTCTCCGTCTACCAGGTAATGAAAACTTCCAACATCATTATGATTATGTGGTTCACCATTATTTCCGCCCTTTGCAATAACAGCTGTTTGTTTTGCACCTCTTAAAATACACCACTGCGCATCCTGTAAAACACAAGCACCGCTTTGTTCTAACGGCTTTGGTTCTTCTGCCTTTTTATTCTGTACATCGTCTAAATAGCGATGCGTCCAATACCAGCTCCAGTAAATGCCAACCCATCTCCAACAGCTGTCTCCATCCAACTTTTGTACATATGATGTATCTGGGAAACGAATATCACTGTACTGATCTGCCAGACAACATGTAAGTCCCATCGGATATGTTCCTCTTGAATCACCATCTGAAAAGCTGACAGTACGACCACCGGCAAAATAACACTTCTGTTGAAAATGAGCTATCGCATTTACCTTTTCAGATGCCATCAGATCCTTTGATGGATCGTATTCTCTTTGTGCTAATGCAAATAATGTAAAATACGTAAAACCATATACCCAATAACCAAGCCCCTCCTGACATGCACCATCCATGCCAAAGCCTTCTAAATAATAATGTTCCAGTGCATAATTAAGTCGTTCTAACAGTTTTTTCTTATTTGTTCCTTCCTCCATAAGAAGAAGAGCTGCACTTCCCACATTACCACAACAAACAGCATTCCAGTTATTTGTTGTCTGTTCCCAGCTTGCATATGGCACTTTAGACTCTATAAATGGCTTAAGAATACGAGCCTTCACTTCGTTTTGTGCAAGAGTAATCACCTCTTCTGAAAGCTCATCCTTTAAAAGAGTTGTAAGATGTGCAAGTGCCTGACCTGTTTCACTTGCAAAAAGATCGATTACACCTCTCCAATTTGGATTTTCCTTTCTTCTCACATGTGCTGGAAGTGCCCAGCACTCTTCTGTGCATATTTCCCGTATTACTTCTTCTAACTTTTGAATATCTTCTCTTTCATGCCAGATCACACTCGCAAGACCAAGCACTGATAAGAATTTTCTTCTTCCAAAGTAAACAGCCTCATATCGCATACGGTTTCCATTTGTTTCAAATTCGCTAAAAAGCTCCTCTGTTAGCTGTGGCATGCTTTCATTTCTTAACTGGTCTGCCAGTTTTCTAACTTCACTTTCATATAGTGCCACATATTCCTTTATCTGATTTTGCATCTCCATATTAATTTATCTCCTTTCATCCCTTTTGTTTGATGCATGTAACTTTTTCTGATTTTTTACAGATTTTCGCCATTTTTACCGAAATATCTATTGACATTATACCTCTTTTTCTCGAATCTGTATAGTATTTTTTTCACTGGAGTGAAACCATTGCACCGAAGGACTTTTGTAACATGACGCGTCAACTGTAACGACTTCAGAAAATTTGCGTCTGAAGATTTCTAAAAACACCATACAAATCAAGCGTTCCAAATCCCCATTCCCTGTTAGGATATGTTCTCGATGAATCTCTTTTTGCACCTCTGATAAAATACGTTCTTACATCTGTACTACTAAAATAACGAATCCCACTTTCTCTTGTCCACTGGCAAAATAATGCCGCTGCTCCCGCCATGTGTGCTGCAGCAGCACTTGAACCACTTCTTTGTACACGACGAAGTTCATTTCCCACACCTGATAACGACGATGTAAAGCCTTCAATTCCAACGCCAGGCGCCGCCAAATCTGGACAAATCCGGCCATCTGTAGTATAGCCACGCCCTGAATATAGGTAAATACTATTATTTTGATGATTGTAATTGCTGACTGAAATCACATTTGCTGCATCAGACGGCGAAGTAAGCGTTATAAATTCTGAGGACGAAGGAATACAGTATCCTGCCTCAAAAATGATTCTATCGGAAGCCACATATGATAACGACCTGTTATAAAAAGATCATTATATACACGTACTGTCCAGACACCTGGTGTAATATTGATAAAGCGAAGCAGTGCAAGAAACTCACCTGTTCCCGTAACAGAAAGTCTATACGAAAGCTCCACTCTTGTCCGTGCCAGTGCAAAATTTAAAATTTCAATGCGCCCTGGCCTCACATATATTCTTGGAATTACTTCTCCATTCGGAGAACGTATCGCGACTGAATATGTTTCTGGTTCATTTGCCCACAATTCAAGAAAGAAGCCATTCTCTCCCTCTGCAACGCGAATCTCTACATCCTCATATCCGCTTTCTGATGAAATTTGTCCTTCAAAATGATGACCTCTTGCTGTCTCGTTTCCTGTTCCTGCCACAATTGTGATGCCAACAGAACTTCCAAGCCCTTCAAGCATTCTTGCAAGTGGCAAACCACCTCGATGAGATCCAGCATTCGTTCCAAGTCCCAGACAAATCACAAGTGGCTGTTGACGCTTCTTTGCTAACGATACAAGATAAAGAACACCTGCCATAATATCATTTTCCTGATAGGCCACCGCATCCTCTTTAATCTGATAATAAGCTCGCAAGCGATTCTTAGCAGGTTTTAACTTTACCATTGCAATATCTGCTTTTGGCGCTGCACCAGTAAAACTTCCATCTGGCAGCTCATTTCCTGCCGCTATAGAAGCCAAAAAAGTTCCATGCCCAATTTCATCCCTTGACGAAATTCCTTCATAAGCATCTGCCATTTTTACTGCTGCATTCAACTGCTCATGTGTAAATTCGCTTCCATATAAAAATCCTTCCGGCGTTCTTGTAATGTTCTCTAGCGTCTCTGGAAGCTCTGGCTGCACAGGCAGTCTTATTGGGCTTCCAGCTGGTATTGTCTGATCCCAGATTGCTGTTACTCTAGTTGTTCCATCTTGTTTTAGAAAAATGGAACCTGCATAATCAATTCCCGTATCCACAAATCCAATCAAAACACCACTTCCATCAAGCTTAAGATCTGAATTTTCCCTTACCTGCAAAATACCAGATGATTCCATACTTCCTGTATCCTGCAAACCAAACAGCTTTGGAATGTTATAATAGCCATAGACAGTTCCATCTTCATATCCATACGAAAGCTTCAGGTAAAGAGATGCAAACATAGCCCCCAGTGGCTGTTTACAGTCAAGCGTATACTTTGACTCAATAAGACTTCGATTTCCAATAAAATCACAATATTCCTCTGAATAAATCTGATCTTGACAGTTCAAAAAAAGACTCCCTAAAACAAATCTCGTCATACTAGCATATGTACGTTATGATTGTTTTAGAAAGTCTTTTTATTATTCCATTAAATCATGTACCACTTAATCTCATTCGGCGCCATTTCCAACTCAAAGCTACTTCCGTCACCGCGGTAAATAGTCGTCTTCTGTGGCTCATAAGTATTATTCACTACGCAGAATTTTCCATTCTTTACATAAGCGTGAACTTCTACATTAAAGTTTGTGCTAAACCACTGATTTAAAACAGCCTCACCATGCGCACTCCACAAAATGCTTCGATATAAGATACGGCTGTTCTCAAAACTATATGGCAGACCGCTAATATATACACTTCGGCCCTTACCAAACTCATTTACAGCCATCTGCACTTCCTTTTCACGCTGCACAAGAATTTCTGTGCCGGCATATGCGTACATACTCTTCTTTCCCTCTCCAAAGTCTACCGGCTTTGTTGTATCGGCAAGAATGAAATGATCCTGATGTTCTTCCCAGTTATACTTATCGTAATTCAAAGTAAATCCTGTCTCTTTCTCAACACCAATCAAATCCGCCAGCTGTAAGAAATGACCCTGGAATTGATGACCAGATGGTTCACCAACACCAATAAATCCACCTCCATTGTAAACAAATTCACGAATTGCAGATGAGATTTTGGGATTTTCCCAAATACTTCCACCAGTATGAGCTGTGTCACCATCTCCAACATTGATAATAACATCAATATCCTTTAATATATGCGGATTTTGAAGAATATCATCAAATGAAATGAAGCAAACATCAAATGGTGCTCCGCTAAGTGCCTCAATAATTCCAGCATAGCTATAATTTTGCTTCTGATACAGCGCATGATGTACCATATGACATCCCCAGCTGCGAATCTTGCCCCAGCTATTGAGCACTGCCACCTTTTTCACACAATATGGTGTCGTTCCCTTTGCATTTTCATATAACTCACGAAACTCATTACATACATCCTCAACATACTGTAAAAATTCAGGGAAATCGAGTGTCAGTTTTAAGTAGCCGCCATATCCGATGCGATCAATCGGTTTTCTTAAAATCGCACGCCTTGCTGTAATCCAGTTTTCCTTTGCTTCCTTCACTGGATCTCCATTCTCATGGAATGTATCTGGGAAGAAGTAAGGCAGGAAACGGCCTTCTGTATATTTTACTCCCTTAATATCAGAAATCAGACGCAATGTACTTCCATTTCCAACGCTTCCTACAACTGCATCAAGTCCAATTGTAGCAAACTCTTCCATAAACGGTTCTGTTCCAATCCAATGATCGCCTAAAAACATCATGGCCTCTTTACCGCACTCGTGAGTAATATCTACCATTTCCTTTGCCAGCTTTGCGACTTCTCTGCGCTGGAATGCCTGGAAATCTTTAAATTCCTTGCTCGGAACGCGATACTGGTTATTATAATAGCCTGATCGATTATATACTCCGGACGGAATGGATAACCCACCTCTTTTTCAAACTGCTCTAAAATATAAGGACTGACTGATGCAGAATAACCATACCAATCCACATATTTTTCTCTCTTTAACTCGTCAAACATAAGAGTAAACTGATGGAAAAATGTTGTATAACGAATAACATTCACATATGGATGTTCTTCACAATACTTACGAAGACGCTCTAATGAATACTTATGTGTCTTTGGCTGGCGCACATCAAAAGTAATCTGATGCTCAAAATCCTTCCATTCATTTGTTACTGCATTATACATATGAACTGGGTCCCAGATAATATATGCTAAAAAGCTAACCGTATATTCATGGAATGGCACAGCGTCGCAGATCACCACACAGCCAGTCTCTTCCTGATAATTCCAATTTGTTGTCGGCACGATCTCACCTGTTGAACGGTCAATGACTTCCCACCATCTTTTGATATCATCTCTTGTATTGACCATCATCAGTTCATCTGATATTCCCTTCATAAGCGGAATAGAAAGCTCTTTGTCAACCGCTGTATAAAAGGCTGTCATCACATAGCACTGCTGCACCTCATCTGGATTTGCCTTTGCCCACTCATTATCTTTTCTTGTTGTATAATAAGTCGCATAAATTTTTGCACCCGTTTTTGTCAATTCCTCTGGAAATTCAGTTCCATCACAGTCACGTATTGCATCCGCTCCCCAGCGTTTCATTAGTTCAATTGTTTCTGGTACAACGTCTAGATTGGTCGGAATCGTAACTCTTCCCTTTGTCTGGCTCATCTTACGTTATCCTCCTATCGAAAATTTTCTCATTCTCTTTTTGTTTTACTGCTACTATTTCAACACAATAATCTGGTTTTCTTCCTCAGTATAGTTTCCGCCGCCCATCTGATTTCTCACAAATGGAACACCTTCTCTGACATAGAAAATATTATGAGAAAGCAATGCATCAGGATTCAAGGATGGACTTATTGTTCCTCCAAGATCATCATAACTTACATTGTGACTGAAAGTATTATGAATTGCTTCATCAAGACAAAACATCACACATCCGCCTTCATTTTGTCTGCTGTAATTATATTCATATGTCGTTCCATCTCCAGAATCTGCATCATAAGCCATTCCATCCTGATTTAATCTCGTATCCGCTGCTTCATTGTAACGAAACAGCGCATCCTTACATTTCCATGGCCAAATGGCTGCCGCTACCTTTCCTGCACGATTTTTTGGACAACAATAAATACGATCATTAATTTCCTGTGCTACACAATCCGTCATATTGTGTTCCACAAGCGGACGAAGCGCATACATAGCTGTAATGCCATCTCCACCTGCTTCCTTAACATAATTATTGCGAATCACCACATGTTCATGACCATACTTAAGGAATGCTTTTTCGTCCAATATAGCTCCCTGAAATTTATCATGTGCATATGTATAGCCAACTGCAATTCCCCAGCGGCTTGTACGATATACAAAACAACCTTCTACTATAACATCACAAAAACGAGCAGAACCTGTCATATCTTCATTTGCCGGCTTTAATGCTGTCATGTAAATGCCGCCATTATTCATATGCTTATCGTAAACATTTCCATGAACGTCATGAACATAAAGATTCTGCATGTGAATACCACTTCTTACTCCCTTGTCCCTTGCAGCAACAGCAACTCCTGTACGATTCATCTTATAAGGTGCACTGTACGTTTCACCGATGATGTTCTCTGCACTGTTTGTAATCTCAATATCATGAATCCAGATATATTCTGCATCGTACAGCAATACTGCAGATGACACATATCCCTGATACATATGTGTTGGTGAATCTAATTCTGTGCCATAATCTTGATACCAAATTCCCTGTCCATTTGCTGCAATTACCGGCAATACTTCCTCATAAAATTTCTCGCAGCTTTCTGGCAAGTATGCACCAATCTCAATAGGAGATTCTTTTGTTCCACTGTCTTTGATCTGTAAAAACTGTCCCTCAAAAACTGATCCTCTGGCTAAAAGCACACGATCTCCTGGCTGCAGCGTCAAACGGTTGATGGCAAACAAAGTTGCAAATGCAGATGATTTGCTCAAACCATCATTTGTATCATTTCCGTCAATCTGACTGACATAATATGTTCTGAATGAGTTTGTCATATGCTTCCTCTCTCAATCTTTTCTCAATGATCTGCTCTACATCCTCAAATGGGAAATAATCTCCATGGTAACGTCCAAAAAGATCATGATTATTTTCATAAAAATTCAATCTTTCTTCCCGTGTAAAGGATGGGCAAACACCTAGCTGCTTAATTTTTTCAGATGGCTGTACGAAATCCAGGCGAAATCTCGTAAGCTCATATTGAAGATACATCGGTGGGGTATAAAAATATGGACCATAAAACAATTCCCCTTTTTCCTGTTTATGCCTGTTCTCTTCATTTTTTTCTTTGCGGCGCTCTTCTAATGCTTCTACAGTATCATCAGGAATCAGACCAAAATTTTTTGCTAGTGCAAGCGCAGCCTTTGCTTTTTGCCAATCTTTTTCATCCAGACAATACTTATTTTTCATCTGATTTTTCATTATTTTACTGCTCCTGCAATTCCATTTGCAAAGCTCTTCTGCAGACAAAGGAAAATAATCGCTGTCGGCAGTGTACAGATCAGTACACCTAACATCAGCATTCCGTAATCTACACTATAGCCACTCTTTAAATTTGCTACTAACATCGGCATTGTAACCTCATTTTTATCCTGAAGGATAATTGTTGGCCACAGATAATTGTTCCATGCATTCATAAATGTTACCGTCATAGCTGCACCATAGGTAGATTTCATAACAGGAATAAACATCGTAAAGAAAATCTTAATCTCGCTTAATCCCTCTAATCGTGCAGCCTCAATAATATCATGAGGGAAAGATCTTGCTGCCTGACGGAACATCATAATCAAAAATGGCGTTGAAATAGAAGGCAATGCCAGTGCAATCCAAGTATTTACAAGCTTCCATGATGCAAACAGCTTAAATAATGGAATCATAATAGCAACAAACGGAAGCATCATTGCAAGCAGCAGGATATTCATTAAAATATCCTTTCCCTTATCATGATAAATCTCAAAACCGTAACCTGCAATTGAGCAGACAAGAAGTGAGATTACCGTTATTACAATCGCATTTCTAAAAGAGTTAAACATTGCAAGACCTAAATTTTGTGTTTCAATCAATGTCCTATAATTTTCCAACAGATGAGTTCCAGGAATCAGCTTTCCTCTAACAATGTCGATGCTGGCGTTTGTCGCACCTGATATCATATAATATAGAGGAAACGCTGACAGAAAACTTGCAAGAACCAAAATCACATAGGATATTGTTGTTTTTACTTTAGTCACGTTTATCACCTACTTTCATCTGAATCGCTGACAGAATTGCCACGCTTACCAAAATAAATACTGAAATTGCTGCGGCATAATTAAATTTTGGTGTCTCTACAAAGGAAATATTATAAACATAATGTGCCAGTGTCATAGTAGATTTTCCAGGACCTCCGCCCGTCAGGTTCACTGACTCATCAAACAACTGCAATGTTCCTGATGTGGACATAATTGCAGTTAACAAAATGGTCGGCTTTAACAGTGGGATGGTGATACGTGTAAACTGCTTGAATGGACTTGCACCATCAATGTAGCTTGCCTCATAGACTGAATAATCAATATTCTGTAATCCAGCAAGATAAAATACCATATTGTAGCCAGTCCATCGCCAAATCAATGCAATTACAATTACAAAGCGTGCTGCCCATGCATCCTGGAACCAATTTACTGGTGTCAAACCAATCGCTGCTATAACATTGTTAACAAGACCATCCTGCGCAAACAAGGATTTGAAAATCATAGAATATGATACAAGTGATGTCGCACATGGAAGGAATATCAATGTACGGAAAATACTTTTTCCTTTAATCTTGGGATTATTCAGAATCTGTGCCAGACAAAGTGCCAAAATTAACATAATCGGCACTTGGATCAAAAAGTAAAATACAGTATTAAACAAGCATTGTTGGAATGTTTTATCCTTCAAGATTCTCTTGTAATTTGCCAATCCTACAAAAGTGCTTGCACCACCTGTACCCTTTTTTGAAAAAGAAAGCACAAATGCCTGCACCATTGGATAAAAGCAGAATATAAAAATGAGAAGTGCGGCCGGAATCAAGAAAACCCATCCTGTAAGATTATGTCTTTTTTCCAGGCTCATCTTTGCTTTTTGTCTTTTCACGTTAACCACGCCTTTCTATTTTGTAATTATTCAGAGCCATGCAAAAATGCTTTCTGTAGATGTCTGTATTAAAGCAGAAATTCAATTTTTATGGCAAATATGGTGATAAAATATACGGAACGCACTGCATTCCCGGTACCAGAATTTTCTTAATTACTCGCTAATGTTAAACTCAACGGTATCCTGTGCATTCTGAATCTCTTCATCAATGTCAGCATCATTCTGAACCACATTTGTAACAGCATCCGTCAGTGCACTTCTGATATCAGAATAATATGCGCCATAATCAATTCCCGGAACCTGTCCTGCAAATTCAACGATATCCTTATATACAGCCTGTCCGCCGTAGAAATCAGAAGTCTCATTGTATACATCAGACTCTGCAGCTGGCAGATAACTTGCAATTGCACCTGCGTTTACAAGCAGATCATCATAAAGCTCAACATCTGCACCAAAAGTAGAACTTAAGAAATCAAAAGCAAGCTCTGTATTCTTGCAGTTAGAAGATACTGCCCAGCTTGCACCACCACAGTTTGCGTAGTTTGTTGCTCCCTCGATATCATCAAGTGCCGGCATATTTACAATTGCCCACTTACCAGACTGATCCTCTGCTGCCTGAATGGAAGACATGATCCAGCAACCCTGAATAACGCCTGCTGCTGTTCCCTTATTCATGGAAGCAATGTACTGATCCCAGTCAGTGTAGTCTACCATGATACCCTCATCGATCAGCTGCTTATATACTTCAATTGCTGCCTTAAGTGCTTCGTTATCTACAAGTTTAACTTCGCCATCTACAATAGGGGATGCGCCTGCAGACTGCAGCATTTCGATTACGATCTCTGAACCGCCTGAACTTGTCAGCATCGGGACATCATTTGCCTCTACTACCTTCTTTGCAAGCTCGATAAACTCAGACCATGTAGTATCCATGAAATCCTCTACTTTAAGTCCAGCCTTCTCTACCATATCAGAACGAATTGCCATGATGGTTGCACCATTATCAAACGGAACACCATAATTCTTTTCATCTACTGTAGAGTCTGCCAGCTTACCTGCTGAAAACTTTGAAAAATCAATTCCTGAATCTGTTAACTCAGTGAAAATCTCCGGATAATTAGTTACATTCTTATGGAAAGAATAATCCTGCATTAAAAAGATATCTGGCAATGTATCATATGTACCAGCCTCAGCTGCTGTAATCAAGCTCTGCTCAATATCAGAATAAACCTTCTCCTGAATGTCAAGCTTAAAATTAGGATGATCCTTCTGATATGCAGCCTCAGCCTGCTTCATTGCATATACGTTGAATGTAGGATCCCAACACCATACGGTTAATGTCTCCTCTTCATCTGCTGCGTAAACATTCTGTGCAATTCCTGTAGTTCCTGCGAGTGCGTATGCAAACATAGCTGCTGCTGGAAGGACTGCCGTTAATTTCTTTCTCATAGTAAATTCCTCCTTAAAAATTTGTTTCCTGTTTTTGATGATCTTATTATAACTTTCCCATCTCCTTATTTCTACTTTTATATTGCTCTATTTTGTTATTATCTTGCTGTTTTAGCGATTTTTTGCAATTTTAAGTCTATACTTTTCAGCATTTTAT
>QUFP01000042.1 GCA_003478935.1 Firmicutes bacterium AF25-13AC
GCTGCTAATTGCTTTGCCAATTTTTTCTTTTGCGATTTCTCCTCTTTCGACATTTTTTCTTTTTTCACCAGCTCATTGTATAACTGTCTGAGTTCTGCATATCGCTTATAGTGCTGAAGGCATATCATGCATTTACGGGCATGCTTTACACATACATTATGCAAATGTGCCAATGCATGAAAACGACGATCGATTTCATGGCGTTCGTATTTAGATGTTTTTAACAGAAGCTGTACCGTATGCATATGTGCCCTCCTTTAACTGCGAATATGAATATATGTTCTTTGTTGATATAAACAGTATATCATACAACACACAAGGACACAAGCACAAAACGAGCAGTTGACTGTACAACATTTCGACAAAATTCGACATCATTGTCCGATAATTGCAAAAAGTTTCTTGGCTTTCATCCCACGGTAAAAACCGTGGGATGAAAGCCCGACTTTTGTAAATGCGGCGATGGTGAGTCTTCACTGTAGCAGAAGGCAATTACAGCGTGTATTAAAGAAACTTTGTGACGAAGGAGTGCTTGAAAAATATGGTCGCGGAAGTTATCAGCTGAGAAAATCGTAGGGAACATCCAATCCGAAAGTGGACATTCAAAGCTAAAAAGTAGACATTGAGAGCCAAAAAGTGGACATTCAAAGTCTAGGAGGGAGAAGACAATTAAAAATGAATTGCCAGAATTGACCAGGGGGACAGGTCTGCTGGCCTTTTATCGGGGGTCGTTGGCTCAATTCGTGTCCCCAGTGGCACACACTCACAAATGTAAAAAGCGTGCAGAGAAAACACAGAAAACAAGTGAATCCTCTGCACAGCAGCCCGCGAGGGCATTATGGAGATGTGCAGAGACAGGTATTCTTGCATGCTACATTCGTGTACTATGTATGTACAAAATACAGCACTAGTGGCAATTTGTAACAAGAAAAAATAAAGAAAAATCATTGATATTTTCTTTATTTCTTCTTATACCTTTAATGAAAGGAGTGTGTTGAATATGGCACTGGCAAATGTAAACTTTAAATTAGACGCAGATGTAAAAAAGAGTATGGAAAGAGCTTGTGCTGATATGGGTTTAAGTATGAGTGCAGCGTTTACCATATTTGCGAAGAAAGTGGGACGAGAAAGACGCATACCGTTTGAAGTCTCTGCTGGAGATCCTTTCTATGATGAGAAAAATGTCCGGTATTTGGAAAAGAAAATGGCAGATTACAAAGCGGGAACGCTTAAATTTGCGGAGCATGAGCTGATCGAGGATTAATAATGTCAAAAGTGCTACAATGGGATTTTGATGCATGGGAAGACTATTTGTATTGGCAAACGAAAGATAAGAAGAATCTTAAGCGAATCAATCAATTGTTAAAGGATATTAGCCGAAATCCATTTGAAGGAATAGGAAAACACCCTACTGTGCAAAAGCCCGCGAGGGCATTAATAAAAAACGGTGTGGTTAGTCGTGTCGTATTCGTAAAAATGTAATATACGAACTAATGTAAGCTGTAAAAATTACCTGGATGTTTGTCAGGAATTACTTGATTAAAAAAAATCTTTATGTTAACATGAAGACAAGATAGGAAATTGTAAAATTTCTTATAGTGGTAAAATGGAGGTGAAAACCGATGGGAATGGCTGATACTGTTACAAAAGAATACATGAGAGGTAATAAAGTATTTGCAGATGCATTTAACTATCTTATTTATGATGGCGAGCAGGTTGTCAAGCCAGCGCTTTTGCAAGAACTTGATACAACGGAAATTGCGATACCGTTTGCATTGGATGAAAACGAAAGTCCAACTGAAGATGTTGTTCAGAAATATCGTGATGTACTGAAATCTACTGTTATCATGCAAGACTCAAGAGCATCATATATTCTTCTAGGAGTCGAAAATCAGACAGAGATCCATTATGCAATGCCAGTGAGAAACATCATTTACGATGCTTTACAGTATGGGAAACAGGTTTCAGAGGTGGCAAAAAGACATAAGAATCAAGGTGATAGAAAAGGACATAATAAAGGTGAATATCTTTCAGGATTCTATAAAGAAGATCGAATTTGCCCAGTCGTTACGTTGGTAGTTCATTTCGGAGCAGATGAGTGGGATGGACCGCTTTCACTTTATGATATGATGGATTTGGAAGATGAAAAGTTATTGGAATATGTTCAGGATTATAGAATTTTTTTGATTGATCCATATAAGCTAACAAAAGCTGATTTAAAAAAGTTTTCGTCAAGTCTTGGAGATGTGCTTGGATATATTAAGTATTCGAAAGACAAGAAAGCGTTGTCGAAATTTTTAAATGATAGCCAGGTAATGGTTATGGATAATGATGCTGCGAGAGTAATACGCGACATTACGAATACACCAATCTATGTTCCAGATGGAAAGGGGGAAATTGACATGTGTAAAGCAGTTAGAGATATGATTGACGAAAGTAAGCAGGAAGGTATTGCTGTAGGTAAGGCAGAAGGTAAGGCAGAAGGCAAGCTCATCACTCTTATAGATTTAGTTAGAGATAATTCCTTGAACATTGAAAAGGCAGCTGCTAAGGCGAACATGACGGTAGAGCAGTTTGAAAAAATAATGAATCAACCATTGGAGTGACCACCGAGGACGATTATTTTGGCCTACAATGTCTTATTTTAATGACATTGTTTTGGCTCATTGATTGTCCACAGTAGTTTACTTCTAAATTAATGAAACAATTTAAGCAACAAAATTCCATTGTATCCAAAGAGTGCTGAAAAAATCAGAAGCGCGACAAGAAAGACAACTCCCTGTCTGCTGATTGCCTGCCAGTGTAGCATTTGAGAGCCAAAAACTGGACATTCAAAGTCTAGGAAGGAGAATACAATTAGAAATGAAGTATTATGTTGTTGCTGACGTTCATGGTTTTTTTGATGAACTTAAGTTTGCATTAACTGAAAAAGGTTTTTCACAGACACAGAACAACATAAGTTGATTGTCTGTGGGGATCTGTTTGATCGAGGCAAACAAGCTGCAGAATTGCAAGAATTTATCCTTGATTTGCTTGCCAAGGATGAAGTGATACTGATTCGAGGTAATCATGAAGATCTGATGCTGGAATTATTAAAAGACTGGTTTCATCATAGCTATTGGAGATCCTATCATCGAAATAATGGCACTGTGGATACTGTTTTGCAGTTGACGCAAATGACGATAGGTGATTTGGCAGCGACACCATACAGTGTTGAGGAAAAATTGCAAAAAAGTCAACTGATACAGACGATCATACCGTCTATGTTGGACTATTATGAGACTTCTCATTATATTTTCGTCCATGGATGGATTCCATGTACAGTAAAGGGTGGTCTGTTTGATCCGGTTGAATATATTTATAATAGCAATTGGCGAGACGCTGACAAAGTAGTTTGGAATCAGGCGAGATGGCAAAATGGAATGCAAGCTGCTCATAACCATGTAGTTGAGCCTGGAAAGAAAATTGTATGTGGTCATTGGCACTGTTCGTTTGGTCATACTCATTATGAAAATAAAGGCGGAGAATTTGAAAATGATCCCGACTTTAGTCCTTACTATGGCGAGGGAATTATTGCACTGGATGCCTGCACTGCATTTTCAAAAAAAGTGAATTGTATTGTTATCGATGATGAGGCGGATTTTAATGTAACAGCAGAGAACGAAAGATAGAAACAAATATCTAGACTGTTTTATTGTGAAATCAGGAATTGATCTGGTTCGATTAGATATTCGTCAAGCAGTTGACAAATAATTGTATTGTTGTTACAATTAAAACAATAATTATGAAGGAGAGGAATTGCCCTATGAGACGATATGTTTATGCATTAGCAGCAGCTACCATTATGTCCGTAGCGATGCCAGTAATGGCAGAAGAGACTAGCACAGAAGAGGAAACTAGTATTGAGGTAGACAGCACTGAAGAGAGTGGTACAGGTGAAGACCGAGCATCTGAAATTGAAAAATTGATTCAGCAGTTGGAAAAGCAGATTGCCGAGCTGAAAGCAGAGTTAAAAACGTTACGTGGAGAAGACGCAACAGTAGAGGGTGATATTGTATATCAGGATGATTCTGTGATCGTTACATACAATGGACTCAAGGAAAATGAGTACGGAGATGGATATACGATTAATTTTATTATTGAGAATCTTACAGATAAGAAAATCAATGTAGGGTATGATGATGAATCAATCAATGGCTTTATGTGCTATACCGGATTTTATGCTGATATTGTAGCAGGCAAGAAAACAAAAGAAGTGATTGACATGTATGAGGACTCTGATGATTATTGCCCAATGGAAGAGCTAGAGTCTCTGGAGTTTTGTGTTGTTGTGTCAGATGCAGACACATATGACGAGATCTCTACTTCTGATCCGGTTGTAATCAATTTTGCAAATTAATAGAGTGCTTTTGGATAATGCCAACGTAGGGAGATATCAGGACAGGGAAAGTGTATCCCTGTCCTCTGTAATTTCTGTAAAAAATAATTAGAAACTCATTCTTGATGTGATATCAGCCCAGGCTTCATCGTCGATGTCTTCATTGTGGAATAAGCGTCTCTTATCGGCATCTGTGATTTTGCGGATTACTTTGCACGGATTTCCGGCGGCGATTGACCAGTCTGGAATATCCCTTGTCACAACACTTCCGGCACCGATGACAACATTGTTTCCAATGTGTACACCCGGGCAGACAACGGTGTTGCCACCGAGCCATACATTGTCACCGATTGTGACTTCTTTGCCGTACTCATAGGCGGAATTTCTGCTAACTGGGTGAATTGGATGGCCAGCTGTGTAGATTGCGACATTTGGTGCCATCTGGCAGTTGTCACCAATCTTGATCTTTGCAACATCCAAAAGAGTGCAATTATAGTTGGCAAAGAAATTTTTGCCGACTTCGATGTGGCTGCCGTAGTCGCAATAAAATGGCGGATTGACAAAGGCTCCCTCTGATTTTCCGAAAAGCTCTTTTACTATTTCGGAGATTCCAGCAAAGTCAGAACGGTCAATAAAGTTTAGTTTTTGCAGAATTTGTCTGCATTTTTTTTGTTCCTCAAAAACGGAGTCGTCTGAGATATAAGCAAGGCCGGCATCTCTTCGCTCTATTTGATTCATGTGTGCTTCCTCCTTTTTATTTATTAGGAACAGGAAAAGCAATTTTGTCCCAAGCAATTACAATTCAATCACAACTGCCTCGCAGCTGTCAAGTGTCAGTTTCGGTGCAGATGTGGTATCAATCTGTACGCTGCCGTCTGGTCTTGTGGATAACAGAATGCGTGCTGCCTGGGATTTGAGTGTCACAGAAGCAGGCTCTTTTCCAAAGTTTGCAGCAATAAGAACACACTTTGACTCATCCTTTCGATAGAAAGCCATGATACTTTCTGTATCATCGTAAACAGGCACAAATTCGCCGTAGGTGAAGAGACTCTTATATTCATCTGACTTACGAAGAGCAATAAGCTTGCGATAATAGTTTAATACAGAATGTGCATCAGCTTCCTGATTCTTTACATTGATATCGGTATAATTACTGTTTACTTTCAGCCATGGAGTACCAGTTGTAAATCCAGCATTTTCGCCGTCTGTCCACTGCATAGGTGTTCTGGCATTGTCGCGGCTCATTTTGCTGCAGGCCTCAAGCGCAGCCTCATCGCTTAGTCCTGCCTCTTTTGCAACATGGTACTGATCCTTTGTGCTGATATCATCAAACTCATCAATGCTATTCCATTTGGCATTTTGCATGCCGATCTCCTGACCCTGATATAAAAATGGTAGTCCTCGAAGCAGCACATTTATTGTTCCAAGCATTTTAGCACCTGATGGCGTGTGGGCATATTCAGGCAAAAAGCGTGATACACCGCGCGGCTCATCATGGTTTTCGATAATATTAGATTCAAAACCATAGTTCTGATTTCTAAGCTGAGAGTCGATAATAGTTTCGCGCCATTTTTTAAATTCAATTGAAGGCGAATCATACCAGCCGTGCTTGCCGTCACTTAAGCATGCGGCACTGAAATCAAATATAGAAGAAAAATGACCATCTTCGCCTATAAATTCGCGAAGCTCATCGCCCTTCATATTGAAAACCTCACCAACAGTGAAGGCATCATATTTTTCAAATGTATGCTTTTTTAAATCCTCCAGATAGTCACCGACACCATTTACGTGCTCGACCATTTCCCAGCAGCTTACAAGTCCGTCGTCACCGTCAGGCTCATAGTCAGGGAATGAAGGATCTTTTTTAATATTGATAATGGCATCAATACGAAAACCGCCTAAGCCTTTTTCAAGCCACCAGTTGATCATATCATAAAGTTTTTGTAAGAGCGTAGGATTTTCCCAGTTTAAATCAGGCTGCTCTTTTGCAAACATATGTAAATAATATTTGTTGCTGTTTGGAACTGGTTCCCAGCAGCTGCCGCCAAAATAAGAGCGATAATTGCTTGGCGGATTGCCGTTTTTGCCTTCACGGAAGAAGAAATAGTCAGCATACTCACCGTCTGGGTCTGCGAGTGCCTTTTTAAACCACTCGTGCTTGTCAGAACAGTGATTGATAACAAGATCCATAATGATTGAGATACCGCGTTTTTTTGACTCAGCAAGAAGTTCATCAAATTCTTCCATGGTGCCAAATTCTTCAGCAATCGCATAGTAGTCTGATATATCATAGCCCTGATCAACAAAAGGTGATTTGTAGATCGGAGAGAGCCAAATGATGTCAATACCAAGCTCCTTTAAGTAGTCAAGCTTTGAGATAATACCACGCAAGTCACCGATACCGTCACCGTTTGTATCAAGAAAGCTCTTTGGATAGATTTGGTAGGCAACCTTGTCGTGCCACCATTTTTTATTTGTTGGATGTAAGTTTTTTATTGTATTCATTTAAATTAAGCCTCCATTCTGTCAAAAATTTAAATTTGCTTGATAAAAAAGATAAATTGTATTATATTGCTATTATAGAAAACAAAAATCAATTTTTCTTGCAATATTTTTTCATCATATAACACAATCCTGCTGTATTTGAGCGTTTTAGTATAACACAGCAGAAAAAGGAAGGAGACACTTTGAAAAAGCTGTATGTACCGTCACCAGAGCAAAAAGAGAGTGCAAAGCATGGGGAGACATTATTTCCGATGCAAAAATACATCACAAAACTGGACTTAGTCCATCCGGTAGTCACAACGCACTGGCATGAAGAGGCAGAGCTGACGCTTATTACAGAGGGAGAGGGTCTTTATCAGATTGATCTGGTAGATTATGAAGTGAAAAAAGGAGATATTTTATTTGTTTTGCCGCTTCTTCTTCATAGTGTTTCATTAGCGCAGCCGCAAAATGAAGAGATGGTTTCTGAAACATATGTATTTCATATGAATTTTCTTGGCGGAAATTCAACGGATATATGTTCAACACGCTATTTTGTTCCTATTATGAATCATGAATTAATATTGCCATGCCTGATTACGCCAAAGCATCCTGCCTATGTATTAATTCGAAAAATTTTTTATCAGATTGCATCGCTTTATCATGAAGAGGTGCTAGGATATGAGCTTGCATTAAAGGGATTATTTTTGCAGGTGATTTTTCTGCTGCTTCAATACAGCACAAAGCAGGTAAAAAATATGATGCCAGAGGAGGGTACGCCATCTGATAAGCTAAAAAACGTGTTGGATTATATTGAAATTCATTATGCAAAGACAATCTCCGTAGAGGAACTTGCAAAAATCTGCTGTTTCAGTGAATATCATTTTATGCGCTTTTTTAAAAAGCATATGAACATGACTTGCGTGGAATATGTAAACAATGTCAGGCTTGAAAAGGCAGTGGAGCTATTTGAGCAGGGCAATACATCTATTTTGGAAGTCTCCTTGTCGGTAGGCTTTCACAATTTGTCTTATTTTCATCGGGCATTTAAAAATAAATATGGAATGACACCGCGCAGTTTTATAAAAGAACTGAAATGATTCCAATAAAAAGTGTGCAAAACATGGAAAATATCTCAAATCAAAGAAAAATAGAAAAAAACACTTACATGAACAAAAAAAATGTGGTAAAATAGCGCAGCAATGAAAAATGGTTGCAGTATAAAAGACTGCATATTGGAAACGCACAATCCCTTTCGGATGATTTGGATGATAACGAACAACACATGACGCAATTGCCGCCACGCAAGTTGTTTGTATCATTTTATCAGATGGAGGGATTTTTTTATGCCAAAAAATAAGTTTCAAGATGTTATTTTCACAGCAATAATGGCGACCATTATGGTTTACGGGATGATCGTTTATAATGTCGCGCTCAATATGGGAGGTGTGAGAGGTGAAACCTTTATAGCAGCACTTCACGAGATGCCTATTATGGTTCCAATTGCATTTATTTTAGAATTCTTTGTAGTCGGAAAGATTGCAAGAATGCTTGCATTTACTGTTATGAGACCAGATGATCGTCCACAGTTTATTACTTATGCGATTTCCATTTGTATTTGCTGCATCATGTGCCCGATAATGAGCTTGATCGCAACGATTCTTTTTAAGGATACAAAGGATTTCCCAACATGGATACAGACCTGGGGTATGAATTTCCCGATGGCAATTTTGTATCAGATGTTTTATTGCGGTCCGCTAGTACGATTGATTTTTCGTGCGATTTTCAGAGAAAAGAAATAAAATATATTAAAAGAAGACCAGCGAGAACTCCCGCTGGTCTTTTTTAAACGCAAATTAGATATTTAACAGATCACTGTAAGCCTTTAAAGCACCGTCTGTTTCATGTGCAAGAACGCGCTTTGCAAGAACCTTTCCAAGCTGTACACCTTCCTGATCGAAGCTGTTTAAGTTCCATACGAATCCCTGGAACATGATCTTGTTCTCGAAGTGAGCAAGAAGTGCACCTAAGGAAGCTGGAGTCAGCTCATCACCAGTGATGATACTTGATGGACGATGTCCCTTGAAGTTCTTGTTTAAGTTGTCATCTTTCTTTCCGCAGGCGAATGCAACGATCTGAGCAGCAACGTTTGCGCACAGCTTCTGCTGGCTGGTGCTGTTTTCAATATCAACATCAACACCTAACTGGCTGTTTCTAAAGCCAATGAACTGCAGCGGAACGATGTCAGAGCCCTGATGAAGCAGCTGATAGAAGGAATGCTGTCCATTTGTTCCTGGCTCACCAAAGATAACAGGACCGGTTGGGTAGTCAACTGGCTCACCGAAGCGGTTTACGGTCTTACCATTTGACTCCATGTCACACTGCTGTAAATGAGCAGGGAAACGGCTTAATGCCTGAGAATACGGTAAAACAGCAGTAGCCGGATAACCCTGAACGTTTCTCTCGTAAATACCAATCAGTGCATCGAGCATATCTGGGTTCTGGAAGATGTTCTTGTTTGCTGCGAGCTTGTCTTCCTCGGCAGCACCGTCAAGCAGCTGTGCGAAAACTTCTGGTCCAAATGCAAGAGACAGGATTGCACCGCCAACACCAGAAACGGAAGAGTAACGTCCGCCGATGTAGTCATCCATGAAGATAGCAGTCAGATAAGAATCACTCTTTGCAAGAGGAGATGTCTCACTTGTAACAGCTAACATATGCTTGGATGGATTTAATCCAGCCTTTACAAGTGCGTCCTTTACGAATGCCTCATTAGTTAAAGTCTCAAGTGTTGTTCCAGACTTGGATACAACGATAAATAAGGAATGTGCAAGATCAACGCTTGCTAAAACTGCTGCTGCGTCATCTGGATCAACATTGCTGATGAACTTTGCTTCCATCTTGAAGGTGTTGTTTGCCTTTGCCCAGTTCTCAAGTGCGATATAAAGAGCACGAGGACCAAGATCACTTCCGCCGATACCGATCTGAACAACGGTGGTGAACTTCTCGCCATTTTCATTGGTGATCTCACCTGCGTGAACCTTGTTTGCAAAATCAGCTGCCTTCTTCTGCTGTGCTACATAAAACTCGCGCTTGTCAACGCCGTCTGCAACAACAGCTTTTCCAAGCTGTACACGTGCAAGGTGATGAAGAACCATACGGTTTTCTCCAGTGTTGATAACGGCACCGTTGTAAAGCTCCTCAAATTTTTCAGAAAGCTCAGCCTCGTTAGCCAGCTTTTCAAGAGCGGCAAGAACAGTCTCGTCAACCTCTTTTGCAGCGTAATTGTAGTTTAATCCTGCTGCCATCGGTACGCTGTATTTTGCGACACGCTCTGCTCCCTTAGCACCGGACATTGCCTCAGCGATGTCTACGTGATTTTTCAGTTTGGAAAGCTCGCCATAAGAAGCAAGTGTATCCAGATTTTTCCATGCTGCCATAATAAAATCCTCCTTATATAGGTGGCACAGTACATGACGCGTTGTATGAATGTGTTTTGTGGTCATGCCAAAGGCCATCTCTAAGACTGATTATACATAAAAACATCAAGGATTTCAACTTGCTTTTTACTTGCGTTTTTAATTTGTGTGTGATAAGCTGAGTGCAGAGACTGGCAGCAATCCAATAAGATCGTACAGATAAAGATTGCTCTTGGTTTTATCGGAAATTGAAAGGGAGAAAAACAATGGAGGAGAGAAAAAAAGAAGTTCTTAGGGTGTATAACAGAAAGACGGTAAAAGGACAGTATCCGAATGGGTTAGCATATAGCGTACATTTGTCGGTAAAGGAAAATGAAGAGGAGTGTCCACTGCACAACAATTATGGTTTGGTATTTCCAAAAGCATGGGTGAATGAGGATAATGTGATTGTACCAAGCTTTGTTGGCAATTTAAAAGTAGCAGCAGTAAAAAAGGATGGGGCAGTTACCTATTTAATTACGGGAGAAGACTGGAAATCTGATGGAAGTGTGAACAGCGAAAACAAGGGATCTTTTTGGAGTTGGAGCACAGCTGATTTTCTGACTTTTGACGAATGGGGGATTTGCTCAGGGGCACAGCTGTGTGAAAAAACAGGCTTGACGCTTGAGGCAATTCGAATGACCGATCAGATTGCAATACCGGATGAAATGGCACAATGTATTAAGCATCATTGGAATGCACTTCATGCAAAAAGGCAGATGACAGAGCCAAAATTAAAATTCCCACTTGCGCGGGGACTTGCTGATCCGGTGGTTTTGTTATGGAAGGATGACTATTATTTTATTGCAACGAACGACAATGAGAATGACATTGGTTTCTATGTGAGAAAAGCGCATGAACTAGAGGATTTGTTTGCAAAAGATGTAAAGACGTATAAGATTTTGGATAAGGATACGGAAAATGGGTTTGTTCAGCTGTTTTGGGCACCGGAATTTCATGTGCTGAATGGAAGTTTGTATTTGCTGTTTACAGTCAGTGATTCTGAATGGAATCCGCAGTGCCATATTATGAAGTTAAAAGAAAATGGCGACATCTTAAATTCGAAAGATTGGGAAAAGCCAATCCGTGTAAGAAGGGCAAATGGAGGATTTTTGTCAGAAAAAGGCATTAATATTGATATGACACCTGTAAAGTCGGGAGAACGCTATTTTTACGTGTGGTCTCATCGAAAGAACATTGGAACACCGCTTGATACAGGCTCGATGTTAATGATTGCCGAATTTGATCCAGTGCATCCAGAACGGCTGATTAGCGAACCTAAGTGCTTGTCCAGACCACTGTATGGCTTTGAAAATACGGAGCATACAATTAATAATGAAGGACCGTATGCATTTTATTACAATAACAAAATTTATTTGGCCTATTCGGGAGGCGATGCGAGAGGATATCTGTATGCAATCGGCATGTTGACGGCAAATGATGGAGATGATCTTTGTGATTTGTCTGTGTGGGAAAAAGCGAAGACACCGATAGCTAGCTTTGCAACCATTCCAGGCGAGTATGGTCCGGGGCACAATTCATTTTTCTGGGATCGGGATCAAAATTTGTGGATCGCCTATCACGCGGTTACAAGCTTTGAGGAAAAGATTGTGTCAAGTGGAATGAGACGTGTCTATTTTGAACAGGATAAAACACCGAGATTTGATGTCATCGTTGAATAAGGAAACAATAAAAAGTGGAGGAGCGAATGAGCTTCTCCACTTTTTGTATGAAAAAATTAAATGCGTTTAAATACTGGCATCGAATCAAGCGGTGCGTCTGCGGTGATTATCTGGCCACCATTGTAAATTTTATGGTCTCTTGTATCTTCCCACTTGCCAGCTGGCAGATAAACCTCACGCTCAAACTGATTTAAGTGGAAGATTGGAGCAACCAGGTAGTCGCTTCCAAACATGTACTGATCCTGCAGCTCCCAGCATTTTGAATCCTCTGGGAACTCATAGAACATTGCACGAATTAATGGCGAGCCATTTTTAGAAGCTTCTTCGTAGAGCTGCTTGATGTAATCGTGCATCTCGATACGGATATCATAATATTTCTTCATGATGCGGTAATTTTCCTCACCGTAGCTCCATAGCTCATTTGGCTGTCCTGTATGAAGGTAGCCGCCGCCCCAGTCGCGTGTATCAAGCGGTGGAATGTTGTAAGGACCGCGGTCACCGTGCATACGAAGAACTGCAGAGTAAACAGCAAATTCATACCAGCGAATTAAAAGCTGCTGGAAATCTGGATCATTTACATCATCAGTCATGAAGCCGCCTACATCAGTTGTCCACCACGGGATTCCGGCAAGACCCATATTTAAGCCTGCCTGAAGCTGGTCATAGAATGCCTCAAAGGTACTTGGAACATCGCCAGACCATACAACATTGCCGTACTTCTGGCTGCCAGCCCATGCACAGCGAAGTAAATTAACAACAGTGCCGTCGCCAAGATCCTTCATGTTGTCATAGAAAACGCGGCTGTATAGCTGCGGATAAATATTAGAGCAGGAGAGAGCAGGACCTGCAATGTAGCGGTAATGGTCGAAATCGTATACACCGTAATCAGGCTCGGAGTTGTCAAGCCAGAATGCGTCGATGCCAAAATCATAATAATTTTTCTTGCAGATTTCCCATACATATTTTCTTGTTTCAGGATTAAATACATCGATCTCAACACAGTCGCCCTGATAGTCGTAAGTCTGTGCTGCACCTCGCTCAGTGCGGATCAAAAGGCCGCGATCCATCATTGGCTGGAAGTTTTCGCTCTTTCTGTCAACTGATGGCCATACAGAAACTATTACCTTAATGCCCATGGAGTGGAGTTCATCTACCATTGCCTTAGGATCAGTCCAGTAGGTGGTATCAAATTTCCAGTCACCCTGAACAGTCCAGTGGAAGAAGTCGATTACGATCTGGTCAATATGGATGCCTTCCTTCTGGTACTGACGTGCAACGCTAAGAACTTCATCCTGTGTGCGGTAACGAAGCTTGCACTGCCAAAGTCCCATACGATCCTCAGGAAACATCGGTGCGCGTCCTGTCACGGCTGTATAATTTTCCAAAATCTGCTTTGGTCCGTCAGCAACTGTAAGCCAATAATCCATCTGCTTGGTGGAACGTGCAGTCCATTCAGTATAGTTCTTTCCGAATGTAACCTGTCCGACAGCTGGATTGTTCCACAGCATACCATAGCCGAGATTTGATACAGCAAAAGGAACACTTATCTGGGAATTTCTCTGAGCAAGCTCAAGGGTACATCCCTTTAAATCCATGTAAGCTTGCTGATACTGACCCATGCCGAAGATCTTCTCACCGTCATTGCTGTCAAATTTTAAATTCAGACTGAATTCGCTTCCGCCAATGATGCCCTTCCACTCGCGGTTTACAGTTTTTAAGCAGCGGCTTTCGCGGCTTAATGTGCCATCGTAGCTGCGATAATACTCGCGTAAAAACTGTTTGCCGTCACGGTAAAATGTGATAACGCCTGCAAAGTTAACAACGGCGCATATGCGTCCATTTGTGATAGAGGCAGACTCACGTTTATCAATAGTGCCGTCACCAACCCAGTGGTCAACTTCGTGACACTCAACCTCAGCATGTGAGCTTTCTGGTGTTTCTGTAAGTGCCCAGTCTTGATTTGATAATTCTGGGAGCATGGTTGCACGAACACGAAGAGAATTTTTGCCCCACGGCTCAATACGAAGCATTTCGCCGCCATTTCTAGCGATTAGAACGCCATTTGCTGTTTCAAATTGCATAGAAAACCTCCTTATAAATAGTGCGATAAGTATCGCAATTTTCTTCTGCTTGTATTATACTAACAAAAGAAAGAAAATACTTGACCATTTTTCACAGATTCTGACACAGAATTGATTTTACAGTTCACACGTTGCGTGCGATTTTGCGAATGAGCGTCTTGTGAACTGCAACAAGAAGGAGATTTTAATGAATAAACTAGAATTTGCTCGTATTCATGAAATGCAGTTTCACGGAGATATTCGATTTCATCTGCGTCTTCATGAAATGACAAAGGAACCTCTCTGGCCAGAGCCAGTACCGCCGCATTGGCATGAGGAGTATGAATTTCTGGTGATTACAAGAGGTACTGGAACGGCTTGTCTTAATACAAGAACAATGCACATTGAGCCTGGGGATATTTTATTTATAAATGCAGGGATTGTGCATTCATTTAGGGGGAATGAGAAAAATCCGTTGGCTTTTTATGCGCTTGATTTTGGAAGAGAGCTTATAAGCAGCTATGGCAATGATGATATTCAGCAAAAATATATCAGCCGTCAGGTAAATGGTGAGCTTATTTTCAGAGACCATTTCAAAAAGGATGATGCTATGTGGCCGTATATTGAAGAACCACTAGAAGAAATACGCACTCTTTGCAGTAAGGAAATGGCAAAAAATGAGCTTCTGATTAAATCAAATCTGCTTCGTATATGGCATTATCTGTGCCTCGATGCAGAAGCAACGTCGATTCCTCTAAAGAAAAAGGATGATGAACGAGTGCGTCTGATAAAGCAGATTTTGCAATATATACAGGAAAATTATGAAAAAAATGTGACACTTGGAGAGCTTGCAGAGGTGTTTCATATGAGTGAGGGACAGTTTTGCCGTTTCTTTAAATCGCAGGTGGGGATGACGGCAATCGAATACCTCAATTATTATCGGATTGGAGTATCGTGTGACCGTCTTCGCGAGTCGGATACGCCAATCAGTGAGATTGCAATTGGCTGCGGCTACAACAATATCAGCTATTTTAACCGAACCTTTCGAAAATATATGCACTGCACACCGGGAGAGTATCGGGTGAAAAAATAGACTGAATATAGCAATTTTTGAGAAAGATTAAAGAAATAAATAGAAAAGGGAGTGTATCAGATGGAATGGGTGAAGAGAAAGATCAGAAGAGTGCTGGATTTGCTAGGAAAAGTGCGCTTCTTGACCATGTATTACTGGATATTTGCAATTACGATTTTGATATTTACAGGCTCTTTGGCAGTAACCAATGGAATTGCCAAAAAGGGTGTAAGAAGAGAATATCAGGAATATAATGAATCATTGTTTGAACAGGCTCAGGGCGAGATGGAGAGAAATGTGAAGGAACTGATTCAAATTGCATATAATATCATGTCGAATCGGGATATAAACACATATTTGAATACGAAGTCGCTTAGCGAGAGAAGTCGCCTTCTCGAGGATGTGATACGACTGGAGGTTAGCAATATTAAGGCGATTAAAAGCAGTATTGAGGCAATTGCTTTGTATGATGAAAATGGAAAAATGGTGGCAAATCTAGGAACCTTTTACAAAGACAAACTGTCAGAAACAGTAAAGGACTCGATTGTCTTTTCTAGTTTGATTCAGATTGGAACCAAGCGCTATTTTGGTATTCGGGTTCCATTGTATAACATTGATAAGACGCAAATCAAAGGCAGATGTGGAGAATGTCTCATTTTGATCAATATGTCGTATCTGGATGAAATACTTGAGGGACGTCTTCCCACGAGCGATTCAAGCTTTGTATTAAAGGGAGAAGACGGTCAAATTATGGTTCAACAGGGAGTTGAATTGGAAGAAAACAAACTGGGTACTGAAGGGCAAAGCGAAAATCTAAATCTTGGCTGGAGTATTTATCAGGGCAATGTTTCAAAAACAAATTGGCAGCTGGTATTAAGTGTTCCGAACAATACACTATATCAGAATTTAAATTATTTACAGAGGATCAATGGAATTACATACATCATTATTGGTGGCTTGTTATTGGCATTTTTTGTTGTGATTTATGCAAGTATTCTTCGACCAATACGGGAGCAGACACTGTTCATGAATTATTATGCCAAAAATCGAAAAAGTCGTATGGAAGTGAAATCACATAACGAGATGGGTGTTTTGGCAGAAAATTTAAATGCGATGCTTGATGACATTGATTGTCTTACAGAGGAGAACATACGAAGCAAAGAGCAGATACTTGAGGCAAACTATCAGAAAAAGCAGTCAGAGCTTGTTGCGTATCGAAATCAGATCAATCCGCACTTCATGCATAATACATTTGAGTGTATTCGAGGGATGGCTCTATTGTATGAAGTGCCTGATATAGCAGAGATAGCAGAAGCCTTGTCACGCTTTTTCTCGTACAATGTGCGTGGAAAGGGATATGCGACAATTCGAGAGATCGCAGATCATATTCACGACTATGCATCCATCATTGGGTATCGATTTATGAATAAATACACGATTTCGATTGAGATAGAAGAGGAAGTAATGGATCAATATATGCCAAAAATGATTTTGCAGCCGCTAGTAGAGAATGCGGTGTTTCACGGATTAGAGCCAAAGGAAGAGAGTGGAAACGTATCGGTTTTTGTGGGAAAGGAAAAGGACAGGCTGGCGATTCGTGTGCAGGACAGCGGTTGCGGTATGGATGAAAAAGAATTAGAAGCGCTTCAAGTTAAGCTGAAAGAATATGACAGAACAAGCCTACTTCCATTGCAAAAGCATGGAATTGGAATGGTGAATATTTATCGCAGGTTACGATTGTTTTACGGAACCCAGTTAGAGTTTAATGTGACAAGTAAGGTTGGGGAAGGAACACAGATTGAAATTCTTGTTCCAATGAATATGAAGATGGAGGAAGAAAATGTATCAGGTATACTTGATTGACGATGAGCCGTGGGTTTTGATTGGACTGGAACGTCTTATTTTGTGGGAAAAATATGGATTTTGTGTAGTTGGAAAATCAACATCTAGCCGAGAGGCGTGGGGACAAATTGTAGAAAAAAAGCCAGATGTGGTGATAACAGATATTCGAATGCCTGGTCTAAATGGACTAGAATTGTTAGGAAAAATGAAAAAGGAAAAGCTAGATAGTGAGGTGGTGCTCGTAAGTGGATTTGCTGAGTTTGAGTATGCGAGAACTGCAATTCGTGAGGGTGCATTTGATTATTTGGTCAAGCCAGTCAATAAAGAACAGCTGACAGATTGCATTCAAAGGTTGGGAAAGCTGTTGGACGAAAAAAATAAGAAAGCAGAAACAAGATCAGTTTCTGAGACAATTGATATGATTTCCAAATATAAAGGTGAGTGCAGTGCATGGGAGTTTTTGTGTGACACAGCAAAGAGTGAGCTTCCAAAGAGAAGCTATTATATGGCATGCTTGTATCGTTTTGAAAAGGTTTCGCAAGTATCAGATATTCAAACGATTGCAGATACCGTATTCAATACAAGCATTGTTCCGATTGGAGAAAAAGAAGTTCTAGCAGTCATTGGGATGGATCTTCATCAAAATGAGGGATATTATGCAAAAAAAATATTGGAGAAAATGCGTGTAAATAAGAAAGAAGAACCACAGAGAATGGTTTATGGATGCAGTATAATTTTTGCAAAAGAGGTTCAAATGTATAAGCTGTATGCACGGGCAAAAAATGCCTGTGACAGTGCACAGTTTGCAGGAATAGAAATGCTTGTGGATCATAGGGGAGGAAATTGGAGAGGTAGTACAGAGTTGATCCAACAAATTCGGTATCAGAGAAATTGTGTAACAAAGTCAATAGAAGAGTTGGAGCAGCTTGTGCAATCGGGAGAAATTTTACTGGATGAATTGTGGAAAACAATTTTGATGATGAGACAGGCCTATGCAGATTCACAGAATGAACCAAATCAAATTGGACATAACTGCGAAAGTGCAGAGGATCTACTTCGAACATATAAAAATTGCAATCGATTTTTTGATACATTAAAGGAAATTCTAATATTTGATGAAAGCAAACAAATGATGAAACAAATTTGGGAGTATATAGATTGTCATTATATGGAAAATAAAACAGCAGCGGCACTTGGAACTGAGCTTGGCATTAGCCAAGGATATTTGAGTCAGCTGGTAAAGAAAGAGACAGGAAAAACGTATTCAGAGCTGATTCAGCAAAAGAAGCTAGAAAAGGCAAAAGAATTGTTAAAATATTCGGAAAAAACGGTTGGGCAAATTGCGGAGGAGACTGGTTATTCTGATTACTATTATTTTACAAAAATCTTCAAGCGTTTGACAAATTTATCGCCAACTGAGTACCGAAAACAGGAGAAAAAGTAAAAATCACAATATATTCGAATGTAATAGCTAAGAGTAATCAAATTACCATATAAAAAAAGAAAAAGTGCATACTAATTTTTTGAGCATAATGTATAATTTGAACCATAAGAAACGAGACGACCTTGAATTAGGAAAGGAGATTTATATGAAAAAGAAATTGGTATCATCGGTAGTTTTAGCAGCGACTTTGGCAGCATCGGCTGTAGTTCCAGCATTTGCTGAAGAGGGAACCAGTGAAGTCTATTGGTATTCAGATGTATCTGGATACGGCCCTGCAAACTGGAATACAGAGTCCTCACCAGCTCTTGATTATATCAGAGACAATATTGGATTAACCTTTAATCTGGAGCAGCCGCCGACAGATGCGGCGACAAAACTCGGACTCATGCTTGCAACCAACGATCTGCCAGATATTATTTCAATCACAAATAGCGATAGCATTAAGGATTTGATCAATGCTGGCGCCGTATGGGATATGGAGGAATTTTTGACGACCTATGATCCAGACTCTTGGATACTTCAGGATTATCCAGAGGATCATAAGCAGGCACTGATTGATCGTGATGGTGGTTGGTATAGCATCGCTTCGCATATTGAGACACCAGATAACAGAAAGATTTATCCACCAGATGACGAGTGCTGGGTAGATGTAGTAGAAAAGGGAAGCAACCTTTGCATAATGTTTGACAAGAGCATTATGGATGCACTTGGTATTACAGAGGAAATGGTTTCCACAGAGGAAGGCTTCTATGAGGCTTGTGAGATTGTAAAGAATTCTGGATATACAACCGAAAATGGAGAGAGCGTGATTCCGGTTGTTCTACATGCAGATCGTTGGATTAGCGCTTCATTAGATGATATTTTGTCATGGAATTTTGGTGCAGTGCCAGTGGATGAAAATGGAAATTATCGTCATAAAGAATTAAGTCCAGGCTATAAGAATGCATTGAAATTTGTAAATAATTGTGTTCAAAAGGAATATTTGGACGTAAACATTCTGACATTGGATGAAGCTGCATTGAAGACCTATCTGGAGGCAGGACGTGTATTCTGTTGGATTGGAAATCAGGCACTGATCAATAAGGAGAATACAAGTTGGGTATCTTATGGTGCAATCACACCAGAGAACGAGGCAAAGGGTGCACTTCCAGTTAATCAATCAGCAGGAACTGGCTGGATCCAGACATTTGTTTCAAAGAGCTGTAAGGAACCAGAGAAGGTTGCAGAGTTCTTAAGCTGGATCACCAGTGAGGAAGGTCTGATGATGGACTACTACGGAATCGAAGGTGACTACTATACAGTTGATGATAAGGGAATTGTGACAAAGACAGAAAAGGGAGAGCAGGAACTTTCAGATCTGTACAGCAATAATATCTTATTCTGGCCATTTGCCAATACTTCTTTTGAGCGTCATACCGAGCCGGTTCCGGATCCAACAAGTAACCGTGGTATTGAGATTGCACTGATGCCTGCATTTGGTAAAGAAGATACGACATATATCTATGATTCCTCTTTAATTAACTTCCCAGATACCGTTTTAGAGCCATCAAGTGATCTTGGAATTAAGCTGTCACAGGTAAAGAATTATCTGGAATCTCAGAAGGCAAAGATCGTTACTGCAAAGACGGATGAGGAATTTGAGACTGAGTACAACAATATGGTATCCACACTTGAAGATTATAGCATCGCAGATATTGATGCAGCTTACAATGAAGTATACCAGAAAAACTGCGAGAATACTGGAAACAAAATTGAAGACATAAATGCAGACTTGTACAAGTAAGTAGTGACCAATAGAAATAAGAGTGAGGATGCAAAGAAATTTGCATCCTCTTTCTATAAAACTTTCTATAAAAATAGGTAGGAAATGAGGCTTATATGAAAAAAAAGAAAAACTTTACATTAGGAAAAGACTGGACGACACAGTTTCAGCTGCATACGCTGATGCTGCCAGGAACAGTTTGCATAATCGTGTTTAGTATTCTGCCTTTGTTTGGACTGATTTTGGCATTTAAAAACTACTCAGTTGTTGAAGGTGTGGCTGGAATTTTCACAAGCAAATGGTATGGATTCCAAAATTTTAAAATAATTTTTGGAAACCATGATTTTACCAGAATGTTGGTAAATACATTGGGAATTAATCTACTTGGTAATTTGATTAACATTCCGGCAGCATTGTTTTTTGCACTTTTGATCAATGAGATTGCCTCTCCATTTTTAAAAAAATCGGTGCAGACATTAACCTACATGCCGCATTTTATTTCATGGGTTGTATTTGGTGGTATTGTCATTACACTATTAAGCTCAGATGGTCCGATTAACCGTTTTTTGACAGAAATTGGTATATTGAGTTCGCCAATTGTCTTTATGGCACAGCCGGGAAATTTCTGGGCAATTGCGATCATCTCAAATTTGATCAAGGAATTGGGCTGGAGCACGATTTTGTATACGGCAGCAATTGCAGGCGTGGATCAGGAATTATATGAGGCGGCAGCAATTGACGGAGCAGGACGTTTTCGCAGAATGATAAGTATTACGATTCCATGTATCAAGGGAACGATTATGATCATGGTGATCTTTGCAGTTGCTGGAATTTTGAATAATAACTTTGATCAGATTTATGTTCTCCAAAATTCCTTTAATTTGGAGCGAAGCGAAGTAATTGATACCTATATCTACAAGATTGGTATTCAGCAGCTTCAATTTGGAATGGCAGCAGCCGTTAATATTACAAAATCCTTCTTTTCACTGGCACTTTTGTTACTTGCAAATGCTATTGTGAGCAAGCTGTCAGATGGATATGGATTATTCTGATGGAAGGAGGCTTGGAAAATGAACATTAAAAGTAAAAAAACAAAAGCATTTAATATAGTTTTGGGATTTTTCATGGTGGTAATCACACTCATTACCTTGTATCCAGTATGGTTTTCTGTGATCAATTCCTTAAACAGTGCAAGTGCCATTGCAAAAAACGGTTATGCGATGGTACTTACAGATGAATTTTCACTGGCTAGCTGGCAGGCTGTGTTAAAAAATTCAGAAATTGTAAAAGCCTTTTTTATCACATTAGCAAGAACTGTTCTTGTAACAGCAGGGCAGACCGTAATTACCTCTATGTTTGCCTATGGATTTTCTAGAAATTACTTGTGTGGAAAAAAGTTTTACGCAGCAATCGGCTTTATTAGCATGTATTTAAATGGTGGTGTCATTTCTTATTTCTTGCTTTTTACGGGAATGAAGATCTATAATACATTCTGGGTGTATATTATTCCTAGTTTGTTTGGCGGTTTTTATAATGTAATCATTTATAATGCAAACTTCCGTGAGATACCAGCATCACTAGTAGAATCGGCAAAGCTTGATGGCGCAAGCGAGTATTCTATTTTCTTTAAAATTTTCATGCCGCTGTCAAAGCCAGTTCTTTCAGCACTTGCAATCTTTACAGCAGTTGGAACATGGAATGACTACACACAGACTTTGTATTACACAAGATCGACGGATCTTCAGACATTATCCTACTACATGCTGACCATAATTAAGTCTAGTCAGACTGCGGAGAATATGAGCAAAATGGGAACTGCTGCTTCTTCTGTTTTAAGTACAATGTCAGAGCAGGCAAGCAATTATAAAACAATTGAATTGGCATGTATGGTTTTATCATCAATTCCGCTTATTGTTATGTATCCGTTTGCACAGAAATTCTTTGAAAAAGGACTTATGGTTGGTTCCGTAAAGGGTTAAAACTTTTGCAAAAGAAAGGAAAAGAACATGGAAACAAAAATGGAAAAGGGGTTTCCAGCACCGTTGTTTCGCGATCCTATTTTTGATGGAGCATCAGACCCAACGGTGATTTGGAACAAAAAGGAAGCGTGCTACTATATGTTTTATACCCAGAGGCGTTCTACATCGGTGCAGGTTGGATTTTCATCAATCCATGGAAGTAAGATTGGAGTGGCAACGTCAACAGATAAAAAAAGCTGGCTTTATCGCGGTACATTAGAAAATCTTGATATTGAGCATGGTCATAATACCTTTTGGGCACCAGAGATTTTGGAGGCAAATGGAACATATCATATGTATGTATCATATATTACAGGAATCCCAACAACATGGGAGTATCCAAGACATATTCTCCACTATACATCTGAAAATCTTTGGGACTGGACTTATCAGTCAACATTGCAGCTGTCATCTGAGCGCGTGATTGATGCATGTGTGTATGAGGTTTGTCCAGGTGTTTACAAGATGTGGTATAAAGATGAAAACCATGACAGCCATATCTATGCAGCACAGAGCACTGATTTGTATCATTGGAATGTAGTTGGCGAGGAAATTTCTGACTGCTCACAGGAAGGTCCGAATGTATTTGAGCTTGGTGGAAAGAAATGGATGATATGTGATTGCTGGAAGGGGCTTTCAGCGTATGTATCAGATGATTTTACTAATTGGAAACGCTGCCCAGGTAATCTTCTTGTAGAGCCAGGCAAGGATCCATCTGATCAGACAAATGGTCATCATGCTGACATTCTAGTAGAAAATGATGAAGCAGAGATATATTATTTTACTGGACAGTATCCAGAAAACTGTACTGATGCAAGTCTTCGTGCACTGACTGCTGTGCAGGGGTGTAGGCTGTATGCAGAGGATGATAAGCTTTGTTGTGTGAGATGATCGGGAATTAAAAGAAAATTTTTGACAAATACTTGATTTTGCCAGTGGGATATGATATCCTACCTCTAGGCAAAAGATGTTATCACGATCATGATTGGTCGTCAAAACGAAAACCCCCAGTGTGCTAGCACTGGGGGTTTTCTATTCCATTTTTACATTAGAAACACTGCCTTTTTAAACAAAATAAACTGGCAAAAACAAGAATAATAAGCGATTTTGCACAGAAACAAACGGAAAATGGATGGAAATGGAAGAAGTGCTTTGTTATAATTGTTTCAAATAAAAAAAGTTAAGGGCAAAAAGGCCAGAAAGGGAAGAATAATGACAAAGAAAGAACGTGTACTTCATGCATTTCACAATGAACCGGTGGATCGTGTTCCAATCGCATTTTGGTATCATTTTTCACCAGACGATGATTTTGGACAGGAGACGATTGATGAGCATTTGAGATTGTACCGTGAGGCAGATTTTGATCTGATTAAAGTTATGTGTGATGGATATTTTAATTATCCAAATCCGGGAATTGCTCAGATTAAGAACCCAGAAGACTGGTTTAACTTAAAACCGCTGGGAGCAGATCATCCATATATCCGTAAGCAGATTGCCCGCGTAAAAGGTGTTGTTGAAGCGGTAAAGGATGATTGCTGCGTATTTTATAATGTATTTTGTCCAATGTCTTTGATGCGCTTTGGTACAAGCGAGGAGCTTCTTATGAGCCATTTAAAGGCAAATCCAGAAGCAGTATGTCATGCATTTGAGGTAATTGGAGAAGATATTAGATCTCTGATTAAAGGTGTGATTGAAGAAGCAGGCTGCACTGGTATTTATTATTGTGTTCAAAATGCAGAGGAGTTTCGTTTTACAGCAGAGGAGTACAAGAAAATCGTAACACCGGCAGAGTTAGCTGTTTTAGAGTATGCTAATACATTGAGTGACAACAACATTTTGCACTGCTGTGGCTGGGCAGGAGATAAAAACCGAATTGAAGTATGGAAAGACTATCCAGCAAGAGCTGTCAATTGGGCAGTTTATGTTGAAAATTTGAGCCTGAAGGATGGCAAAAATTATTTTGGCGGACGTTGTGTGTTAGGAGGATTTGACAACCGCAAGACGGGTGTTATTTACAGTGGAAGCAAGCAGGCAATAAAGGATGAAACAAAACGTTTACTTGAGGAAACAGGAACGGTTGGAGTAATTCTTGGTGGTGACTGTACAGTACCTAGTGATATTGATCATGAGCGTTTTATCTGGGTAAGAGAAGCTGCCGATGAGTTTATGGGACTGTTGACTGACAAGAGCATTCGTGCGGGAAGGTGATCGGATGAGTTTGGGAGAGTTGCAAAGAGAACAGATGACAGATGAGGACAAGGAGATTGCATTGTGGGTCTCTGATAAAATGCCGCAGCTAGTTAAGGATCTGACTAGAATTTGCCGCATCCCAAGTGTGGCGGTCGTGTCAGAAGACAAAAAGCCGCCATATGGTCCAGAATGTGTCAGAGTATTAGATGAGATGCTGCAGATTGGCAAGGAGTATGGACTGGACACAAAAAATTTTGACTCTTGTGTCGGTAGAATCCGATATGGAGATGGAGAAAAGTCTATTGGAATCTGGAGCCATCTTGATGTTGTCCCAGTAGGAGGCTACTGGGAGCATGACCCGTTTGAGCCTGTTGTGGAGCAGGGATATATGATTGCCAGAGGTTGTCAGGATAATAAAAGTTCAGCAGTAATGGCGCTATATGTTCTTTTATATATGAAGGAACACAAAATCAAGCTTCCGTATAGCCTTGATGCTTATATGGGTACGAGCGAAGAGGTTGGCATGTTTGATATTGATCATTTTGTGGCTCATTATCCGTGCCCAGAGCTGTCTCTTGTACCAGACAGCGGATTTCCAGTATGCTGTGGAGAACGCGGAAGTTTTAATGGAGAGCTGACGGCAAATGAAAGCGTTAGTGAAAGGCTGATTTCTTTGTCATGTGATTGTGGTTTGTATTCTGTTCCTAATATTGCGGAGGCTGTTGTTATGGACGCACCGCGTATTAAAGAGCTTATATCATCAAGGAAATCATCTGTAACGGTGGAACAAATGCAGACAGAAAATGGAAAGCGTGCCTGGAAACTTACAGCTTGCGGCATAACAGCTCACGGTGCATCGCCAAAATCAGGAAGCAATGCATTGACGATTCTTTGTGAAGCGATTTGTCGATATGAACTCGCCTCAGAGAATGACTGCAAAGTGTTGTCATGGATTACTTCGATTAATAAAGATGGTAATGGAACACAGCTTGGTGCATTTTTTGAGGATGAAATTTCAGGACCGACTATATTGACTGTGACACAGGGATGGATTAGGGATGGTCACTTGGTATTTGGCTTTTTGTCAAAGTATCCGGCAGGCTGTAAAGAAGATCTTGCAGTGATAGCAGAAAAGAAAGCAAATGAAAATGGATTTTCGCTTAGTGTAACAAGAAATACAAAGCCAACATTGTTTGATCCGAAGCATCCAGCAGTGACTATTATGACTGACACCTACAATCGCTTGACAAAAAATCATGAGAAGCCATTTGTTATGAGTGGCGGTACTTATGCAAGAAAGCTTCCAAGAGCCTTTGCATGCGGAACAGGTATGCCGCTGCCGCCAACTCCAGAGGGACTTTTCAAAAAAGGACATGGAGATTATCATCAGCCAGATGAGGCCATCTCGTTAAAACGTGTTGAGATGGCACTTGTGATTTATATTAAGGGAATCCTTGAGATTTGCAGGAAAGTGTCATTATGACTATTTATATAGAAAAAAACACAAAAATCCCGCCGCTTCAAGTAAGCGGCGAGGTTTTTGTATTTTTAAATACTTTTTTTACAGATGCAGCAGCGGCTTCCTTTGCGCCTTGCGCTGTTTTTTTAGCCATTGCAATCACATCTTTATGTAATTCGCATTTTTTTAGAAAATCAATTGCTTCCTTATAGGAGTCTTTTCGTGCCTGCGGCATTTCAATTGGTCCATCAGCACTGAAAAGATATTTTTTTGTTAAAATACCAACACGGATTGTCATAAATGCATTGACGGTACCTTGTGCGGCAGAGGCAAAGACAAGGCCGGGAAGTTTCATGGCAGCGTTTCCAGTCACAAGTGGAAGTAATTCTTCAAGATCCATCTCTTCAAGACCGCCTGCTAAAAATGTTGCCTTTAAGATGCGCACATAGAGTCCAAGCAGTGCTGCACCGCTTGGGCGATAGCCGCAGGATTCTACTATGGTGCGGATTAGGTGTAGATTGACAGAAAGCATCGAAAACATATCGTAAAAAGCTGTCTGAGAGATGGCTGTTGTAACAAAAGCTGTCTTTGCAGCACGTTTGATCTCGCTGTCTATGACAGGAGAGAATTTTTCTGTAAAAAAGTCAATCAAAAGATCATCAGCCTGATTGCCTTGATTCAAGAAATCCTCAAGCTGTGCCGTTTCTTCATTTGTAAGTTCGGTGTTTTTCTTTAAGTTATCGGTAAGCTTGCGGCACCAGTAGAAGCGGGCACGTCCATCACGGTAACGAAGCATATACATCGAAAAGATTGGGCGCCTCCAAACACTTAAGATAGGCCATATAATACCTGCACCCAAACAGGCAAGAACAATTAGTCCGTACAGCCAGGCAAGAATGGGACTGACAGAAGTAATCTGCTGCCCAAGAGATATTAGACCACTGAGTAAAAAGAGAAACAGTAAAAGAAAAAGTGAAACAGCGGGGATTATGACAGATGCATATTTTTTCTTACGGTTCATGAAAAACTCCCTTCTATAAGAAATATTAAAAAACTATGTAAAGCGGACAGCTGAAGTTAGCTTTGCTGTTGTGTTCAAATAGTATATCTAAAAATAAATTTTTGTGCAAGAGTGTTAAGAAAATAAAAAACAAAGAGCGTGCGCAACACTAAAAAACTATTATTGCGCATTATTGTGCTCAAAAATTGTGAAAAAAGTATGAAATACGTTGGGTATATTATGCAGGATGAAAATTGACAGTTAAAAAGCTAAAAAGTATAATGTAACTATCATAAAACATTGGTAAAAACGTCAATGAGGAAACAAAAAGTGCGCAATAAAATGCGCAACAGAAAGGAATGGAAAGCAATGAATAATGAAGTGGTGAAAAAACCAAGAGGTCCTAAGGCTTTCTTCAAAAAAGTGTACCGTTATCGTCAGTTTTTGATTATGCTGGCACCAGCAGTAATCTATACATTGGTTTTTGCGTATTATCCAATGGCGGGTGTTGTTCTGGCATTTAAGAAGTACACTTATGCCGGCGGTATCTGGGGAAGTGCATGGAACGGATTTAAAAATTTCGATTTCTTTTTTAAATCTGGTCAGGCATGGCTGGTAACGAAAAATACGGTATTGTATAATATTGTTTTTATTGCTGTAAATACGATCATGCAGATCGCGGTCGCAATTTTCTTAACGGAGATTCATAACAAACATTACCGCAAGATCACACAGTCGCTTATGTTCCTTCCATATTTCATTTCATGGGTTATTGTAGGCGTTATGGCCTTCAACATTTTTAGTTCTGATTATGGATTTATGAATCGTATGATTACATCTGCTGGAGGTAAGAAGATTTCCTTCTATACAAAGCCTGAGTATTGGCCATTTATCCTCGTATTCTTTAATGTATGGAAGAACATTGGATACGGATCAGTTATGTATCTGGCAGCAATTATGGGAATTGATACATCAGTTTATGAGGCAGCCGCAATCGACGGTGCAAACGTATGGCAGCGAATCCGCAAGATCACCATTCCGATGATCATGCCTACCACCATTATTTTGCTTTTGCTTTCTGTAGGAGGTATCTTCAAGGGCAACTTCGATTTATTCTACAATTTAGTAGGAAACAATGGTCTTTTGTACAACAAGACAGACGTTATTGATACGCTGACCTTCCGTGCATTGATCAGCAGTCAGGATTTCGGTATGTCAGCCGCAATCGGCTTATATCAGTCGGTACTTTGCTTTGTCACAATTGTAATTGTAAACTGGCTTGTAAGTAAGTACGACAAGGATTACACATTATTCTAAAGGGGGATGCGTACAATGAGTTCAAAAACAAAAGCCGGCAAGATTAGACATGGCAAGGATATCATTTCACTTAATATTGTGGCGTACGCCTTTACGGGTATTGTGGCAATCCTGTGTCTGATTCCATTTATCATGATCGTTTCAGGATCCTTTTCATCTGAGGCAGCGATCAACAAAAACGGATTCAGCCTTCTGCCGCAGGATTTTTCCTTAGATGCATATAAGACGGTGTTTCGTGATCCATCAGTCGTCTTCAGAGCATATGCAACCACAATCGGTCTGACTGCTGTTGGTACTGTTGTAGGTCTTTTGCTTCAAACGATGACTGCATATGCACTGGCAAGAAAAGATTTTGAGTGGAGAAACAAGTTTTCATTCTTCTTCTACTTTACAACATTATTCTCTGGTGGTTTGGTACCATATTACATTTTGATGACCAACACTCTCGGATTAAGGGACAATTATCTGGCATTGCTATTGCCGCTTATGTTCTCTGTTTATAATTTGCTCATTATGAAGAGTTATATTATGGCTCTTCCAGAGTCTTTGATTGATGCAGCAAAGATTGATGGGTGCAGTGAATACCGCACGTTATTCCAGATTGTAATGCCACTTATTAAGCCGGCATTAGCGACAGTTGGACTTTTCATTGCACTGGCATATTGGAACGATTGGTACAATGCAATGCTTTATATTAAGAAAGAAGAGATGTATCCGCTTCAATATTTCTTATATCAGAAGATAAACGGAATTGAGGCTTATAAAAAGCTTTTGGCAAACGGAAACGTCAGTGGTGACGTTGTAAGTGCCGTATCTCTGCCAACGCAGACATTAAAGATGGCACTGACTATCGTTGTTACAGGACCAATCGTTTTGGCATATCCGCTTGTACAGAGATATTTTGTACAGGGTATTACAATTGGTGCAGTAAAGGGCTGATGAAGTTTATAAAAAGTAAAACCAAACAATATCAAATAAAATCAAACAAAATTAAGGAGGCTTATTATGAGAAGAGCAAAGAGAAACGCAGCGAAGCTGTTAAGCGCAGCTATGGCAGTTGGAATGATGGCTGGAATGGCAGTTCCGGCAGCAGCAGAGGAAGAGTCCACCAATATCTGGGCATCTGATGTAGATACATCCGAGCCAATGGAATTAAAGATGTACCTGATTGGTGATAGAACACCAGATTTTGATGAGGTATATGGAAAGATCAATGAGATTCTTGAGGAAAAGTTAAACTGTACTTTATCCGTTGATTTCTTATCCTGGGGCGAGCATGATACTAAGTATTCTCTGTTATTCTCAGGCGGAGAGGATTTTGATTTAATCTTTACAGCTTCAAGCTGGGGTCACTATGAGCAGACTGTTGCACTTGGCGGATTTTCTGAGCTTACAGAGGAAGATATTCAGACTTATGCACCTGGCATTTGGGATGTTGTTCCAGAAATGGCATGGGATCAGGCAAAAATTGACGGCAAAGTTTATATGGTCCCAAATTATTCAAACGAGTTTGGACAGGATGTTCTGGCAGTTCGCGGCGACTTGATGGAAGAGTATGGCATTGATGAGATCAAGGATTGGGACAGCTTAATGGCATTCTTTAAGGCTTGTGCTGAGAATGGCATGTATGCAAGCCAGGGTGGCCCATGGTATCAGTATTTCCAGGAAAAGGGACTTTCTACTTTGGGCGGTGCTCCAAAGGGTGGTGAGCTTGTTCTTTACAATACACAGGATCCAGAGGATACTGATTTGTATTATATCCTTGACTGGGATGGATTTGCTGATTACTGCAAGCAAATGAAAGAGTTAGCAGATATGGGTGCATGGTCATCTGATGTATTAAATTCTAGTGATGAAAGACAGACTGGTCTGTTAACAGGAAGAACTGCATCTATGGTATGGAACTTAGGAAGCTGCCTGACCTACGCAAAGCAGGCAAATAAGGAGAACCCAGACTGGAACGTAACACTTGTTGATCCTGTTTCTGATCTGCCAAAGAAGGTACAGCCGTACATCAACAACGGTGTTGCGATCAATGCAGCAAGCAAAAAGAAGGAAAGAGCACTCATGGTTCTTAATGAGTTCTACACCAACCCAGAGGTTTATGATCTGGCAATGCTTGGTATTGAGGGCAAGCACTGGGAGGCAGTTGGTGATGATCAGTATAAGGTAATTGACGAGTCTGGCTATGGCGTAAGCAGCAACTGTAACTGGGGTTGGAACAATGCAGATCTTACAAGAACTGAGTATATTGAAGACAGAACTGCACTGGATGACAAGTATGATGAGATGAAGGCTGAGTGGGAAGCAAACATTAAGCCATCTCACGTTCTGGAAGGCTTCACATTTGATAACACTAATGTAGCGTCTCAGGTGGCAGCAGTAGAGGCAAACATCGAAACCTATTACAATCCGCTTGTAAACGGACTTGTAGATGATGTAGACGCAACAATTGAGCAGTTTAGAGCAGCACTTGAGAGCGCTGGTATTCAGGATGTGCTTGATGAGATGGAGAGACAGAAGGAAGAATTTATCGCAGCAAAGGCAGAGTAATCTGACAGCGATTAATGCGGGAAGGACTGCAAAGCTGACAGCCCTTTCCGCTTTCTTTTTAGAAAAAAGGTGGGAAAAGGAGATCAGGAAAATGACAATAGAAGAGATTGCGAATGAGCTTGGTGTATCAAAGAGTACTGTATCTAGAGCATTGTCAGGAAAAGGAAGAATCGGAAAAGCTACTATAGAACGTATTCAGGCTTATGTCGCAGCGCAAGATAATTTGTCAAACCAATATGGAGAAAAGAAGGCGAATGATGAGAAGAAATTGGTGAAAACAGGGAATATCGGCGTTGTGATCCCAGCAGATGCGTATACGGATAGTATTCCCTTTTTTCAGGAGTGTCTTCTTGGAATCAGTGAGGCAGCTGCATCAGAAAATTATAATGTGATTATCACGACGGGAACAGCGACAGATTATTCAGGAGCCAAGCAGCTTGTAGAGGATCACAAAGTAGATGGGATGATTTTAATGCGAAGCTATGATGAGGATTTGACACTGGAATATCTGATAAAGCAAGGTATCCTAGTTGGAATGGCGGGTAGCTGTGCAGATGGAAATGTAATTCAAGTTGACAGTGATAATAATGAGGCAGCGCGCCGCATGACATCTATGCTAATTGATTGTGGCTATAAAAAGTTTGCATTGATTTTAGGCGAATCAACGTATCGTGTTAATCATGAACGAATTGAAGGTTTCTATCAGGCAATTGATCGATATGGACTTGCACGGGAACAGCAGCTGTGCATTCGTAACTTCAAGTGGATGGGACTGATGGATAATATAATTCATGATGTTATGAGTAACAAGGTAGAGTGTGTGATATGTGGAGATGATGTTATTTGCAGTCGAATGATGTCAAGGCTTCAGGCAGAAGGGTATCGAATCCCACTTGATATCGGAATCGCTTCACTTTACAATGGTGCTACGCTGGACTGCTTTACTCCGGCGGTTACGGCGGTTAACATTTTAGCGAGACAGCAGGGCATTACAATCGGAAAGCAGATGATTCATTGCCTAAAGGGAGAAATTTATAATAAAAAAACTATGCTGGACTATGAGATATTACTTCGAAAGTCAGCGGGAAGGACGTTTTAAGATGCTTGATTATTATAAGGGAATGGATATTTCATTTTTACAGGAGTATCTGGAAAAAGGAATGAAGACATATGATTTGGATGGAACATTGATCGATCCGCTTAAATTAGCAAAAAAACATGGTGTTAATGCAATGCGTCTTCGCATATGGCATACCCCTGAAAATGTGCCGGAATCTGGTGGATATTGCAGCTTAGAGCGGACGATTGTGATGGCAAAAAAGATCAAACAGGAGGGCTTTGACTTCCTGCTTGATTTTCATTACTCAGACTGGTGGGCAGATCCAGGTCAGCAGAGAAAGCCAAAGGCATGGGAAAATCTTCATGGGACAGAACTTGAAGAAGCTGTGTATACGTACACAATTAAGGTGCTGTGCGCGTTAAAGGAAGCTGGTGCAATGCCGGATATGGTTCAGATTGGAAATGAGATTCGAAGTGGTCTTCTTTTCCTGATGGAGAACTACCAGATTATGTATCAATGGTGCGTTTAGTGAATGCCGGAATCAGGGCTGCCAGAGAAATTGGAGGCAAAGAGCTTCTTATCATGGTTCACCTTGATCAGGGTGGTCGCTATTTTTACTTAAAAGATTGGTTTGATCGTGCATTTGAAGCAGGGCTCTCTGACTTTGATGTGATCGGTTTATCATATTATCCATTTTGGCATGGCACATTTAACGATTTAAAGGAAACAACAAAAAAGCTAATACAGGATTTTAAAAAGCCGATTATTCTTGCTGAGACTGCCAAGCACACAGGG
>QUFP01000043.1 GCA_003478935.1 Firmicutes bacterium AF25-13AC
ATAGTAACTATTCAGAACCCCATTCGCGCAATGGCATCTTCGATGCTTCTATTTTGCGAATGGGGTTACCTCGCCATATAAAATTGCTATTCTGTCTGAATGCAAGCATTCACAGAAAGCAATTTTGCATGGCTCTGAATAGTTACAAAATATATTAAATTTTGAGATTGACGAATGAGTATAATAGGTTTATAGTAACAGTATGCATCAAACAGGTACCTCACTTCATATGGTTTTGCGGTGGGAAAATTTTTTTAAAGAAAACACTATGTTGATTTAAAGTGATAGAGACATAGATTGTTTTTATACCTGCAGCATGAGCACTCTTCATAAAGGTATTTTGACATTAATAGGGAATGACATTAAGAAGAGCGACTAAGTCATATCATCAAAAGGAGAAAAAAGTATGAAAAAGACGAGAAAAGCAGCAGCTGTCCTTACAGCAGTTGCAATGGCTGCCGTATCAGCAGCGCCGGTAATGGCAGACGAGATCAAGGATCTGTATGATTACGAGGTTCAGACAAGAGAAATTGAGACTTGGAACATTTTACAGTCTCAGCTGATGAGCGATACGAATGTACTTACGAACCTGTATGATGGTCTTGTAGAGGCAGATGAGTATGGCAAGCTGACACCGGCAATCGCAGAGAGTTGGGAGACTGAGGATAATGGTCTTACCTGGACGTTCCATTTAAGAAAAGGTGTAAAGTGGGTTGATCAGAACGGAAATGAGAAGGGTGAAGTTACCGCACAGGATTTCTTAACTTCACTGGAGTGGGTATTAAACTTCCATAAGAATGATGCAGCAAATACTTCTATGCCGATGGAGATGATCGTTGGTGCAGAGGACTACTACAACATGACAAATGAGATGGATGCAGATGCAGCACTTGCACTGACTGCTGAGAGTCCAGAGTTTGCCGATACTGTTGGTATTAAGGCAGTCGATGATTATACCTTACAGTATACCTGTTTAAGCGAGAAGCCATACTTTGATACTGTAGCTGCCTATAACTGTCTGTATCCGATTTCACAGGGTATGCTTGATGAGATTGGTGTAGATGGCTTTAAGGCTGCAACACCTGAGAATATCTGGTACAATGGTGCTTATACCTGTACAGAGTACATCCAGCAGAATACAAAGACATTGACAAAGAATCCGCTGTACTGGGATACTGATGCAAAGCTGTTTGATTCTGTTACAATTAAGATGGTAGAGTCTGCAGATACTGCATATCAGCTGTATACCACTGGTGAGCTTGATCGCGTGGATCTGTCTGAGTCAAATTTGATGACAATCTATAATAATGAGTCTGATCCTTATCATAATCAACTGGTAGAGAAGCGTCCGAACAAGAAGTCATATCAGTTCCATTTTAATTATGACAAGCTTAATGATGATCAGACAGAGGATACAAACTGGAATACTGCAATTGCAAATGAAGCATTCCGTAAGTGCTGGTACTATGGTCTTGATCTGGGCAGCTGGTATAAGAGAACAAACGCTATCAATCCATATAAGTGCTACAACAACTCCTATACAATGCAGGGTCTGATTTATACTTCTGATGGTACAGAGTATACCGAGCTGGTTCAGGAAAAGTTAGGTCTGCCGTCATATGATGGAGAGACGATGACACGTCTTGATTCAGCTAAGTTTGAAGAGTACAAGGCTCAGGCAATTGAAGAGCTGACAAAAGAGGGTGTTACCTTCCCAATACATGCAAGATATTTCGTAGCTAGTGGAAACCAGACTGCTCTTGATAGTGCAAATGTACTAAAGCAGGCTTTCTCTGATTCCTTTGGCGATGATTTTATCGTTCTTGATATTGATTCTTACGTATCCAGTCTTTCTAAGGAAGTTTACAACCTTAAGCGTCAGTCCTTTGCTATCGCTGGATGGGGTGCTGACTATGGTGATCCGCAGAACTATTTAGGACAGGAGACAGATGACAGTGACAATGCTTACTATATGGTACAGCTTGGTCATGCAGTAGACAGTCAGAGCGATGAACTTAAAGATCTTTACAGCCAGTTTACTGAGCTTGTAAATAAGGCAGATGCTATCACAGATGATATGGATGCAAGATATGAGGCATATGCAGAGGCAGAAGCATTTATGCTTGATCATGCTCTGATTGTTCCGGCATATTTTGATATTTCTTGGGAGCTGACCCGCATCAATGATTATTCTAAGATGAATGCAATGTTTGGTATTCAGAATAACAAGTATAAGAATTGGGAAACTTCTACAGATGCGTATACCACAGAAGATTATGCTGCTTTTTTAGAGACATGGAATGAAAATGCTTCTAAATAATAATTGGTAAAATATAAGCGAGCGGATTAATCTTATTATCCGGCTCGCTATTTTTTTATTTATCAGAATCGTTTTTTTCAGACTTTTTTAAGCTGTTTGGCGGCTGTAGCGTGCTGTCTTCGGACAGCGGAATGCCGCGATGCTCCACACATGTAGAAAATACAATCTGGGTGCGGGTGCGCCCGAATTTTTGAAGATAATTGACAAACTGGTCAAGCTCCTGCGTGGTATGGAAATAGGCTTCAATCAGCATAGAGTACTCGCCTGTTACGCAACTGCATTCAACTACATTTGTGCAAGACTCGATGTAAGGATAGAAGGCTGGTTTTTGTTCTGGTTCTACCTCCAGATTTATGAATGCCTTTACCAGATAGCCAATAGTGGTTACATTTATCATAGCCTGGTAGCTAGCTAAGACACCAGATTTTTCAAGACGCTCGATGCGGGCGCATACGGCCGGCGATGACAAAGAGACACGGCTGGCAATCTCTTTAACCGGTAAACGTGCATTATGCTGCAGAATATCAACGATGCAGCGGTCAATATGATCCATAACAAACCCCTCACTTTGCTGTGTAATAACAGTAACAGAATATTTATTAACATTGATTCATCATAGCAGATAACTTCTGGATTGTAAACAGAAGAAACGAAAGTTTTTTAAGAAAAAATGCTTTTTTTTATGGGGATAGCCTTATAAAATAAACAAAAAAGGCATTTTTTGTGAAAAAAGGTAAGTTTTTCTTATAAAAAATCAAGATAAATGATTGACAGATGAATTGATTTGGTTTATAGTAACGGTATGCTTCAAGCAGAACATGACTAGACGGGAGTAGATGGGCACAATTAGGATCATGGAAAAGTGTACCATCTTTTTTCAAATCATTCTTTGCTGACACAAGTAAGCAATAGACAGCATTTTTTTAATGTCATTCGTAGGGAGGGCATATTTGACAAAAAATGCTACATTGCTTTAAAGTGACAACAGATGAAAATCGTCTTATGATTTGATTTCTGCAGGGCAGACGCTCTTCGTATAGGTATTATGACATCTACGGGGAAATGACAATTAAGAAGAGACTAAGTCATATCATCAAAAAGGAGGATGACACATGAGAAAGACAAGAAAGGCAGCAGCTGTTCTTACAGCATTTGCAATGGCAGCAGTATCCGCAGTACCGGCAATGGCAGACGAGATTAAGGATCTGTATGATTACGAGCTTCAGTCAAGAGAAATTGAGACTTGGAACGTTTTGTATTCTCAGCTGGCAACTGATCTTCAGGTACTGACCAATTTGTATGATGGTTTGCTTGAATCAGATGAGTATGGCAAGCTGGTACCGGCAGTCGCAGAGAGCTGGGAGACAGAGGACAACGGTATTACTTGGACATTCCATTTAAGACAGGGTGTTAAGTGGGTTGATCAGAACGGAAATGAGAAAGGTGAGGTTACTGCACAGGATTTCTTAACCGGACTTGAGTGGGTATTAAACTTCCACAAGAATGATGCAACTAACACTGCTATGCCGATGGAGATGATCCAAGGTGCAGAGGATTACTACAACATGACAAGTGAGCTTGATGCAGATGCAGGTCTTGCACTGACAGCTGAAAGCCCAGAGTTTGCTGATACTGTTGGCATCAAGCAATCGATGATTATACATTACAGTATACCTGTGTAAGTGAGAAGCCATATTTTGATACTGTAGCTACCTATAACTGTCTGTATCCAATTTCTCAGGCAATGATCGATGAGATCGGCATTGATGGTTTTAAGGCTGCAACACCAGAAAATATCTGGTACAATGGTGCTTATACCTGTACTGAGTACATCCAGCAGAATACAAAGACCTTGACAAAGAACCCACTGTACTGGGATACCGATGCAAAGCTGTTTGATTCTGTTACTGTTAAGATGGTAGAGTCTGTTGATACTGCTTATCAGCTGTATACTACTGGTGAGATTGATCGTGTAGATCTGTCAGAGTCTAACCTGACTACTATCTACAACAATGAGTCAGATCCACTTCATGATCAGTTAGTTGAGAAGCGTCCAACTAAGTTCTCTTATCAGTTCCACTTTAACTATGATAAGCATAACGATGATCAGTCTGAGGATACCAACTGGAATACTGCTATTGCAAACGAAGCATTCCGTAAGTGCTGGTACTATGGTCTTGATCTTGGAAGCTACTACAAGAGAACAAATGCAATCAATCCATACAAGTGCTACAACAATGCATACACAATGCAGGGTCTTGTTTACCTGTCTGATGGTACCGAGTACACCAGTCTGGTTCAGGAAAAGTTAGGTCTTCCGGCATATGATGGTGAGACAATGACTCGTCTTGATTCTGAGAAGTTTGAAGAGTACAAGGCACAGGCAATTGAGGAGTTAACAGCAGCAGGCGTTACCTTCCCTGTACATGCAAGATATTTCGTAGCTGGTGGAAATCAGACTACTCTTGATAGTGCAAATGTATTAAAGCAGGCATTCTCCGATTCCTTTGGTGATGACTTCATCGTTCTTGATATTGATTCTTATGTATCCAGTCTTTCTAAGGAAGTTCGTGATCCGAGACGTCAGTCCTTCGTTATTAACGGATGGGGCGCTGACTACGGTGATCCGCAGAACTACTTAGGACAGGAAACAAATGACGGCGATAACGCATATTACATGGTAGCTTATGGTCATGCAGTAGATAATGAGAGCGAGGAGCTGAATGCACTGTATGATGAGTTTACTGAGTTAGTAAATAAGGCTGATGCCATCACAGATGATCTGGATGCAAGATATGAGGCTTATGCAGACGCAGAGGCATTCATGCTTGATCATGCACTGACCATTCCGTCAAACTTTGATATCGGTTGGGAGCTGACTCACATAAATGATTACACCAAGCAGAACGCTATGTTTGGTATTCAGAATTTGAAGTATAAGAATTGGGAGACTTCTACAGACGCCTATACTGCAGAAGACTACGCTGGATTCCAGGAAACCTGGAACGCAGGTTCTGCTGAATAATATATGGCAAAATACACCGTAAAGAGATTGTTACAGTCTCTTGTAACAATCCTCATTGTGGTGACTATCGTATTCCTGCTGCTTAGAATGCTGCCTACGGATTATTATTTTACCGAGGACCAGCTAATGAAGCTGACCGATCAGCAAAAGCACGATCAGCTTCAAGCAGCAGGTTTATTAGATAGTACCTTTACACAGCTGACACGCTATTATGGGCAGTTGTTGAGACTTGACTTTGGTACGTCTCGACGAATTCAAAGCGGTGTCTCTGTTGTAAAGGTAATTGGCGGAAAGTTTGCAATGTCGATGCAGTTAGGACTGATCTCCTTTGCAATCTCTCTGGTAATTGGTGTTGTAATTGGTGTGCTTCAGGCACGTTTTAAGGACGGTATCATCGACGGCATTGGAACAATTTACACGATATTGGTAAATGCAGTTCCGCCGCTTGTTGCGTATTCACTTGTTCTTGTATTTGGTTCCCATGTGTTAAAGCTTCCTTCCATGTATTCAACGAGAAATCCAGGACCGTCTATGATTCTGCCGGTTGCATGTCTTTCTCTTTCATCAATTGCAGGCTATGCACTGTGGACAAGACGTTACATGGTAGATGAGTTAAATAAGGATTATATTAAGCTGGCTCGTGTTAAGGGCCTTTCCTCGAAGCGCATCATGGTTACTCATGTGCTTAGAAATGCATTCGTTCCGCTTGCACAGTATATTCCTTATTCTATTTTGCTGACAGTCGGCGGTTCTCTTCTGGTAGAGCGTTTCTTCTCTGTTCCAGGTATGGGTTCTCTTCTTACTGACGCAATCAACCGTTATGACACAAATGTTGTTCAGACGCTTGTTATTTTATACGCTGCACTTGGTATCATCGGCGTATTTTTGGGTGATGTTTTGATGATGATCATTGACCCACGTATTACATTGACCGGAAAGGGAGGTACAAGATAATGGCAGTCAATTCAAATGATGACGCACGCTTTAAGGTTGTCGAGTACTCTCCTGAAAAGGCCGAGATGATCGGATATTCCAATTATTCTTATTGGAAATCTGTAATTCACAATTTCTTAAAGAAAAAGAGTGCAGTTGCGCTTTTAATTGTGTTTGTTGCACTTGTTGTATTTTCCTTCGTTGCACTTGTAATCGGAAAATACGATTATCGTAATCTTGTCACAGATAGTTCAAAGGGCTTTATTCTTCCAAACTCAGAGTTCTGGTTTGGTACTGATAACCTAGGACGTGACTACTGGAGCCAGGTATGGTATGCGACACAGACATCCATTAAGCTTGCCTGTATCGTTGCAATCGGTGAGTGTGTGCTTGGTGTTACGATTGGTCTTCTTTGGGGATATGTTCGTCAGTTAGACCGTTTCTTTACAGAGCTGTATAATGTAATTGATAATATTCCGCAGATCATTTACATGACACTGATTGCATTAATGGTTGGTAAGAGCTTTACCATCATGGCAGTGTCCTTGATTGCATTTGGTTGGCTTGGAATGGCAAGAAATATCCGTAACCTTGTTATGATGTATCGTGACCGCGAGTATAACTTAGCATCAAGATGTTTAGGTACTCCGACGTACCGTATCTTGCTTAAGAACATTTTACCGTACCTGATTAGTGTTATTATCTTAAGAGTGGCACTGTCAATTCCGAGAACAATCAGTATGGAGACTACGCTTTCCTATCTTGGTCTTGGTCTTGATATTAACACACCTACACTTGGAATCCTTCTTCGTAATGCAAGAAGCTATTTCCTGAATTATCCATATTTGCTGGTATTCCCGGCAGTTATTGTATCTGTTGTTACTATCACATTCTATCTGGTTGGTAACGCATTTTCCGATGCGGCTGATCCGAGAAATCACGTTTAAGGGGGGAGAACAATGGAAAAGAAACCAATATTATCCGCCAAAGACGTTGAAATTACGTTTAGCCTTCGCGGAAACAAATTAAATGCGATCCGTAAGTGTTCTCTTGATCTGTATGATGGAGAGACACTTGCAATCGTAGGAGAGTCCGGTTCAGGAAAAAGTGTATTTACAAAGACATTTGTCGGTATGCTTGATGGAAACGGAAGTATTACCGGCGGAAGCATTATGTACGATGGCAAGGATCTGGCAAAGTTTAAGAAGGAAAAGGAGTGGATGACTATTCGTGGTAAGAAAATCGCGATGGTTATGCAGGATCCTATGACTTCCTTAAATCCATTGAAAAAGGTTGGAAAGCAGATCCAGGAGTGTATCGAGCTTCATCAGGGTCTTAAGGGAGCTGTTGCAAAGAAGGCAACTCTTCAGATTCTTGAGAAGGTAGGTATTCCATATCCTGAAATGCGCTATAACCAGTATCCGCATGAGTTTTCAGGCGGTATGAGACAGCGTGTTGTTATTGCTATTGCGGTTGCATGCCGGCCGCAGATTTTAATCTGCGATGAGCCTACCACCGCACTGGACGTAACGATTCAGGCTCAGATTTTGGAGCTGATCAGAAATCTGCAGGCAGAGTATCATATGTCTGTTATCTATATTACACATGACCTTGGTGTTGTGGCAAACGTGGCTGACCGTGTTGCAGTTATGTATGCAGGACAGATCGTGGAGGTAGGCAAGGTAGATGAGATTTTCTACGATGCAAGACATCCTTATACTTGGGCACTTCTTTCTGCACTTCCGCAGCTTGGCGTGAAGGGTGAGGCACTGCCAACGATCGACGGTACACCGCCGAATCTGTTTAACAAGATTAAGGGTGATGCATTTGCACCGAGAAACAGACAGGCACTGGCTATTGATTTTGAGGAAGAGCCTCCATATTTTGAAGTTTCAGAGACGCACAAGGCAAAGACTTGGTATCTTGACCCACGTGCACCGAAGATAGAACCGCCGAAGTCTGTGCAGCAGCTCAGACAGAAAATGAGAGCGCATAAGTAAAAGAGGTATGAGTATGGCTGAGAGAGAAAAGCTGATTGAGGTCAAAGACCTGCAGATTAGTTTCGGAAAAGGACGAAAAAAGTTTGTAGCAGTTGACCATGTGAATTTTGATATTTATAAGGGAGAGACATTCTCCCTGGTAGGTGAGTCCGGTTCCGGAAAGACTACCATCGGCCGCGCTATTACCCGTATCAATCCTACTTCGGCCGGAGAGATCTACTTTAAGGGCAAGAAGATCAATGGAAAGATTTCAAAGGAGCTTGACCGCGAGGTTATTAAGAGCTGCCAGATGATTTTCCAGGATCCTATGGCATCCTTAAATGAGCGTGCAAAGGTTGATTACATTGTATCCGAAGGTCTGTTAAACTTCCATATGTATAAGGATGAGGCAGATCGTGAGGCGAAGGTACAGAAGGCACTTCGAGAGGTTGGTCTTCTTCCAGAGTTTGCATCTCGTTTCCCACACGAGTTCTCTGGTGGACAAAGACAGCGTATCGGTATTGCAAGAGCCTTGATTATGGAGCCAGAGTTTGTTGTAGCTGATGAGCCGATTTCAGCGCTTGATGTTTCTATTCGTGCGCAGGTATTGAATTTGTTAAACCAGTTAAAGGCGTCAAGAGGACTGACATATCTGTTTATTGCACATGACCTTTCTGTAGTACGTTTTATTTCAGACCGTATTGCTGTTATCTATAAAGGTCGTATTGTGGAGTTGGCAGAGGCAGAGGAATTATTCCATCATCCGCTGCATCCTTATACAAAGGCACTGCTTTCAGCAGTTCCGATTCCGGATCCAGAAATCGAGAAGAAGAAAAAGCTTTTGATTTACGATCCAACGCTTCATGATTATACGATCTCAAAGCCACAGTGGGTAGAGATTACTGAGGGCCATTTTGTATATGGTAATGAGCCGGAGCTTGAGAAATATCGTGCTGAGATTGAAGCAATCAACGCAGCAGAAAAAGCATAAAGAAGAGGCGTGAGAAGAGCATGAGATGGTTGAAAAAACAGTATCACCGCTATATGATTCGCCCCATTGTGACAAAAACGATCACCAGAACATTAATTGGTCTGGTGATCGTCTTGCTATGGGATAAATACGTGAATGTAGAGCGGATAGGAGTGTCAAGGCTTGGCTTTGGACTGGGTGCAGTTGGAATTATTTTAATGGCTGGTGCATGGTTTTCCTATCTGCATCTGGATGGTTTAACACCTATTGATACAGCGAAAAAAAAATTTGGTGTGAAAAATAAAAAGAAAAAAACAAAGCAAAGCATGGGCGGCGATATTGCAGACTACCTCGATGAGGAAATTGTGCCGTATGAGGAGCTGGATGAATCTGAAAAGGCAGCATGTCAGATGGTAGCCTTTTTGATTTCTGGAATGATCCTTGTGATCGCTGGGATTGTCATCCCACTCTTTTAAGAAGCCATAAAAAGCAGGGCACATGCCTTGCTTTTTTTCGTAAATAAGGGTATGATTGTAGAACAAAGATATCAGAGAAAGGATGGGATTCTATGGCAAAATCAAAAAAAGGAAAAGCAGTCATTGCAGGAGTGGCAGCGGTAAGTGCAGCCAGTATTTTGACCGTGAGAGGTATTTTCCACAAGGTATTCGCCAGACAGGAGAAGGAGGATGATGCAATCAGTCTGCGCTATAAGGACATGAGCGGAATGGTGAGAAAAAAAATTACAATCGTCTCTGGTTCCACTCATCTGACAGGATATTTATATGGAGAAGCATCTGCCAAAGGTCTCGTTGTTGTGTGCCATGGAATTGCAGGCGGCGGAGAAGATAACTTAAGCATGGTTAAATATATGCTGGATGATGGTTATCAAGTTTTTACATTTGATTATACGGGCGTGTATGAAAGTGAGGGAGCTTCATCTGTGGGCTTCTATCAGGCTGTGAAGGATTTGAATGCAGTTTTGGGTTATATTGAGGCGTCTGCATCACTAAAGAATCTTCCAGTATTTTTATATGGTCATAGCTGGGGCGGTTATACAGCTGCGGCAGTGCTGAATTTTAAGCATAATATTGCAGGTGTTATTACAATTTCAGGTTTTTCTAGTCCAATGGCAATTACGAAAGAGGCGGCAGGACGCATCATTCCAACACTGTTGGTAGATTTGCTGCTTCCATTTGCTGCACTTTATCAGCGCATTGTTTTTGGCAAGAATTATAATTTGTCTGCAATTGATGGAATCAATAGCTGTGACGTGCCAGTTCTAGTTATGCATGGCAAAGAAGATGAAGTGATTAGCTATGAGGGATCTTCTATTATCGCGCAGCGAAGCCATATTACAAATCCAAATGTTGAGTACTATACTGAGACACGTCCGGGAAAGAGCAATCACATGGGAATTTTCTTCACAAAGGGCGGAACAGCTTATTATCTAGCCAAGAAGGAAGAATTAAAGATGCTTCACGATTTGTATTATAACCGTGTTCCAGAAAAGGTGCTTTCAAAATGGTTTGCCCGCCTTGATAAAAAGCAGGCAAATGATCTGGATCCACTGTTTGTAAAGACAGTGCTTGATTTCCTTGATAAGAACTGCAAGTAAGCCATGGTGACAGGGACGGTGGCTCAAAATGTGTCCCTCTGGCAAGTTGACTAAGAAAGCTAAAGAAAATCAGCCCTAGCCTTGACAGTTTTTTTTAGGTCATATATAATATATATGATACTGATTTATCAGGTTCTAAATAAAACCTAACGGAACATGAGAAGAAAATAGGAGGAATGAATATGAGAAAGGTAGCATTATCTTTGATGCTGGCTGCTTCTATGGCTGCAACTACACTTGGCAGCACTGCAGTTTTTGCATCAGACGCAACCACAACGGAGTCTGAGAGCTATACCTATCGCTATGCGTTAGCCGATTTCCCAACAAACTGGAGTCTGCATGACAATCAGACCCAGACCGATTCTGAGCTGATGCAGTATCTGGAGGCTGGTTTCTACAGCTTCGATTTCAATGAGGATAGGGATGGTTATCAGATGGTTCCGCTTGTTGCAACAGGCGATCCAGAGGATGTAACTGCTGAGTATAAGGATCAGTATGGTTTAGACGGTGATGAGTCATTGGCATGGAAGATTACCATTCGTGATGATTTAAAGTGGGATGACGGTACACCGATCGTTGCTTCTGATTTTGTAAAGTCCGCAGAACTTCTGTTAAACCCGAAGGCACAGCATCATCGCGCAGATATGCTTTACTCTGGAAATCTTGTATTAAAGAATGCAAAGAATTTCCTTTATGCAGGACAGCATGCATATGCTGAGACTTTTATCTCTTCTGAGATGGGTGAGGATGAGTACGTAGATCCATCTGCATTCGAGAAGAATGATGATGGTGTTTACATGGTAGACGGACATGATTTAGCACTCAGCTTAAGTGACTGTGCAACATGGGACTCTACCACGGGACTTTCTGATTACTATGCAATGGAAGATTACAAGTCTGCATTTATGAAGGATGATGTTGATCTGTATGAGACTGTTTTAGCTGCAAATGCAAATGATGACGGATATGTTCCAGTAACTGATGAGGTTGTTGAGGCATTACAGCACATCGTAGCAGTTCTTCATGGAAGCACCGATGTTGAGGATTATGCAGCACAGGCTGGCGACTATGCTTACAAAGAGTGGGAAGAGATGGTATATAAGGGTACAGAGTATCCAGAGATGTCAATCGATGAAGTTGGTATCTTTGCTCCGTCTGATACTGAACTTGTTTTAGTCCTTGAAAAGCCATTAAAGGGCTTCTACTTAAAGTATTCACTGACAGATTCCTGGTTAGTAAAGGAAGATCTGTATAAGAGCTGCGAGTCTGAGAGCAATGGTGTTTACAACAATACCTACGGTACTTCTGCAGAGACAACTGCTTCCTTTGGACCTTACAAGCTGACATCTTATCAGGCAGATAAGGAGTACGTTCTGGATAAGAACGAGTACTACTTTGGCAATGTAGACGGTCAGTATCAGACTACAAGCATCGTTGTTAGCTGCGTAAAAGAGCCGTCAACAAGACTTGAGATGTTCTTAAGTGGTGAGCTTGACAGCTATGGCTTGACAAAGGATGATATCGAGACCTACGGTTCCAGCGATTACGCATATTATACCGTTGGTGAGAGTACCTTCTTCATGGCAATGAATCCAGGTGTTGAGGGACTTGAGGCAGCACAGAAGGCTGCTGGCGAGAACATCAATAAGACAATCCTTAGCTTAAAGTCCTTCCGTGAGGCACTTTGCTATGCACTTGACCGTGATGCATTCAATGCAGCAGTTAACCCATTAAGCTCTGCTGCATTTGGTCTTTACTCAAACAGCATTATCTCTGATCCGGAAGAGGGTATTGCTTATCGTGATACTGAGGAAGCAAAGAATGTTTTAGCAAACTTCTGGGGTCTTTCTGATGATATCGGTGAGGGATTGATGTATGAAACTGTTGATGAGGCAGTAGACAGCATCACAGGCTACAACTTAGAGATGGCTCAGGAGAGATTCAACGAGGCATATGATGAGGCAATCGCAGCTGGTCTTATGGATGAGGATGATGTGGTTGAGATCAAGATTGGTCTTCCAAACAGCGAGAGCACCTTCTACAACAAGGGTAACGAGTTCCTTGTAAACTGCTACACTGAGGCAGTAAAGGGAACTTCTCTTGAGGGCAAGTTAACCTTTAGCGTAGATGATACACTTGGAAATGGCTTTAGTGATGCACTTAGAAGCCAGCAGGTAGATCTTCTGTTTGGTGTAGGCTGGACAGGTGCTGCACTTGATCCGTACAGCTTAATGGAAGCTTATACATCAAGCGAGTATCAGTATGACCCGTCATGGGATACAAAGTCTGCTGATATAGATATCACATTGGCAGATGGCGTTACCTACACGGCAACTGCATGGGATTGGACTCAGGCTATGCTTGGTGAAGTTATTACCATTAAGGCTGAGGATGGTACCACAAAAGAGTTCTCTGCTGGTTCTGCAGATGACAACAGCGAAGATCGTTTTGAGGTATTAGTTGGACTGGAGAATGCAGTTCTTGGAAATTATGACCTGATTCCAATGTTCGATGACTGTACAGCTGCATTAAAGAGTATGAAGATTCAGTTTGCTACAGATGAGTATTACTACAGCATCGGCCGCGGTGGTGTTCAGTACATGACATACGACTACAGCGATGCTGAGTGGGATGCATTTGTATCTGAGCAGGGTGGAAAACTCAATTACAACTAATGAAGCATTAAAATCGAGAAATCGAATAATAAGAAGTAATTATGTTGCGAAAAAGAGCAACACTTCGACAGGAAAGGGGGCGGCTTGCCGCCCCCTTCCTGTCAGTTTTTTGAAAAAAATTTTAAAAGCGTAAAACCGTAAAATTAAACATGAAAACAAACGGAGGACAACGATGGTTAAGTACGTACTAAAGCGTATCGCGCTGATGTTTTTTGTCTTCTTCACAATTCTGACAGTATGCTTTGTACTTGTAAAGCTGCTGCCGCTTGTGGATGCCAAGCAGTTTGGCAAGGACATGAATCTGATTCAGCAGCGAAGAGAAGCGTTAGGCTATAACAAGCCGATTCTGATACAGTATCTGATTTTCTTAAAACGAAGCGTATTAGGTGGAGACTGGGGAATCAGTGAGGCGCTGTACCGCAGCCAGGATGTATGGAAGGTATTCACTTCCAAACTTCCAGCAACCATGATGGTAAACATCTATTCCATGATTTTTGCAATTCCGAGCGGACTGCTGCTTGGTATTTTTGCTGCATTAAAGAAAAACAAGTGGCAGGATTATCTTATCTCTACACTTGTCATGGTATTTATTTCCGTTCCGTCTTATGTATATGCACTGTTAATCCAGTATTTGCTTTGCTATAAGCTTAAGTTGTTCCCACTGCAGATGAACAGTGGAACGAACTATTTTTCACTGTCTATGTTCCGCTCAGTCATGCCGGCTGTGCTGGCACTGGCATTTGGAAGTATTGCCAGTCTGGCCAGATATGTGCGCGCCGAGCTTTCTGAGGTATTGACAAGTGATTTTATGTTGCTTGCGAGAACAAAAGGTTTGACTCGCTCACAGGCAACGATTCGCCATGCAATGAGAAATTCCATGGTTCCGGTATTCCCAATGATTTTGGGAGAGTTTGTCGGTATCTTAGGCGGATCTCTGATTATTGAGACGATCTTTGGTGTACCTGGTGTCGGCCAGCTGTATTTAAATTCTATTACAGCACGCGACTATAACTTCTTTATGTTGTTGTCTGCATTTTATACACTGATCGGACTTGTATCAGGACTAGTAGTTGATATCAGCTACGGCTTTATCGATCCGAGAATTAGAATGGGGGAACGATAAAATGGCACGCAAAAATACAGATTATACAAATATCCCAAAAGAAAAATTTGAATTTTTTGACCGCAGCGAAGCGATCCATGACAAGAAGCTTGAGACAAAGCCAGTTGGTTATTTCAAGGATGCTATGATGCGTTTTTGCCGCAATAAGAGTTCACTGACAGCAGCGGTTATCATTGCACTGCTTCTTGCATTTGCGCTTATTGTTCCGCTTGTGTCACACAACAATTATACAAAATCGAAGACTGATACAACGTATCTTCAGTATGGAAAGCTGCTTCCAAAGTCAAAGCTATTTTCATGGGCAGGCTGGGATGGTGCAAAGAGAGAAACAATCAGCAGTGATATGTATGCATATTATGAGGCAATGGAGACAGAGCGCGGAGTAAATGCGATTACAAAGGTCTATAAGGCTGATTATGAGGATTCCTCCAGCACATCAAACAGCACATTTTATGATGTAAGAGTAGATTCTTATTCCAAGATTGGTATGTTAAATCTGACGCTGACAAAAGCAGAGTATGAGGCTATTCAAGATTGGCAGGATGAAAATCAGATTCAGGTAATTTATCCGTCAGTTGACTCAAAGTCAATTCAGGCACCGAATTTGCGTTCAGATCCAAATATCTGGTATAAGTGTACGAATAAGGGTGCACCGAAGCTGGATAAGGATGGAAATATTACGCCTATTTATCTGACAAAGGGAAAAGACGGCGATTATCACAGTCTTCGTATTGCTGGAGATGATGGTTCATATCGCTATGCGACAGTAACAGGTTCTTCAGCGTCAATGTCATTTAAGGTTCGTGTAGATTCTCTTAGCTATTTTCAGTATCGTTACGGCCATGAGCCGATATTCTTGTTCGGAACAAATGCTTACGGACAGGATATCCTGACAAGAATGGCTGAGGGTGCAAGATTTAGTCTTTTGTTTGCATTGATTATTTCTGCAATCAACTTGGCAATCGGTGCTGTTTACGGTGCAATCGAGGGCTTCTACGGCGGCGCAATCGATTTGATCATGGAGCGAATCTCCGATATCTTAAACGATGTTCCGTTTATCGTTGTCACCTCATTGTTCCAGCTGCATCTGGCAAGCAAGGTCGGCGTTGTGCCATCTTTGTTGTTTGCGTTTGTATTGACAGGTTGGATTGGTATGGCAAGCAAGACACGTATGCAGTTTTATCGTTATAAGAATCAGGAATATATTCTGGCTGCACGTACACTTGGCGCTAAGGATTCACGACTGATGTTTAAGCATATTTTCCCAAATGCAATCGGAACATTAATTACTAGTGCTGTGCTTACGGTTCCGAGTGTTATCTACTCAGAGTCGAACATGACATATCTGGGAATTGTAAATCTGGATTCTTCGAATATGACATCACTTGGTACCATGCTTTCACAGGGAACCTCGATGCTTACGACGTATCCGCACATTATTTTATTCCCGGCAATTTATATTTCCCTGCTTATGATTTCCTTCAACCTGTTTGGAAACGGATTGCGGGATGCCTTTAACCCATCCCTGAGAGGAACGGAGGAGTAATTTAGAATGGAAAAGAAACTTTCAGTAAATAACCTGGTTGTCTCATTCCGCACACCGGCAGGAAAAGTACAGGCGGTACGAGATATCAGCTTTGATTTAAATAAAGGAGAGACACTTGCAATTGTAGGAGAGTCTGGTTCAGGTAAATCAGTAACCTCAAAGGCAATTCTTGGAATCCTTGCAGGAAACTCCATCATCGAGGGCGGTTCAATCATCTATGATGGTATGGATCTGTTAAAAATCGGTGAGGATGATTTTTACCGCATCCGTGGTGATAAGATTGCAATGATCTTCCAGGATCCGCTTTCAAGTTTAAATCCGATTATGCGTGTTGGAAAACAGCTGACAGAGGCGATGCTGTTAAAGGGAAAGGCACATCAGAAGGCCAGCAGAAACTCCTTTAATCAGACACTTGCGCTGCTAGAAAAGACAATGGCAGCAGCAGGTACAGACAGCACAAAGGCGCACACACTTTGTCAAAACTTTGATAAGTTTGAATTTAAGCATATCGAGATTGAGCAGACATACAACACAGCGCATGAGGCTGCAATCGAGGTGCTTGACGATATTACAGATGCACTGTTTCATATTGAAAAGAAAGCACTCGATGATCCGAAGTATACACTTAAGGAAATCGTGCGCCTGTCAAAGCTTACACCAAATGATTTTGTTGTAAGCAATGATAAGAGCAAGCTTGAAGCTGCCGTAAAGACACTTGAATCAGTGATTCCTTCTGATTGCAAGTCAAAAAACTTTACAGCATCAAAAGCGCAGCTTGAGATTTTGCAGGGCATTATGACAGAAGCACTTAAAAAAGAAAAACCGGATTTCTTTAGTATGGGTTACTATGCGCAGTTCTCTGGAAAGTCTGTGCCAGTTTCTATGCCGATTGATGAGCTTAACAAAATGATGCGCACCTATCTTGAGGAGAGCTTCTTAAACGAGTTTTGTGAGGAAGCATCAAAGGCACTTTCCTTTAGTGCAAAGGAATCTGCAAGGAAAAAGAAGGAAGCAATTGATGTGATCAGTGCAAACAGAAGCATCTTTGACAGTGATTTATGGGATGTGAAGTCATGTAAAGAAGCTGCTGAGAAGATGATTCAGGCAGTAGAGGCTTCAATTGATCCTATTGAGATTCATAAGGATGGACTTGCATGGACATTTGCAGGAAGCATCCGTGCTTCACAGGAGCATTATTTTGGCGGAATTGATAAAAATAAAGCTGCTGCAAAAAAGCATGCAAAGCAGCAGAAAAAATATGATAATCTGACTGCAAAGGGAAAACAGCCAACATGGAAGGTAACACCATCTACGGCAGTTGACCTTGAGCTTGAGCAGGATAATGTAAGAGAACTGTTAAATCGTCTGACAGAGCATTATAAAGAAGATTTGGCAGAGCAAAATGAAGTTGATTTTGCGAAAAAGACAAAAGAGCTGATTGAATTTTTCCGTGAAAACGCATCTGGCGCCGTAAGCCGTGTGACAAAGGAAATGGCAAAGTACAAGGCATTAAAGCTTTTGGAGGAGGTAGGTATCTCCGAGCCTAGAAAGCGTTATCGTCAGTACCCATTTGAATTCTCAGGCGGTATGAGACAGCGTATTGTTATTGCAATTGCACTGGCAGCTGACCCAGATATTTTGATCTGTGATGAGCCAACAACAGCACTTGACGTTACGATCCAGGCACAAATCATGGAACTTATCAATCACTTAAAGGAAAAGCGTAATCTGTCTATTATCTTTATTACGCATGATCTTGGTGTAGTTGCAAACATGGCAGATCGTATTGGCGTTATGTATGCAGGAAAGCTTGTTGAGACTGGAACAGCAGATGACATCTTCTATTCACCAGCGCATCCATATACATGGGCACTGCTTTCTGCTATGCCTGATGTTGATACAAATGATCGTCTTGAAGCTATCCCAGGAACACCGCCGAATATGATTTATCCGCCGGTAGGAGATGCATTTGCAGATCGTAACAAGTATGCGCTTAAGATTGATTTTGAGATGCAGCCGCCGATGTTTAAGATCAGTGATACGCATTATGCGGCAACATGGCTGCTCCATCCGGATGCACCAAAGGTAGAGATTCCAAAGATCATCACCGATAGAATTGCACGAATGAAAGAGAAGGGAGGAAAGTCCAATGCCTGAAAAAAAGAATGTGGCAAGCTCACAGGAGACTCTGCTTAAGGTAGAGCATCTGTGCCAGTATTTTAAAGAAAATAAGGCAGTGGATGATGTCAGCTTTGAAGTGAAAAAGGGCGAAGTATTCGGCCTTGTAGGAGAGTCCGGCTGTGGAAAGACTACGACAGGACGTTCCATCATCAAGCTTTACAACATCACTTCCGGAAATGTATACTTTAAGGGAGAACGCATCGCAGCAGGAACTGGCTCCTACAAGTGGGAGATCGAGAAGGCAAAGAAAGCTTATACTGCTTTAAAGAAGTCTGGTGTGTCCGGCGAGAAATTAAAGGATGCAAAGAAAAAGCGCGATGAAGTGATTGCAGAGCAGAAAAAGCAGATTCGTCTTGCGCAGGAAGATCAGAAGCGCCGTCGTGCTGTAACAGATATTCAGATGATTTTCCAGGATCCTATTGCATCCATCGACCCGCGTATGACCGTGCGTCAGATTATTGCAGAAGGTCTTGTTATCCGTGGTGAGAAGGATCAGAAAAAGATTGATGAAGAAGTATATCGTGTACTAGAGCTAGTTGGTCTTGTGCGTGAGCATGCAGGCCGCTACCCGCATGAGTTCTCTGGCGGACAGCGCCAGCGTATTGGTGTTGCACGTGCGGTTGTTATGAATCCGGAGCTTATCATTGCGGATGAGCCGGTCAGCGCACTTGATGTTTCCATTCAGGCGCAGGTTATCAACCTTCTTGATGATCTTCGTCATAAGATGGGACTGACGATTCTGTTTATCGCTCATGACTTATCTGTTGTAAAGTATTTCTCTGATCGAATCGGTGTTATGTACTACGGAAAGATGGTAGAGCTTGCCGACTCCGATGAGCTGTTCAAGCATCCGCTTCATCCGTATACAAGATCGCTTCTTTCAGCAATTCCGCTTCCAGACCCGCATTATGAGAAGCAACGTCAGCGTATCACATACGTTCCGCTAAAAGAGCACGACTACACAGTCGACAAGCCATCCTTCAGAGAGGTGGCTCCAGGTCATTTTGTACATTGCAACGATGCCGAGTTTGCACGTTACAAAGAGCAGATGAAAGGAAATTAAATGGAGAAAAAAAATATAATCCGTTTAATAATCCAGATTGCAATTGGCCTTATTATCGCAGTAGGTGTTATGACATCGCAGGGAGCGTTTGCAGAAGGCGTATCGGTTGCAGACCGTATCCTGGCAATTGGCAATGGCTTTTCTGTCATTGCACTGTTATATATAAGCTTTGGTCTTCTTGTCTGGATATCCACTACTGGTGTGCTTGATATTTTCTCCTTTGCACTGCAAAAAGGTGCTCATTTTCTGATTCCGTTTTCCACACGGGAAGCGAATGGAAAATTCTACGAGTTTAAGGTAGAAAAGGCCAAAAAGCGAAAGCAAAAAGGCAAAGGACAATATATGACACTTCTTGTGGGTCTTGGATTTTTGATAATTGCAATAGCGCTAACAGTCGCATGGTATGAACAGTAACAGAAAAGTACAAAAAATATAAGATTTTATTTCATTGACATATCGGAAAAAATCTATTAAACTATCGGAGAAGTAGGTTTTTAAAGTTTTTGACGCGGCGGCCTGCGGGTTGCCGCGTTGCTTTTATTCTTTTATTAAGAAAAGAGGGTGTTTTATGTTTAGTGGTCGGTTGTGGAATCTGTTTATTGACTCCTTTCCAAAGATGTTCATGCAGGGCTTGACTGTCACCATTCCGCTGACAGTGATCTCCTTTTCACTGGCAATGGTGATTGCAATTGTGGTTGCTCTAGTGCAGTTTGCGAACATCAAAGTGTTAAAGCAGATTTGTCGCTTTTATATCTGGATCTTTCGTGGTACGCCGCTTTTAGTCCAGCTGTATATTGTGTTTTTTGGCTTGTCGAGGATCGGAATTTTACTCGATCCATTTCCAGCAGCAGTAATTGTATTTGCATTAAATGAAGGCGCATATTGTGCAGAGACAGTTCGTGCTTCGTTAGAATCAGTTCCGTCAGGACAGTTAGAGGCCGGACAGTGTGCAGGTCTTTCTTATATACAGACGATTTTTAGAATCGTGCTGCCACAGGCAATGCGCACCGCGTTCCCATCACTGTTTAATTCATTGATTTCCATGGTAAAGGATACATCTTTGGCATCATGTATTACCGTAACGGAAATGCTTCAAACGACAAAGCAGATCGTAGCAGTACATTATGAATCATTGCTTTTATATTCTGAAGTAGGTCTGATTTATCTGATGTATTCAACCGTTTTGACAAAGCTGCAGAGTATAGGTGAGAAGAAACTAAGCTACTATGGCAGAAAGGAGGGGTAATACATGCTGGAGATTAAAAATATTAAAAAGTCATTTGGTCAGACAGATGTTCTTCATGATATTAGCCTTTCTGTTAATAAGGGAGATGTGATTGCGATTCTTGGACCGAGCGGATCAGGAAAGACGACACTTCTTCGCTGCCTGAATTTCTTAGAGAAGGCAGATGGCGGAACTATGACATTTGACGATGAGACAATTGAACTGCATAAGGCATCGAAGCGCACAATTGCGCGCATTCGAAAGAAAACGGCCTTTGTATTCCAAAATTATAACCTGTTTGCCAACAAAACAGCATTGCAGAATGTAACGGAAGGCTTAATTGTCGGAAGAAAAATGCCAAAGGATGAGTCAAATAAAATAGCACACGAGGCATTAAAAAAGGTTGGCATGGAAGATCGAAGTGATTACTATCCGTCGCAGCTTTCAGGTGGTCAGCAGCAGCGTGTGGCGATTGCGAGGGCAATAGCAGTAAATCCAGAGATTATTTACTTTGATGAGCCGACATCGGCGCTAGATCCAGAGCTGACGGTGGAGGTGCTTGCAGTTATGAAGCGGCTTGCACAGGAAGGAATGACAATGCTTGTTGTTACTCATGAGATGAACTTTGCGCGAACAGTATCAAATCGTGTGATCTTCATGGAAAAAGGAGTAATTGTCGAACAGGGATCATCAAAGGAATTTTTTGAGCATCCGAAGGAAATGCGCACAAAGGAGTTCTTGCGAATCTTTCAGGAGTAATTATTGATTGTAAAAGCATTTCTGATAAGGAAAATATCTGTCAGTACTGCTTTTTCATAAAATAAAGAGGAGGAAAATTATGACAATTAAGAAATTAATTCCATGCACATTAACAGCAGCAGTGATTGCATCTGCCGCATTGACAGGCTGCTCTTCAAAGGGTACATCTGATAAGAGTACTACAGCTGCAAAGACTTCTGCACAGGAGACAAAGGAGACTACTACAAAGTCTGCCGAGACCAAGGATACAGAAGCAGGCAGCAGCGAAGTAAACACAAGCGCAGAAGCAAAGAGCGAGGAAGAATCAAAGAAGGCTGAGACTGAGCTTGGAAGCGAAGAAGTATCTACAGAAATCGGAACCGGCGAGTCAGCAGATGATCTTTTAGCACAGATTAAGGAGCGCGGAAACATTGTTGTGGCAATGGAGGGAACATGGGCTCCGTGGACCTACCATGATGATAACAATGATCTTGTTGGCTATGACGTAGAGGTGGCACAGAACATTGCAGAGAAACTTGGCGTAGAGGTTGAGTTTGTAGAGGGCGAGTGGGATGGACTGCTTGCAGGTCTAGAGACAGGACGTTACGATATCATGGTAAATGGTGTTGGCGTGACAAAGGAGCGTGCAGAAAAGTACAATTTCTCTACTCCATATGCATATAATAAGACTGCTGTTATCGTTCGCGGCGATTACGATGAGATTTCATCAATGGAAGATTTAAAGGGCAAGAAGACTGCAAACACAATCACTAGTACCTACGCATCACAGGCAGAGGCATATGGTGCAACTGTTACTGGTGTTGACGATTTAAATCAGACTATCGAGCTGCTGCTTTCCAAGCGTATCGATGCAACACTTAATGCAGAAGTTGTATTTAACGATTACAAGAAAGAGCATCCAGATTCAAACATCAAGATTGCAACCTACTCCGATCAGGTAGAGGAGATTGCAATTCCGATCCGTAAGGGTGATGATACAGTTACTCTTTTAGAGGCTGTAAATGATGCACTTGATGAGATGGCAAAGGATGGCACACTGACCGAGCTGTCTGAGAAGTACTTCGGAATAGATATTTCTAAAAAATAAAAAAGTGTAGTTGGATATTTTAAAAGAAAAAAGCTAACGAAGTCAATATACTGAAAATAATGACTTGACATTTTTTAATCACGTTGCTATACTCTGTTTATCAGCGTTGAGGAGAACAAGTACTGATAAGGGAAACCAACAGAGAGTAGCCGGCAGGTGAGAGGCGCAGGGGAAGCTTATAAGGAATACCTCTCTGAGCTCTGCACCGAACTTGCGATTTTGCAAAAGTAGACTGCAGCGGCGCGGCAGCCGTTATCTTGTCAGAGTATTCGCAGATTGACTGGATTATTTTTACAGGATGCGTGTACTTGAAAGGCAGTTTGTGTGAGCAGACTGTGAAGAAAGGTGGTACCACGAGATTTCGCCCTCGTCCTTTTGTTAGGACGGGGGCTTTGTATTTAGAAAAGTTCTCAGGCGAAAGTAATAAAAGCGCAGAAAAGGAGAAAAAATCATGCAGGTTTACGAAGAATTAGTAGCAAGAGGGCTGATTGCCAGGTAACAGATGAGGAGCGTATCCGCGATCTCGTTAATAATGGAAAGGCTGTATTTTACATCGGATTTGACCCGACAGCAGATAGTCTTCATGTAGGTCACTTCATGGCACTTTGCTTAATGAAGAGACTTCAGATGGCAGGAAACAAGCCGATCGCTTTGATTGGTGGCGGTACTGCAATGATCGGTGATCCGTCTGGAAAGACCGATATGAGAAAGATGATGACAAAGGAGACAATCGAGCATAATGTAGAGTGCTTCAAGAAGCAGATGGCACGTTTTATTGATTTCTCTGATGGCAAGGCACTGCTTGTTAACAATGCAGACTGGCTGTTAAATTTAAACTATATTGATGTACTTAGAGAGGTTGGACCGCATTTTAGCGTAAACAGAATGCTGACAGCTGAGTGCTACAAGCAGAGAATGGAGCGTGGATTAAGCTTCTTAGAGTTCAACTACATGATTATGCAGAGCTACGACTTCTACATGCTGTTCCAGAAGTACGGCTGTAATCTTCAGTTTGGTGGTGATGACCAGTGGTCTAACATGCTTGGTGGTACAGAGTTGATCCGTCGTAAGCTGGGAGAGGACGCAGGAGCAATGACTATCACGCTGCTGTTAAACTCCGAGGGTAAGAAGATGGGTAAGACAGTTTCAGGTGCTGTATGGCTGGATCCAGAGAAGACAAGCCCATACGACTTCTACCAGTACTGGAGAAATGTAGCAGATGCCGATGTCTTAAAGTGTATCCGTATGTTAACCTTCCTTCCACTTGAGCAGATCGACGAGATGGATAAGTGGGAAGGCAGCCAGTTAAATAAGGCAAAGGAAATCTTAGCATTTGAGCTGACAAAGCTTGTTCACGGTGAGGAAGAAGCAAAGAGGGCAGAGAGCGCAGCAAAGGCATTGTTTGGTGCAGGAAATGCAGCAGAGATTCCTGCAGTTGAGCTTAGCGCAGCTGACTTTGCAGAAGGTGAAGGTGAGAAGCTTGATATCTTAAGTCTTATTGTAAAGGCAGGTCTTGCTAAGTCACGTTCAGAGGCGCGCCGTGCAGTAGAACAGGGTGGTGTCAGTGTAAACGATGAGAAAGTAACAGATATCCGCATGAGCTTTGCAGCAAATGAGATCCCGGCAGAAGGACTCGTAATTAAGAAGGGCAAGAAGAACTTTAAGAAGATTGTTGTTGCATAAAGATTACGAACTGATAATAATAGAGACAGGTATTGACAGAAGTTGATACCTGTCTTTTTTTCGAATGGGCGTCCAGTGAACTGTAACAAAACTGTCCGACGACGAAACCATTGCACCGAATGGCTTTGCAAAAGATAGCCTACAAAAAGGTTGCAAGAATTATAAAAAGGGAGTATTATATAAACAAAACTGGAAAAACACACAAATCAGAGCGCTAAAACCGATATAAAAACGGTCAAGATGCTGTGAAATATGAAAATAAGAGGAGAGATAACGATTATGATACATACGCTAGATACTAAGGCTGCAGACTATATTCCTGAGCTTGGTGACGGATTTGAGGAAGGCAGCGAGGGAAGCGAAAACGCACAGGGATTGCAGGTAGCTGATTACTATGCTGATGCAGATGGCGAGGGCATTTATTACATCACATATAAAATAGAGACTGCTAAAGAAATAGAGCAGCTATTTGTATTTGCAGGAAGAAAGCAGCTATTGCGTCTTGGAAAAAGAAAGGCAGGAGAGGTGATTGAGGGAACACTTTATCTGCATTTTGGCGAGATGATCCCGCGTTTTCACAGCGAGTGCATGACAATCACAAAGATTGGCTTTTCAGTGGCATGTGAGGATCTGACGAAATTAAAGAGTGTTGGCATGGCAGCAGAGAAGCTTTCTGCAAAGACAAAAATTCCGGCAGTCTATCTGGCAGGAGATTCCACGGTTACTGATCAGACTTGTCCAAAGCCATATATGCCGGGCGGATGCTACAGTTCATGGGGACAGTGCCTTGCATATTTTATCGGAGGAAGTACAGCCATTGATAATCAGGCGCACAGCGGACTTACCACAGAAACCTTTCGTAATGAGGGACACTACGATATCGTAAAGAAGGATATTCGTCCGGGTGATTTTTGCTTGTTCCAGTTTGGTCATAACGATCAGAAGCTGGCACATCTGCAGGCACAGACAGGCTATAAGGAAAATCTGATGAATTATGTAAATGAGATTCGTGGACTGTGCGGAGTTCCGATTCTTGTAACACCGCTTGCGCGCAATACCTGGAAGGATGACGGCACCTACAATGATCTTTTAGCAGAGCATGCGCAGGCTGTTTTTGAGGTAGGGGAAGAGACTGGTGTGCCTGTAATTGACCTTCATAAATATGCAGCAGATTTAATCAAGAAAAATGGAAAAGAAGCTAGCCGTGTCTATTTCCACCCGGGAGACATGACACACACAAACGAGTATGGCTCATTTTTGTTTGCACATTTTATCGCAAGAGAATTGAGCAAGCTAGATCCTCTCACTTTCGCGATTGATGTGCAGGATGAAGAGGATTTCACACCAGATGAGCATACAGCCGTTTTGACAGGAACAAGCACGGCAGCAGGGAATCAGGATGAACAAAAAGAAGTTTTTGATGCGATGGAGCGTGCCGGGGATAATCTTGTGGCAGCTGTGGAAAAGGCAAAAAAAGATGCAGAAATGATGAAGTAAATTTTGATTTTTATAGAAATAAGACTATTGGCTCAAAAAAGGAGGGATAAAAATGCAGGAGCGCTGTAAAATAGGAGTTGTGATTGGCAATGCTAACTCACCGCACGCAATCAACATTATGAAGGGAATTGATCAGGCATCAAGGGAGTGCGATGTGCAGTTAATGTATTTTATGAATGTGAGCAGTCCTTATACAGCGCAGCTGTATCCACCTGATACATCAATAGGATGGGATTATCAAAAAAGTGCAATTTATGATTATGCGAGATATGTCAAAGCAGATGTCTTGATTATGACATATGGCATGATGAGCATTTTTATGAAGAGTGATTATGGAAAGCAATACCTGGAATATTTTCGCAATGTTCCATGTGTGCTCATAAATGAGCAGACCGACAGACCTAATTGGACGTCTATTATTGTCGATAATTATAATGGAATGTATGAATTAGTGGAGCATTTAGTGCGTGACCATGGGTATCATAATTTCGCTTTTTTGGCAGGACCGCCTGGAAATACAGATGCCTGCCAGCGAAAAAGAGCATTTTTAGATGTTATGAAAAAATATGATCTGCCAATGGATGAAAGCCACATTGAAACAGGCGATTTTTCAGAGTGTGTACAGACACATGTAAATGCACTGTTAGATCGAATCCCTAATCTTCAGGCAATAGTATGTGCTAATGATGTGATGGCACTGACTGCTTATCAGGAATGTGAAAAGCGTGGACTTCATATTGGACATGATATTGCTGTTACCGGTTTTGATGACTGGGAGCGTATTCGTCACGTGCCAGTGCCAATCACGACAATTCGTCAGGATTCTGAACGGTCAGGATATATGGCTGTTTATAGTGCACTTGAGCTGGCGCGAAGCGGTCAAGGGAAAAATATTGTGATACCAGCGAAGGTATGTGTTAGAGAATCATGTGGCTGTACATGTAAGCAGTTTTCAGGTTTTGATCAAATTGAAAACATGGGACAAAAATTTGTCTATGAAAAACAAAAAAATACAGTATATCGTCAAAAAACATGGATGGTTCCTATGATCTCCAGAAACATGCTTATTGCATTGCAGGATCGCGAGAAATTTCTTAAAAATGCATTAACGCCAATGTCCTTTTTTGGCGTTAAAACGGCGTTGCTTTATGTCTTTAAAAATCCAGTTGAATATAATATAGAAAAGGGCTGGGAATTTCCAAATACGATTTATCTGGTTGCGCGTCAGGATGGAGAATGTGTAGAGGTATTTGATGAATATAAAAACGTGGCTTCTTTAGAAGAATGTGGATTTTCTGAGGAAGGAAGTGTACGCTATCAGCGTAAGCCGAGTGTATTTTGCCTTCAGTCTGGCTCAACGCAGTATGGTGTATTAAGCGTTGAGATTACGCCAGAGGAAGTGGATATGGTCTATTTGATCAGTATTCAAATGGCAAATGCGCTGATGGCGTATCACACAGAAAAAAAGCGTTTGTCTGTTCAGCGCGAGCGCGAGCTTTTGCTTGAGGACTTCGAAGCAAAAATGAAATTTTAAATTTTGTGTCAGAGCGAGATGAGCTGACGCAGATTAAAAATCGCCGTGGTTTTATGGAACAGGCAATGGAAATGAATCGTATTTATAAAAATAGAAAAGCAATTATTCTGTTTGCTGATATGGATGGATAAAACAAATCAATGATAATTATGGTCACGCAGCAGGAGATATTGCAATTTGTGCCTGTGCAGATATTTTAAAGAAAGCTGCCGGAGTACATGGTATAGCAGGACGCCTTGGCGGTGATGAATTTGCGCTTATGATGATTGGCGATGAAACGCGTGCAATTGAATTGGTGGAGACTGTGCGAAAAGAGATTGCCATGTATAATGCACAGGGAAAAAATAAGTTTGTAATTGATATGTCGGTTGGATGTCAGATTGTATTATGTACAGACGAGCTTTCTATTCCAATGGTGCTTGAAAAGGCAGACAAGATCATGTATGAAGAAAAGAAAAAGAAGGGAAAGGCAAGATGAAGTTATAAGAAGACAGCAGCCCAATACCTGTATTCATGTGTGCGGACCAGATTCAGGAAAACAGCCAAAAGCAGGATGATACGCAGTTTAGAGAGCGCATTGTCCGTGCGTCAGATCAGGATTTGGGAAGCTATGAGCTGATAAAGGATGAGAAGGAGCTTATCTGGTATCCGGCAGAGGTTAATACAAGTATTCGTCCAGGATGGTTTTATCATGAAGAAGAAGACGATCAAGTCAAATCATTGGAAACATTGATTTTAGAGAAAGCATCGCTTTTCTGCGAAGAACAAAAGAAAGGTTTTGAAATCGAGAACTTGACATACTCCCACGGTTAAAACCGTGGGATTCCTTAGATTCTTGTAGCGTCATCCAGCCCTATAGACTGAAATATAGCCACAGTTTTCAGGATTTATGCTGATGGGATTTCATACGTCGTGTACTACTTTCTCAGCAAAAGACCTATGCCGAAGCCTTATGTATGTTCTTAAAATCCAAAACATTGTCTCATCG
>QUFP01000044.1 GCA_003478935.1 Firmicutes bacterium AF25-13AC
TATTAATATATTTTTTTAAATAAGAATATTTTCTCAATATATCGTCGTCTGTCGGGCTATCTTCCATCATTTGTCCATATTTTATTAAACGAAATACCGACATTATTGACTGATTTTCTTCAAGGATCTTTACCATATAATTATAGCGATCTATTTCATATTTCTCTGAAATATTGCTAACTGCATCCAATAGTGCATACAGCGTTTTTCCTACTGTTGATTTTCCAGAATTGTTCTTACCTGTTATCACAGTTAACCCATTCAATTCAATTGAAGAGTTTTTGACAATTCCTATGTTCTCCAACTTTATTTGCATGATTCCACCTCCATCTCAAATTATTATTGTGACTCAAAGATAGTTTCTAGTATAGCAAATATTTTAGATGATGCCAATAGAGTTATGGTTTTACTCAGATTAAAAAATATAAACGATAAAAAAAAATCAAACCAACATTCTACCCTTGTTATAGGCATTGGAATTGTTTTAACAATTCTGATTTTAATAATCGCAACAATAATTTTAACTTACCATATGAGATGGGAAAGCTAATTTTCCAATAATAGAAGGCCGAATTGAACATCGGTATTTTCGTTTGCAAAGCTGATAAGGCGACCATCTCTTTTTCTTGTAAGTTGTAGGTAAAAATTAGCTGCTTGTGATTGCTTTTGAGCTTTTTGCGGTTGCCATAGCTCTGTTGAGATGCTGCACGCAATCACTGTATCTCTACCACTATCCCAAGTTCGAGGGTCACAATTTATCGTAATCTCTTGTTGAATCTTCTGTTTTGGTCTTTGTACAAGTATTTGTTTAGATGTCTGTTCAGGCATTTGCGTAGATGCTTCAACTACTTGTGGCAAAACAAGAAGTAATTTACACTCGGCCTCTTCACACAGATTGGCAAAGCCTGTGTTTCGAATTGTAATTTGCATTGTGTAATGGCTGATATTGTCGGTACTGCTCTGTGCCTGAAGATCTTTTGGGGCTTTCTTTGCTTCTTTGTTTTTTATTTGTTTGATATTTATAACGGTAAAGCGGTAGCCTAAGTGACGACCGATATAGTCGTAGACACTGATCGTTTCGCCGTTCCAAGTCATGCTTTGATTTTTCCACGCATTGAGTTGTTCTTGTCTGTAAGTACTGTTTAGGTAGCTTACGTGCATTTGATCAAGTTCTCTTATCATGAGGCTAGAATCAAGACTGTTAGCTGTACTTCTTGGCGAGACTTCATTTATGACGTCAGGCATCCCTACTGCCTCGCCTCCAGTAAAGCTTCGCTGCATCTGCGTCTCTTGCCAGTCTAATTCGTCTTGACGTGCCCAAGCTCGATTATTACTACTATTGTCTATCCTAGGTTCAGTACCGTAGGTGCCAAGATCAGTTTCGGAACCAAAAATGCCGTCGTTGAAGAGAGTGAGGGAAACCGCCGTTTTCTTTTCTAATTCTAGCTGCTCTACGATACTTCGAAGCTGCTCTGGCTTTCGCACTGCGATCGGGCAGATGCCACCAATCGCCTCATAAAGTGTTTGAACAAGTTCTGTCATAGGGGCTGTACTTAGAAATTTGGATCCATGCATCTCGCCCCAGCTGCCGACAAAAAGTCCCTGATGAACTAGAATCTTTCCAGGCAGACTCTCCTTTTTGCTCATGTGCTCACATATGATGCTTCCTAACTGCTTCATGTGACTTTTGACGATCTTGATTGATGATGGCTCGTTTTCCATTCCTCGTCCTTTTGTATCGTAGACGATGCGAAGGATTATTCCTTTATCGTGCTGCTCAAAGAAGGTGAGGATACTAGAAAAATATTCAAGTGCTTCTTTTGGAATTTGCTCGCAGCCACGAAACGCATGAATATCAATGAGAAGAAGAACAAGCTCTTCTTCCTCACAATCTATATAAAGAAAGTTTTCTTTTGAGAGATCAAAGGTGTAAATATGATACCAGCCACAGCCTGGATTTTTAAGAGCACGCGTGCTCTCTTTTAGTTGTATGTCTGCGTCTTTGTTTTTGTCAAAGGCAAGATGTTTTTTCAGCCATGTTATCACTTTCTTTCCCCCGGATATCTTTTTTTCCATGAAGAAGGATACCATACTTACTTTTTTTAATCAACAAATTATGATTTTAATTATGCTATTTATAAAAAAAGGATAAAATATGTTAAGTTTAGATTAAATTCACACCTTGTCGTTTGATTTTTTTTGTGATACGCTTAGCAGGATAAAAATTTCTTTATCACATTTATCATTGACAGAGGCTGGGAGGTTATTATGGAATTGACTTCAGACGAATTTTTTGAGAGGCTGCTGTTATCTTACAGCGACTACTTTGACATCATCCGTGATACCTCTTACAAGGATCTTTCAGTTGCGGCTGAGGCTGCTTTTCATTCTTTTTCTGAAAAGTATGTCTTGGTCAAAAAAGCTCAGCTGTGGGCCGCTGAAGCTCACGAATATGTCTTCTTTATACGAACTGGCCATTTGGATGAGGAGACTTTTCGCACTTACAACGATGCACTGCTTGAGGAAGGCTTGTCACGTGTGGAACCGAAAAAGGACCACATGTACACCTATGTGTCTGTCGTTTTTCTGGCAGAGTCTATAGCCCCTGAAGTGCCTAAGCTTATTAAAAAGACACGCTGTCACAGAGACTATCGCATGTCGCTTTATGGTTGGATGGATTACCGTATCGCAGCATATGACTGTACTTCGAAAAGGATTTACACAAACTGGGCGGGACGACCGCTAAAGCAGACCCTCCTCTCTGTCACGAAAAAAAGGAGGAAACACAAATGAACGCAGTTGTACTTCTCGTAGTAGGCGTTGCCATTTTAGTTGCTGGTTACATCTTCTATGGCGGATGGCTGGCAAAGCAGTGGGGACTTGGTGAGAATAAGGAAGAGACTCCTGCCCACACAATGGAGGATGGTCAGGATTATGTTCCGGCTAAGGCTCCTGTCCTTATGGGACATCACTTTTCATCTATCGCTGGTGCAGGACCTATAAACGGACCTATTCAGGCCGCTGTTTTTGGCTGGATTCCTGTTATGCTGTGGGTTTTGATCGGCGGTATCTTCTTCGGTGCTACTCATGACTTTGGTGCATTATTTGCATCATTAAGAAATAAGGGTCAGTCAATCGGTGAGATCATCGAAACTTCTATTGGCAAGCGTGCAAAGAGACTTTTCTTAACATTTGCTTACCTGACACTTATTCTTGTTGTAGCTGCATTTGCTTCTATCGTTGCAAACACTTTTAAGGCTACCTATACTGCTGATGGTGCAGTTGATGTTGCAGCCAGCTCCGCAAATGCTTCTACTGCTATGATTTCTATTCTGTTTATCGTAGTTGCCATTGCTTTTGGTTTCTTTGTTTACAGAAAAAATGTACATATCGCAATCGCTACTGTAATCGGTGTTGCTGTTATTATTGCCTGTATGGCAATTGGTCTGAACTGGCATCCGCTTTACTTAAGTGGTGATACATGGATGATCATTGTTGGTATCTATATTGCTATCGCATCTGTTACACCTGTATGGATTTTACTTCAGCCAAGAGATTATTTAAGCTCTTTCTTACTGTATGGCATGATGATCGTCGCTGTTATTGGAATCTTCGGTGCTCATCCGACTATTGATATTCCGGCTTTTACCAGCTTCGTTGATAAGGGTACTGTTGGTTCTGGTGTTTCTCTTGGAACTATGTTCCCGGCATTGTTTGTTACTATTGCATGTGGTGCAATCTCTGGTTTCCATTCATTAGTTGCTTCTGGTACTACTTCTAAGCAGCTTGATAAGGAAAAGGATGCTCTTCCGATTGCATACGGCGGCATGTTAATTGAGTGTGTACTTGCAATCATCTCTGTATGTGCTGTTGGCTATATCTGGAGTGAGTATGTTCCAGGCGGAATCGTAACTCCTACCGCTGTATTTGCTACTGGTATCTCACGTATGTGCGCAAAGATTCCATTTTTAGCTGGTGCAGAGAGTGTTATCTACTCACTGTTAATCCTTGCTGTTTCTGCATTCTGTCTGACTTCACTTGATACTGCAACTCGTCTTGCTAGATATATGTTCCAGGAGTTCTGGTTAGCACCTGGTGAGACATACAAGGACGCTACTGGTGTTAAGAGAGTTTTAACAGATCCATATTTTGCTACAATTATTACAGTAGTTCTTGGCATTGCACTTGGTATGACAGGCTATGCAAAGATCTGGGCATTGTTTGGTGCTTCCAATCAGTTGCTTGCTGCACTTGGTCTGTTAGCTGTAGCTGCATGGCTTGGTAAAGTCGGCAAAAACAATAAGATGCTCATCATCCCAATGGCATTTATGCTTATCGTAACAGTAATCTCACTTCTTCAGACCATCTACGCAAACGTCACAAACGCAGTCGATATGTGGAGCTGGATCCGTGCAATAATCGGAAGCTTACTTGTTCTTCTGTCACTCGTTCTTGCAAAAGAAGGCTGCCAGACACTGTTTAAGAAGAAGGCGTAATTGCTTCGTGTATGTTAAAAAAAGACCTCCCGAGGGAGGTCTTTTTTATATTACGAAACCATTTTATGAAGGCCCTGAGGTGAATAGATTTCACGAGACGGACACTTGGAGCAGGTCTTTCAATGTAATGTATAATAAAAAGATACGTAAAAGGAACCTGCGGAGTTTGGTCCGTCGACGAAACCATTACACCGAGGGGCTTTATAAATAGAATTACTTCTTGATTAACAAACTCTTTCCTGTCATTTCTTTTGGCTGTTCCATTCCCATCAGCTCGATCAGTGTCGGTGCGATATCTGCTAAGCAGCCGCCTTCGCGTAAGGTGTACTTTGGATCTGCATTTACAAGGATGAACGGTACTGGGTTTGTTGTATGAGCGGTGAATGGCTCGCCTGTCTCATAGTCGATTAACTGCTCTGCGTTTCCGTGGTCTGCACAGATGAAGAGCTGTCCGTTTACTTCCTTGATTGCTGCTACTGCCTTTCCTACGCACTCGTCTACTGTCTCTACTGCCTTGATTGCTGCAGCCTGTACACCAGTATGACCTACCATATCCGGGTTTGCGAAGTTGATGATGATCACGTCATATTTCTCTGACTTGATCGCCTCTACAAGCTTATCGCATACCTGATATGCGCTCATCTCTGGCTGTAAATCATATGTTGCAACCTTCGGGGACTTTACAAGGATACGATCCTCGCCTTCGTTTGGCTGCTCTACACCGCCATTGAAGAAGAAGGTAACGTGTGCATACTTCTCAGTCTCTGCGATTCTTGCCTGCTTTAAGCCATTCTCTGCTAAAAACTCACCGAAGGTATGGGTGATTTCTTCCTTATTGAATGCTACAAGCTTGTTCGGGATTGTTGTATCGTAATCGGTGAAGCAAACGTATGTTACGTCTGGTCTTGCGTCTCCGCGATTAAATCCAGTAAACTCGTTGTCGCAGAATACGTGTGTCATCTCTCTTGCACGGTCTGGGCGGAAGTTGAAGAAGATTACGGAATCCTTATCCTGAATCTTGCCTACTGCCTCGCCGTCCTTTGCTACTACTGTTGGTACAACGAACTCGTCTGTAACACCCTCATCGTAGGATGCCTGAATTGCGCATGCGCCGCACTTTGCCTGCTTGCCCTCGCCGAAACGAAGTGCACGGTAAGCCTTCTCGACACGATCCCAACGATTATCTCTATCCATTGCGTAGTAACGACCCATAACAGATGCTACCTGACCTACGCCAAGCTCTTCACACTTGTCCATAAGTGCAGTTACATATTCCTTGCCTGATGCCGGCGGTGTGTCACGGCCGTCTAAGAAGCAGTGAATAAATACCTTGTCTAAGCCCTGACGCTTTGCAAACTCAAGCAGACCATAGATGTGGTTGATGTGGCTGTGAACACCACCATCTGATACAAGACCCATCAGATGAAGTGCGGAACCATTCTCCTTGCAGTTCTTTGCTGCTGCGAGGAATGCCTCGTTTTCAAAGAAATCGCCGTCCTGAATGGACTTTGTGATGCGGGTCAGCTCCTGATATACGATGCGGCCTGCACCCATATTTAAATGACCTACCTCGGAGTTACCCATCTGGCCTTCTGGAAGACCTACTGCCATTCCGCTTGCCTGTCCCTCTACGAATGGGCAGTTTGCCATCAGATCGTCCATAACAGGTGTATTTGCCTGCTTTACAGCATTGCCTTCTACTTTGTCATTCAGGCCATAGCCGTCAAGAATCATTAATACGGTTGGTTTCTTCTTGCTCATAATATTCCTTTCGTGCCGGCATTCGCTTTCAAAAAGCTTTTACGAATTTCGAAAAAAGCCTTAGAAAGCGCTGGCTCTGCCTTACAAAAAGCAGAGCCAGAGCCGGAAATATTTACTTATTAATTACTTGTTGTAATTTACAATCTTTCCAAAATCCGGCTTTAAGGATGCGCCGCCTACAAGACCGCCATCGATATCCGGCTGTGCGAACAGCTCTGGTGCACTTGCTGCACTTACGCTGCCGCCGTACTGGATACGGATTGCTGCTGCAGTTGCCTCGTCATACACCTCTGCGATGCATGCGCGGATTGCGCCGCAAACTTCCTGTGCCTGCTCGGTTGTTGCAACCTTACCAGTTCCGATTGCCCAGATTGGCTCGTAAGCGATTACTGCGCTTGCTGCCTGCTCTGCAGTTACGTTCTGGAAAGCGATCTTGATCTGCTGACGGATCCAGTCGAGGGTGATACCCTGCTCTCTCTGAGTCAGAGTCTCTCCACAGCAGATGATTGGTGTAAGACCGTACTCGAAAGCCTTTAAAACCTTCTTGTTTACAGTCTCATCTGTCTCTGCAAAGTACTCTCTTCTCTCGGAATGTCCGATGATGACATACTTTACACCGATATCGGTAAGCATAGCCGGAGCGATCTCTCCTGTGTATGCACCCTTATCCTCAAAGTACATGTTCTCAGCACCAACCTGAATGTTGGTTCCCTTTGTTGCTTCCATAACCGGTACTAAATCGATAGCCGGTACGCAGAATACAACATCTACTTCGTCATTTACTACTAAAGGCTTTAATGTGTTTACCAGCTCTACTGCCTGAGAAGGTGTCATGTTCATCTTCCAGTTGCCGGCAATAATCTTCTTTCTTGCCATTTTTTTGTTCCTCACATTTCTTTTCTTTGATTTTCTTAAGCTTATCAATCCTTATCGTCAGCTGCTGCTACGCCTGGAAGCTCCTTACCCTCAAGGTACTCAAGGGAAGCGCCGCCGCCGGTAGAAATGTGGCTCATCTTATCAGCAAATCCTAACTGATTTACTGCTGCTGCGGAATCTCCGCCGCCGATGATGGTGATTGCATCTGTCTCTGCCAGAGCCTTTGCTACTGCAATGGTACCCTTTGCAAGAGTCGGGTTCTCGAATACGCCCATCGGTCCGTTCCAAACAACAGTCTTTGCGGACTTAACAGCCTCTGCGTAAAGCTCTGCTGTCTTAGTTCCGATATCAAGACCTTCCTTGTCAGCCGGAATCTGATTAGACGGTACTACAGTTACATCGATTGGTCCATCGATTGGATCCGGGAAGTTGTCAGCTACAGTGCTGTCTACCGGAAGAAGCAACTTCTTGCCAAGCTTCTCTGCCTTCTCCATCATCTCCTTGCAGTACTCAAGCTTGGTATCGTCTACTAAGGACTTACCAATTTCCTTGCCCTGAGCCTTTAAGAAGGTGAATGCCATACCACCACCGATGATTAAGGTATCGCACTTCTCAAGCAGGTTGGAGATAACGTTTAACTTATCTGCTACCTTTGCTCCACCAAGGATTGCTACAAACGGACGAACCGGATTCTCTACAGCATTTCCTAAGAATGCGATTTCCTTCTCCATCAGATAACCAACTGCGTTTGTGCCGCCCTTAGCGCTGATGAACTTGGTAACGCCTGCTACAGATGCGTGTGCTCTGTGTGCGGAACCAAATGCGTCACATACATAATCGTCTGCTAAATCTGCTAACTCCTTGGAGAACTCCTCACCGTTCTTTGTCTCCTCAGCACCGCGGAAACGAGTATTCTGAAGAAGAACTACATCTCCGTCCTTCATTTCAGCTACAGCCTTTGTTGCAGCCTCGCCAGTTACGTGGTAATCGGATACGAATACAACCGGCTTTCCTAACTTCTCGGACAGTCTCTCTGCTACTGGAGCTAAGGACTCCTTCTCATTCGGGCCATTCTTTACCTTGCCTAAGTGAGAGCAAAGGATTACCTTTGCGCCACCGTCAATCAGCTTCTGGATGGTCGGCAGTGCAGCCTTAATACGGGTATCATCAGTAATCTTGCCGTCCTTTAACGGTACATTGAAATCACAACGAACAAGAACTCTTCTTCCCTGAAGATTCTTAAGATCGTCAACAGTCTTCTTTAACATGGAATTTTCTCCCTTCTGATTGCGGAGCAGTTTGCTGCTCGCGCATAATTGTTTAATTTGATACCTAGGGTCCCAAGCTCAAAGCCTTTAGTGCAAGCACGAACGTCTTTTAAGCTTTTGACCCTGGTATCATAACAAAACAGGGTCCGGCCCTTTCAGACCGGACCCCGTAGGTCTTTGCGCTTAAGCGAAACTTATGCTAACTCAGCGAAGTACTTAATTGTACGAACCATCTGGCTAGTATAGGAGTTCTCGTTATCATACCAAGAAACAACCTGTACCTGATACAGATCATCACCAAGCTTGGAAACCATAGTCTGGGTAGAATCGAACAGAGAACCAAATCTCATACCGATAACGTCGGAAGATACGATCGGATCAGTGTTGTAACCGAAGGACTCGGAAGCTGCTGCCTTCATAGCTGCGTTGATACCCTCAACGGTAACGTCGCTGCCCTTAACAACTGCAACAAGGATAGTGGTGGAACCTGTCGGAACCGGAACACGCTGTGCGGAACCGATCAGCTTGCCGTTTAACTCTGGGATAACCAGGCCGATTGCCTTAGCTGCACCAGTAGAGTTTGGAACGATGTTAGCTGCACCAGCACGTGCTCTTCTTAAGTCACCCTTTCTGTGCGGTCCATCGAGGATCATCTGATCTCCGGTGTAAGCATGGATGGTGGACATGATACCGCTCTGGATTGGAGCGTAATCGTTCAGAGCCTTAGCCATTGGTGCTAAGCAGTTTGTTGTACAGGAAGCTGCGGAGATGATGTTATCCTCAGCGGTCAGAGTCTTCTCATTTACAGAGTAAACGATAGTCTTCAGATCGTTTCCAGCCGGAGCGGAGATAACAACCTTCTTTGCACCAGCGTCGATATGAGCCTGTGCCTTAGCCTTGGAAGTATAGAATCCAGTACACTCAAGAACTACATCTACACCGATCTCTCCCCACGGAAGCTCAGCTGCGTTTGCCATCTTGTAGATAGTGATCTTCTTTCCGCAAACCTCGATGTAATCGTCTCCTGCTACTACAGAATCAGCGTACTGATACTTTCCCTGTGCTGTATCATACTTTAACAGGTGAGCCAGCATAGCCGGGCTTGTTAAATCGTTGATTGCTACTACCTCATAACCTTCAGCGTTGAACATCTGTCTGAAAGCAAGACGGCCAATACGGCCAAAACCATTAATTGCAACTTTTACTGCCATGATTTTTAATTCCTCCTAAAGAAATTTATTAGATTATATTATCGCATATTGCTTTGTTAAAATATAATCAATTACTGATATTTTACCTTATCCCGACAAATATATCAAGTGTTTTTCTTTCTTTTTCTTGTTTTTTTTTTAATTAGTGGGTTTTGGACTTCTAAGTGTTGCCCGGTAGGTTTATGAAAGCCCTGCGGTGTAATGGTTTCGTCGCCGGACCAAACTCCGCAGGCTCCTTCTATGTTCTTTTTTATTGTACATTGTTTTGAAAGACCTGCTCCAAGTGTCCGGCTCGTGAAATCCATTCACCTTAGGGCTATAAGCAGTGATTAAACTGTAGCTGCTTTGAAGCGGTTTTGCTTTACTGTTTTTTATCGGGATTGACTTTTGTTGAAAGACAGCGTATTCTTTTTAGGGGATAAAAATATCAGCCTGCCAGCTTTTTGTGTTGTCAGGTGCAAAATTAAAGGAGCACTTACTATGATAAAATCTGATTTTCATGTTCATACATCTTTTTCTACTGACTCAGATACGCCTGCCAGGGAGCAAATTGAGGCTCTTATTAAAAAGGGGATTACTGAGATTTGCATTACTGACCATCACGATATTGGCTACACTGCGATGGAGAAGGCTGATGTGAATACATCTGAAAGTACAAATACAAGTATTGAGTCTCGTCCTTTTCGCATTAATCCTTTTGCCTATTATGAGGCGATTCTTGGCCTGATTCCTGAGTATTCTGACCGTGCCCGTATCTCAATTGGCGTGGAGCTTGGTCTTCGCACTGATTATCACCACAGTATTGAGGATTTTGCTGAGGTTTGTGCATGGGATTTTATTATTGGGTCTACTCATGTAGTGAATGGACTTGACCCTTATTATCCGCAGTACTGGGAAGGCAAATCAAAGCAGCAGGGCATTATGGAATATTATGAGGCTACTCTTGCCAATATCCGCAAGCTTGACTGTTTTGATGTGTATGGTCATATTGATTATATTGTGCGCTATGCGCCTAATCAACGTGAGAATTATTCGATTCTTGATTATAAGGATATCATTGATGAGATTTTGAAGCTTTTGATTCAAAATGGAAAGGGAATTGAATGCAATACGGCTGGCTTTAAATATGGACTTGGCGTTCCAAATCCAGAAAATTATGTGTTAAAGCGCTATCATGAGCTTGGCGGTGAGATTCTTACTATCGGCTCTGACGGTCACAAGCCTGAACACACAGCATATGCTTTTGATAAGGTTCCTGCTATTCTAGAATCATGCGGTATCCGCTACTATACAGTATTTCATGACCGAAAACCTATAATGCTGCCATTATAAGTCTTGTTATAAGCTTTGCAAAAAACTCAGGAGAGATCACAAAATGATCTGTTCCTGAGTTTTTTACTGCATTTTAATATAATACCAGATTACTTATCAGTATTTTAATACTTTTGTTGCTGTGATGGCAAGTGCTCCTGGTCCGATATGGCAGGCTACGCTTAAGGACAGATGGTCGATGTAGATATCATGTTCTGGGTAGATTGCCTTTACTTCATCACGAAATTCCTCTGCTGCTGCTAAATTATCAGTATGAGCAATGGCGATATATATATCTTCTGGTGATGACTTTCCATCGAAGCGCTCCTCAATATCCTTTGCAATGGCATCGAGCATAGTGTTCTTTGCAATCTTGTAGGTACGTGCCTTTGAGTAGGCATCAAGCTTTTCACCCTGAATCTGTAAAACTGGCTTTAATCGAAGAATTGTTCCTAATGCTGCCGCTGCCGGTGTAATTCTTCCGCCTTTTTTAAGATAATGCAGCGTATCAAGCGTGATGTAGATGGTTGAGTCAAATTTTGTCTCCTCTAAGCGTTTCTGAATTGCCGCTGCATCGTATCCTGCCTCTGCCATACCCTTTGCATCAATAACTGACTGACGCTGCGTAACGGAGATACGCTGATTGTTGACTACATAGACCTTTCCCTCGTACTCTTCTTCCTGAGCCAGCATAATTGCAGTCTGGCAGGAGCCGGAAAGTCCACTTGACATCGGAATATGAACGATCTGGTCATATTCCTGCAAAATTTTATCCCACAGATCTGTTACACTGCCTGGTGATGGCTGAGAGGTAGAAATATTTCCGCCCTCACGCAGTTTCTTGTAAAATTCTTCCTGTGTCAGCGTAATGTCCTCATAATAAGTCTCACCATCAATCTGAAATGGCATTGCAAGTACAAATACGCCTAACTCCTGTGCCTGTTTTTGTGTAATTCCGCTGTTACTGTCTGTAACAATAGCTATTTTCATAGTTTTCTACTCCTGTCTGATTTTGCATTTCTCTATTTCGAACTCCTGTTTGCTGATGTATTCATGTATAAACCAGTCAATGGCCTCATAAATTGTAACAATCAGTTTCAGGAGCCTTCCATGAGTTCTAAGACAAAAATCTTTGTCCTTAAATCCAGAAATTTAATCTGGACTGCCGTGATCGTTGTAATTGTTATTCTTCTTGCTGTTTTGCTCGCAAGCGCCCTGCATCTGGATAAAAACCAGAGCCGTTCTTTTCCGAAAGACATGACTGAATCTGCTTCTTCTGCAATAGTATCAAGTCAGTCTTTTTCGGATACAGAAAGCTTCACACTTTCTGGTTCTTACATACCAGGAAGATACGCCGCATCTGTTGTTCTGGGCGGTGATACAGTTGATATTGTCGTGTGTGTGGACAAAAATCACATTAATTCGATTCGTGCCCACAATCTTGCACAATCAGTTGCCACGCTGTATCCGCTCGTCCCTTCCGTACTGCAAAGTCTGGAATCACAGATTCTTTCTTCGCAGAGCTTGCAGGGCGTAACCTACTCTGACTCCTCACAGTATACGGCTTCGCTTCTTATTGATGCAATTACACGCGCACTTAAAAAGTCAGTTACTTACTGATCTCTAGCAGTTTTTCTTTCATCTGCTGCTCCATCTGTGCAAGCTGTGCCTGTGCCTGTCTGCGCTGTTCACGGCCTTCCTGCTGAATCTTTAAGATCTCGTTCATCGTGTCGATTAAGATGCCATTTGTCTGTCTAAGCGTCTCGATATCGACGATGCCGCGCTCTGATTCTCTTCTGATATCAACAGTTGTCTGCTTTAGCTTTTGCGCATTAGAAAGCAACAGCTGATTTGTCATATCCGTTACTTCCTTTTGCGCCTTTGCCGCCTGTGCGGAATGATTCTCTCCCATTGCAATGACCATCTGATTTTTCCAGAGTGGGATTGTATTTACAATAGTGGACTGAATCTTTTCCGCCATGACGGTGTCGTTGCTTTGAACCATACGAATCTGAGGTGCCATCTGCAGTGCAACCATGCGAGTCAGCTCAAGATCATGAACTTTCTTTTCAAAACGCTCGATCATAGATGAATAGTCGCTTACTGCCTGTGCATCCTCCTGTGTGCCGCTTGCAATGGCCTTTTGGCGCAGAGTCTCTAACTCTGTCTGTCTTGCCTTATCGACCTTCTTTTTTCCGGCAAGGATGTACATTGAAAGCTCCTTGAAGTAGGTCTGGTTTAGCTGATACATCTGATCAAGCATTGCAGCATCCTGGATAAGCTGTACCTGATGCTTTGTGAGGATATCAACAATCTCATCAACCTTTCCCTCTGCCTTCTCGTAGCGTGCCTTAAGCGCCTCTAACTTTCCAGTTGATTTCTTGAAAAAACTTGCAAAAAAGCCTTTTTCTTCCTCTGGCTCTCCTGTCTGCTTTAACTCGCTTACTAAGCTTGCCAGCATGGTTCCTGTCTCGCCAAGATCCTTTGAACGGACATTCTCAAGCGTTTTGTCAGAAAAATCTGCGATCTTTTTTTGTGCGCCTGCACCGTACTGAAGTACAAGTGTTGAATTATTCAAATCTATTTTCTCTGCAAATGCCTCTACCTGTTTTTTTTCCTGCTCGCTTAACAATGCTTCTTCTTCGTAAATTGGCTCTGGCTTTGGCATTTCCTGCTGTGGCGCCGGCGCTTCTTTTTTTGTCTCTGTAAATGGTTCAAATGTCAGCGTTGGCACTGCCTGATCTAATTTTAACTCTTCTTCCATAAGTATCCTCCCATCTGATTACATATGAAGCCCGTCATCGACTAACCCCTCTTGTGACAGCAGAGTCTTCAGCACAGCAATATCTGTCTGAATCTTCATGCGGTCGTCTTCGTAAAGGCTGTCGAGAAGCTTGTCAAACGCGTCGTTGATTGTGTCTAGCGCATTCTCTATCTGCGCCTTGGACTCTCTTGCTTTGTCTGTATCAATCCTGTCAAGATCACGATATCTTGTTACAAGGCTCATCGTATTTGGCAGGTAATATTCGGTAAATCTCTTTATGGAGCCAATCTTCTCTGGTGTCTTTTGGACACTCAGATAAATCAGTCCAATGACCTCCTCTAAGTGACTTAACTTTTCACTTATCACTGGCTGCGGCAGCTCATCGTTTATCTGGCGAATCTGCTTTATATATTCCATTCCCACTCTAACTGCTTCTCTCACCTCTTTATTGCCTGCCTGCTGCTCTTCCTCGCGTCTGGCATTCTCCATCTGCTGTTTTGAATGCAAATACAGTTCATAAGTCTCATCATCAAGAATCAGACATGACTTCTCATCATCCATATGGCCCTGCAGAAAATATCCCTGTGAAATCATGCGCTCTAGTTCCCTCTGCACCTTTTTCTCAGGAAGACCGACAGCACCGCTTAAGCTTCGCACGGCGCAAAGTGCCTTTGTGCCAATGCACCTTTTATAGCGCTCAAAGCGACTTATACGTCCTAAGCGGTCGCAGCCATTTTTTAACAATATGCCAAAGGCAATGGCAAACGGCAGGAAACCTAAAAAGCCACAGCTTGTCACAAGCGGCTGTCTCCCGATCAGTCCAAGTACAAGCAGTATAAATGCCGGCAGGCCGAAGCCTGCTGTGCCAATTCCGCCAAAGGTGCACATCAGTATGCCTGATACCTTTCCAGGTGTCTTTTTTGTAAACCTAAGCTCTAACTTTTCTTTGTCGGTCTTTTCATAAACATTTCCCTTTTTATTTCCCTGACCATTTTTTCCGGTAAATGCTCCTACCGTCTCCTGCATGATATGATCGGCTGTCGATGAAATTTTCTCGCTTAATCCTGAAAAATCCATTGATTCCATAGCCGAGTTCACGGCATCTGTGACGGTATCACATATACTTTGTCCAAACTTTGAGAAGTCATTCTCGTCCATACTTATTTTCCCTTCATTTACGCAATTATATCAAAGAGCGGTTTGCATGCCGGATAGATCTGCTTAAACTGCTGATAACGCTCCTCGTATTTTGCTGCAAGTACCGGATCTGGCTCTACAGTATCGATTACCTTTACGATCTTTCCTGCTGCTTCCTCTACAGATGCGTACTCACCGCATGCAACTGCTGCAAGCATTGCACCGCCAAGGCCTGGGCCTTCCTCGCTCTCGATTACATCTACACTGATATTTAAAATATTAGCGATCATCTTCTTCCACAGTGGGCTCTTTGCTCCGCCTCCGCAGATCTTTGTGCGCTTAATGTCAATTCCAAGTGATTTTGCTACCTCAAAGGAATCTCTAAGTGCAAATGCAACACCCTCTAAAACTGCCTGTGTCATATCGGCTCTTGTAGTGTCCATTGTCATGCCGATAAATGTTCCTCTTGCCTTTGGATTGTTGTGCGGTGAACGCTCGCCCATCAGATATGGCAAAAAGTATACATGGTTTTCTCCAAGCTTTGTAATATCAGCCTGCTCTTTTGCAAACTCTTTTGTCTGAAGAATTTCTTCCATCCACCACTTGTTGCATGATGCTGCACTTAACATGCAGCCCATCAGATGGTATGTGCCGTCTGCGTGTGCAAATGCGTGAAGCGCATTGTTGCTGTCCACACGGAAGTTTTTAGAGGAGATGAAGATAGTTCCACTTGTTCCAAGGGAAATGTTGCATCTGCCCTCTCCTACTGTTCCTGTTCCAACTGCCGCTGCCGCATTGTCTCCTGCTCCTGCTGCAACTGCTACATGATCTGTAAGGCCAAGCTCTTTTGCCAGATCTTCCTTAACACAGCCTACCTTCTCGTAGCTCTCGTAAATTCCAGCTAACATGTCCTCTGTAATTCCACAGATTTCGCACATTTCTTTTGACCAGCAGCGATTCTTTACATCAAATAAAAGCATACCTGATGCATCTGATACATCGGTGCAGAATACGCCTGTCAGACGATATGCCAGGTAATCCTTTGGCAGCATGATCTTTTTGATGCGTGCAAAATTCTCTGGCTCATGCTTCTTCACCCACAGAATCTTCGGTGCTGTAAAGCCTGCGAATGCAATATTGGCTGTGTACTCAGAAAGCTTATCCTTTCCGATTACATTATTTAAATAATCAGTTTCTTCTGTTGTACGTCCATCGTTCCAAAGAATAGCCGGACGGATAACATTATCGTTTTCATCAAGAATAACAAGGCCATGCATCTGTCCGCCAAAGCTGATTCCTGCAACCTTTGTTGTGTCGAAGCCGTTTACAAGTTCCTTGATTCCTGCGATCATCTGATCATACCAATCATATGGATTTTGCTCAGACCATCCCGGATTTGGGAATGAGAGCGGATACTCCTTTGATACGATGTTGCAGATTTTGCCGTTTCCTTCCATCAAAAGAAGCTTGGTAGCTGATGTTCCAAGATCAATTCCAATATAATACATAATCATTTCCTCCAATTTTTTGTTCCCTTTTAATTTTAATCCTTTACAACGGTGCCTGCTGCCTTTTCACCGATGTAGATTGTGTAGCTGCCTTTATGAACGCGCTTTACGCCGTCATCATCACATAGTCCAAATGCTTCCTCTGGCAGCATAATGTGAACTGTCTTTGTCTCACCTTTTTTAAGAGCTGCCTTTGCAATTCCCTTTAACTGCGGATTTGGTGTTCCTTCGCGTTCTGCCTTTACATATACTAAGACGGTCTGAGTACCATCCATCTGTCCGATATTAGTTACATCTGCTGTGACTTCAACACCATCTGGTGTAACCTTTTGTGTGCTAAGCTTCACATTGTCAAGCGAAAATTCTGTATATGACAAGCCATATCCAAACGGATATAGCGGCTTGTTTTTCATGTAACGATATGTGCGGCCTTCCATGCTGTAATCTGTAAATTCCGGCAGTTCTTCGCTTGTGCGGTAGAAAGTAACCGGAAGACGTCCTTCTGGGCATGCATCGCCAAAGAGTACCTGTGCGATTGCATTTCCGCCTTGTGCACCAGGATACCAGCACTGCATAATAGCATTTACATGCTCATCTGCCCATGTCAGATCCATTGCACTTCCTGTCAGAACAAGAAGGATTACTGGCTTGCCGCTCTCGTATGCCACTTCAAGTACTTCATTTTGAAGACCTGGGAAACGCAGATCAAGCTTATCGCCGCTTGAAAACTCATTTCCTGTATCGCCTTCCTCGCCTTCAAGACTGGCATCAAGACCAAGGCAGACAACTACTACATCACTTTCCTTACAAACACCCTTCACCTCTGCCAAACGGTCACGGCTCTGAGTCAGATTGCTGCTTCTGTCCTTGTAAAGATGGCATCCTTCTGAATAAACAATGCGCATCTTCTCGCCGTCTGCTCTTGGATGCTCCTTTGCATAATCCTCAAGGCCTTCCAAGACTGTCACATAGCGTGATGCAGTTCCCTCATAATTTCCTACTAATGCCATGCGATTGTCGGCATTCGGTCCAATGACACCGATTGTATGGATCTTTTCTTTATCAAGCGGAAGCATCTGATCATTTTTTAACAACGTCAGACATCTTTTTGCTGCTGTGAGGTTTAATTCCTGCATCTTCGGTGAATCAACAACGGAATAGGAAATCTTATTGTATGGATTATCGTCTGCCTTATCAAATACGCCAAGCTTCATGCGTGTTGTAAAAAGATTGACAAGTGCCTCGTCAAGACGTTCTTCCTTTACAAGACCGTCGCGAACAGCATCAAGAAGATAAACAAACAGCGTACCGCAGTTTAAATCACAGCCATTATTCATTGCCAATGCAACAGATTCCTCTGCATTCTTTGTTACATTATGACCTTCATAGAAATCTTTAATTGCCCAGCAGTCTGATGTAACGTGACCCTCAAAGCCCCACTCATCACGCAAAATATCTTTTAATAAAGTCTTGCTTCCACAGCATGGCTCTCCGTTTGTACGGTTATAAGCGCCCATGACAGCCTCGACTTTACCCTCTTGTACACATGCTTTGAAGGCTGGAAGATATGTCTCATAAAGATCTTTCTTAGACACCTCTGCATTAAAATAATGACGCATACCCTCTGGTCCGCTGTGAACAGCAAAATGCTTTGCACATGCTGCCGTCTTTAGATATTTTTCGTCATGGCCCTGCATTCCCTCGATGTAACGCACTCCAAGACGTGATGTCAAATACGGATCCTCACCGAATGTTTCATGGCCTCTGCCCCATCTTGGATCACGGAAAATATTTACGTTTGGTGCCCAGAAGGTCAGACCCTTGTAAATATCATGATCTCCAAACTCCTGCTGCATGTTAAATTTTGCACGCGCCTCTGTAGATACGGCATCACCAATCTGCTCCATGAAATCTTCATCAAACGTTGCTGCCAAACCAATTGCCTGTGGAAAAACTGTTGCTGTGCCGGCTCTTGCAACACCGTGCAGAGCCTCATTCCACCAGTTGTAGGAAGCAATTCCAAGACGTTCAATTGCTGGTGCATTATAGAGTGTCTGATATACCTTCTCTTCAAGTGTCATCTGTCCAATCAGCTTTTTCGCGCGTTCACGAAACTGCTTAAGACGTTCCTTATTGTGTACTAAATCGGTCATCTTCATATACCCCTTTCATACTTAATAGTAATTTAATATGGTCGGATTTCATCCTCGCTGTCATCCCCGTCAGTGATGGAACGAATCACTGCGTAATAACCCATCTTGTCATTGACCTTTACATAGACACGATCACCTTCTTTGTGACCATTAATCGCTTTTCCAAGCGGTGATTCAATGCTGATTTTTCCCTCAATAGAATCACAGCGCACAGAAGTCACAAGTTTAAACTTCTGTACTTCTTCCATTTCTTCAATGTAAAGCTCAATTGTTTTATTTAAACCTACGACGCCTTCCTGTGATTCATCAGAAATAACGGTAGCGTTTTTTAACATTCTCTCTAAATAACGGATGCGGCTCTCATTTTTGTTTTTATCCTTTTTTGCCGCATAATACTCAAAATTCTCACTGAGATCGCCCTGCGCTCTGGCCTCTGAAACAGCTTCAATCGCCTCTTTTCTTACAACGAGTGTGCGGTACTCTATCTCTTTTTTGATTTTATCGATATCTCCCTGCGTTAAACGTTCTCCCATGTGAATTTCATGTCCTTTCTATAATTATGAATTATGATGAATGATATCAAGTGCTTTTGCACCTGTCGCCTTGATAAAATCCTGCGGTGAAAGCTTTAGCTGAACTCCAAGCTTTCCGGCACTGACGCAGATATATGGGCAGTCAAGCGCACTCTCGTGATAATGGTTGGATATTCCTTTTTCATGCCAAGAGCAGTACAGCAGCCGCGAATATAGCCTGTGACGGCATTGATGTCCTTCACATGGATCATCTCAACTGACTTTTCATTAACTGCCTTTGCACACTCCTTTAAGTTCAGTTCTTCCTCGATTGGAAGAACAAATACACTGTATCCCTTGCTCTTTCCCTGAAGAACGAGTGTCTTAAAGCAGTTCTCATGTGGAATCCCAAGTGTATCTGCTGTGTGTATTCCATCTATAAATTCATCGCACTGGTATGACAGCACCTCATAAGAAATCTTGAGGCGGTCAAGTATGCGCATTGCATTCGTTTTTGGTGTCTTTTCTTTTGCCATTGTTGTCTTCCTTTCTGCGTATGTTTTTCTGTCATAGTCCCGTAGGCAAAATATTTTTTAATCAGTTGCTGTTTTTTACAAATCTGCTTAGCATAACAGCGCCTGCTGCAAACATAAAGATCGCGATAAACTGTGATGTTGACAATACACCAACAGCTCCTCTTGGATCGTTTCTTAAAAATTCAATAAGAAAACGGCCCACTGCATAAAGCATCAAATATACGGCTGTAACAATTCCTGATGTCTTTTTCTTCTTTTTGTAAAGCGTTCTCTGCAAAATAAAAAGAATTATTGCAAATATAAAGTCTCCTGCTGCTGAAAACAGCTGTGTTGGAATAAGCGATACACCTGCCGGTGCAAGACAATCTTCCGGAAATGTGACACCATACCATGCAGATGTCTCTTTTCCATAGCAGCAGCCTGCGAGAAAGCAGCCGATGCGTCCGCACCCTTGTGCAAATGCTACGCCTGGCACTGCACAGTCAATATAAGGTAAGAAGGAAAGCTTCTTTATTCTGGTGTAAATTAATGGGCTTAAAAAGCCTGCAATCAGACCGCCGTACACTACAAAGCCTTCTCCAAAATTAAGAAGAATAGAAGGATCTGCAAGAATTGACGGAAACTCTACAATATAGTAAAGCAGCTTTGCGCCTATAATACCGCCCACTATTCCTACTAGTCCCATGGAAAAAAGTGCATCATCATCAAGACCGGAACGCTTTGCAAGGAAACAGCCTATCGTAAATGCACAGATAATTCCTACTGCAATCATAAAGCCATATCCATAAACGTGAAACGGCCCTATGGAAAATAAAATACTATGCATCCTGATCTTCCTCCTCATACTCTGTTCCTGCTTTTTTGCGGTATATCAGCCAAGCAGCTGCTACTAAAACAACAAATCCCACACCATGAACGGTATCGTTTTTTGCCGCCGGAATTAACCTGATTATGACAAGCTGATATAATACTTCCCAGATGGCAAGTGCCGGTATGATAAACAGTATAAGCTTCGCTTCAAAACGATCTTTCATACACAATTCCTTTCACAATTCCTTTCTTTTTATTGTTCTTTTTTGACTAGTCTCATAATAGCACAGCATCTTTCAACCGTCAAGGCAACATGAAAAAGGTTGTAAATTAAAGGCAGACAATGTGCTGTCTGCCCTTAATTTTTACTGTTCGTATTCGTCTGAATCAGATTTTTGTGGATCCTCTGGTGTATTTGATGCTATCTTTGCACCGACAATGCTTGATAATAATGCCTTTACATCGATTCCCATTCCCTGTGCCAGTCCTTCTGTTACCTGTGTAGTACTGTTTATGATATCCTGGAGCATCTTTGCACTGTTTCCTTCGCCGTACATTGTGATCTTATCTACCTTGGACAGCGGCTCTGCAACGTTCTTTGCAATTTCTGGAAGTGCCTGCATGATCATCTCGATAATTGCGGCCTCTCCATATTTTTTCATTGCCTCTGCCTTCTTATCTATACCTTCTGCCTCTGCTGTTGCCTTTGCACGAATGGCTTCTGCCTCTGCAAGACCAGTTGCACGGATACCTTCTGCTTCCTGCTCTCTGGCAAATCGAACTGCCTCTGCCATGGCTTTCTTTGCCTCTGCATCCTGCTGCTGCTCGAACTTCTTTGCTTCTGCCTCTTTCTGGCGCTTGAACAGCTCTGCCTGTGCCTGCTGCTCTTCACGGTAACGATCAGCATCTGCCTTTGCTCGGATTTCTGCATCAAGGCGCTGTCTTGCAATCTCAACCTCTTGCTTCTTTAACTCGGCATCACGCTCTGCTCTTGCAATCTGCGCGTTCACAGTCTCTGTCTCAATACTCTTTTGCTGTGACTGTGCCTGAATCTTGTAAGCAGCATCTGCCTCAGCCTTTTTATTATCGGATATGATCTTGAGTTCTGCCCTGCGAATCTCCAGCTCATTGTTTTTCTGTGCAATCTGCGTATCTGAAAGAACTCTCGCCTCATTTGCCGCCTTATCTGCCTCAGCCTGCGCGATAGCTATATCTCTGTCGGCCTGTGCCTTAGCTATGGCTGCATTTTTCTTAATGAGTGATGTATTGTCAGCACCAAGATCCTTGATCAAACCATTTTCGTCTGTTACATTCTGGATGTTGCATGAAAGTATCTCAATTCCAAGCTTATCCATATCCTTTGACGCCTTCATCATAACCTGATCGGAGAATGAGTCTCTGTCAGTATTAATTACTTTTAATGACAAGGTACCGATGATCTCACGCATATTACCCTGAAGGGAATCCTGAAGATCAAGTGCAATATCGCCTGGCTTTTTATTTAAGAAGTTCTTTGCTGCCAGCTTAATTCCGTCTGTTGTTGGATTGATTCTTACCTTTGCAACTGCATCCACATTTACGTTGATGAAATCGTTTGTCGGAACAGACTGCTCTGTCTTAATATCAACTGTCATCTGTCCCAAATACAGCTTATCCATTCGCTCTAAAAATGGAATCTTAATGCCGGCGCGTCCAATAAGGATCTTACTTTCCTTTTTCAAACCGGAAATTATGTATGCCTGATCCGGCGGTGCCTTAACGTAGCCGCTCGCTAATATTGCAAGAATGGCTATGATTGCGATCACGGCTATGATAATAGGAAATGTTGCCGTGTCCAAAAATGATGTTTGCTGTGCTGCTGCTAATACTGTGTTCATACTTTCCCTCTCTTTCTAGAATCCTCTTTGCTGCTATGCCCAACTGATGTGTCTGATCTGGTGATTTTTGTCTTAGTTGAAGTAACTATATTTTGCACGCAACTTTGCTGTAAGTTCTTCGACTCTTCTGATTGCCTCGGCTACTTTTCTTCTTGTCTCATTGATCCTTGACTGGACCAGATAGTCTGCTACCACTCCGTCAAAAAAGAAATCTGCAAAGCTTAAAAAATCACCCGTCTGTAACTGTATTGTATCATCTGCTGCGACATTACGCAATTCTTTTTGGAACTGTTGAAGATAATATCTTGCCTGTGAAAGATACTTCTCTGCTTTTCCCATTTTGGAATGCTTAATTAAATCGGTAAAAAATCCGCCTCCCAATAAATCGATAATTCCCCAGTTTCTTGCACTGTCTAGTTGCTCACTCGCTGCATACAGGCTTTGCAGGGCATTTTCTCCTGCTGTGAGAGCTTCTTGAATCTCTCTTTCCATCATGAAATCATTCATGTCTCTCCTTTCCGTGTGCCACGGTTAGGATAATAAAAAAGAGACCTCTACCACGGCACACACCGCAATAAAAGTCTCGCTTTCTCATTTGATACGGATGCAAAATGCATCGGCTGACGGTTTCAAACCCACCCCAAATATAGATATATGGGCGTTTCACTACTCCCCTTTATTTGCTTGACAAAATATTATCATACTTTTTATTTTCTGTCAAGAGATTGCTTCTTTATTAAAAAATGTATATACTTAAGATGACTACGCTCAATCACGGCACTAGCCAATAGTTTGAGAGAAAGGTGAAATTTTATGAGTTTAGCAATGAGAAATGAAGTCCCTGTTGAACTGACATGGGATCTTTCCCTGATTTATCCGACTGAGGAAGCGATGTACAGGGATGTTGAAAAAATGAAGGCTCTATGTGCTTCTATGGAGGAACGCTTTAAGGGAAAGCTGACAACGCCTGAAGCTATTTGTGACTGCTTAAATGATCTTCAGGAGATGACTCGCCTGATGACACTGACTGGCAATTATACTGATCTGGCTGTTTCGGTTGATTATTATGACAGCCACAATCAAGAGAGAAATGACCGTGTAATGAATATAATTTCTGACATCAACAGCCGTTTGAGTTTTATCAACAGCGAAATTACCGAGCAGAGCGAAGAAACACTGAAGGCTTCTATTGCAATTGCCGGCGGAAGCCGCATCTATCTTGAAGACATACTTCGCCGTAAGCCGCATCAGCTGCATCCTGAGACAGAGCGCGCCTTGTCTGCACTTTCTCAGACCTTAAACACGCCTTATCAGATTTACAACATGACTAAGCTTGCAGACATGAAGTTTGATTCCTTCCATGCTAATAACAAGGATTATCCACTTGGCTATTCCCTGTTTGAAGATGACTATGAATATGAATCTGACACACAAATCCGCCGCAGTGCTTTTGATGCATTTAGCAAGAAACTGGCTCAGTATGAGAACACAACTGCTGCCGCTTATAATTCACAGGTTCAGACTGAAAAGACAATGGCTACACTGCGCGGTTTTGAAAGCGTATTTGACAGTCTTTTGTTTGACCAGAAGGTAAGCCGTGAGCTTTATGACCGTCAGATCGATCTGATTACAACAAAGCTCTCTGTTCATATGCGCAAGTATGCACGTCTGTTAAAGAAAATTCACAAGCTGGATCGTATGACCTTTGCTGATTTAAAAATTTCCGTTGATCCTGAATATGATCCAAAGGTAACTATTGAGGGTTCTAAGGAATATATCGAAAAAGGTCTTTCCATCCTTGGACCTGAGTATGTAGATATGGTGCGTGAAGCTTATCGTGACCGCTGGGTTGATTTTGCAAAAAATCAAGGCAAGTCAACTGGTGGTTTCTGCGCAAGCCCCTACGGAACTAATTCCTTTATTTTGTTAAGCTGGAACGACCGTATGGCCGATGTATTTACACTGGCTCACGAGCTTGGTCATGCTGGACATTTCCGTGCCTGCAACAGCGCACAGTCCATCTTTGACACTGATGTATCTTCATACTTTGTTGAGGCCCCGTCCACTATGAACGAGCTTTTAATGGCGCATTATCTGCTGCAGTCAAATGATGACAAGCGTTTCCGCCGCTGGGTACTCTCCTGCCAGATCAGCAACACCTATTATCACAACTTTGTTACACATCTGATGGAGGCTGCTTATCAGCGCGAGGTATACCGTATTATCGACAACGGCGGCAGCGTTCAGGCTGATACATTAAGCAGCATCATGAAAAAAACTCTTCAGGATTTCTGGGGCGATGATGTAGAAATCTGTGATGGAGCTAAGCTTACATGGATGCGCCAGCCGCACTACTATATGGGGCTTTACTCCTACACATACAGTGCTGGACTGACTGTTGCCACACAGGTCTGCAAGCGAATTGAAAAGGAAGGTCAGACTGCTGTGGATGACTGGAAGAAAGTACTTGCAGCTGGAAGCACACTGACCCCTGTTGAGCTTGCCGCACTTGCAAAGGTAGATATCACAACAGATGCACCTCTTCTTGATACTATTGAGACAATTGGCGACATGATTGATGAAATCTGCCGTTTGACTGATGAGCTAGAGGAAGAAGACAAATAAATAAAATGGACTGGCTAACAGATAAATAATCTGCAGCCAGTCCGTTTTTTAATTATAATTATTTTGATTAACGCACTAGTTTTCCGCGCTTAATCATGTGAACAATATTAAGCTCTTCATCAAGAATAAGCAAATTTGCATACTTTCCTGCTTCTACATCGCCGTAATCATCTAATACACCGATGCTTCTTGCCGGATTGTGAGTAGCAGCTTTTACTGCACTCGCAAATGGAATTTTCATTGTCTTAACTGCGCAGCGAAGACAATTCATCAAATTAGTAACGCTTCCTGCGATTGTAGCTGAATCAGATGCAAGTGTGGCAAGGTTTCCCTTTACCTCTACCTGCTGACCACCTAAATCGTAGCAGCCATCCTCAAGACCGCAGGCTCTCATAGTATCACTGATTAAAATAACATGCTCATCTGTAAACAGTTTAAACGCAAGACGTACTACTGACGGATGAATATGAACATTATCGCAGATCAGCTCTACGTCAGCTTCAGCATCTGCTGCTGCTGAAAGCGGACCTGGCTTACGATGATGAATGCCTGGCATTGCATTAAAACCATGTGTCAGATGATTGGCACCATGCTCAAATGCCTGCATTGCTGTATCGTAGTCAGTACAAGTGTGTGCAATAGATACGGATGCCACATGATCTTTGATTTTTTCTACAAAGTCAATTGCATTCTCTGTCTCTGGTGCAACATCACAGATTCGAATACGTCCCTTTGCACGCTCCTGCAGACGAAGAAGCATATCTGCATCTGGCTTTTGTACATAGTCAGAGTTCTGTGCACCAACACGGTTAGGATTGATAAATGGTCCTTCTAAATGAAGACCAACAAAATCTGCGCCCACAGGACTTTCATAATCTGCTGCAATGTCCATAATCTCAGAAAGCTTATCCTCTGGATATGTCATCGTCGCAGGACAGATCGCAAGAACACCTTCACTGCCCTCGTATTCCGCTATTTTATCAAAAGCTTCCTTTGAGGCATCACAGGTATCATATCCCACACAGCCATGGAAATGAACATCGAGAAGGCCTGGAATCACATACATACCTTTTGCATCAATGATGGTTTCATCTGAGCTTGACGACGTTTCTTTAGGCGTAACAGACGCAATGCGCTCGCCGTCTACTGTAACCTCTCCATCAAAAATCTGACCATTGCTGCAGATCTTTGCATTTAAAATTTTCATACTGTTTGCCTTTCTTTTGCTTACAGCTTGCAAAGAGACAATGCTGCCTCATCTGCAACGATTGTAACGTCCGGATGAATCTGAAGAATAGATGCCGGAACATATGGTGTAATTGGTCCAAATAATGTGTTCTTAACTGCTTCTGCCTTATCCTCACCACTTGCTACAAGAAGGATCTTCTTTGCCTGAAGGATAGTTCCGATACCCATTGTGTATGCCTGACGCGGTACATCTGCCTCTGACGCAAAGAAACGCTTGTTGGCATCGATTGTACTCTGTGTCAGATCTACGCAATGTGTTACCTGTGCAAAGCTGTCAGATGGCTCATTAAATCCGATATGTCCATTACGTCCAAGTCCAAGAAGCTGCATATCGATTCCACCAAGAGAACGAATCTGATTTTCATAACGACGGCACTCAAACTCGCTGTCCTCACAAGTTCCGTCCGGAATAAAGGAGTAATCCGGGCGAATATTCACACGATCAAATAAATGAGTATGCATAAAGTAATAGTAGCTCTGGTCGTTCTCTTTTGTCAGTCCGCGATACTCATCAAGATTAACAGTTGTTACCTCGGAAAAATCGATATCATTCTTATGATACCACTCTACCAGCTGATCATAAATTCCGATTGGTGTTGAACCGGTTGCCAGACCTAATACACAGTCTGGCTTGATAATTACCTGGGCAGAAATCAGATTTGCAGCCTTGCGGCTCATTTCCTTATAGTCCTTGGTACAATAAATTCTCATTGAAACTTCCTCCGTTTTCAAAAAAATAATATTTGTATTTTTATTATATCATCAATACAGAGATAAGTAAACTAATATCTCGGTTTTTAAAAGTTAAAACCTTATCAATAGGTATATTACAAAAGCCCTTCGGTGTAATGGTTTCGTCGCCGGATTATATTACAAAAGCGGCTCCTGCTTTCGCAGAAACCGCTTATCAATAATGTACGCGAGAAGATTCGAACTCCCGGCCTTCTGATCCGTAGTCAGACGCTCTATCCAGCTGAGCTACGCGTACATATGGGGCCTATAGGGCTCGAACCTATGACCCTCTGCTTGTAAGGCAGATGCTCTCCCAGCTGAGCTAAGACCCCAAATATTTAATTGTAGCTGAAAGTTATTCAGCAAACGACCCGAAAGGGGTTCGAACCCTTGACCTCCGCCGTGACAGGGCGGCGCTCTAACCAACTGAGCCACCGGGCCTAACTTGTGTCGTTAACTTTATCAACAACATGTGATATGTTACCACATCTTTAGCTGTTTGTCAACAACTTTTTTAACTTTTTTTCACTATGGACATCTGACAAATTGGTTGGCAGTGGACCCTCAGGGACTTGAACCCGGGACCGACCGGTTATGAGCCGGTTGCTCTAACCAACTGAGCTAAGTCCATAGGAAAAAAGCCGATGATCGGACTCGAACCGATAACCTGCTGATTACAAATCAGCTGCTCTGCCAATTGAGCCACATCGGCATAGACAATCTAATGATTGTCAGTGACTCCAAGGGGATTTGAACCCCTGTTACCGCCGTGAAAGGGCGGTGTCTTAACCGCTTGACCATGGAGCCTTGCCAGCTCCCCGAGTAGGCTCGAACCTACAACAACTCGGTTAACAGCCGAGTGCTCTACCATTGAGCTATCGAGGAATATTTACTTAACTATCGTTGTCAACTTTTTCTCTCAGCGACATTTAATATCTTATCACATTTTCATCGTTTTGTCAACAACTTTTTTAACTTTTTTTTGCATGTACCTTAAAAACTGCACACAAACTTTTCATCTCAAACCTATTACCATTTCCTACCCTGACCTTTTGGTCAAGCCCTCGACCGATTAGTAGCAGTCAGCTCCATGCCTTACGGCACTTCCACCCCTGCCCTATCAACCTCGTCGTCTTCAAGGGGTCTTACTCTTACGATGGGATATCTCATCTTGAGGGGGGCTTCACGCTTAGATGCCTTCAGCGTTTA
>QUFP01000045.1 GCA_003478935.1 Firmicutes bacterium AF25-13AC
GATTATTTTGGCCAGTCATTCGAAAGAAGATATACAAATCCTTTGCGATACGGTATTTCGGATGGATCATGGGAAAATTATTGCGACGGAGACAAATTAAGCCGATGGGGACGGAAAGAGGCAGCAGAAAAGTAGGAAAAGCGAAGAGAATGAAGTACAAAATCTTTAAATATTAAGCTTCTGGTATTCCCTAGGTGAGACACCGAAATGCTTTTTAAAGATCTTGGAAAAGTGATATAGGTCTGGATAGCCAACAGAGATTCCAGCAGTGGAGGGAGATTGTCCGTAGACAGTCAAAAGCTCTGCTGCTTTTTCAAGTCGCAGTTGAATCAAATATTTCTGGGGAGAGATGCCCATGCGTTTTTTGAAAAGGTCAGACAGGTAGCTGCGGTTGATATTCAAGCGATCAGCGACCTGCTGGATCGTGATGCCATTGATATACTCAGCATTGATGCAGTTAATTGCCTTTTGCACATAATCAGTGTCAGATTTTGCATTGTCTAATAAAATACTAAAAAATTCCCACAGCTTTGCGCATAAAAAAGCAGTTCTGCCATTTTCCATTTTTTCGCACTGAAGCATTTCCTCAAAAATTTTGCCAGCACTTGGACAGTGAATGATCGGCTTTAAAAGCTGCTCAGGAACGTATTGGTCTGTTGTAAAGCCAATCCAAATATAGCGCCATGGCTTTTTCTGATCGGCTTCATAATAGGTTTTTTCGTATGGTGGGATTACAAAAATATCCCCAGGCTTGACCGAGTAAGAGATGCCGTCGCGCTCGAAACGACCAAAACCATACACAATATAATGCAAAAGCCAGTGAGTACGCACACTCGGTCCAAAGAAATGACCGGGATCGCAAGTTTCACTGCCAAATTGCATGGGACTAAAATCTTTATAGTGTTGATCAATTACAATTTCACTTTTTATCATTTGATCGTGTTTTCCTTTCACTTGTAGTTTTTGCGGTTTGTTTTATCATTTTTATTTGTTTGTTTTGTTTACATTCATTTCTAACATAATAACAAGTTTTCCAGACAAAAATCAATCCCATTTTAAAAGAAATCTGTTAGAATGAAGATACACAGAAAGACAAGATGTTGGTAGCTTAAGATAGCTAGGAAACATCTTGATGGGTAGAAGAAATCAACTAAAAAAGAAAGGAAAACTACTATGAAAATTACTTTTATGGGTGCTGGAAGCACAGTATTTGCGCGAAATGTAATCGGAGATTGCATGTGTTCAGAGGTGCTAAGAGACAGTACATTTGCGCTGTATGACATCGATGGTGCAAGATTAAAGGAAAGCCAGACCATTTTGGAAGCGATGAGAGAGACAATGGGCGGCTATGGAAAGATTGAGTGTTATCTGGGCGTGGAAAACAGAAAAGAGGCCCTTCGCGGTGCCAATTTTGTTGTAAATGCAATCCAGGTTGGCGGCTATGATCCGTGCACAATCATTGATTTTGAGATTCCAAAGAAATTTGGTCTGAGACAGACAATTGCAGATACGCTCGGAATCGGCGGTATCATGCGTGCACTTAGAACCATTCCGGTGATGGATGATTTTGCAAGAGATATGGCAGAGGTTTGTCCAGATGCTTTGTTTTTAAATTACACAAATCCGATGGCTATGTTGACTGGCTATATGCTTCGCTATACACCGATCCAGACAGTGGGTCTATGCCATAGTGTTCAGGTTTGCTCAGAGACATTATTAAAGGAAGTTGGCATGGAAGACAAATTGGAGGGCAGAAAAGAACTGATTGCAGGAATCAATCATATGGGTTGGCTTCTTGAATTAAAGGACAAAAATGGTGTGGATCTGTATCCAGAGATCAAGTCACGCATTGGGGCAAAAATGGAAGATCCTGAATTTAAGGATAAGGTACGCTTTGACTACATTCGAAATTTTGGATACTACTGCACTGAGTCAAGTGAACATAATGCAGAGTACAATGGCTTCTATATTAAGAGCAAATACCCAGAGTTAATTGATCGCTACAACATTCCACTAGATGAGTATCCGCGCCGCTGTGTCAACCAGATTGATGGTTGGAAGAAGGAATATGCCGAGTTGATGGAGAAGGGTGTGAAGGAACATACACGCTCACGCGAATATGCATCTCATATCATGGAGGCAGTTGTCACCGACAAGGCTTATCAGATTGGAGGAAATGTATTAAATACCAATCATCTGATTTCCAATCTTCCGGAAGAAGCATGTGTAGAGGTACCGTGCCTTGTCAACGGCTCTGGCATTCATCCGTGTGCGGTCGGATCACTTCCGGTTCAGTGTGCAGCGATGAATATGACCAATATTAACGTGCAGCTTCTAACAATAGAGGCGGCAAGAACGCATAAGCTAGAGCATGTCTATCAGGCAGCAATGCTTGATCCGCATACGGGAAGCGAGTTGGATATTGATACAATCAAAAAGATGGTGGATGAGTTGATTGCAGCTCACGGAACGTATCTGCCGAAATTCCACTAACGAATAGATACCCACGAATTGCTCCGCCCTCTGCAACTCTCGCAATTCTAAAAAGCCATGGGAGTTTATTTTCCCATGGCTTTCAATCATTTATCACAAGATTATCTTAGTCCATCTTCGGTGCGTCACCGTTTAAGTAGGAGCACAGCAGACGGAAGGTATTTACTACGCCGTCTTTATGGGAACGCTCATATCCGTGGGATGCGTAAACACCGGCACCAATAAGACCGTGACGGGCATCCTTTCCTGCACTCAATGCAGCATCGGCATCAGAACCGTAGAATGGATAAATGTCAACAGCATAGTCAATGCTGTCTTTTTTTGCTGCATTTACAAGACCAGTTGTCACCTGATAATTGTAAGGACCGTGACCATCCTTTGCACAGATGGATACCTGACGCTCGGTACACTCAAGTCCATCGCCAACACATCCCATATCAACAGAAAGAAGTTCAGTAACATCTTCTGGAATGGAAGCACATGCACCATGACCAACCTCTTCAAATACTGTCATATGCTGGTAAACCTTGCGAAGCGGTGTGATGTTGTTTTCACGGATATATTTTGCATATCCAAGTAAAATTGCGGCGCTTAACTTGTCATCTAAGAAGCGGCTCTTGATGTAGCCAGAGTTGGTTACAACGAGATTTGGATCTGCACAGACAAAACAGCCGTTTGTGATGCCGAGTGCCTTTACGTCATCCTTGGAGGTAACAGGCTCGTCCAAGACAACCTCAACTGACTGGAATGTGCGCTGTGTAGTAGAATATTCCTTATTAACATGAAGAGAAGCGTCTGCTAACTGGATGGTTCCGTCGTAGATCTGTCCGTCGTAGGTGTAAACGCGGCAGTTATGAGCTTCTGCATTGTTTGCGTTAAATCCACCAACAGGAGACAGACGTAAACGTCCATTTGACTTAATCTCAGCGACAACTGCGCCAAGTGTATCCACATGAGCCATTGTAAGGATTGGATCACCCTCACCGCCGATCTCTGCAATTACGCCGCCTTTAACGGTACGCTTTGCGCTGTAGCCAAGACGTGCGTACTCCTCTAACAGATAGTCGGTCACTTTTTCAGTGAAACCAGATGGACTGTCAATTGCCATCAGATTTTTTAGCTGTTCCATGATGTAATCAAGATACTGATTCATGATTTTTCTTTTCTCCTATCAAAATAAAAATGATGTAATGTCTACGAAGTGTGCCACTATTTGATTAATTTTACAATTCGCAAACATTCGTTTCGCCCGATCGGGTGAGCTATGTCCATGATACACAAAAAGAAGAAAATATGCAAGATAAACGTAAGGTATGTTGCCGTGGCTTGATAAAGAAGAATTCTACCATGATCGTACAAAGCAAATAATATTCGAGCAAAAAGAATGAGAAAAACAAGAAAATATCGCATATTTTTCGGTAAAAGATTGGTACAAAATTTTGAACACCGAACAGATTATCGAAAACACATGAAATTTGAGCAAGAAATGGGGAGTAAAAATTTACTCCCTTTCTTTTTTGAAAGTGCTACGCTATACTGCAATCAGACGAAGCGAAAACGAAAAAACAAAAATGAGGGTAAGGAGGTTCGCGATGAAGAAAAAGAAAGGAGGGAGTACACTCCCAAGAAAAAAGAAAGGATTTCGGTCAGCATTTAAAAGCTACTGGCAATTATATGTTTTGGTGTTACCGGCAGTCCTTTACTTTTTTGTTTTCAACTATTTGCCATTATATGGAATCCAGATTGCATTTAAGGATTACAAGGCAGTCAAGGGAATTGCAGGAAGCTCGTGGGTTGGTCTAAAGCATTTTAAAAATTTCTTCAATGCTTATTATTTTGACAGATTGATTATCAACACATTGCTGTTGAATATTTTAAATCTGGTATTTAGCTTTCCAGTTCCGTTATTGTTATCAATTCTGTTGAATCAGATTCGAAAGCAAAAGGTAAAGCGTGCAATTCAGACAACCATCTATGTACCATATTTTATTTCAACAGTTGTATTAGCTGGTATGCTTTATATTTTCTTATCACCGACAAGTGGTATCTTCAATCATGTCAGACAGGCGATGAGCCTAAACCCAATCGACTATATGTCAGAGGCAGCAGCATTCAGACCGATCTACATCATTTCTAATATATGGCAGACGGCAGGATACAGTACAATTCTTTATATTGCGACACTGACTGGAATTGATTTGTCCCTGTACGAGGCAGCAGATATTGACGGAGCAAGCATCTGGCAGAAGATTCGCTATATTGATCTTCCACCTTAGTTCCAACTGCGATGATGGTTTTCATTTTGGATTGTGGAAAGCTATTAAGCAGCAATACGAACAAGGTACTGGTTTTGCAGACATCTGGAAACATTCCGACATCCGATATTTTGGGCGTATATGTGTACACCGTCGGACTTGGAAGCGGACAATTTTCCTATACATCGGCAATTGGTCTTTTTGTAAATGTGATTAACTTTGTTATGATCATTCTGGTAAATACCATTTCCAAGAAGACAGCAGATGTAGGTCTGTTCTAAAAGGAGGGAGGATTGACGAGATGAAACGTTCTAAGATCAAGCATTCCAGAAGCAATCAGGTATTTTACATATTTAATACAATCTTCTGGATTATATTTATGTTTTTGATTATTTACCCGCTGTATTTGGTCTGCATTGCGTCAGTATCAGATCCAGATGCAATTGTAGCAGGAAAAGTTATTTGGCATCCAGTTGATTTTTCGTTGATTGGATACAAGGCTGTGTTAGAGTATACTGAATTCTGGTCTTCGTATCGCAACTCATTTATCTATACGATATCGAGTGTGGTCATCAGTATTATCGTGACATTGACAGCAGCGTATTCTCTTTCCAGACCGAAATTTCCTGGAAAGGCAGCAATCAATATGTTCTTTGTCATCACAATGTTCTTTAATGGTGGATTGATTCCAACCTTCCTTGTGATGAAAGACATCGGTATGTACAACAATCCGCTGGTTATGATACTGATGGGCTGTGTATCAGTTTGGAATTTGATGGTGGCAAGAACCTTCATTCAGACCAATATCCCAGAGGAATTGTATGAGGCATCGGCTTTAGACGGCGCTTCCCACTTCCAATATTTTATCAAGGTTGTCATGCCACTTTCGAAGACGATTATCGCAGTGTTAGCTGTCTACTATGGTGTGGCAAAGTGGAATGATTACTTTACTGGACTAGTTTATTTAAAGGATCGTTCTCTCTATCCGTTACAGACAGTGCTTCGTGAGATTTTGGCGACACTTCAAGTGGATATGACAGGAGACTTTATGACAACAATGTCGGAAGATGCGTCGAATTTGGCAGAGGCAACCAGAATTGCCAATGTGTCCAAATATTGTATCATTGTATTGGCAACTGGACCAGTTGTTGTGTTATACGCATTTATGCAAAAATATTTTGAAAAGGGTGTTATGATCGGATCGCTGAAGGGATGATTTGCAGCAGGCAAATATCAAAGGCGTAAAGATAGAATCAGAAAATCAAAAAACAAAAAAGGAAAACAGGAGGAATTCAAAATGAGAAGAAAAATGTATGCAACCGCAATGACAGCAATGCTTGTGACAGGAACACTGATGGGCTTAGCAGTACCGGCAGCAGAGAGAGACGGTGTGACTCTCCATGGAGACAGTACCTATGATTCAATTGAGAAGATCACTGATGAGGATCTGACGCTGAAGATTATGTTGGCGATTCGTGACGGCGATACGATCAAGGCACCGGAAGAACTTGCAGCTGTGCAGGATTTGGAGGCATTGACAGGCATCAACCTAGAATGGGAAGTGATTAAAGCTTCTGACTGGTCCATGAAGACAAATCTGATGTTTGCATCAGGTGAGATGCCAGATATCATCATCGCTGTAAACGGACAGGGACAGATTGACTATGAGGAGTATGGTGTGTCTCAGGAACTGGTAATTCCGTTAGATGATTATATCACTGAGGAATTGATGCCAAATTATTACTCTCGTATTCAGGCAGAGGAAAGCGATCCAACAATTAGCCTCGTTGCATCCGATGGAAAGACCTATTCAATTGGATATCTGGTTGGTCAGTATATTTGTGAGGAAGGTCATTACTTCATTAACCGTGATTGGATGAATGAGCTGGGACTGGAAGATCCGACAACGATAGAGGAGCTAACAGAGGTGCTTCGCAAGTTTAAGGAAGCGTATCCAGACTATGTGCCGTATGAGATGGGATTGGATGCTGGCGCATATTATGATTTAAAGTATGTACTTCCAATGTTTGGTATTCCAAATTCTGATAAATGGCTGTATATTGATGAGGATAAGAAGGTGCAGTTTGCACCAGTACAGCAGGGATTCCGCGATTGTGTCGAGTGGTTGTCAGAGTGCTATGCGGAAGGATTGTTAGATCCAGAGTGTCTGTCACAGGATGGCAATACACTTCAGACAAAGCTATCCGAAGGAAATGTTGGCTTTTTTACAGCATGGAGATTAAAGGCTATGGGATGGGATGATGGAGTTGCAGCAAACAGCGAGTGTATTCTTCCACCGTCAGTAGATGGAAAGGGAGCCTATATGGATCGCTATCTGGAGCTGGCTCGTCCGTGTGCATTTATCACAGCAACCAATGAGCATGTAGAGGAGTCAATTCGCCTTCTGGATGCGATGATGGATACTGAGATGCAGGCAGATCTGTACTACGGTCCTCAGAATCCGACAGAGGGAACCGGTTGGGTATACGATGAGGAAAACGGAAAGATTAACACAGTGACAGTAAGTGATGTGACTGTGAAAAATCAGATTGACTGCAACACTCAGTTCTTTGCACCAGGTGATTACATTTCTGAAAACTACAATCTGTCCGAGCAGCGTCTGGAAAAGATCGATTATTGCCAGATGTATGATGAGGCCGGTGTCATCAACACCTATTCTAGCCAGTATTTTGCAATGTCAGGTCTAACTGCGGATGTACTTGCCGATTTCAGTTTAATTGAGACAGATATTGATAATGCGGTTAGTGAAGCAGTTGCTGACTTTGTGGCTCATGGTGTGACCGATGACAGCTGGGATTCCTTCGTATCAAAGTTTGACGGAATGAATATTGATCAGTATGTCAGCACCTATCAGGAAGCAATTGATGGCATGGATCTGGAATAATTTTAAAATGAATTGATCTATGATTCATCTGTATAAGGCAAAAAGATAAGAGGATATATGCAAAAGATGGCAGAAAAAAAGCTGCCATCTTTTGTGACCCCTTTGACGAAATGATTGTGACTGGGTATAATGGGGCAAAAGGGCAAAGGAGAAATGAGGCATGAAGAGCAGAAAAAAGACGGGGCAAAACATACTTCATTATGTGATTGCATCAAGTGTTGTGATTGTTTTTATCATTGCCATATTGGGCGGCTATCTGTTTCGATTTTACTACAAAAAAATGCATGAGGATTTCTATAAGGAGAATTCTGTCTATATTGGAAATATTGCAAAAATGCACGGAAATGAGCTGCAGATTTTACAGGATATTTCAATGCAGATTGCGCTTTCCGACTCGGCGAGATTTCTTTTAGATGAGCAGCCGACAAAAAGCGCTGCACTGAAAAAGCAGTTGAACCAGTATCGTTCTGTCAATCAGTTTTTCGATGTAATGTACTGCTATTATCAGAAGGATCAATACCTTTTTAATCACATGACATCGATATCAATTGATTTATTCTGTGATACGGCCTATCAATTGGAAAATTATAGTCCAAGTGAGGTGAAAGATCTTCTCTGTGCAAAGCAAAAAAAGTTACTTGTGCTTCCAGAAGAGACGATAGAGGGAGAGCTTGTCTACTTTTACGATGTACAGGCAAAGAATGTAATCTACATTTATCCGGTAGCACCAAAGTATGATACGATTTTGATTTTCTTTATCGGTGCCGATCACTATGATGATCTGTTTGCAGACGAACAAGAAAACACAAGAAGCACATGGCTCGTCTATGATGGGAATATTGTAACAAGACGTGGTGCAAATGAGATAGAGGATGATCTGCTAATTAGCGAGCTTGGTGGTGAAACTGGGCAGAAACAGGTAAAGATTCAGGGAAAAAATTACCTTCTCACTCAGGAGATAGATGAGGCAGGCTTTTCTTATGTTGCATTGCAGCCGATGAATGTGTTTACAGATCAGCTTAGAACCCATCTTTGGGGAATTGGGGTTTTAATTATTCTGTGTTGTGTGCCGACGTTTCTGCTAATTGGAATCCTGTCAAGTCGTGTACTAGGCGGTGTGAAAAATATAAACCGTATGCTATCTAGTGAAGGAGAGGAAACCTACGATTTGGGTAAAATCGAGGTTGGCATCCGACAGCTAGTAAATAGTTCTGAGGATATGAAGCAGGATCAGATGTCACTTCGAAAGAGTCGCTTTATTCGAAGTTTTCTTCAGAGCAAATATACGGCACTTGAAATTTTAAGGCGCGATGCAGCTGATGCGAGAATCAATATTTCGTATGGATTTCAGATGGTTGGTGTAATTGGAAGTAGTGCATCTGGCAATGAAGAAAAAATATTTGAACAGATTCTTGAATTTATTCAAAATCAGGAAAATCTGGATGGATATGGAATTCATCTAGTTAATACCAATCAACGAGTGATGGTACTTTTTGGAGAATCGGAGGAAAATTTGTATCAAGCCTATGATAAGATTCTTCGGATTGGTCGAGTACACTGTGATGAGTTTGTGGTAGCGGTTAGTTGGGCGCATCGTTCCCTACTCAATGGCTCATTGGCTTATTTAGAGGCAAACACAGCCTATGACAGCCGATTCTTAGTGGATAGCAGTCAGATCATTCGCTTTACAGAGATTGGTCAGAACTCATCTGTCAGCAACTATCAGAATCTGAGAAGTCGCTACATGGTACAGCTAGAGAATACGATTCGTGTGGGAAATGAGCAAGAGGTTGAAAAGGCAATCCATGATCTTTGTAAAAAGTTGGAGGAAGAGCATGCGACACTTCTGACGTTTCGTCTTTTGTATGACGAAGTGTTACGTTTTCTTATGGATCAGTGGAATGGAGACGAGAAGGACTGGAATCAGGTCTATAATGTATTTACACTGTCAAGATGCTTAACAATGGAAGATTTCACTTCACTTTTGACAGAGGCCTGCCATATGATTTTGGACACAAAGACCGATGTAAAGAACCATCAGTCAGAGCTGGTTGTAAAGGCAATGGAGATCATGCAAAAGACGTATTCTGATCCAGATTTAAATATGGCATCACTAGCCGACCAGCTTGGCATCTCTCCAGTAACACTAGCAGTTGAGTTTAAGAATGAAACCGGAATTAGCCCATCTGATTATCTGGCAGTTGTGCGGTTAGAGCGTGCAAAGGAACTGCTTCGCACGACAGATCAGCTTGTAAAGCAGGTGAGCGAGGCGGTAGGATATGAGGATGATCATGTATTTATAAGACGCTTTAAAAAATATACTGGAAAGACACCGGGACAATACCGAAAAGAGTCACAGCAATGAAGGGTCAGGGACATATCAAAGTGATATGCCCCTGTTTCTGTAGCATTTATCAATGCTGCTTATATTGCTCCAAGATCTTTTCTATGTAATTATTATTGGTTCGCTCTGTGAAATTTCGAAATGCCTGTGTGCCATGTGCAACTGCCAATTGCTGCGCAGTTTCTTTCTCAGCTTTTGTTTCCATATCTTTTTGCATTAATTTTCGCAGATATGCAAATCGGTTGTTGATTTTCTTTTCTTGATTTCTTCGCTTGATTTCGGCCACTTTTAGAGCAATGTATTTGAGCTGGGCTTGTTCAGCTGTTGGTGCTTCTGGTAGCTTGGAAGCTGGAATTGCATCTAATAGTGCTGAAAGCTCATCAAGTTTTTCTGCAGACAGTTTCCAATTGCTTAAAGCACTTTCCCATAGTGGGCAATCCTTTATCACGATTGGAACTTCTGGTAAATTTAATACGTCTTCGGATGCCAATTGTTTTAACGTTTTGATCGTAAATCGTATGCCGACTATAGTCCGTCCCTGCTTTACTGGTTCGTAGTCGAAGTGACAGTCTGTCTTTTCGTTAAGCTCATTATGACATTTCTTTAAGATTTCAGCATTGAAGAATTTAAATTGATTGTATCTGGTTGCTTTACACTTTAATAGCTCTTTTAGATCATCCAATTTGATTTCCCATGATTTGCGAAAACGGTTATTTTCCAAGTAGAGGAATAAAACATAGCTGTATCGAGATTTTAACTCAATGACGTTTTTTAGACGATATCTGAGATAGCCCAAATCTTCAATATTGAAAATATATTCTCTTGCCGATGGTGTACATGTAAGCGTAATTTTCCATAGTCCGTTGCCATCTGGAACTGCTTCGGCTTCTTCGAATAAGGAGATTATCTTAAATCCATCTGGCTTTGTGGCATCTTCAATTTCCACAATTTGGAATAAATTGCGAAGGCGTTTATTAAGGTCGTCCTTCAATATTCTGGTTACACATAGGACACGTTCGAGTTCTCCTTTTTCGATTATGACTGTTCTTTTTTCAGGATCATGACTATCAATTCTTGCCAAATATACATCAAGTAATTTTAATTCTGGCAAAGTTAGGTTGGTTTTCGCAAGTGACTGTAGAGGGTTTGATTTTTGGACGGTCAATTTGTCGGGATTTCCTAGTCCGATTATATCTGAAGTTTCTGGTAGCTTTTTTCTCCTTGGCATTTATCTGATTTCCCCTTTCCTTTTTCTTTTATGGCACAACAATAGTACGAATATGTCAATATAAAAAACGTACCTTTCGTGAAAAACTATCGTACCTGTAGATATTAAAATCCTAGCATTGATGCTGTTTCTGGAATTCTTATAATCAAGAAAGTAATCAAGAAAATAATCAGGAAGGTAATCAAGCAATCAATCAAGAGAGCGTGAAGGGTGGGAGTTAATGGGTATGATAAAATATGAATTGTAAAGAGCACTGTATTTTCAATCAAAACGATGAGATAGTATGAAAAACAATCGTACCTTTCCATACTCTAAATCCAATATTTATGCGCTTCTCATAACATTTGTAATCAAGTTAAATTCAAGATACTTGACAGATTCCCTTTTACTTATAAGAATTTTTCTGTTTGAAACACTTGACATAAGTTAGAAAGTATGCTACCTTTAAAACACAGAATATATTCGAAATAAAGTTGATAATAATGCAAAATATCGAATTATTTGCACAAAAAACTGAAAATTATGTCGAAAATCAATTGACCATTTGCTGTTTTCCTGACCAGAAAGGGGTGTTGTATGATGATGGCATGTTTGAGTATTGCGATTTTTCTGACTTTGTTTGCAGGCAATGTAAATGCGTTATCGGATTGGCAGGTGACGGTTCCAGAGAAAGAACATGTGGCTTCTTATCAGATTGTATGTGATGATTGGAAGATCCACTACGTTGTGAATGGTAATGAATATCAATATTGTTTGAAGCTCACACGGGGAAATCAGGGCGAATCAGAAAAAGCGTCAGAAGAAAAGACGTTTGTGGTGCTGTCAAATGATAAGGATCTTAGCTATCAGGCAGTGTGGAATTCTTTGATTTCTAGTCAATATCAGAATAACGATGAGGTATTTTATTGGTTGGGATATGATGAATAGCCTTGTATGAACAAAGTCAAGAAAACCAAGGGATGCGAAAAGCCATTGGGACGAATCTGTCCCCGTGGCTTTTTCTGTGCCTAAATGTTTTTTCAAAAGAAGTGAAATCTCCATTGTTATTCGATTCGACATGGTTTACAATAAAAACTATGCATATTAGGTCAGATGCAAAATGAAAAAGGAGGAGATTGGAAAATGATACGTTTATTTGAAGAACATCAGGTTCGAAAGACAACTGAGCTTTCGTCATCTTTGTGGGATTTTAGTCAGGTGACAGATGGAAAAAATACGCCGGTTGGAAAAGTAACGGTGCCTTCCTGTTGGGAAAGCTATCCTGGCTTTGAAGCTTACAGAGGACAGGGCTTGTATGAGCGTAACTTTGAGGCAGACGGTGATGTGCGCATTGTCTTTAAGGGTGTCAGCCATACGGCAAAAGTTTTCGTGGACGGAAACCAAGTTGCAGAGCATTACAATGCATTTACTCAGTTTGAGGCAGTGGTCAAAAATTTGCCGTCAGGTGTTCATAAGTTAAGTGTCTTGGTGGATAACTCATTTTCTGAGGCGTCTGCCCTTCATGTGGAAAATGATTACCAAAGCTACGGCGGTATTTCAAGAGGTGTGGTATTAGAAAAGCTTCCGAAGCATTATATTAGACAGATGCATTTCACCCCGATTTATAGGGAAGGCAGTTGGTATGCGAAGATTAAGCTTGTGATTGCTTCTCTTACGAAAGAGGCATGGGATGGAACTGTGAATGTCACGCTGAAAAATGGGGAGACAGAAGCCTTTTTGTGCAGCGAGACTTGTAGTATGAAAGAAAATGAAGACGAGCTTACGATTGAGACTGATGAGATTGCCTGCAAGGCTGTAAGTGCTTGGGCACCGGAGCATCCGACTCTTTATCAGGTAACGGCACGGCTTCAGGATGAGAGTGGCTGTGTGATTGATGATTTGACTGACCGTGTGGGCTTTCGTGAAGTGAAGACACAGGGAAAGGACATCCTTTTAAATGGAAAGAAGCTTCGCATTAAGGGCTTCTGCCGTCATGAGGATCATCCGCAATTTGGCTGTGCGCTGCCGCTTTCTGCAATCATGCAGGATTTGCAGCTTGCACGAGATATGGGAGCAAATTCAATTAGAACATCTCACTATCCAAATGATGAGCTGTTTTTGGATCTGTGCGATGAGCTAGGCATTTTGGTATGGGAGGAGAATCATGCAAGAGGCTTAAGCGAAGAGCAGATGAGAAATCCAAACTTCGAGCGCCAGTGTGAGACTTGTATTCGCGAGATGATAGCAGCTCACTATAATCATCCGTCTATTTATATCTGGGGTATTTTAAATGAGTGCGCAAGTGATACCGAATACGGAAAATCTTGTTACAAGGCTCAGTTTGAGCTGATTGAGAGCTTAGACAAAACACGCCCGCGTTCATTCTCAAGCTGTCGCTTTAAGACTGATATCTGCTTTGATCTGGTCGATGTGGTTTCCTATAACATCTATCCAAAGTGGTATCACAACACACCGGTAGCCGAGTATTTGGATGATTTATACAAGTGGATTCAGACAACACCGGGAGAGGGAAAGCCATTTTTAATCACTGAGGTTGGTGCAGGTGCAATCTATGGATACCGCACGCCGGCAAAGGTAAAGTGGTCTGAGGAGTATCAGGTACAGGCACTTGAGGAGCAGTTAAATGCGATCTTATCCTACAATGATTGTTCTGGTGTTTATATCTGGCAGTTTTGCGATGTGCGCGTAACAAATGATTGGTGGAGCACCCGTCCAAGAACAATGAACAATAAGGGAATTGTGGATGAGTACAGAAGACCGAAGCTAGCTTATGAGACAGTTAAGAAAATCTTTTCGTCTGTTGATACATACAGAGAATAAGGCTTCAATTGAATGATACTTGTATGAAAAAACACAAGTGAATCTAAAAAAATAGATGTATAAAATAAGATAAAAAGTAACGAACATGGAAGGAAAACACGATGGAAAAACAGAAGAAGTTTTCACTGAAAAACTATCTGTATGAGTATAAATGGTGGTATGTGTTTGGCATAGCAATTTTGCTTTGTGTCGATCTGGCAAATATTTATATTCCGCAGTTTATCGGAGATATAATTGACGGACTGACAAATGAAACGCTGACAAAAGCCGGCATTCCAATGATGCTCATGAAGATATTGATTGCAGGACTGATTATGATGTTTGGCCGTTTTGGATGGCGCTACTGCATTTTTGGTGCATCCAGAAAGATTGAATATCGTCTTAGAAATGATATGTTTGGTCATTTGGAAACATTGTCGGCACGTTATTTTAATGAGCACAAAACAGGTGATCTGATGGCACATTTTACAAATGATTTGGAAGCTGTGCGAGTGGCAGTAGGTATGGCTGTCATTACAACCTTTGATGCAGCTGTCATGTCAATTATGGTTATCATTAAAATGATCATATATGTTGATCTGCGTTTGACTGTGCTTGCATTTGTTCCAATGATTCTTGTTGCAATCGGATGTTATTTCTTTGGTGTTCAGATGAAAAAGCGCCAGACTGCCAGACAGGAAGCCTTTTCATTTCTTTCAGATAAGGTGCAGGAAAGTATTTCTGGTATCCGTGTTTTAAAGGCCTTTGTTCAGGAGAAGAAGGATCTTGAGGAATTTCAAAAGGCAAATGAAAATAACATGGAAAAGAATCTTGCCGTTGTGAAGCTAAGGAGTTTGTTTGGACCACTGCTTGATTTGATTACGGGAATCAGTCTTCTTTTGACATTGATCATTGGAGGAAAAATGGTAATTAATGGAACTGTATCAGTTGGTCAGTTTGTTGCATTCAACTCTTATATAGGTATGCTCGTATGGCCGATGATTGCTTGTGGTGACTGTATAAATACATTTAGTCAGGCATCAGCAGGCTATAAGCGTATCAAGGATATCTTCGATGAAAAGCCGGATATTATTGATAAGGTAAAAGAGAAGGATGGTGAGCATTTAACTGGTGATATAGAGCTGAAGAATCTGACATTTCAGTATCCAGATGGCGATACACCTGTTTTAAAGAATGTGAGTGTTCACATTAAACCAGGCGAGATGTTAGCAGTACTTGGACGAACTGGAAGCGGAAAGTCTACGCTTGCAGATCTGCTTCTTCGTGTATATGACTGCGAAAAAGGAATGCTTTTGATGGATGGAAGACCTATTGATGAGATTCCGCTTCATGTGCTTCACCGTGATGTGGCTTATGTGCCTCAGGAAAATTTTATGTTCTCAGATACACTTGAGGAAAATATAGCGTTTGGACTTGAGGATCGTATTTTTGACCATCCAAAGCTTCGCGATAATATTAAGGAAGCAGCAGAGGCGGCCTGCATTCACAGCAATATTATTGATTTCCCAGAAGGCTATCAGACACTTGTTGGAGAGCGTGGTGTAACGCTTTCAGGCGGTCAGAAGCAGCGAAGCTCTATTGCACGTGCGCTTCTTAAGAATGCCCCTGTATTGATTATGGATGACTCACTGTCTGCTGTCGATACAGATACAGAGGAGCAGATTTTAGAGAATCTGATTCGTCTGCGCAAGGGAAAAACAACTATTATTATAGCACATCGTGTTTCTACGCTTCAAAAGGCTGATCATATCGCAGTATTGACTGAGGGTGAGCTGACTGAGTATGGTACACATGATGAATTAATCCGCGAGGGCGGCTTCTATGCAAAGATTTATGAGAAGCAGCAGCTCGAGCAGGAATTAAATGAGATGTAAGGGGGTGCAGCAAGATGAGTTCAATGACAGATGACAAATTGGAAAGTAATTATAAAGGAAATGCACTGCTGCATCTTTTGTCTTATATGAAGCCGTATGCCGGATGGGTGACGCTTTGTCTGGTTCTTGTGCTGGCACTTACGGGATTTGATTTATATAGACCAACACTGATTGGAGATGCGATTGACAACTTCGAGACGCAGGGCGATTACAATGTAATTATTAATACAGCATGGAAATACGGTATTGTGCTTGTAGTAAGCTTTATTTTCAATATGGCACAGACCTGGATTTTGCAGAAGACTGGACAAAAGATCATTCTGACTGTAAGACGAGAGCTGTATATTCATATTCAAAGCTTAAGCAGCCGTTTCTTTGATCTGACGCCTGTTGGAAAGCTTGTCACAAGAGTGACAAATGATGTTGAAGCATTAAATGAGATGTATTCAGGCATTTTGGTGCGCTTATTTAGAAATATCGTAAAGATAATAGGACTGGCTGTTGTTATGATTGCGCTAGACAGAGGACTGGCACTTGTTTCATTTGTGCTTCTGCCTATTGTTATGGTGCTTACAGTTGTTTTTCGTATTATTTCCAGAAAAATATATCGACTTGTACGCACAAAGCTTACAGATATCAATACATTTTTATCTGAGAATATTTCAGGAATGCGAGTTATTCAGATCTTTGGACGAGAGGAGCGAAAGTTCGAGGAGTTTAAGGATAAGGATTACAAGCTGTACCGCGCACATTACCGTGAGATGATGGTGTTTGCGATTTTTCGCCCGCTAATCTATATTTTAAGTGTGTTGTCTTTAATGATAGTGCTTGGTATCGGAAGCAACGAGGTGTTAGATGGGGCAATTTCCATCGGAACTCTCTATATTTTCTCACAGTACATTCAGCAGTTTTTTGATCCGATTCAGGAGCTTGCCGAGCAGTTTTCAACACTGCAGTCATCAATAGCATCAGCAGAAAAGATCTTTACAATTCTCGCTGAGGAGCCACAGGTTAAGGAGGATGAAAATCCTATTGTACTGCCAAAGGTTCTCGGACGCATTGAGTTTGACCATGTATGGTTTGCATATGATGGAGAACATTATGTACTTCGTGATGTTTCCTTTGTAATTGAGCCTGGTGAGAAGGTGGCATTTGTTGGTGCAACAGGGGCTGGAAAATCGTCTATTTTAAATCTAATCGGACGTTATTATGATATCCAGAAGGGTAATATTTATATTGACGGTGTGGATATTAGAAAGCTTTCCAAGAAGCAACTTCGAAGTGCGATTGGACAGATGCAGCAGGATGTATTTATATTCGAGGGAGATATTGAGTCAAATATTCGTCTGCACGATGATATCCCGTTTGAAGATGTGAGAGCTGCTGCTGAGTATGTTAATGCATCACATTTTATTGAAAAGCTTCCGCAAAAATATAAGGAGCCTGTTACAGAGCGCGGTGCAACTTTTTCAGCAGGAGAGAGACAGCTTCTTTCATTTGCAAGAACGCTTGCGCATAAGCCGGCAATTCTTGTAATGGATGAGGCAACAGCAAATATTGACACAGAGACTGAAATTTTAATTCAGGAAGCGCTTGAAAAGCTGATGAAGGGACGAACTACTATTATGGTAGCGCATCGTCTTTCAACAATTCAGCATGCTGACTGCATAATGGTTATGCATAAGGGAAAGATCAGAGAGCGCGGAACACATCAGGAACTTTTGGCACAGAACGGAATCTACAAAAAGCTTTATGAGCTGCAAATTCATCATGTGATATCAAATACATAAGTCACATGAAGTATTATATTCTCAGGCAATTAAGATTCACAAGGCACTACCAGAAAGCAGATATATATTTAACATTGATATGGAAGATCAGCTTCCAGAAAAAGATGAGGATATTTATCGCGTAGAAGTTTCTCAGAAAAATGGACAGTGGGCATACAGTTCACCGATTTTTGTCAGAAATATATAAGAATAAAATAATTTTTATAGCAGAAAAGTCACCTAAGGTGGCTTTTTTTGCTTTTATAATGTGACTTAGAAACTTTACAAAAATTTTATCTTGATTTGACTAGAAGAGTATAACAGATTTTACGAAGGACTACTAAAATGCAAATTGTAATAAAAACACACATAAAAAAAGGAGACTACTCACATGAGATTAAAAAAAATCAGTGCATTATCATTGGCAGCAGCAATGTCAGTCTGTACAGTACCAGCTTTTGGTGCAGCAGAAAAAGAAAATGTAAATGTTCCAAAATATATTTTCCTGTTTATAGGAGATGGAATGAGCTACCCACAGGTTCAGACAACCAACTATTATTTGAATGCAATTGCAGATGATGGTGATGATGTGCTGACGAGTGAAAGTAAATTGAATATGATGAAGTTTCCAGTGGCCGGATCAGCACAGACTTATGACAGCACTTCATTCTGTCCTGATTCAGCGTCTACAGCAACTTCCATTTCTACAGGTCATAAGACATATAGCGGAACCATCAACATGGATGAAAAGATGGAAACTTCTTATGAGACTATCGCTGAGAAATTAAAAAAGCAGCTTGGCTATAAGGTGGGAATTTTATCCTCTGTTAATTTAAACCATGCTACTCCGGCAGCATTTTATGCGCATCAGCCATCCAGAAATAATTATTATGAAATTGGTCAGGAGCTTGTTGCAAGTGATTTTGATTATTTTGCAGGTGGTGGTCTTAAGAAAACAACAGGACCTGATAAGGATAAGACGGATCTTTATCAGCTGGCAGAAGAGGCTGGATACAAGGTAATTAAGACTCAGGAAGAGGCGCAGGCTTTGACCGCAGAAGATGGAAAGGCAATCGTAATTGATGAGACACTTGCAGATAGTGATGCAATGAGCTATGACATGGATCTGGAAGAGGGAGAATGGGGACTTTCAGATTATGTTGAAAAGGGAATCGAAGTGCTTAATAATGATACTGGATTTTTTATGATGGTAGAAGGTGGAAAAATTGACTGGGCATGTCATGCAAATGATGCGGCAGCAACTATCACCGATACAGTAGCAATGGACGAAGCAGTAGGAAAGGCAGTTGAGTTTTATAACGAGCATCCAGATGAGACGTTGATTCTTGTTACAGGTGATCATGAGACAGGTGGTCTTACTATTGGATTTGCAGGAACTGATTACGATACCTTCCTTGCAAATATTAGCAATCAGAAAATTTCTTATGCAAAGTTTGACTCTGATTATGTGACAGCATATAAGGAAAATAAGACAGACTTTGATACAGTAATGGCTGATATTACTGAGCTTTTTGGTTTGCAGGCACCAAATGGTGTAGCAGAAACTTCCAATCAGGCTGACAGTAAGGATGTACATCCAGAGGGAACAGATGACAAGGGAAGTCTTGTAATGACTGATTATGAATATCAGAAGCTGCAGACGGCTTATGAAGAAACAATGAGCAGAACAGGAGAAGAGTCTGAGTTTGGTCAGGAAGAGTATCTTCTGTATGGAAGCTATGAGCCATTGACAGTAACAATTACACATATTTTAAATAACAAATCAGGTGTTAATTTTGCTTCCTATGCACATACAGGACTTCCAGTAGAGGTATTTGCGATGGGTGTTGGACAGGATCAGTTCAAAGGTTATTATGATAATACAGATATTTTTAACAAGATGGCAGAAATTACAGGAGTACAATAAATGATCAAGGACAGACTAAAAAAAAGCTCTGTCTCAATTATAGCAATTTTGTTGATCTTAATCCTCATGGCGCTTCCGACAGGCTATGAGGATGCTGCTATTTATAAAGGGACGGACAGAGTTAAGGCAAAAGTGCTTTCTGCAAGCGAGGATTCTGTAATTAGTAACGGTTTGATTCAATCAGGAGAACAGTACTGTAAGGTAAAAATACTTGGCGGAAAGTTTAAGGGACAGGAAGCAAATGCAGTAAACATGCTAAGTGGTTCTTTGGAAGCTGATAAAATATTTAAAAAGGGTGATGTTGCTCATGTGGTAATAAGTTATAGTGGCGACACTATTCTTTCTATCATGATGAGTGACCATTATCGTCTGGATAAGGAAGCGCTTTTGGCGGGTATTTTTGTCTTACTGTTAATTGGATTTGCAGGAAAGACAGGCCTTAGAGCTGTATATTCTTTTGTCATTACGATATTGGCAATATGGAAAATTTTAACACCAGCATATTTAAATGGTGCTAATCCGATTTGGTGGGGAATTGCATTGACTGCTTTTTTAACACTGTTAATCATCTTTTTAGTATATGGGTTTGATAAGAAAACGCTTGCTGCGTCATCAGGTGCACTTTTGGGTGTACTTGTAACTTGTATTATAGGCTGTATTTTTACAGAGGCTTTTAAAATTCATGGAGCCGTCATGGCTTATTCGGAAAGTCTTCTATATGCTGGATATCAGAAGCTGAATCTTTCTCAAATTTATATGAGTGGTATTTTTATCGGAGCATCAGGTGCGATGATGGATTTGTCTGTTGACATTACATCAGCAGTTAATGAAGTAATTGAAAAAAAGCCAGATATTGGTTGGAAAGAAGCCGCTCGATCAGGCATGAACGTGGGAAGAGCTGCCATGGGGACTATGACAACAACACTTTTGCTGGCGTACTCAGGAGGATATATTGCATTGCTCATGACATTTATGGCGCAAGGCACACCAATTGACAATATTTTAAATTATAAATATGTAGCAGCAGAATTACTTGATACCATTGTGGGAAGCTTTGGACTAGTGACAGTGGCTCCATTTACAGCACTGACAAGCGCATGGCTTCTCACAAAAAAGAAAAAATAAATATTCTTTACTTTAAACTGTAAAAGTTTAAATCAGCAGTTGACGTAACGTGCAGTATGGCTTATAATAAATCTATATGTTGAGGTCGGGGGCAAGGCTTTTGCCCTCGATTGTCGTCATAGAGGGAATTTATTATAAGAAAGGGAAATGTTATGAAAAATCGAGAACGGCTTGGAAGCCGACTTGGCTTTATCATGCTGTCGGCTGGCTGTGCAATCGGCTGCGGTAATGTGTGGAAGTTTCCGTGGATGTGCGGACAAAATGGAGGCGGAGGTTTTATGCTGGTATATCTGGCGTGCCTTGTTTTATTAGGTCTTCCGGCAATTGTTATGGAGTTTGCAATAGGACGAGCATCGCAGGCAAGTCCAGTCTTTATGTATCGAAAGCTGGAAAAACCAGGCCACAAATGGGGAATCTTTGGCATTGTATGTCTGATTGGAAATATTGCACTGATGGCATTTTATACTGTTGTTACTGGATGGATTATCTATTATTTCGTTAAGTTCTTAACTGGACAAAATGATAGTTTTGGTTTTGAGGCTATGATAACTAATCCAGGTGTAAATGTTACATTTTTACTGGTTACAGTAGTTGCTGCATTTGCAATTTTAAGCTTTAATCTGCAGGGCGGTTTGGAGCGTGTAACAAAGTACATGATGGTATCACTATTAATTTTAATGATGGTACTTGCTATTCATGGTCTGACACTTTCAGGAGCAAAGGAAGGCTTAAAGTTCTATTTGGTTCCTGATTTTTCAAAAATTGATGGTTCAGTAGTCGTTAGTGCTATGAATCAGGCATTTTTCACGCTGTCAACAGGAATGGGCGGTATGGCAATATTTGGAAGCTATATCGGAAAGGATCGTTCTTTGATGGGCGAGTCTGTTCATGTAATTGTACTTGATACATTTGTAGCAGTTATCGCTGGTGTTATCATGTTCTGCGCATGCTTTACTTATGGACTTGAAGTTAATGCAGGACCAAGCCTTCTGTTTGATACAATGGCAACAGTATTCTCTCATATGCCGGGAGGACGCTGGTGGGGTGCGTTGTTCTTCTTGTTTATGGTATTTGCAGCTATGTCTACCGTGCTTGGCGTTTGCGAAAATATTCTTGCAATGGTTCGCGAGCTTACCGGATGGTCACGTCCAAAGGGATGCGTTGTCTGCGCGGCAGGAATCTTTGTACTTGCATTGACAACAGCACTTGGCTACAGCGTAATTAAATTCCAGCCATTTGCAGAGGGAACAGCATGGCTTGATTTATGGGATTTTATTGTATCTAACAATATCCTTCCGCTTGGATCGCTTGTACTGGCACTGTTTTGCTGCAACAAGTTTGGATGGGGCTGGGATAAGTTCATGGAAGAGGCTAATACAGGAAAGGGACTTAAGATAAAGTCATGGATGAAGCCAATCTTCAAATATTTTGTTCCGGCAGCAATTTTGTTTATCTATATTTATGGAATGATTAATTTTAAGTGGAAATAAAAACAACACCTCGCATCGTATTTAATAGTACGGTGCGAGGTGCTTTTTGTATGAGTAAGACGAAAAGAAGAGTTTGCTAAGCTACAGTTAATACATACTTTGCAGTGTTTTGGGCAGCATCTTTTCCAACTTCATTATATCCGGCCTGATAATAATGGAAAGAATCCTTCATCAGTCCTCGTGCTTTCATTGTTTCAAACAGGCGGCTTACGACTGTGATATCTTTTCTGTGTTCTGCAAATGAATACTGGGCATTTCTAATCTCATCGTAGCAGATATCATCAGCTGTTCCATTATAAGCGCCAATTCCAATTAAAAAACAATGTTCAATTCCGACAGCCTTTAGCTTTTCATACATTTGCATAAATTGTTTTGTATATTCGTCAGCACTTGTATGGTGATCTCCGTCAGATTCTCCCTGACACCAAAGAAGATACTGATGGCGAAGGGTAATATTATGCTGTTCGCAGAATGTTTGAACGTTTTTCAAAAGTGTTATAAAATTTTTAGGCGAAAACCCAGGGGATTGCCTCTGGGATGAAGCAAGAAATATTTTTCTAAATCTTTAACGTCGATATCTTCTGAATATACATTACAGATCTAACAGTATAAAAGGCACATTTAATTAAAAAAATCATACTATTAAATCGGGAAAAAATCACATTCTTTGAACTTGCACACTGAGAAATTAAAGGGAAATGCCAATTGACGGATGGAGAACGTGATTGTCAATGAATATCATAGTAATAATGATTGTAACTATCAAATGAAACATCCTATCATCCGGAGAGCTTGACGTTAAATGATTCTAATTCTTACTAACTATAAAAGTCAGTTAGCAGGCTAAGAAAATTTGTTGAATAGTTAGACAATGATGTCGAATTTTGTCGAATTATTATACAGGCAATTATCAATTTCGTGCTTGTGATTTCATGTGAAGCATGATATACTGTTTATAGTAACGGAGAACATATATTCATTATTAATAAGGAAAAGCAATCGATAGATTCCTAAGTTGAGCAGTAGGAAAGAAAGGAGTTTTATGGCGATTCGAAAAAAGCAGGAGCCAAGCGAATATCAAAAAGCATTACGTAAGTTCCATAAAAAATCAAATCGACATGTTGTCGTATTTGAAGCTGATATAAGCGAAGATGAAAAGCGACGCATTTTTTCGGATGCCGACCATCTGCGCCAATGTGGGAATGAACTCCTCGGTATTATGAAACGAAATCTGGAGCAGCTTTTGCGCACAAAGAAATATCGTGCCTTACAGAAACTGTATGGAAAAGTATCGGATCCAATCCATGCACTGGAAAAGAAGGAAGTTCTATCAGATGAGGAAACACAAAAGCTGAATCAGCTTAAAAAAGGAATGCGCTGAAATTGCCAATTCAATGAATCAGATGAGAGAGTCTTATCAGGTGACATGGGATTTTTGCCGGACCAAAATGATGGAATTAAAAGAAAAGTATCACCTTCAAAGCATCTTTGCTCTTTCCCGTGCAGAAGATATTTGGGCTGCAATTGAAACGATATTGTATTCAAGCGGAAGAAGACTGCATTTAAAAAAGCGCGGCGATCTTCCAGAGATTCGGGCAAAGCAATCCATACGCGGGCTTGTCATTGATTCTTCTCAGTCAGGGCTGATTGTGAAGTACGGAAAAGTTACAATTCCCTGTAAATATAAAGCAAAGGATTTGTGGCTTTGGGATGAAGAAAAAGCAATTCTTGCATATTTGGCAGAACCAGAACTACAGGATGCTCATGCGGTGGATCAGATGTCAAAAGGAATTATTACGGATACCTACAGACCGTGTTTTGCTTCCCTCGTCTGTAAAAAGATTCGCGGACGGCTTCGCGTCTATGTACATATAACAGTTGAAGGAAAAGCGATCTCAAAAAGAAGAAAAGACAACACACCAAGACATTACTATGGAAAAGGAAATATTGGATGTGATATCGGAACGCAGACAATCGCCTACACTTCCAATACCGAAGTAGGACTTGAAAATCTGGCTGAAAGAGGAAATTCAATTCAGCATGTGGAAAGACAGGAAGCATTGATCTTGCGAGCAATGGAACGATCCCGAAGGGCGATGAATCCGAATAATTACAACGAAAATGGTACCGTTAAGAAAGGTCACAAGCAATGGAACTTTTCAAAACGATACCAGAAGTTGAGACAAAGACATCAGGAATTGTGTCGGATTGCAGCAGAAAATCGAGCGCTGGCGATCCGTGAACAGGTCAATCATCTTCGGTCTTTGGGAGACTGTTTTATCACAGAACCGCAAAACGCAAAGAAACTACAAAAAAGAGCAAATCCAGAGAATCCAGTTGATAAAAATGGACGTATGAAGCGAAAAAAGCGCTTTGGAAGATCCATAAAAAATCGCTGTCCTGGCTACCTGCAGGCAAAAGCAAAGCAGCTTTTTGAATCAACAGGTGGAACATATGTTGAGGTACCGATTTTATATCGTGCCAGTCAGTACGATCACACATCAGATAGTTACATTCCAAAGAAATTATCTCAGCGAATGTATCATCTGACAGATGGGACAAAGGTTCAAAGAGACTGGTATTCCTCTTACTTATTGTATTGTATCAATAAAACTTATACACAGATCAACAAACTAAAATGTCAATCTAATTTTGCATTTATGTATCAAAAAGAAAAGACCTTGATTGAAGAAATTATTCGTTCAAGAAAAAAGATTATGAATTCCGGTATTCGTACCGTTTGATTTTATATATACTGGGTATTTGACTTAGTATCCATCTGGGAGATCTTGTGGCCCAGAGAATGCGAATGTGAAGATTCAGCACCATCGAATCGACACAAATGTGGTCGTAGGACTGCTTGTTCGCGAGTTTCGTTGCTCCGGAACAGATGTGTCTGCCAAAGTCCTTGCGATGTACGCAGGCACTAGAACTTCGTCAATGGAACCACAGTGGCTTGCCGCTGGGTTAAGTCAGGATCGTTTAAAGGATGTAGGAGGAAAAATTCTCTTAGTTGGGGTTGGTCATGAACGAAATACATATATCCATAGTGTAGAGGAAGTGCTTAATGTGCCAAATAGACTGTCTGACATGCCAGTTCTTATGAAAATCGTGCAGCATGGAAAAAAGCCAGTTTCTGTCTATATGAGAAAGCATTATAATTCACAGCAGCCACATATTTCTGAGGATTTTGTTAAGCTAAATCGTGCATTTGATGAATATGGAGCTGCAGTACATACGGTATTTGGATCAGCAGAGTGTATTTTATGCGATGCAAGACGTATTTTTGAAGTGACTCGCCATGTGCTGGCACCAGATCCAGAGTGTCTGGTGACGGGAGGAGAAATTGCACCTGAACGATGGCACGAGCTTATTAGATAAAAGATACGATAGAAAGCAGGTATGATATGACAAAGATATTTGCACATAGAGGCGCAAGTGCATATGCGCCGGAAAATACAATGGAGGCCTTTGAGTTAGCAGCAAAACAGGGCGCAGACGGCATTGAGTTAGATGTTCATGTGACAAAGGATGGCGAAGTTGTGGTGACACATGATGAAAAGATTGATCGTGTCAGCAACGGAAGCGGTTTTATTAAGGACATGACGCTGCGCGAATTAAAGCGCCTGTCTTTTCATAATCACATGGAGTCTTATGTGGGAGCAGGTATTCCGACGCTTCGCGAGGTTCTCGAATATGTCAGTACAACAAATATGGATGTAAATATAGAGTTAAAGACTGGAATTTACTGGTATCCGCAGATTGAAGAAAAGACAGCTTTTATTGTCCAGGAAACGGGAATGCATGACAGAGTGATTTATTCTTCCTTTAATCATCACAGTATTGCAAAGATTAAGGAAATTGACAGTACAGCAGAGACCGCATGGCTGTTTTCTGATGTAATTTTAAATGTTGAGCAGTATGCAAAGGCAAATGGTGTGGAGGGTCTTCATCCAGCTGTTTATCATATGTATATGTCTGATTTCATGAAAAGATGGAACGAGAGCGGCGAGAAGGTGCGCGTATGGACTGTAAATAATGAAAAGGATATGAAAAATTTTATTCAGCATGATTTAGAGGCAGTTATCACTAATTATCCTGATGTCGCATTACGAGTAAGAAGAGAGGTAACAGGATGCTAAGCAACAAAAAGCTTTTTTTATTTGATATTGACGGAACAGTGTGTCAGGGTGAGCGCTTGATCGACGGCACAATGCAGTTCCTTGAGGATATCCGTCAAAGCGGAGGTCAGTTTGTCTTTATAACAAACAATTCCACAAAGAGCATTCAGGACTATATTCTGAAGTTTCAGAAGCTCGGAATTAAGACCGATTACAGCAATTTTATCACAGCATCCTATGCAACAATTCATTATTTAAAGAAAAATTATGATGATAAGCTGATCTATGTGATGGGAACAAAATCATTGATCAGGGAGTTGAAAAAGAGCGGCATTCGTGTGACAACTGACTGTGAGGATCCAGAGATTGCATGTGTGCTTGTCGCATACGACAATGAGCTGACTTATGAAAAGCTGACAGATACATGCAAGATTCTTTCCACGAGAGATGTAGGCTATGTAGCAACAAATCCAGATCTGGTGTGTCCGATTGAGTTTGGATTTGTGCCAGACTGCGGCGCGATGTGTCAGATGATTGAACATGCCGTAAAGAAAAAGCCGTATTTTATCGGAAAGCCAGAGCCAGGAATGGTTGATATGTCTGTTGCGCAGAATCATTTTACAAAGTATGAAACATTAGTAATTGGAGATCGTTTATATACCGACATTTTATCTGGCATCAATGCAGGTGTTGAGACAGCGCTTGTACTTACAGGAGAAGCCACAAGAAAAGATGCCGAAGAAAGCAGCTACAAGCCAGATTATATTTTCCCAACTGTGCGCGAACTTCACGAAGCGTGGAAGTGACCATGGTGACAGGGACGGTGGCTCACAATGTGTCCCTACTGGCTCAATATGTGTTCCTAAAAACATCATGATATTAAAAAAGTCTGAAAGTTCAAGAAAAGAGCTTTCAGGCTTTTTTGTGTCTTTACTAGAATGCAGTCGAGTTGTTAGGAACAAAAGTTCGCAAACTTGAGCCACCAGGGACACTAATCAAACCATCGTACCTGTCCCCAATGGTTCAATCAGCTGATTCGTGAAAACAATGGTGTACTGGGAACAACGGTACTCTATACCTATGATGCAGGCGGCAACATGACTTCCCGAAAGACATACGCCTATACAGAGGGAGCGGTTTCAACGGTACAGACACAGGATCTTTTTACCTATCACACCGATGGCTGGAAGGATCAGTTACTGTCCTGGAATGGAAAGAGTTATGCCTATGATGCAGGCGGTAATCCGACTGTGCTGCGAGGAATGGCACTGACCTGGGGAGAAGGACGCCGTTTAAAAAGAATTGCTGCAACAGCAGGAGAGGTTACCTTTGCCTACGACAGTGATGGAAAGCGCGTCAAAAAGAC
>QUFP01000046.1 GCA_003478935.1 Firmicutes bacterium AF25-13AC
GGTATAGAGATAAAAGGATCAAACTATCATTAGGGGGTTTGAGTCCGATGGAGTATAGACGCAGTCTTGGAATTGCTTAATTCAGGTCCAAGAAAGCGTCCGCACCCCCTTAACTGGATCATATCCTGGTGCAAGACACCATTCCTTATATCGCGGGTCATTTACAATTTCCTGAATGTGCTCATATGTTATTGTATATACGTCAACAGATGCAAACTCATATCCATACTGCTCCATAATTGCATTACAGTAATCTGCAGCTTCCGCCCGACTGCAGTCTTCCAGATCAATCTTTTCCAAATTTTTGCTTAATGAATAATCGCCATATTGGTAGCTTGCATAGCGATCTATATTTTTAAGTTCCTGTGGTAACTCTTCTTTTGAATAAATTGCAGGACCTGAATATGAAAATTCCATATTGTTCTGTATGATCACAATTTCATCCCCATAATAAGATAAATATGCCACTTTTCCCGGATAACAATAAAGTTCACCTTGATTATATGCCGGATACATTGCCTGATAGTCCTCATAATACTGTTGGACCTTTTGATATGGCTCCAAACAGCCATATTCTTCTAACCAGTTCCAAAGCTCATCTGCTATCTCTTCATGTGTTGGATAACGCACCTGATACTGTGGCATCAAAGTATCATCCTGTCCTTTTTCAAATTTTATAGAATAGACAGAATCTGGTGTTATACCATATTCAGAAATGTTAACATTTTCTGTTTGCAACGTTTTATAATTCTCCGCCTCTACAATAAATGTATTCATTTGCATTTACTCCTTTCTCATTAACCACTTTCCTTAAACCTTAAAAATCGCTTCTAAAATTTACCAGATCAACAAAGGGTACCGTTCCGAATGGATTTCTCGCGAATATTAACTCTTCTGCTTATATCCAATAATTCCCGCCATAACAAATGCCAATATTATAATCACATCACCTGCTACAATAGGCATAAGATTCTGATATTGCTCTCTCTTGAAAACATGAATCACTAATAAAACAATCGCCAGTCCACTCGCTATCCAGTAGATTCCGTAATGTTCACCGAATTTATGATTCTTCCACCCATACCACAAAAATGCTAATAGTGCAATTATTAAAATCGCCAAAATAAATACTGATAACATATTTTTAACCTCCTCTTATTTTTACACAACACTTGTTACTTTTAATATATCAGACTTTTTTTAATTTGCAAGGATATTAACTTTACATTTTTCTTACATAAATGATGGATTTTTCGCTTGTTTTGTTGTACTATTAAGGAAATAAATGAAAAGGATTTTAAATATTATGCTTCGATCTGTTTCTATGGATGAAATTTCGGACGGTAAACTTTACTCGTCCTCTGATATGGTGCGTGCTGACAGTCTTGGCTGCGATGGCTGCCATGAATGCTGCTGTCATATGGGCAATTCGATCTTATTAGACCCATTTGATGTTTACCAGATGTCTCAGGGACTGCATGTTCCTGCGGCTGCTCTTTTTAATGGTCAGCTGCAATTGACTCCTGTTGATGGAATTGTTTTACCTGCAATTGCCATGACTTCTGATAAGGATCAGTGTTCTTTTTTAAATGAAGCTGGGCGCTGCTCTATTCATATGTTTCGCCCTGGCTTTTGCCGCCTGTTTCCTCTAGGACGCGTCTATGACGGCACTGGATTTTCCTACTTTTTACAGACAGGACAATGTAAAAAAGAACGCTTAGCTAAGGTAAAGGTACGCCAATGGATTAATATTCCAGAGTTAAAGCGCTATGAGCAATTTGTCTGTGACTGGCACTACTTTTTAAAAGACCTTGCCAAGACATCACAAGGATTATCGCCTGAACTAATAAAACGCTTCATTCCTATATTTTAAAAGTCTTTTACCTGACACCATATCAGGATGGATCTGATTTTTATGATCAATTCTATATGCGCCTAAATGATGCAAAAAAATTATTTTTATAAGGAAAAAGTCTCCTGTCACAATCGACAGAAGACTTTTTCTTATGCTGTATACTGTTTTTCTCCCTCTTCTAGTACCTTAATCTGACCGTCTTTTACTTCCACCTTTGTTACGGAACAGTTTTTCTTAAGACCACTCTTCCAAAAATCACAAATTGGCTGTTTGTTCACCCACAGCATCATTGACTGCAAAGCTGCACCATGTGTTGCAATTAAAATAGATTTGTCCTGAAGTTCTTCTCTTGTTGTGATATCTTCAAGGAAGTTCCATGTACGCGCGCAGAGCATTTTCGCATCCTCACCGTTTTCTGGTGCCTTATACTGCTCTGGATGTGCAAAGAACTCAGCAAAGCATCCAACCGGCTGCCCATTTTCATCTCTTCCTTTCATGCCTTCACAAATACCAAAACAAATTTCTTCAATTCTTTTATCCTCGATAATAGGAATATCTCTTCCTGCCAATACAAGCTCTGCCGTTTCCTTTGCACGCTTTAATGGGCTTGAAAAGGCAAGGTCAATATGGGTATTTGCCAGTGTTTTTCCAGCCTCAATTGCAGATTCGCGTCCATTTTCATTAAGTGGAATATCTGACTGTCCCTGCATTCTCATGTCTTTATTCCAGTCTGTCTGTCCATGTCTGATAAAATATAAAAGCATTGTTTATCCTCTCATTTTCGTAAAATTTCCGTAACTATTCAGAACCCCATTCGCAAAAGGAAGGTTCCTACAAGATAAATACCAAGTTTTGCCACGCCGCTTAAAACCATGACAAGCACTGGATTCATCTTACGAAACTGAATCAGATACACAGCAGCAATAAAGATAATTACCATATCAATCTGTGTCTTCTGAATCAAAATCATACCTTCTGGCCAAAAAGCTGTAACTAGAATAGAAACACCTGCTGAAGCTATAAGTGCAACAACTGCCGGGCGAAGCATTCCTAGTATTCCCTGTAACAAATCCATTTTTCTGTAACGAAGATAAAGCTTTGCAAGAAGCGTAACTAGAATGCATGAAGGAAGGATACATCCCGCTGTCGCAACAGCCGCTCCGCCAAGCCCCGCAACCTTTAATCCCACAAATGTTGCGCTGTTTACCGCAATCGGACCAGGTGTCATCTGTGAAATCGTTATTAAATTAGTAAATTCTGCCATGCTAAGCCATTTGTGACTGTCAACCACCTGACTTTGAATAAGTGGCATCGCAGCATATCCGCCTCCGAATGAAAAGGCGCCGATCTGAAGAAAACTTAAAAATAACTGTAAGTAAATCATTTCTGCACCTTCTTTCTCTGTGCTAGTGTAAGAACTGCACCTAAAGCACCGCAGGCTAAAATAATCAATACTACATTGACATTAAATACATAACCTGCTACAAATGCTGCAATCATAATACACATAGATAATATACTTTTTGAGCGGACAATTCCGCTCCCCATATCAAATACAACACATGCAATTACTGCACCAACGCCTGCCTGCATTCCTGTCAGCACCTGCTGCACATATACATTTGAAGCAAACAGCTCATAGAAAAATGAAATAACAGAGATGATTACAAATGGCGGAATAATTGTTCCTGCAATCGCCGCTATAACTCCAATAATACCTTCCAGCTTATAACCGACTACAATTGCACCATTTACAGCAATCGCGCCAGGTGTGGACTGCGCAATTGCAACAAGATCAAGCATCTCTTCCTCGTCAATCCATCCAAGTTCATCCACAAATTTCTTTTTCATTAATGATACGATGACATAACCACCGCCAAATGTAAAGGCACTCAGATATAGAGTAGACCAAAATAGTTTGAGCAGACGCATCTTTTTTGATGCTGTCTGCTCCAGATTTTTTTCCAATTTTTCGCTCATAATTTTTCCCATTGTCCGCCTGCTGCCAAACGGTTTTTGACTGCTTCCATACGCTGATCTAATGTATTGATCATCTGTGCACATTCAAACAATTCTTTTTGAAGAGAATCCTTTTCAAATTCGGGAATCTCCTTTTTGTAGCGCAACTTGTGCTCAAGGCTTGCCCAAAAATCCATTGCTATAGTACGCAGCTGTACCTCAACCTTCATCAAACACTTTTCATTCTGAAGAAAAATTGGAACACGTACAATCAAATGAAGGCTGCGGTATCCGCTTGGCTTTGGATTTTTAATATAATCCTTTGTCTCAAGCAGCTCAATGTCATCCTGATCAAGCAAACATTTTGCCAGTGTATATATATCTTCCTGAAATGAGCATATTACTCTCACGCCGGCAATATCATCAAGATTTTCCTCCATTGACTTTGCACTAAAGGATTTTCCTTTTTGAGCCAGCTTACGACTGATACTCTCCATTGACTTTAATCTCGTCTTTATCGTTTCAATTGGATTGCGATCATACTGAAGTGAATACTGTTCATTCAATACTTTAAACTTTGTCTCAATCTCCATAATTGCACAGCGATATTTCGACATAAGCTCATCAAATGGCCGTTTGTTGTCCTGAATCACATCGATTACATTCGAATTTAAAATCGCACTTCTAAGTACACGATCCATGATCTCTCCTGAAAATTCGATATGTTCAGTTCTGAGTTCTCGTATATCCATAGAAACCCCATTTCTGCGCATTAAATGCGCGGTTACTCTTTTTATTACCCTTCTTAAAGAAAGCTGCCAGCAACTGCCGACAGCTTTCTACTTATTTTTCTTAAATCAGAGACTTGTACAGCTCTGCAATTTCCTCTACACTTGTCTCTCTCGGATTTCCTGGTCTGCATGCATCATCATATGCGGACTGAGCTAAGAACGGAATATCCTCTTCCTTAACAATTGCCTTTAAGTCAGCCGGAATACCAACATCCTCAGACAGCTTGCGAACTGCATCGATTGCAGCCTTGCGGTACTCTTCCTGAGTCATGCTGTCAACACCCTGAACGCCCATTGCTCTTGCAATTTCACGATACTTCTCGCCAGTAGCCGGTGCATTGTACTCCATAACTGTCGGAAGGATAATTGCGTTTGCAACACCGTGCGGTGTATCATACAGAGCTCCTAAAGGATGTGCCATAGAGTGAACGATTCCAAGACCTACATTAGAGAATCCCATACCTGCAACATACTGTCCAAGAGCCATGTCTGCTCTTCCCTCTGGTGTATTTGCTACTGCATTGCGAAGGCTTCTGGAAATAATCTCGATTGCCTTTAAGTGGAACATATCAGACAGCTCCCAAGCACCTGCAGTGATGTAACCCTCAATTGCATGAGTAAGTGCATCCATACCAGTTGCAGCTGTCAGTCCCTTTGGCATACTAGACATCATCTCTGGGTCTACAAATGCAACAACTGGAATATCCTTAGGGTCTACACATACCATCTTACGATTCTTCTCAACATCGGTGATAACGTAGTTGATTGTTACCTCTGCTGCAGTACCTGCAGTAGTCGGAACTGCAAAAATCGGAACAGACTTATTCTTTGTCGGTGCAACACCCTCAAGGCTTCTGATATCCTCAAACTCTGGGTTTGCAATTACAATACCGATACCCTTTGCGGTATCCATAGAAGAACCACCACCGATTGCGATCAGGTAATCAGCACCAGACTTCTTGAATGCTTCAACACCAGTCTGTACATTCTCGATTGTTGGGTTTGGCTTAATGTTTGAGTAGATCTCATAATCAAGACCAGCTCCCTCAAGTACATCAATTACCTTCTTTGTAACACCAAATTTAATCAAATCCGGGTCAGAGCATACGAATGCTTTCTTAAATCCTCTTCCCTTTGCCTCGGTAGCAATATCCTTAATTGCTCCTGCGCCATGATAAGATGTCTCATTTAACACAAATCTGTTAGCCATTTGTTTCTTTCTCCTTTAAATTTATTTTTCATAAAGGAACTCTTCTGGAAGAGTTACCTTAAAATCAACCGCTAAGTCGCGGAAATTCTGCGGTGTGATTGTCTGACGCTTGTTTGGCTGCATGGACAGCATCTTTACAAGAATCTCTGCTGACTTCTCTACAGTATGCATCAGACCAAATGTCAAATCAAAGTCCTCACCTGCTGCAAACATACCATGATGAGCCCAGATTGCAACATCGTACTTCTTCATCAGCTCACTTGTAGCAACTGCAATGTCTCTTCCGCCTGGAACCATCCACGGAACAACACCTACACCATCTGGGAATACAACTGGGCACTCGGTAGCCATCTCCCAAAGCTCTCTTGTAAATACCTTATCCTCTAATGGAAGAACAAAGGTCAGCGCAATTACATTAGTGGTATGTGCATGATAAATAACACGATACTTACCATTTGTAGCAAGCTTCTTTACCTCATGGTTCATCAGATGAGACGGCAGCTCACTTGTTGGTCTTCCGCCATTTACAAGTCCCCATACGATACGGTAATTTTCACCCTTATCATCTACCTCAATCATGCAGATGGAATCTTCTGGTTTAATGATAACATTGCGGAAATACTTGCCGCTTCCTGTTACAAGAAAATATTCTCCTGCCAGATTCGGAACGCTAGTACCGATTGGCTTCCACTCCTTTGCCTCAAAGTTTTCCTTAACGGACTCTACCTCTTCCGGCTTTACACGATAAGAAAGGTTTCCGCCGTTTCTCTCATGCCAGCCCTGCTCCCAGCCGTCGTTTGCCATACGAATGAATCCCTGAACAAATTCTGCATCTAAAAATCTCATGATTGTATTCTCCTGTCTGCTGTCAATAATCAGTTTGTCAAGCGCAAATATCCTCTGCGCACTTGCCTACAGTATAGCTCATTTTTCACGAAAAAGAAAGTCTTTTTTTGACAAATATTATTTAATTTCGACTATAATAAAGCTCTGAGGTGCCATTTTGATCTCGCTGCTACATTCAACAGTTTCCTTCGGTGCAACACGCATCGGGTTCTTGGCACAGTTATAATCAGTAAGTGCCGCGCACATAACAGTCTTTTTAACTGGTGTCAGTGCCTTCCCTTCCTCATTCTCAAGGTCAATGCTTACTTCATTGTCTGTTGTATTTACAAGCTTAACTATAATAGTTTTATCTACTGTTTCGCCTGCACTGCAATAAATTCCCTGTACGCGAAGCTTTTCTATCTGATCTCCCAGATCAAGTGTGCTCTCTGCATGGAATTTTGAAAACATTTTCTGTACATAATAGCTTGGTGTTCCCCAACTAGTATTTTCATCCATCCAAATCAGATCTGGTGCCCACTGCGTATAATTTACTCTTGCAAACAGCGGTGCATATGAGGAAAGTGCTACTACATCGGCATTTCTCTCAATTCCTGTCAAAAATGCTGCTTCACTAATACCAGCCTTCCAGTTATTCTTGCTGACATGGGCAATATTAATTTCTGGATCATGAGCTGCGTACTCACCGGCAAATACCTTTATATCTCTCGGATAATTATCGTAAAAATCATTGTGCTCCAAAAACCACTGCGGCGGCATATAATAATGCTCATCAATTGCATAAACAAAATTTGGATTGTTCTTCTTTTCCTTGCGGTAGAACTCCCATGCATCGGTGTAATGATTTGAGGTAACGTCCGGTCCTGCTGAACCAATAAGCTTTATCTCTGGATACTTTGCATGGATACGCTGTTCAAAAATCTTATAGCGCGCAAAGAAATCTGTATTATCCATCTGCCACTGCTCATTTCCAATTCCAAGATACTCAAGCCCAAACGGTGCCTTATGACCAAGCTGTGCTCTAACCTTTCCCCACTTACTTGACTCATCACCATTTGCAAACTCAATTAAATCAAGTGTATCCTGAACCATCTGTTCAAACTCTGCACTTCCAATCTCCATGTACTCATAAGACTGATACTGACATGCCATTCCTACATTCATAACAGGAAGTGGCTTTGCACCAATCAGATCACACAGTAAGAAAAATTCATAATAACCCATTCCAAGCGTCTGGTTATAGTGAGAAAATTCACTGTGGAAATCATTTTCCTTGCGGTTGTTATGTACAGCCCAGCGGTTCCAATTGCACTTTCTGTCTTCAATGCGCTTTAATGTATCCTTGAAACGATAGCGGTTGGACATTGTATTTCCTTCTACAATACATCCGCCTGGGAAACGCATAAATGCCGGCTTTAATGCCTGTAAAATCTCAAAGGTATCTTTTCTAAATACACCTGCAACGGCATCTGCCGGAATCATGGAAACAAAGTCAAACTCAGCTGTTCCTTTTTCTGCAAGTGCCAATACAAACAGCGCACCATTTACGTCATCTGATGCAGTTACAGTAAGTGTATACTTGTGCCAGTAGTGCATCTTATCTTCCTCTGCCATATGCACACTGCCCTCTGCATATGTTACGCCATCCTTTACAACCTTTGCAGTGATCTCTCCTAAAAAGCTGACTGCTCTTGCATAAAAGGAAACGTTATATGCAGCACCTTTCTTTAAGGTAATTCCGCTGTATGCCTGATTGGAAAAGCCAGCACCTGCCTCATTTGCTGTAAAGCGAAGATAATGAGGATTTTCATCAGAAACGGGACTTCCACAAACGACCTGCAAGCGAGCGCTGTCCTCTGTCGGGTATGCCTTCCAGCCATATCCCCCGTCAAAAATTGTATAATAATCCCCCTTATCACCATAGCAATCTACAAATTCAAAGTTACGGTTTTCAATAAGCTCTGCATAAATGCCGCCATCTGCACCATAATTAATATCCTCAAAAAATACTCCGATCAGATCCTTTGAAATTGGTGTTGTTTTTTTCTGTGATACTGTTAATTTCATGATTTCGTATCTCCTTTTCCTTTCTGTTGATATTTTCTATTTTTGTTTTGCTTTATGCTTCGTTTTGTTTTGCAAAACTTAGCTGTTTTCTTTGCCTTTATTTGCTGTTTTCTTTTTCGACACCATTTTTTTCGCATATGTCATTTAAGCAGCAGCGATGACAATATGGCGATGTTCTTGCCGTACATATCTCTCTTCCGTGAATAACAAGTCGATGACAAAAATCACTGCCTTCTTCTGGAGGAATCAGCTTCCATAATGCCATCTCAACCTTCTTTGGCTCCTTTATACCATCTACCAGACCAATGCGGTTCGAAAGTCGAATGCAATGTGTATCAGTTACAATTGCCGGCTTTCCAAATACATCTCCCATAATTAGATTGGCACTTTTTCTGCCAACACCCGGAAGCTTCAACAGCTTATTAAAATCATCTGGTACCTTGCAGTCATACTCATCGCGAAGCATTGTCATGCAAGCCTTTATGTCTCTTGCCTTACTTTTTCCCAGCCCACATGGACGCACAATCTCTTCAATATCTGATTCATCTGCGTCTGCCAGAGCACTGATTGTTGGAAATTTTTCATAAAGCCTATGGACAACCTGATTGACTCTGGCGTCTGTACACTGTGCTGCAAGACGCACGCTGATTAAAAGCTTCCATGCATCCTCATACTCAAGCGTACATCCTGCATCAGGATATTCTTTTTTTAAACGTGCAACTGTCTCTAGCGCAAGTTCTTTTTTTGTCATATGTTCCTCCCAAAAACCACAGCAGTTTCCGCATCCTCATAAGCACGAAGAAGCTCTGCCACGCTCCATGCCTGCGCAAAGCAGCCTCTTGATTCAGCAGGACATTCACCATCATAAATCTCAGCAATTTGTCCCAGACATCCTTCTGCAAGTGCTGCATTTAGCTGGTCTAGCTGATGCAAAATATCCTTTGCTGTCTGCTTTGGTTCATCAGAAAAGCGAATACATGCACGATAATATGCACCAAGCGGATATGCCCACACAGTTCCCTGATGATATGCCATATCACGCTCAAACTGAGTACCGCCATAATGCGGATGAAACTGCGGATCATACAGCGAAAGACTTCTTAATCCCACTGGTGTGTAAAGCTCTCTTCTTACCTGTGCAAGAATTGCTTTTGCCTGTTTTGCTTCAATCATCGTAAATGGCATTGTCAATGCAAAAATTTCATTGCAGCGAACCTGCTTTGACGCATCATCCGGCTCTCCATTTTCAGGCAGTACATCATAAAGTGTACCGTCTATCTTTGTAAATTTCTTTAAAAAGCTATTTTTGATTTTTTCTGAAAGCACATCTAGGCGCGCTGCCTTTTCTTCTTCACCCTGCTTTTTTAAAAGCTCTCTCACTATACAAACAGCATTATACCAGTATGCATTGATCTCAACTGGCTTTCCATGGCGTGGTGTTGGCAAAATATCGCCAAAACGCACATCCATCCACGTCAGCTGCCACAGACCATTTCCAGCCGCAAGAAGACCATCCTCTTCCATATGAATGTTATAATCTGTTCCTTTTTCATACCAGCTGATGATCGACTCTGCGATTTTAATTGCTTCTGCTTCAAAGCTAGGATCGCACTCTTTCTCTGTCACATGCTGCAGATATTCCCACAGAGCATTTATAAATAACAAGGATGCATCTACTGTATTATACATTACCTCATCCTTGCCCTCTGGGAAAAGATTTGGCATGATTCCCCTGCGGCAATAACGCATAAATGTTTGTAAAATACTCTTTGCTGCCTCCATCTGACCAATTGCAAGCGTACATCCATAAAAAGCAATCATCGTATCACGTCCCCAATCGCCAAAAAATGGGAATCCTGCCATGATACTCATTCCGTCTGTGGAATCACGCCTTGTCAAATGAGCTTGTGCACTTACAGCTAACTGACGAGCCGTTTCACTTACTCTTCCACTTTGCTCCATAACTGCTTTCTGGCGCTCATGCTCCTGATTCCATAAATGAGAAAATACTGCTGAAAGATCTTTCTGTGTTTTTTCTTCTCTTTCGCGCTCTCGATCCATCCAGTTCTCATCCATGCCATAAATCAAATTCAGCATCACACTGCCATTTAACACACGCTTATCAATATCTTCTTCCGTTGTATGCGCTGTCTTGATTTTGTGAATCTTTCGTCCGCCGCCCCAGCCATCTCGTCCGTCAGGTCCATCCTGATCAAAACGATACCACTGGACTTGCACTTCCTCCATTGACTCGATATCACCATCTGTATCAAGATACAAACTTGCCTCTTTTGTTGACATAAAAAGGCGATCTTCTTTTTTTCGGCAGCTAATCGGCTCGTATGTAAGCGGACGATCATTTTTTGAATGAAAGCCATACACTGGAATAACCTCAAGCCAGGCATCCACACCCTCATCTGCATGAAGCTGATACTGCATTGCAAGACTGTTCGTTCCATATACAAGTGTCAAACGTTTTGTGACACGCACGCCCTCTGCCATATATTCCCAAGAAGGCAGTCCATCATAAAAAAAGCTGTCAAGAAAGCGAAATCCTACAGCATCATCTGATGATGTAACATATGCCTGCGAATCCAAACGATAAGCATTGCTTCCCACATGAAGAATTTCTTCTATTCGGCGCACCATGCAAAACGCTTTGTTGGTGCCACAAGCGCTGCTGTAAGCAAATTGTGGTCATGACGCGCATTTGAGCCAATCACTGTCTGGCTGCAGTAGCCACCAAGACCATTTACCAAAAGAAAACTATGTTCTTCTCCACGCTGCAATGTTTTCCAATCTGATCTTCCCAAATAAAAGTCCATAATTTTACATCCTTTTTTAACTTTCTCGAATTACTTCGACAAAAGTATACCATAAATTATTTATCATGACAATGGACACAGAGCTAAGAAAAATTTATATTTTTCCAGCCTGTGTCCATCATATTGCTTTTTATTAGTTTGTTATTGTTTTTTCAATCTTTTTTCCATCTGCCTGAACAACACAAATGCTTACACCCTCTTCACGCTGCTCAAATGTAACCTTCTCTATTGGACAAATTGTACCTTTTTTGTATGTCTGAATTTGTTTTTCTGATGCACTCGCAATGACATGTGCAAATACAGCCTTTGGTCCATTTGCACGTTCAATTCTATAATTGATATCTGAAATGGACGGATTATCTGGTCCCTTTCCAACAAAAACACTTTGTCCATTATCCATACCATATACCCACGTCAGCACATCATCATCACGGTAGATCGTCTGTACAGCATTTTTCTTCGTATTCTCTGTCTGAAGCTTTATCATGGAATGTAAATGCTTATACGGCTTTTTGTCTGAGAAGCAAGCGATTTCTTCTCCACTTGGTTTGTTGACAACGCTGCCTGAAAAATGCATAACCCAATCTGCTGTTTTTCCCTGCGGTATTCCATCTACAAAAAATACTTCGGCAAACCACTCTTGTGCCCAAAGAATCGTGCGTTTCATTGTAACTGTCCGATACGCATCTTCATCCCACTGGACAATAGTAAAACTGTCTGGCATCTTGTAAGGTACCGTCCAGTCAGCTTTTGCTTCCAGACATAAAATTCCATCATTTTCTTCCCACTTTGTCAAAACACCATTGACTGGTGCCTGATTGTTCCCTTCAATATTGACAGTATTATGCGAACCTGTATTTTTATAATAATCATAATGCATCAGTGCACCATAGCCAGTTGTTCCAAGATCTGGTGCTATGCGCTTTCCAAATGCCTCGTAGCTAATACCAAGACGATCATAGTGATCATGCTCACCACCATAGCAGTCATGCTTAAATAATAGATAGCGTCCATCCTTTCCGCGAAGAATTGAATTGCCGCTTCCCTCTTCGATATGATTTCCTGTCGGAACAATATCACAAGGCGGCAAATCATCCACACCATAAATAAATGCTTCCAAATTATCGCGCGCCTCATCCTTATAAAGTTCCCTAAGCACATATAAAAGCTTATCGCCTCCGATTTCACGATATGCAAATTCGTAAAGATAATAGATAGAAGACGTATGACCATAATTAGTATCATTCAGCATCGGCACTCTAAAGCCCGGCTCAAGATATGAAAACAAAAGCTCCATCATTGCCTTATAATTTGGATGGTGAATATGACTATGCGGTGTATGAAGCGCAAACTTTTCATAAGCAAAAAAGCTTGTCAGCGCGTAGAAGTGATAACCAAACGCCCCCTCAAACCACATATGATTGGAGAGCATACCATGCTCTAACTGATACAATAGACCATACTTTTCGTAAACAGCCTCTTTAACAAGCTCCTCTTTGCCAAAGATCAAACCAATAATAGCAATTGCAGAATTAATAATTACCTCATGATTATGCAGCTGCATATGACGATGCTCCATCAAAAACTCTGCACCCGGAAGCAGAAGTCCGTCACGAATTTTTTCCTTCTGCTGTGTGCTCATACAAGCTTCCAAAAGATCATACGTGAGTGCAAAACTTCTCAAAAAATTAGCTTCATCCAGAGTCTGCGCTCCGGCTTTTCCTGGTCCATTGTATGGAATATCTCCGTGCACCTCATAATCTTTATAGTATGATGCATACGCAAGCATCATCTCTATCGCCTTATCTGCACAATCCTTTCTATCCGCTATCTGATATAAAAGTGCCATACGAAATGCAGCTTCACAGTTTTTCATGCTGACAATCCACCACCAACTCTCATCATAAGGACTACCTGTCCATATTTTACCACAGATCGGACAGCGATGTGCCTTTGGACTATGTCTGTTAAAATCAAGCTTAACTGAACAATCCGGGCAGTAATAATAAAGTGACCAGTTTCCAATTCCTGTCTTTGGAATTAAAAGCGGTTCTTTAAGAATATCCTTTACTTCCTCTTCAAGACGTAAAATTGCCTGTGGACATTCATTCTTCTTTTTTTGTAAATGTTCAATTTCTTTTTGTGTAAACTGTATCATTATCATTCCTCCACAATTCGCTTATATTCTGTTGGTGTACATCCATAAAACTTCTTAAAACTGCTGGCAAAGTATCGCTGATCCTCATATCCACATTCCTGTGCGATTTCCTGTATTTTTAGTGGCGTGTTTTTAAGCAGTCTTCCAGCAAGCTCCATCCGTTTTCTGATAATATATTCACTTATCGTTTCATTTAGAATTTGTTTAAAAACCTGCCTTATATAGCTGGTACTGAAATGAATTTGTGACGCAATCCACTCCTGATCCATTCCAGCATAGCCAATATTTACATCAATCAAATTTCGAATCAGTTCTGTCACATTTTCAGCCTTTGTCTCTTCCAGACAGCTGCTTGCAATGCTGCAATAACGAATAATTGATTCCTCCAACAATTCTTTCATGTCGGCCAAACTTCCGTAACGAAGTCTTCGCTCCGTCATCTCCAACGCCTGTTCATACTCCCTCTTATGGTTCGCCTTTTCCATATCATTTTGTATATCGTAAATTAGCTCTGCAACAGATGCACATATGTAATCATTTTTCTTATCAGCAAGTGCTGCGTAGCTTTTGATCAATCCAGTAAGGTTTGAAAGTGCTTCCTGCTGCTGCCCTGTTCTCACGCACAAGCGAATCTGATTTTTCCAAAAACGAATTTGATTTTTTGTTTCACTCTCAAGATTTTGCTGCTTTTCTTTTTCTTCTTTTTGATATATCTTGATTTTGTCACATACATCTACCATACCGCGCCATACCGACTGTGCCTCTCGGTACGACTGACAAACCTCCTTCAATGTACAATACGACGATCCCAACGCACCTGTCAGCCGAATCTGATAGTATTTTTTTAGGCTTTGCTGAATATGCGTAAGTCCTTCAACAATTCTTTTTTGTGCAATATCAGCATGTATTCCATTCGCACTCCAAAGAACGGCAAGTGATTTCTTGTCAAAGCTGACTGCATCCATTGAAAGCTCTGGTGAAAAATATTGATCTCGGATCATTTCCAGAAATTCTTCCACCTTGTTCTGGTTGGCAAAATCCCATTTACTTTGTTCCAATTTTAAAATTCCTGCTACATACCATGATGCATCAGTTCTTATTCCACTATCCTTCCACAAGTCCATCTTTTCCTGACTGCCCTCAAGAATATCTTTTAAAACAGTTTCCCGCATAAGCGCATTGCGGCTCTGTGCCAAATTTTCAAGCATTTCCATATTTTGAAGAAGCACCCTTTGGCTATCTAGTTCACGAATAATCTTTTCCAATTCGTTTTTGATGTCTTTAGGAAGAAAAGGTTTCAACAAATAATTTTGTACGCCTAATGCAATGGCTTGTCTTGCATAATCAAATTCATCATATCCACTGATTATAAGATTTTTGCTCTCTATTCCATTTTCTCGCATTTTGCGAATTAATTCCAGACCGTTTAAAAATGGCATTGCAATATCAGTAATCACAATGTCTGGTTTTAATTGAATTGCTAATTCTAACGCTTCTCTGCCATCACTTGCTACTGCTGCCACCTCCACTTCAAGCGGCAATTTGCTAATATTTTTTGCAAGCAAGTCGCGTACTCTTTCTTCATCATCTACAATTAAAATCTGATACATATCTAATTCCCCGCTTTCACTGCTGGAAGTGTCAGAATTGCCTTTGTCCATTCTCCTTCCTCACTCTCATACAAAAGGCCATACTGTTCGCTATAATACAGTCTGATTCGCTCATTGACATTAAAAATTCCATATCCATCAGCCAAATTAGTCTCTCCGTGTGCAAGCGAATTGTTGATTTTTTTTAACATATCATAGGCAATTCCCAAACCATTGTCCCACACACTAATTTGCAGTCTGTCACTATCTTCATCTATATGTATGAGCTGTGCACGAATATGAATCCATCCCGCCTGTGCTTTTTCCTTAATTCCATGATAAATTGAATTTTCTGCCAGCGGCTGTAAAATCAGCTTCAACACCTTATATTCCATAAGAGAAGAATCTACTTCAACATCATAATTCAATTTTGCACCATAACGAATGCTCTGGATCTCAAGATAGCTAGTAACATGCTCTATCTCTTCACGAAGTGAAATCACCTCTGCACCTTTACTTAGACTAATCCTGAAAAAACGTCCTAATGAGCTTGATAAAATACTGATCTCTTCTTCTCCCTTATCAGCTGCCTGCCACGTAATTGCATTTAATGTGTTATACAAAAAATGAGGATTAATCTGTGCCTGCAGCGCCTTTAGTTCTGCCTTTCTTTTTTGCTTTTGAACCTCTGCTACAAAATCACGCTCCCGCTTTAGTTCCTGAATCGTCTCATCCTGCTTTTTGACAAGACGTTCAATCTCATCAAGCATACAGTTAAAACTTCTCGCGAGACTTCCAACCTCATCCTGATATGGATAAAAGAATCTAACTTCGAAATCACCGCCCTGAACAATACTCATTCGCTTTTCTAAACGCGTAAGTGCTGCTGTAAGACTATTTGACACAAGCAGTAACGCAGCAAATGCTGTCAGAAAAATTATCACAGTAAATTCTGCAATGAGTACACGTAGGCTTTGAAGACTTCCCAATAGAGAATCTCTTGAACGAAGGCCAAATATCCTCCAGCCTGTTGTATCAAGTGTATCTGAAAATACTAAATATTTAATCTTATTCTGCTCATACGTGCTTTCTGCCGCACTTCCATTTTTTACAGATGGCTTTACAATTTCAATTAATTTTTTTGTATTTACACCATCTGAGCCAGCTAAAAATTCTCCATTTTCATTTACAATCAAAAGCTGATCGAAATAGCCATATTTTCCAGATAATATGCGGTCTAATTCCGCTTTTTTAAGTTGCACAACTAAATACTGATAACCGCCGTGATAATAACCATCAAGCGTAAAACGACGCACATAAGGAATCACATCGTCTTCGTCCTTAAAAATCTCATCTTTCTGCGTTGGAAACCATTGTACTGCTAAAACACCTTGTTCTTGATATACCTGATAAAATTTTGATGTTTTAAAATCAAATGACCAATTGCGCATCCTGATAAAATTTTCAAAATCACCTTTATCTGTGTAAATATAGGAGGAATGCACCAGCGATTCTCCACTCTCCAGATCCTTTAAAAAGCTAGCTACCTCTCCAAGCGCCTTTACTCTATTTTTTTCATCTGGTTTATTAAGGTAATTAACCATTGTACGCATAAATGTTGTATTAGAAACCAGACCGCGCACACGCATCTCAACCGCATTCAAACGCAGATCAAGTGTATCAGTCAGCTGCGTCAGAACATCTTCAGCACCTGCCTTAAAATTTTTTTCCACATCCTGCGCTGCATAATGATAATACGTAATACCGCCAACCGTTGCTGTAACAAAAAACAAAGCGCCGACGATAAAGAGAATTTTACTTTTAAACTTCAAATTGTTTAGAAATCTTTTCACTTTTTCACCTTCTATTTTTGCTGCTTTCTTTTTCGTTACTATATCACATTTTCTAAATGTTGTCCAAGACAAGCATTAGCATGATCAGCCCTTAACTGCACCAGATGTCAGTCCGGCAATGAACTGCTTATTTGCAAACAGATATACAACAAGAATCGGAATAATCGCAATTGACGCACCTGCCAACATAATGTGCCATTCTGCTGCTGCATTTACGGAATATTTTAACTGTACAACCGCAACTGTCAGTGTCTTCAACTTTGGTGTTGCAATACTCATAATCATACTTGTAATATAATCATTCCATGCATTTCTAAATGAAAAAAGTGCTACAACTGCAAGAATTGGTTTGCTAAGCGGAAGCAAAATTTTTGCATACACGCCATAGATACTGCAGCCGTCAATAGTTGCTGCCTCATCTAGTTCCTTCGGGATTCCCTTTGTAAATCCCATCACTAAAAAGACATTAGTCGCCTGTCCTCCAGTCAGTGCAACAACAAGTGCAAATATCGTTTTATTCAATTTCATTGCACGCATCAGCTCATAAATCGGATACAATGTAACTGATCCCAAAGAAACAAACATCATCGACATATAAAGACCAAGAATTAGTTTCTTGCCAACAAAATCTCTCCTTGCAAGAATAAATCCAGCAAGCGAACATGTTACTGCTGCAAGCAATGTAACTGCAAAACTTACAATTACACTATTTAATGTATAATGAGCAAAATCAGCTTCTACAAATGCTCTGTAATAATTTTCAAAATGCCACTCTTCTGGCCAAAAATGACTTCCTTGTGTCAGTTCAGCATTTGTCTTAAAAGAGCCAATCACAGTGTAAATAACAGGATATAGCGTAAATACGATCATCACCGCCAGAAAGATCCATTTTATTGTTCCAACGCCCATATCAGACGCGGACATGTGTTTTCTTTTTTTCAATTGTTTCATAGCCGCCTCCCAGACTTTTAATAAATATCATCTAATTTTTTGGATGCCTTCAGATAAAGTACTGTAACAATACCAGTGATTGCTGCCGATACTACACTTACTGCAGCTCCATATCCGTACTGCGGCACCGTGCTTTCTGCTGCAGAGACCGGGAAGAAATAACGATATCCATATAAAGACATTACCATTGTGGAATTTGTAGGGCCACCTTCTGTTAATACCATTACATTAGTGATATCATGAAAAGCTGATGTGATTGCCAGCATTAGAATAATTTTTAAAATCGGTCCGAGCATAGGAATTATAATATACCATATTGTTTTTAATCGGCCTGCTCCGTCAATTCTTGCACTCTCAATTGCATCCTGCGATACCTGCTGGATTCCGGCTATAAAATACACCATGTAATTTCCAACACCACCCCAAATAGCTGTAATAATAAGTGTCTGCATTGCATGATCTTTTCCAAGCCAGTTAATTGGTCTGTTTATGATATGTGCACTCATAAGTATCTTATTAACTTCTCCATTGTAGGCATTAAATAATAAATAAAAAACAAGTCCCATAACGGCTGAACTCATGATAGTTGGCAGAAAAATAATGCTCTGCGCCACGCTGTTTCCTTTTGTCTGCTTGTTTAACAAAAAGGCTAGAAAGAAAGCTAGTGGAATAATAAATACTATTTTTCCAAAACCATATACAAATGTATTTGCAACACTTTTCCAATAAACACTGTCACGAAATACACGTGCTAGATTTTCAAAGCCGACAAAACGCGGCTCTCCTGTACCATAGCCTCCATACTGATAAAATACATATTTTAATGCCCAAACAACAGGATAAAGCGTACAAACAATAAACAAAATCAGATTTGGCAGCAGGAAAGAATATGCCTGCAAATTTTGTTTTATTTTTCTTTTTTTATTCATAAAGTTATTTCTCCTATTAAAAATAGGGCCGCTTCAAATGAAGCAGCCCATTCTTCTTACTGTAATGTTGGATTCATCGGATCATAATTTTCGATCTTAATTTCATATCCAGTGCCATTTTCGATTGCTTCCTGATAAGCTTTGTTATAGCGGTCTGTCAAATCCTGAAGAGTTGATTCGATATCTGCGCCTCCATAATAAATGGATTCACAAGTCTTAAACATATCCTCACCCTCTACGATCATTCCAGATGTAAATGCGCTGTGCGGCGGCTTCGGAAGAAGTGCATCGGTCTCAGGATTAATCTTAAGCCATTCCTTGTTCTTGAAGTCATCACTTGGCTCTGCTTTCTCAAGAATTGCTGGAATAATACTTACACCATATCCGCCTTCATAATATCCAACCAGATAATCCTCTGTTGTGAAAATATCATGGTAAACCTTGTATGCTTTCTCCAGATTCTCACTCTTTGCATTTAATAAATAGCTGCTGGTTCCGCTAAAATACTGCTTTCCCAGTTCTTTTCCGCCTGCTGTCGGAATTGGTGCACAATCCCATTTATCTGAATCCATTGGGAACTGATTTGCGTAAACACCTGGCTCTGCATGGCTGTATGACATATACATACCAATCTTTCCTGCTGCAAACTGAGTACGAAGCGGATCTATATCAAGAGATTCGCATCCTGGGAATGCACATTCATCTGACAAAAGCTCTGTCCAAAGCTTAAGCTCGTCTGCCCATGTAGTAAAATCATACTCGCCCTTTTCAAAATCATATCCCATTGGCGCTCCAGTCTCTCTCTGAAGTCCAACGATCATGGAACGATTAAGACCTGAGCTTGCACTCTTCATATTCTCTGCAAATCCATAGATTCCTTCGCCTGCCAGCTCAGCAGTGATCAGTTTAGCATCCTCAACCATCTCCTCAAGTGTTTTTGGTGGATTTTCGATTCCAACCCGATCAAAGATTTCTTTGTTGTAGAACAAACGACATGTAGTTCCTGTTGTCGGAATAAAATAAAGCTTTCCGTCAAACTCATTATATCCTTCATGGATAACATCCTTAAACATTTCCTTCATGTCATCATCCATAAATTCATATAAATCTGCCCACTGATCTTCGCCTATGTACTTATCAAACATCTGATCCTGGAATACAAGAATATCTGGCATTTCTCCGCTCTGCACAGCCATATCAACTGCCTGTGTGTAATTATCTGTGTACAGCTGATAATTTACTTCAATGTTATCAGTATTGTTTTCGTTGTACTCATCAACCTTCTTCTGTACATAATCAGCATCGTGACGATCCTTTGACCAAATGTTAATGACTGTCTTTTCTTCATCTGCCATTGCAAGCTGTGGCATTGTTGCTAACGCTGTCATAGCCATCAAGCTGGCTGTTGCAAGTGCACTTATTCTCTTTCCCTTCATTTTTTAGCACCTCCGTCTTTTATTGTATTTTTATTATACCAATTTGATATCAGAAAGAGAATCGAATATTTGACAAAGACATGTTCAAAATTCGCGTTACCGTTCACGTGTCATGCTAGCTGTCTCAGCAATTTGAGCTAATAAATTTCGTACACTATTTTTGCGCACTAAAAAGCGGGCATCTTTTCTTCTTTTTGATGCCCGCTGTCAAACTATTTCATCCATCGGATTTTACCTCTTTCAATTATTTAGTTTTATTTGTTTTCCGTTCCTCTTCTTTATCTTCTTTTGCCTTCGTTAGCTTGTTACTTTTATGTTATCGGTCTTTTACCGTTCTCCTATTAAACTAACTTCATTTCATTCATCTATCTTTATTCTTTATTCTTCACTACAAACCTTTATGAGACTTGAAAAACATTTATCTGACTTCGTCTGATAATTCTTATTTGTTTTTCTTTTTTATTCTCTGCCTATTAGCCTTTCACTACACCATTGGACTGTACTCCACTTCATACATTTTTGTTCTTCTATGTACTTTCTGCTTTTGTACTTTGTACATTTACTTTCTATGCCATCGGACTGTACCTCTTTCCAATCGTTTTGCTTTTCAGCTTTCTTTCTGATCTCTTCTAATACCACTTACCGTCCCATTGGTCCGTACCTCTTTTCGATCATTTTTGCTTTTCAGCTTTTTTAGATTTTGATTACTATCCCATTGGACTGTACCTCCTTTTTAGATTTCTTGTAAGATTTATTTCTAATATCTTACTTGAGTTGTTTTTCTTTGTTTGTGACTTCATTATATCCTGTCTTTTTCTATTTGTCAAGTACTTTTTTAAAATATTTTTCATTTATTTTCACTGTTTATTTTTCATTTCTTAATTATCAGAATTTTCTAACATTTTTAACAAGGTAGCTATTCGCAATCCGCTTCGCTACTTGCTTATCTACGTTAAAAAAGAGGAGGGATTTCTCCCTCCTCTAGCTGCTTATCAGAAGCCCTTCAGTTTGAAAATAATTGTTTCATAGCATGAATTATCTTCGCGTTGATCTGTAATCGCAACGATCACATTTCCCTCTTCATCCATGCAGGTTCCGTTTACATATGGCCAATTTAAAGTTCCAAATAATTCTTCATAAGAAACCTCTTTGAGGATCGCACCATCAAAACCAACAAAGATTACATTTTCCATCCAACTGTCAAATATAACCCAGCCATTTTGTGTCTGCTCAAATGCAGATACACCTTCTAACATACCGCTTTCTGTATCTGTTGAACTAATTGTCATCACTTCATTCCAATTATTATCATAGATATTAAGCAATGTCTCTGATTCCTTATATCCACATACTGCCTGATAGTCCTTTGTTACACTGACTGAATTGATACCCTCAACTGGATCAATTACACGTTCTTTATTAGTTCCTGTTTCAAAGTCGTATTCTGTGATACTGTTGCTGTAGCTCCATCCAACCGCTTTCTTTCCTGATGGATGCAGTGACACCATTACGCAGTAATTAAGCAACACTTCATCCTCTTCTGTACCCCATCGAACAAACGGTCCGCCATTTCCAAGTGCATACAGATTTCCATCTTCGTCTCCAAAGATATTTTCAACATCAAAATCAAAATAGACATCTCCTTCATATGCGAGTCCTCCATCTTCATCACTGTACTCGCTAACGTCTCCATCTGTAAGTACATAATACCATCCGCCTGATTTTGCTACTTTTGAATATCCATTATTGAAGGTAGGATATACAGTATCAATTGGAAGATATTCTGCTTCAACTGTGAAATTTCCTACTTGAACTGGTTCTGTATCTTTTGGAACATAAACCTCTCCATCCCAATACCATGGTGTTTTTGTTTTAGTGTATTCCTTTTTATGGAATGTAACATTATCTATCAGTTCTGTTACACGAGGATCCTCAGGATCTCCATATACCATAATTTTTGCATACATAGCAGATTCTTGATCGTATCCAAAAAATGCTTTGTAATAATCATTTTCTCCCTGAACAAATTCCATTCCTCCGATTGAAACAGTTTCGCAGGAGTCCTCTACAATCACATCATAAGCATTGATTCCAAAATCATATAGCTCAGATGCATAATCAAGCGGGGTATTGATGCTTGCATTAATTCGCACGTAAATTCCATCATCCGGAATACTTAACTCCACATAAGATCCATAATCTGAACTATATGAGTACTCACTATATTCCCAGTCAGAACTGTATCTAACTGTCACATGAATCTGCTCTGCTTCCTCAAACTGCTTTTCTGCTTCTGTCGGAGTGGTCTCCCCCGTCGTATTTACTTTGCTTCCATGTGCCTTTCCCGTAGACACTGTCTCTGCCTGTGTACATAAAACACCAGACATGACCATAATAATAGCTAAAATCCACGCTGCGTACACTTTTTTTCTCATAGGCCTCTCCTTTCTGAACTTAATTGTTGTCTCACTTTTGCTATATCTTTGTTCTTTTAGTATATACAATTCCTATGAGAAAAAGAATACTCTTTTGTGTACTTTTTAATATCCTGGTGTTACTAATCCCAGACGGCTTGCCGCAACTGCCAGCTCTGTGCGATTTCGATAACCTGTCATATCCTTTAAATGTGATATATATTTTTTTACAGTGTATACTGAAAGATGAAGCGTCTTTGCAATCTCTTCATCCATTTTTCCTGCTGATAACTCTCTCAAAACATTCATATGCTGCCAGTCAATCTCTGTGCTCCATGCATTCCCAATCTTAACAACTGGTATTTCATCCGGATAAACATTTTCTCCGTTAATAACTGCGCAAATTGCCGCAGTAATCTCACTGTCATCAGAAAGTTTGTAGCAGAATCCCTCGATTTTTGCCTCACGCGCTCTTCGTAAAAGTTCCGGATCAAGCTGCGATGTCAAGATAAGAATTTTCACAGCCGGAAAATTTTTTTTAATTTTAACAGCAGCCTCTAGTCCACTAGCATTCATTGCCGTGCAGACATCCATTAAAATCAGATCAATATGTTCACGGCAGCAATATGCCTCTGCCATCAGCGCATTTTCAATCACATATGATATAAAGATTTTCTCCATCTTATCTAACACCATTTCCAGATGGCGCGCTGCCATTGGATCATCCTCTACAATCATTGTGCGATATCTTTTTCTTTTTGTATTTACCATATGCCTGCCTTTCTGCGCTTTTGCGCTCAAACTTATCTGTAACTTTACTAGCAGGTACAGATAAGTTTAACAGTAAGGCTAAACCTTGGCGTCCATTCAATTGTGACCACTCCTCCAGCTGCCTCAATCTGCCTGATCAAACCTGCCAGTCCACCGACTGGTTCTATTGGTCCCTTCGGCTTATTTCCATCATTTTGAAAACTTAATATTTGCCATCCATTTTCTTTTTTACTTTCGATTCGAAGCTTCCGTGCATCTGCGTGACGAACTGCATTTGTAAGTGCCTCTACTGCAATTTTCACTGCGAGTTCCCGAATTTCCTGCTCTTTTGGAAAATCTCCTAAAAACACAAGTTTCACACCTACTGCATTTGCTGTCTGAATCAGATACGTAAGCGGATCTTTTGTCTTTGTACGCCGCTCTCCTAAATCGAAAATCGTAATTGTTTTTTTCCAGGAATCTAATGCTTCCAAAACAGCATCCTCACCTTTATCATCCAAAAGTGCTCGTCTTGTCTGCATAAGTGTTCTTCCAAGCTCATCATGAAAGCGCATCTTTGCCTGAAGCAATTCCTCATCTCTTGCTGCCTTCACAATCTGCTTTTGATATTCCTGAGGCGTTTTCTAATCTGAAATAATGACTTATTTTTTCGTTCCTGTTCACACAAAAGTCCATACAGATCCGTCGTATCTGCTGATGTAATTTCCACGATTTCTTCGCCGTCCAACTCTAGTATTGACCTTGTAAATGTTCTGCACTCTCCATTTGCAAAGCGGATCAAGTATTGATTTTCTTTTGTAAGCTCTGGCCGTTTTTCGCACACAATTCCATTTTGCAAGTTTCCGTCTGCAATTCTGTCCCAAAAATATGTTGCATTTTGCAGCGACTCTCCTATAAGCCTATAGCTTAACGATTCCATCATTCGATTTAAAAATAACACATTGCCTGATTGAGCCGCAAAGCATAGCCCCATTGGAAGATTATCACCGCCTTCCTTGATCGCTGCTCTGCGATTTTGAAACATATTTCTCCACATGAATTATCCACTCATCCTCTTCCATAATAACCTTATATATGGTATTTTCATCAAACACTGCATGTACCTGCTCGATCATTACTGGCTGTCCATTCTTTTTTTCTAATCCTTGCGCAATCATCATTCTAAGTGCAAGATTTCCATTGTCTGTGCTTATTCTAACAAAAATAGTTTCCATTGTCTTTAAAAACAACTCTATAATCTGTTCAAAGCAATCATACATCTGCAGTACTAATAAAAATGGTACCTTGCCCTCTTTTGTGCAAAAAACATCACCGTCAACTCCAGCCCATTTCATATTGTCAACTGACTCTCTAATGCAAAATAAAAGTTCATCCAGTAAAATCTGATCATTTTTTTGCCCCAAAAACAAAAGATTGCAGCGGCGCTTCATATAAGTTCCAATTACGCTGATCTTAAAAAGCTGTTCTCTCGCTGTATTCTCTTTTTTTTCTGAAAGCTCAGATGCAATTTGCTGAATTGTTTTTTTCATATCAGCTTCTATCCTGTCATAAAGCTGCGTCTGAGCTGCAATTTTGGCCTGCTTTTCTTCTATTTCATTTTCTGCCTTTAACAATGCATTGCTGACTTCAAGCTCTTTCTCGCTTTTTTGAAGTGACTCTAGCAATGTATTAAGTAGAGATATATCCTCCTGCCAGACTACAAAACCTCCCTTTATTGCACCTGCCTTGACGCGGACATTTTTTTCTGTACAGCATCCTGTCTGCATTGCCTGCCTAACCATCTGCTCAGATAATAACGAGCTATTATGACTACTTGCCAGTATACTCGCATCATTTCGTCTGATCTGTGCATTTAGCGTGCTGCCATTAAAAAATTGTTCATAGCCTGTATTAACAGGAATGAGACCACTCCACATACAACACGTAATGGAAATCATCACAAGCTGACAGATTACTGATGTCATATCTCCTGCTATTAATCTTAAAACTTGTATTTTGGCAATATACGATATAGCATAAATTCCAATCAGAATAATTGGCACAAACGGCAGAAGCTTTCTCTTTTTGCTGTGTGGTACCTTTGCACCTCGCATCATAAATAATAATGTCATGCACATACATACAGCTACCCATATCATTACTATATAATATCCCCACGAATAATGATACTGATCATCTGACCAGAAAGTTTCCTCTCCAAATGAAAAAACAGCCTGATGAACATCATTTGTCATTACAAGTACAAAAAGTGCAGTACTAATCCCTGCTGCAAAAACGCTCCATAACGGCAGTCTGTAATCCTCTGATTTTCTAATGTGAAGCGATGTGTACAAACAAAAAAGAGGAATAAAAATCATTGGAAGATAATAGCTGTACCACAAATATCTTCCCCATACAGATGTATTTGGCAGCCTAAATTTTACTGTGCGCACAATCATCCAGAAAAGCATAAGGAAGACTATCGCACTTAGCCATCTTTTTACTGTGCGCACGACAACATGACGGCGCAGCAAGATGCCCCAGACAATATATGTAATAAAATAAATTGCTGTGCGTCCATCACTTAGCCACACAGATAATTTTAAATTTGTGGTCAGGCGCGCCACATGGCGAAAAATCACAGCTGCTGCTACTGCCAGAATCCATATGGTCACAAGTGCCACTTTTCGTATTCGTTCTCTCCCCAATGTTCTGCCCTTTCACTGTACTTGTATATATCATCTGCCGTTTAAACACATTTTTTCATCACAGCTTCACAACCTGATGACCTGCCGCTTTAAGCAAACGATTCATAACAGCAAAGCCGCAGCCACTTGTATCAAAGCTCTCTGAGTAGATAAAATCTACATTTTCTTCATCAAAATCTCTAAGTGCCCTAAACAGATTATGCGCAACACTATCCATTGAAATCCGGCTTCCAACTGAAATAACTACATCTGCCTTATACAACTCTTTGGACTCATCTGTTGCCATAATTCCAATACGAAGCCCCTGCTCTCTCTTCTTTTTTGCCTCCTCATTGATATAAGTAATCACCTTATCCTGCGCGCCTTCCACTAAAACCATAGATGCCTTTGGCGCATAATGGCGATACTTCATGCCTGGAGCTTTAGGATGCACATCCTTTCCTACCTGACGATAAACTGCAGCATCTGTCTCTACTGTGCCTAATACCTGCTGCAGCATCTCTGGTGTTACAAAGCCAGGGCGAAGCAACATCGGCACTTCTCCAGTCAGATCAATAATTGTCGATTCCACACCAATTCCAACATCACCGCCATCAATGATCATTTCGATTCGTCCATTCATATCTTCAATTACATGGCTTGCGCTTGTCGGACTTGGACGTCCTGAAAGATTTGCACTAGGCGCTGCAATTGGCATCTTACATTCCTGCAATAATGCCCTAGCCACCAAGTGGGACGGCATACGAATCGCAACAGTATCAAGACCGCCTGTTGTCTCGTACGGAATATTGTCAGCCTTTGGCAAAATCATGGTCAGTGGTCCTGGCCAAAATACATCGGCAAGTGCTTCTGCTCGTGCAATAATCTTTGCGTTATCTGTCTTTATGAGCGGATAGAACTGTTCCATATCAGCGATATGCAAAATCAATGGATTGTCAGATGGACGTCCTTTTGCAGCATAGATTTTCTTTGACGCCTCCTTATTTAATCCATTTCCGCCAAGACCATACACAGTCTCAGTTGGAAATGCAACAAGACCGCCCTGTGCCCACACATCTGCGGCTTCTTTTGCGGTTGCTTCTATATTTTCTTTTGTTATATGAATAATTTTTGTCTCCATTTTGTTATGGTCCTTTTATTGTATTTTCGGATTAATATTATGATGTTGTGGTCAAAAGGTATTTTGCCCCCAACTGATATCCACGAATTGCTCCGTTGCTATGCAACTTTCGCAATTCTAAAAACATTCGGATTCGCTGATTTTCCTTGAAAATCGCTGCATCCTCATGTTTTTGCGGGTCCCAAGCTCAAAAACCTAATCGTGCAAGCACGAACGGCTTTTGGAGCTTTTGACCCTGGTATCTT